>NZ_JBHTHG010000118.1:266476-835760 GCF_042676365.1 Bacillus sp. CGMCC 1.60114
ATTGGCTGGAAACAACTAAATAAAACTGCTTTTAGTACAGGAAAAACAGAAATATATTTTAAGGAAATTGGTGTAGAACTTGTACGAACGTTAGGCCCAAGGCATATTTGTTATCAAGCAATGAATCGTTCTGTAGTTGATGAAGTAGCACATTTCTTACATAATGTTCGTGCACCAATCATTCGTGGACCGATAGAAATAAAAGAGTATTCAGAAAATATTGTACAGTCGATTTTTATGATCCAAATGGTTACATATTAGAAGTTGTGTATGCGCCAAATATGAAGATGTAAATAAAAGATGACCTCTGACAGAGGTCATCTTTTATCATATCCGGCGAGAAGACCTCCACCTCAAGAGCGAAGCAGATAGGTGGGGATGGTTCAATAAATTAACTAAGCCAGGATAAAGATAAAAACAATTTACGAACATATATTCTTTTGTTGGAATTTACATGGAATAATATGGAGGTGGATTCGATATGGAGTTAAGGAATATAAATATTTCCGAACGTATGGAGCATTATCATGTATCTGGTTTAAGTATTGCTTTTATTCATAATGGTGAAATAAATAAGACAAAAGAATTTGGTGCAATGAAAGCAGGAACCAATAATAACGTAAATAATACCACTATTTTTAACGCTTGTTCAATGAGTAAGTTTTTAACAGCAATGCTGGCTTTAAAGTTAACTGAACAAGGTATCTTTGATTTAGATGAGGATATAAATAATAGACTTAAATATCGGAATATTCTAGAAAATTAATATACTCAAAATAAAAAAGTTACGTTACGATCACTACTTAGTCATCAAGCGGGAGTAATAGATCCTGAAGGAAGTTTTAGTGAGCTTGATTCTACTCTAGGTGTTCCTACAATGGTTGAATTATTAGAAGGAAGAACACCGTATTGTAAAGAACGTATTGAAGTGAAATATGAACCAGACAGTGATTTTCAATATTCAGATGCAGGTTTTTGTATCATACAGCAATTAATAGAAGATGTTTGTGGCAAACCTTTCGAGGTGTTAATGGACGAGCTTATATTTGAACCGTTACATATGAAAAACAGTACATTTGAACAAATAACATTCACAGTAAGCAGAGGACAATTTTCTTGTGGTCATAATAAAAAAGGAGAAGTCGTTTCTAGCGAATATCCGATCTATCCATATCCAGCAGCTTCCGGACTTTGGACAACACCTACGGATTTGGCAACTTTGGTAATTGAAGTAATGAATTTTTTAAAAGGTAAAAGTAAAATGGGTCTTTCTGAAAGTAAGGCAAAAGAACTAATTACTTCACAAGGTTGTAAAGAATGGACTGGTTTAGGCGTTTTTCTTGATGGTTCAGGACAAGAAATTGAATTTTCTTCACTTGGTTGGGGAATAGGATTTCAATGTATGTTCGTTGCATACCCATATATAGAAACAGGTGTGGTTATGATGACAAATACAGATTTAGGAGTTCATCAAATGAAGGGCATTATTGGGGAAATATTTGCATCTCTTACTATGTAATGAGTTGAATTACAAATAGGATTGTTTAAAGACAAAGAGCGCTGCGTAAAAATCAGCGCTCTTTATTTTGGGAATAACCTTACTAGTGGAAATTCTATTTTACTATTTTCGTAAATAGAAGTTGCTTAGTGCCTAACATTGCTGGTAGGTGCAGTTTAAGCTCGTTTAGTTCACCTGCTGTATTCATCTCATAAGAAACTAACATGTTCATTTCCATTTGGAAAACATTCCATTTTGTACTGAACATATCATAGTGATGATGGTTCATTTCAATATTGAATGAAGCAAATTTTAAATATAATGATTCATTTCGTTTGTGTACTTCTATTGTTCCGTAAGCAGGATGTTCAAACGTTCCAGTATAATCCTTTAGCGGATGTGAAAGAACGGTTTCCTTTACTTGTGGTAGTGGCTTGTTCATTTCTTTCATTATTTCTTTAAACTTTGCTGTATCTTCTATCGCACGTTTGTGCCAATCAATTGGTTCTAATCCAAGCAATTCATCATAAATTTGATGTGCAAGGTAAGAAGGGAGTAACGTTTTACCGGAATTCGTTAACACGACAAGACCAATATTATGTTCTGGCATAAAAGAAACAAGAGATGTGAATCCATCGATATTACCCCCGTGATGGATTTCTTTATGTCCGCGATAGGCGCTAATAAACCAGCCGAGACCGTAACTGTTTAATGGAGTTTCTGGTATAGTAAACATTGGCTCATCTGGAATTGGAGTATGCGGTGTATACATTTGTTGGAGCAGATTTTGTGCAAGTAATTCATGTTCGCCCACTTTTCCCTTATTTAAATGAAGTAGCACCCATTTTGCCATATCGTCTATATTTGAGTTCATACATCCAGCAGCGCCAATTGTATCAATATTGCAGAAAGGCACTTCTGTTATTTTTTCATCATTCTCAACATAAGGAAGTGCATGGTCATCTGATTTTTGTGAAGTGGTAACTGAGAAGTTTGTACGTTCCATTTGAAGCGGTTCTAAAATATGTTCCGTTACATATTGTTCCCATGGTTGATTTGTAATGTTTTCAGTGATGCAGCTGATCGTAGCATACATTAAGTTGTTGTATAAAAATGCCGAGCGGAATGGTGCATCTAGTTCTAAGTGGCGAATGTTTTCTGCAATATCTTTTCTACTTAAGGAAGTTACGTACCATAGTAAATCATGACGACTCACACCGGTGCGGTGAGATGCTAGGTCACGAGCTGTAGTTTGTGTGCTTGCTAGCGGATCATGAAGTGAAAAAGTTGGAATATAGGTTTGTACAGGTGTATCCCAATTAAATTTTTGCTGCTGCGCAAGTAAACTTAGAGAAAAAGTGCCAAATGCTTTTGTTGATGAACCAATAGCGAATAATGTTTTTGATGTAACTGCTTTTTTATTTTTTGTATCACGGTACCCATAACCTTCTGAGAATACTACTTCTCCATTTTTTACAATAGCAACTGCAGCTCCAGGGACGTTTAAATCTTTCATCATGTTTTGGATTTTCGTATGTAATTTACTTGTAAGAGGCATTTCAGTTTTTTGCATAGTAAAACCTCCACTCATATATTATTTACTTCCGCACTATAGTTTCTTGAAAAGGATAGGAAAACCCTTTTTCTTTTTGTGGGAAAGATTGACAAAAGTATGTCAGATTTTGAAGATGAAAAAATTTTTTAATACGGAGTTTTGTACGTGTATTCTGTATGAAAGAGTTTTTTACTAAAAAGGTCGTGTGAAATTCAAATGCATATATGATAAACTCCATATAGGAAAAAAAATGTTACATAAAGCAATTGTGAAAGAAGGTTACTTGATGAAACACGCAGAGTATGAATATTTAAATATGTGCCGTCACGTTATGGAAAACGGTACGAGAAAAGAAGACCGCACTGGTACAGGGACAGTATCTGTATTTGGGTATCAAATGCGCTTTGATTTAAGTCAAGGTTTTCCGTTACTTACGACAAAACGTGTGCCGTTTCGTTTAGTAGCGAGCGAACTTCTTTGGTTTATGAAAGGTGACACAAACATTCGTTACTTGTTGCAGCATAATAATAATATTTGGAACGAATGGGCGTTTAAGAACTGGGTAGAGAGCGATGCGTATACAGGACCAGATATGACAGACTTTGGACTGCGTTCTCAGCAAGATGAAGGTTTTAATAAGCAATACGAAGAACAAATGGAATTGTTTAAAACAAAAGTGTTAGAAGATGATGAATTTGCGAAGCGTTACGGTAATTTAGGAGATGTATATGGAAAACAGTGGCGTGCATGGAAAACGGCTGCTGGGGAAACGCTTGATCAATTGCAAGATGTAATTGATATGATTAAGAAAAATCCTGATTCCCGCCGTCTAATCGTATCTGCATGGAATCCAGAAGATATACCAAGTATGGCACTGCCGCCTTGTCATACATTATTTCAGTTTTATGTGGCAGACGGGAAATTATCTTGTCAGCTATATCAACGCAGCGGTGATATTTTCCTCGGTATTCCGTTTAATATAGCGAGTTATTCTTTATTAACACATTTAATTGCACATGAGTGTGGCTTAGAAGTAGGAGAATTCGTTCATACAATTGGTGATGCGCATATTTACACAAATCATTTTGAGCAAGTGGAAAAACAATTAGCACGTGAACCACGCCCGTTTCCAAGGTTAAAGCTAAATCCAGATGTGAAATCTATCTTTGATTTTGAAATGAATGATCTTATGTTAGAAGGATATGATCCACATCCAGCAATTAAAGCACCGGTAGCTGTGTAAGTAAAGATAGGGGGATATATATGATTTCATTACTTGTAGCAATGGATAAAAATCGTCTAATCGGTAAAGACAACCAATTACCTTGGCATCTTCCGGCAGATTTGGCGTACTTTAAAAAAGTAACGATGGGCCATCCAATTATCATGGGAAGAAAAACATTTGAATCTATTGGAAGACCTTTACCTGGGAGAACAAACATTATTTTAACCCGTAACACAAATTATGAAATGGAAGGCTGTGAAGTCATCCATTCTATTGATGATGTGCAGAAAATGGACGAGCAAATGAATGAAGAAATTTTTGTAATTGGCGGTGCAGAGATTTTTAAAGAAGTTCTTCCATTTGCAGATCGCTTGTATATTACGAAAATTGAAGAGGTATTTGAAGGCGACACATTTTTCCCAGAAATTAATTACGATGAGTGGGAAGAAATATCTGTAGAACAAGGCGTAACAGATGAGAAAAATCCATATACATATGCTTATCATGTATATGGTAGAAGAAAATAAGGAGAGAGAAGATTGGTGTGTTACATACCAATCTTCTTTTTTTGTTGTCTATTCTAAGTACACTCCACAATTTTATATCCTCTCATTTTTGTTTTTATATTCAGAAAATCTCATATAAAAATTTTCTGAATGTTATAATGGTAATATAAAGAGCGGCGCATATTGCATCGTTTTTTTATGGATAAATTTTATAAAATTGGATTTTTATAGTATGATAGTGTCGAGATATAAAGGAGGAGAAAATGTGAAAAAGATATGGGGAATACTTCTTGTTTTTTCATTGCTACTAGTAGTAGGCTGTGGGAAAGAAGAGAGGCCAGAGCAAGCGATGGATACATATGTAAAAGCATGGAATGAACAAAAGTTTGATAAAATGTATGAACAGTTATCGCAAGAGGCAAAGCAGTCGATTACAAAAGAAGATTTTGTAAAGAAATATGAAAACGTTTATACAGGAATTGCAGTCAAAAATTTAAAAGTAGAAGCAGTAACGAAAAAAGAAAACAAAAAAGATGAGAAAAACAATGCGAATGTACCTTTTAAAGTAAGTATGGATACAATCGGCGGGAAGATTATGTTTGAAAATGATGCAAAACTTGTGAAAGAAAAGGATGGAGATAAGGAAGTCTGGAAAGTTGATTGGACTCCGTCATTTATTTTTCCAACTATGAAACAAGATGATAAAGTACTTGTTCAATCATTTTCGCCAAAGCGCGGTGAAATTTATGATAAGAATGGAAGCGGTTTAGCAACGAATGGGAAAGCTTCTGAAGTTGGAGTTGTGCCTGGAAAATTAGGCGAATCAGCACAGCAAACAAAAGAAACATTAGCAAAGTTATTACAAATGTCGGTTGAAGATATCGAAAAGAAATTAACAGCAAAATGGGTACAACCAGGCTATTATGTTCCACTTTCTATTTTACCAGAGGGTGCCAATGAAAATGATTACATTTCTATGCCCGGTGTAGCGACACGTACAGTAAATGTTCGTACATATCCTTTAGGAGAAGCTGCGGCACATTTGACAGGCTATATGGGGAAAGTGAATGCAGAGGATTTAAAGAAATTAGGGGACAAAGGATATAAAGCCGATGATCCTGTTGGAAGAACAGGTCTAGAAAGTGTTTTTGAAGATAAACTTCGCGGTGAAAAAGGTGGACGTGTTTATATTGCAGATGCGAAAGGGAAAGAATTAAAAGAACTTGCCAAAAAAGAAGCGAAAGATGGCGAAAATATTACACTAACGATTGATGGAAATTTACAACAAAAAATTTATGCAGAAATGAAGGGCGAAGTGGGCTCAAGTGTAGCAGTGCAGCCGCAAACAGGAGAAACATTAGCGCTTGTAAGTAGTCCATCATACAATCCAAACGCTATGATTAGAGAGTCAGCGAAAGCAGAGCGAGATGCTTGGAATAATGATCCGAAAAAGCCGATGACAAATCGGTTTACACAAGTATACGCACCCGGTTCTGTTTTTAAACCTATTACAGGTGCAATTGGCCTAGAAACAAAAACGCTTAATCCAACAGAATCTCTTAAAATTGATGGTTTAAAATGGGCAAAAGATTCTTCTTGGGGTAATTACTATGTAACGCGTGTCAAAGATGTCAATCCAGTTGATTTTGAAAAAGCAATGATGTATTCTGATAACATTTATTTTGCGCAGGAAGCATTAAAAATTGGTAAAGATAAGTTTATAGAAGAAGCGAAGAAATTTGGATTTGGTGAAAAGTTACCGATTGAGTATGGATTTGCAACTTCGCAAATCGCAAAAGATGGTATGAAAAATGATATTCAGCTTGCTGATACAGGGTATGGTCAAGGTGAAGTTTTAATGTCATCTCTTCACGTTGCATTATCTTATGCGCCAATTGTAAATGAGGGGAATATTCCGTCTCCACACCTTGTAAAAGACGAAAAGCAGGTAAAGGCGTGGAAAGAAAATGTGGTATCCAAAGAGAACAATGCTATTTTGAAAGACGCTTTAATAAAAGTTGTGAATGACCCAGAAGGAACAGGTAAGATTGCAAAATTAGATGGTATTACGCTTGCTGGAAAAACAGGAACAGCGGAATTAAAAGAATCAAAAGAAGCAGATGGTAAAGAGTTAGGGTGGTTTGTTGCATTTGATGCAAATTCTCCAAATATGGTTGTGGCAATGATGATTGAAGATGTAAAAGGTAGAGGTGGAAGTAGTATTCCGGCTGAAAAAGTCAAACGTGTGTTTCAAAAGTGATGGACAAGGAGCTATCTCATTCAAAATTAAATAGACTATAAGACTAAAAAGGTGTTTTCACGTATAGAAAGCACCTTTTGTTTTCTTTCCATGATTCTTTTTGATGAATTGTTGAACCGATTCTTTAAAGGGATACTCATAATGTATATCCTATACATGTACAATTAACACAATGTCATATTATTGAAATTCAAAAAGATTATATATCCCTTGCCTATCAATAATTAAGCCTATTTCCTTTTCCAATATTTATACAGAAATGTATACATCCTAGTTTTATCATGTAGGATTTTTCTGAATTTCCTTTATTTCCTGTATATAAATTGTATAGTTACTATCTAGTCTAATACTTTATTTTAATAAAGACTCTTTTTACGATATGAAACTGATTCATGAGTCTAAATCATTATTTAATTAAATTAGAAAAATAAGAATAGGGAAATCTAATTAGAGCAACACTGTGCAGTCTAAAACATTTTTCAAACTGAACAACAACTCCCCCTGCTCCACAATAAGTATAGGGACTATCAAAGCAATCTCCATTATGAACTCTTATCCTTTATTACATCTATTTATGGTCCATATTCTGCATCCTAACCACATATTCCTTCTTGGGGTACCGTCACATCGCCATCAACTTAAGAAATTGATTGTCCCCCAAAACGAAAAAAATGAGCTAAATTCTCATAAATAACTGCAAAATAATAAAATTTTTGTTTTGGGGACAATTCAAAGTACTAAATTGATGACAACGTGGCGGGACTCCTAAAATAAAATTATAATTAGCATTGCTTTTAACAATGTGACAATAATTATTGTCAGACCTCCATTTCTGTTGCGATTTATCTTGTTATTTAAGGCATTAAAAGAAAACCCAAGAACAAATAGGTAATTTATGTTAAAATATAAAGAAAAATGATAAATATTATTAACTGTGAAAAGGACAAGATTGTAAAATAAGAATCTAATTCGGAAGGATTGAGTTTATTTATATATTCTTAGGAGTGATGGAATGGATAATCCTTATAAAATAGCTGTAATTGGTGGCACTGGTAAGGTAGGACGTTATATAGCTTCAGAATCGTTAAAAAATGGCTACCAAGTTCGTATGCTTGTTCGGAACCCTAAAAATTTAAAATACAACGATGATAAAATTGAGATTGTAACAGGTACTGCGGAGAATGTAGATGCAATAAGACAACTACTCGAAGGTTGTCTTATTGTTATAAATTGCTTTGGTCAACCTATGAGAGATACACCTATATATAGCAAAGTTACCAGAGATATACTTGAAGTAATGAAAGAAAAGGATATTAAGAGATATATTGGAGTTACAGGAGCTTCTCTCAACATTATAGGAGATAAAAAAAGTCCTTTAAATAAGATTGGAGCAAAAATGTTTGAAGTGCTCTTTTCCAAAATGATGAAAGATAAAAGAGAAGAGCTGAATATTCTTTTGAAAAATAAAGACCTTGATTGGACACTAATAAGACTACCTTTTGTAAAAGAGGGTATTGAAGTAAGAGCGGTCAAAGAAAGTCTTACCGATATGCCTGGGACAATGATTTCAAATAAAGAAATAGCAAATTTTATAATTAGCCAGATTGATAATAAAGAGTATATTCATAAAACACCTTTTATTGCAATTTAATATAAGGGTAGCGTCACATCGCTATCAACCTAATAAAACAAAATACCCCTAAAATGAAAAAATACGCTATTCTTTCTGTAGAATCATAGGAAAGGATGGCGTTTTTTATGGACCTCTCGCTTTCTGAAGAATTACATCTATTCTCACAAGAATTACAACGCTTTCTATCTCCAGTAGTCCTACAAGACATCGCCAGACAAGTTGGCTTTGTAAAGCGATCTAGTAAATATCAAGCAAACGAACTTATTGCCCTTTGCGTATGGCTCAGTCAGGAAATCGCTAGCACATCACTTACACAATTATGCAGTCGGTTAGAAGCTTCCACTGGGGTACTAATGAGCCCGGAAGGATTGAATCAACGCTTTAATCCAGCAGCTGTCGCATTCCTTCGAGAAGTCTTTACTTCTCTTCTCACACAAAAACTCTGTTCCAATCAATCGCTTTCTGCATACATGATGTCTATTTTCAATCGTATTCGTATTTTAGATGCGACGATGTTTCAGTTACCAGATACCTTCGCCACTGACTATCAAGGATCAGGTGGAAGTAGTAATACTGCGGGGGTGAAGATTCAACTTGAATACGATTTACTCAGTGGTCAATTTTTAAACGTACAGCTTGGGCCAGGAAAGAACAATGATAAAACATACGGTACCATTTGCCTTGAAACCGTTGAAAAAGGAGACCTATGTTTGCGTGATCTCGGTTACTTCGATTTAAGTGATTTACAAGCGATTCACGATAAAAAGGCTTACTATATCTCGAGGTTGAAGCTGAATACACGCATTTATATCAAGAACCCTGAGCCAAAATACTTCAACAATGGTACGTTAAAAAAGCAAACAGAATACATCCAACTTGATATGACACAAATGATGTCTAGTCTATCCCCTGGTGAAACGATGGAAATCCCCGAGGCATATATTGGCCAAAATCAGAAGCTTCCAGCACGTGTCATGATCCATCGTTTAACCGACGATCAAACACAAACACGTTTGAAAAATCAAGCAATACGTGAGAAGAAAAAGGGTATTATCATGAAGGATAAAAGTAAGCATTTGATGAGCATGAATGTATATATTACGAACACATCGCCAGAAGAAGTACCGACTAACTATGTGCATTCCTTGTATTCACTGCGTTGGCAAATAGAGATTTTGTTTAAAACATGGAAGTCGTTCTTTGAAATTGATGAGTGTAAGGGCATCAAAAAAGAACGTCTTGAATGCCATTTGTATGGTCAACTCATTGGCATTCTCATCTGTTCCTCTACGATGTTTCAAATGCGACAGTTTCTACTCGGAAAGCAGAAGCAAGAACTAAGCGAATACAAAGCAATTTATATGATTAAGGATTACTTTCCATTACTGTTCCAAGCAATGGCGGTTGACACAGATGAACTTTCGGCAATTCTGCATCGCCTCTATCAATTGCTTAAAAAAAATGGTCGTAAATGTCATCGTTACAAAAAAATGACCGTCTTTGATATTCTGGGTGTTGTCTATGAAACGACGGTGAATAAAAGACAAGTTGCCTAGCGGAAAAATCACATTCTCATAGGTTTATTTGGCATGTTTATTTTTCCAAAACTCATTAGTCACAGTACAAAAATCAAGGTGTAGCTAGGGTTTCTCACCGTTAGCTTGATGGGCATGGGGTACCGTCAGGGAAATGCGGATTTACAACGTTAAGGAAATTCTAATATTAAAAAGCCCGATTTCTTTTCTCAATTAAAATAGAGAAAAGAAATCGGACTTTTTTCGTTTCTTCATTAAAGTGTTCGATTATCGAGTAACATAGTCTTGTTCAATTAAAGATCACCGTTACTAACAGTAATAAAATCCTGGTCTATTTAATATGATCGCACTGGTGAAATAAGATGAAGATATGAAGAATTATCAACAGGTTCAATTAAGACTGGTCTCATTGAACCACCAAAACTTAATCTTATCTCTTCTTCTTTTATTACTTTTAAAGCATCCATTAAAAAACTTCCATCAAGTGAAATACTTAATTCAATCTCTCCGTTAATCATCTTGATATTTTGTGTTTCTTCTATTTTCCCTAATTCTGATGAGGTAGAAAAAATTCTTATCTTTGTACCATCCTTTATTTCTAAATTTACATTATTATTTCTCCATTCATTTGCAAAAAGACATGCTCTATCAATACCTTTTAATAGTTGAGTTGTGTCCAAAGTAATTACTGTCTTCGAATCTTTTGGTAACAATCCCGAAATGTTAGGATAATTACCTTCAATTAATCTTGAAAAAAGTGAGATAGTGTCTGATTTAAACACTATATAGCTATCTGTTATATAAATATGTATTTCACCGGTTTCATTTTTAATTAACTTAGTAAGCTCATTTAAGCTTGTACTCGGAACAATGAAAGAACCATTTACATTTGTTTCTATTGCAAGTTCTCTTAGTGCTAACCGATGAGAATTTGTTGCAGCACACGAAATTTGGTTTTCTTTAAAAGACATATTAACTCCTGTCAGGACAGGTCTGGACTCGCTCTTAGAAACTGCGAATACAGTTTGATTAATTATTTCCATTAATTCAATACTGGAAATTTTAGTGTATTTAGCTTCATCAATTTGAGGAAGACTTGGGTATTCTTTAGGGTTAAATCCGTTTAGGTTGATTACAATTTCATCAGACTGAATGGTAACTAATTGTTTTTCGTTTACTTTTAAATGTATATTACTAGGGAGCTTTTTAGCAATTTCACTTAAATATTTAGCAGATATAACAATACTACCTGTCTTATAAACTTCCAATACCTTTACATCATTAATCATTAAAGGTACTACTTTTTCAATAACAATATCAGAATTGCTTCCAATAAGGATTAAGCAATTTTTTTCAGCAATTATCTTAATACCTGTCAAAATAGGGAAAGGGGTTTTTAAAGATACTGCTTTACTAACCTCTGAAATTGCTTTGTTAAAACATTCATTATTTATTATAATTTCCATAATAAAGTTCACCCCATTTTAATCGTTAGTAAAACTAATTCGACAAAATTACTGAAAATTCCTATTTAACTAAACTATCTTAATTCAAATAAAATGGGCTCATTAGACTCTTTAAGAACACTGAAACCTTCTCAACGTTGTTAAAAGCAGGGGAATCGTCTTGAAAATGAGCTTAGTGTTGTAAATACGCATTTTCCTGATGGTACTCCCTTCTTAGACTAAACTGACCTTTAGTTTAAGTGTAAATCTTCACAATTTCACTTCCGATTAACATAAATATCCAATTTCCCTCTATTAAGAAAGAACCGAAAACGTCCGTTTAAGGAACTTTATTTATTTCTAACGAAACTGACAGAAATACGGTCAAAAAACAGTTCCAAAACTCATTACCAAAAACAAAGTACCATAACAAACAATAAGCATCGTTTATGGAACATTCTTAACGTACGGTAAAACCAAGTTTTTTAATTGAAAAAATCCTTAGCGTACGAAATTCGCGAAATGTTGGCGAGACCCCATGCCCATCAACTTAAGAATTTAGAATCACCCCAAAACAAAAAAATGAAAATTTCTCAATTTTATCGTTTTGAGGTAGTTTATTTTTGTTAGGTTGATGGCGATGGGGTAACCCGTTTTATCAGCTTGATGGACATGTGGCGAGACCCTAAAAAAAAATAAGAGGTAAACACATATTAAACATGACTAATATGTACTTACCTTTATTTTTTGAGGATTTTTAACTTTTAGGTCTTGATAATTGTTTGTGAGATAGCTCTTTTTTATTTGGCATTCCTACTTGAAGATGATGGGAAACCAAAGAAGAGAGGGAAATAACAGCCGATATGCCTCTAATTGTTGATAGCTTTCCGTAACTTAGTTATGGATTTCTTTCACTGATGAAAGTCATATTCAATACAGTTATTCACTTACTAAAAAAAAGTAACTATTTTTGTTGACAGATAAACATTAATTATATATTATTACTTATGTAAGGTAAGTAATTTACTTTTCAATAATAAAATCTCGAATTGAAGATATTAACGAAGAGAAAAAAGGGAGAGAAATCAATATGACAAAAGTACTATTTATTACAGCAAATCCAAATTCAGCAGAAGTATCATTCGGCATGGCAGTAGGAGCAGCATTTATTGAAGCTTACAAACAAGCAAATCCACAAGATGACGTTGTAACAATTGATTTATTCCATACAAACGTACCTGCAATTGATGGTGAAGTACTTGCTGCTTGGGGAAAACTTGGTGCAGGAGAAGGCTTTGAAACATTAAGCGAAAGTCAACAACAAAAAATTGCAGCAATGAATGGAAACTTAGAAACATTTATGCATGCAGATAAATACGTATTTGTAACACCAATGTGGAACTTGAGCTATCCACCAGTTGTAAAAGCATACTTAGATAATTTATCAATTGCAGGTAAAACATTTAAATATACTGAAAATGGTCCAGTTGGTTTATTAGAAGGCAAAAAAGCGCTTCATATCCAAGCAACAGGCGGTGTTTATTCTGAAGGACCATACGCAGGAGTGGACTTTGGTCGCAACCACTTAAATGCAATGCTAGGTTTCATGGGTGTAACGGATGTAGAATATATTGCAGTAGAAGGTATGAGTGCAAATCCTACACAGGCACCTGAAATTAAAGAACAAGCAATCGAAAAAGCACGTAAATTAGCAAAACAATTCTAATCTATCATATTATAAAAAATGTCCAAACGCTTGTCGTTTGGACATTTTTTCTTCTTTTTCCTTCGTTTGTCTAGTATAATGAAGAACGGAATGACAATATGTGGGGGTTCTATATGATTCAAACGGTTTTTAAGATTTTGTACTTAATTTTAATTGTAATTGGTATTACGCCAAGAATGTGGCGTATAAAACGAAAGTTACATACACTATCACCGCAAGAAAAAGATCATCAGGTTTTTAAAACAACAAATTGGTTTGGTAAGAAGATGATTCATGTAGCTGGATCAACAGTACAAGTGAATGGACTTGAAAATGTACCACAGGATAAGCCAGTGCTAGTAGTAAGTAATCATCAAAGTGATATGGATATTCCTGTTTTAATGGGCTATTTAAATAAGCCAATTGGATTTGTTGCGAAAGTAGAAATTAAAAAGTTTCCACTTGTATCAACATGGATGGAATTGATGAACTGTGTATTTATGGATCGTAAGGATCGCCGTCAATCTTTACAAGCTATTAAAGATGGAATTGAGCTGTTAAAGCAAGGACATTCTATCGTTATTTTTCCAGAAGGAACTCGTAGTAAGGGTGCTGGAATGGGAGAATTTAAAGCTGGTAGTTTCCATCTTGCTGTCAAATCAGGTGTAGCGATTTTACCAGTAACAGTGGACGGGACTTATAAAATGTTTGAAGCAAACGGTAATCGAATGAAACCAGCGCATGCAACAGTCACGATTTCGAAACCAATTACAGCAGAACAATATCAAAATATGGATATTAAAGAATTAACGAAATATACGCAGGATATTATTGCGAGTCAGCTAAATAAGTAAAAAAGTCTCAGCTATAAAGCTGAGACTTTTTTACGCTACAGGCAACACATAAAATAACACGCAGAAAAACATCAACGTACTTCCGCCTAATACAAATACGTGCCAAATTGCATGATTGAATGGGAGCTTTTCCCATAAGAAGAAGATGGCGCCGACAGAGTATAAAATTCCACCGGCTAATAATAAGGAAAAGCCATGCCCTGTTAAGCTTTCATATAACGGCTTAATGGCAACGATGATGAGCCATCCCATAATGACATAAAACAAAGTTGACAGTTTAATAAAGCGACGTACAAAAAAGATTTTAAAGACGATTCCGGCAATTGCTAACGTCCAAATGATTGCGAGTAATGTCCAGCCCAGTGGTCCGCGCAGTGTAACGAGTAGAAATGGTGTATATGTGCCAGCAATTAATAAATAGATGGCAGAATGATCTAAGATAGTAAATAACTTTTCTACTTTTGGGTGATGGATACTATGTAATAGCGTTGAACATAAATAAAGTAAAAACATGCTCACACCATATATAGTAAACCCTACAATTGCCGATGCTGTTCCGTACTTTGCGGCATGGATAATTAAAATAATTAACGCAGGGATACTTAAAATGGCACCGATGCCATGTGTAATTGCATTTGCGATTTCCTCTTTAACAAACTGAGTCATTCGAGTTATCTTTTGAGTCATGTTTCGACTCCTTTCTTACGTAGTAAAATGAGGAGTATAGTTTCTTTCACCATATCATATACGAAAGGAATAGGAAATGAAAATTGTATGAAAATTATATTTTCAAATTTTTTTGATAAAAGATAGCGGATACATTGACGTTTTCAAACTTTTTTGACAAAATGAAATTATGGGATAGTAGAACCATTCAATCTACTTATAAGGGGGATGGAAATATGTTTTCAAATATTGGTTTTCCAGGCTTAATTTTAATTTTAGTAGCTGTGCTTATTTTATTTGGCCCCAAAAAATTACCTGAGATCGGACGGGCTTTAGGGGAAACTTTAAAAGAATTTAAGAAATCAACAAAGGAATTAACAGATGATGCTTTTCAAGAAAAAGAACGTAAATAATATATGTATTGTTTAGAAAAGATGTAAGGCGAGAATCTCTCTTGCATCTTTTTTATCTGATGAAAAAAGAGTGGTGAAAAAAATGGATGATCGAGAAATGAGTGTTATAGAGCATATTAGTGAATTACGAAAGCGTTTAATTATTACCGTCCTATCATTTGTTTTTTTCTTAATTATAGGATTTGTATACGCAAAAGATATTTACTTTTTTCTTGTGAAAGATTTAACAATGAAATTGACAGTTTTAGGTCCAAGTGATGTATTATGGATTTTCTTTTCCATTGCCTCGCTTTTTGCAATTGTTTGTACTATACCAATAGCTGCATTTCAATTATGGTTATTTGTAAAGCCGGGTTTGCATCCGCGGGAACAAAAAATGACTTTAATGTATATTCCTGTGTTATGTATATTATTTATTGCAGGACTATGTTTCGGATATTTTATTGTGATGCCGTTTTTATTTCACTTTTTAACGCAGCTTGGAAGTGAGATGTTTAATACGATGTTTACAACTGAGAAATATTTTTATTTCGTATTAAACTTAACTGTACCATTTGCGGTTATATTTGAATTACCTATTGTTGTTATGTTTTTAACAAGCATTGGCTTTTTAACGCCATACTTCCTACAACAAATAAGGAGATATGCATATGTCGTATTGATTATTATAGCATCATGTATATCGCCACCTGATTTTTTATCTCACAGCTTGGTAGCAGTGCCTCTTATATGTATTTATGAGATTAGTATTATTCTGTCGAAAATTGTGTATAAACGTAAACAAAATCGTGAAAATGATTTTGTTTCAAAAAGTGCCTCTTTATGATGGGCACTTTTTTTATTTCTTTGTTATACTATTTATGTAAGCGTATACAATATAAAGAAGAAAAAAATTAATGCTTCTCCAAAATTTAGACAAACTTTTTGTCTTTGTCGGTTTATACTAACATTATAAATCCAAAAAAAAAGAGGATTGATATCGTGATTATGAAGAGTTTTTATTTTACTCACCCAACAGGAAAATGCGTAAAGGTGGTCGAAATTCCTGTGCTACAAACACAGCACCCATTAGCGTTTCAAATTCAGTCGCGTCTTCAGCTCTTTATCTCCAAAATTCAAAAACAAAAACAACCAAGGTTTTCGTACTCATTTCGAGAATATTTGCGAGGTTGTTTAAAATGGAATGATTATTCAAATGTATATGAAACAAATACGCTAGAAAAAAATGCATAGAAAAAATGTAAGGCAGAGCAAAAGTGCTCTGCCTTACATTTTTTAGCCACATAAAGCGAGAATTTTGTCGGAAAATTACCTTAAAATGTTGAAAGCAGTGGGAATACTAGTATAATAACAGGGAGAGCGTAGTGGAAAGGGAAGAAGTAAAACATGCAAAAAATTAAAATTGTTACAGACTCAACGGCGGATTTATCACAAGATGTGATTGAAAAATATGATATTCACGTTATCCCATTATCAATTTCTGTGAACGGACAAACTTATTTAGATCGTGTAGATTTACAACCAGATGAGTTTATTGAAGAAATGGAAAAATCGGAAGAGTTACCAAAAACATCTCAACCAGCAGTTGGTTCATTTGTAGAATTGTATGATCATTTAGGCGAGGACGGCAGCGAAGTTCTTTCGATTCATTTAACAAATGGACTAAGTGGATCAGTTGCAACAGCAAGCAGTGCAGCAACAATGACAAATACAAAAGTAACGGTAGTAGATTCTTTATTGATTACTCATGCTTTAGGATATCAAGTAATTGAGGCAGCGAAAATGGCGCAAGAAGGACGTTCTTTAGAAGATATTTTAAAACGTGTTGAAGAAGTTAGAAAAAACACGCGTCTATTCGTTGTTGTTGATACGTTAGAAAACCTTGTAAAAGGTGGCCGTATCGGTAAAGGAAAAGCAATGATTGGATCTTTATTAAATATTAAGCCGATTGCTAGTGTTGAAGACGGGGTCCTCAATCCGATTACTAAGGTACGTAGTCAAGGACAAGTCGTAAAAACATTAGCGAAAATATTTGAAGAAGATATAGCTGGTAAAACAGTAAAAGCAGTTGCGATTCCACATGCAAAAGCATTACCGTTAGCGCAGAAGATGAAAGAGGCAGTTGAAAAGATTAGTGGATTTACACAATCAGAAATTTTCTTTACAACACCTGTTATTAGTACACATACAGGTGTTGGGGCGATTGGATTCTCTTATTTTGCAGAATAGAAAAGAGCTACTTGATTATATTCAAGTAGCTTTTTTCGTGCCGTACAAAATAAATAATGCGTACCGTATAAATGCTGATACTAATCATGTATTGAGTTTGTAATATTATATATGCATACTTTCTCTTTTTACTTTTTCTTCTTGTATGGAGGGAGGAGTAGCTATATATGTTTGCCCAAGAAATAAAACATGCAACTGTTCCCATGGTAGCATTCGTAAATTCCAATTGCTGCGAAGTCTTGTAATCGCCTCTTTTGGTGTTTCATCTGCGAGCGGAAATGTACCGTAATGCATTGGGATAAAATGTTTTGCTTTTATATCTAAAAACGCTTGCACTGCTTCTTCTGGAGAAATATGCGATACCTTCATAAACCATTCGGGTTCATAGGCTCCAATTGGCATGAGGGCAATATCAATGGTAAAGCGGTCCCCAATTTCTTTAAACCCCCGAAAATATCCGCTATCGCCGCAAAAATAAATGGTTTCTTCTGTTGTTTTGTTCTCAATGATCCATCCTCCCCAATGAGAGGAATTCATATCAAATAGAGATCTTCTCATCCAATGCTGAGCTGGAACAAAGTGCAAATGTACATTATTAATTACTGTATGTTCCCACCAGTTATATTCTTCAACATGGAAAAATTTCTTTCGTAAAAATAACTTTTTTAAACCACTGGGTACTAAATACAGTACATCCGATTTTAGTTGACGAAGTGTGGGAAAGTCGAGGTGATCGTAGTGACCGTGAGAAATAAGCACCACATCAATGGGCGGCAGTTCTTCAAGAATTAGTCCGGGATCCGTAAGCCGTGGTACAACTTTAACTTTTTTAGACCATACAGGATCGGTTAAGATATTGAGTCCATTTGTTTGAATAAGGAATGTCGAGTGACCAACCCATGTAACAGTTGTTTTATCTTCATTTTCACGTAAGAAAGTATCTTGTTTTACAGGCGATTGTTCTATAATGAAGGAAATGTCTTTTTTCTTTTGTTTGCGTTCTTTTCTCCATCGTAAAAAGTCTCTTATTGGTTTTTGTGTACTAACGCTATCCATGTTCTCATAACGTTTTCCGCACATGAACATCACCTCACATAAAATCTGTTTAATGCTATTGTATTGAAATGTAGTAAAGGAAAGAAGTGAATGAAATTGACTAATTATTAAAAAAGTGTAAAATTACAACGAGGTAATCTTTACAAAGCAAGCAGAGGTGTTCACATGAATAAAGAAGTAATGGTATTGACAATCGCCAAAAAAATGAAGCTTATTCGAACAGAATATAATTATACACAAGAAGAAATGGCAGAGATTCTAGGTCTTTCCAAAAAGACACTTGTTCAAATTGAAAAAGAGCGTATTTTGCCTTCGTGGGCGACTGTTATTGCAATATGTGCGTTGTTTCAAGACAGTGAAGTACTGCAGTCTGCGTTTGGGGGATCTGCTCTTGAAGTTGTCCAAACAATCTCTCATCGTCATATTGAATATAAAAAAGAAAAAACGATGGGTGGACGTGTATGGTGGAAGGAAATTGAGAAAAAAGGACCTTTCCGCTTACAGCAAAACATTATCAGTCAACATTATCGTATTTTAGATGACAAAGAATATAGATGGTTTAGTACATTTGAAAAAGAAGAAGCTATTGAAAAATTAGTACGATTTAGTGAACAAGTGAAGTAAACACTTCTCCTGTAGTGTTTACCTTTGTTACAATAAGGTGAAACTTTCATTAGTAGGATTGTTCTGCATTGATAGAGAAATCTTGCAAATGGACTCTTATTGTTCGTTAACATAGGATAGAAGAAATGTTATATTTTGAAAGAGAGAAAGGTGTTCTAGAATGAAGAAATATCAAAAATGGATTGGTATTCTTACTACTTTTTGCTTACTAGTCTTAGCTGGATGCAGTTCAGGATCAAAACTTCGAGATCCATTAAATTGGGATGTCGAAAGTTTTCAATACATAAATCAAAATGGTGAGAAGTTTGGCACGAAAGATTTAAAAGGAAAAGTGTGGGTAGCGGATTTCGTATTTACACATTGTCAAACAGTATGCCCACCACTGACGGCTAATATGGCGAAATTACAAAGTCTGGCGAAAGAACGAAAACTAGATGTTCAATTTGTATCGTTCAGTGTTGATCCAACGGTAGATAAGCCCGAAAACTTAAAAACATTTGTACAAAAGTTCACGGATGATACGAAGAACTGGAATTTGCTAACTGGGTATACGCAAGATGACATTGAAAAGTTTGCAAAGAAAAACTTCCAAATGCTTGTTGACAAACCTGACAATACAGATCAAGTTATTCATGGGACATCATTTTATTTAGTAGATCAAAACGGGAAAGTTATGAAGAAATATAGTGGTATTACGAATACACCGTATGATGATATACTTCGTGATATTAAGCGTTTAACACAGTAAAAAAGGATGCCAATGGGCATCCTTTTTTATTCAATCGATAAAATATCATGCTGCTGCGGAAGTTTTGGTGCACGAATTTCTAAAATGCCATCTTGATAAGAAGCTTTCGCTTGTTTTTTATTAATCGTATACGGTAGTTTAATCATGCGGGAAGCTTCTGACACTGCGCGTTCGCGGCGATAATAATTATGTGATTCTTTTATTTCTTCTCCTAAAACTTCTTCTTTTACGGAAATTTTTAAGTATTCACCCTGTATTTCAATTTGAATCTGTTGTTTTTGAACACCAGGAAGCTCAGCTTTTACAACAAGGTCTTCTCCTACTTCAAATAAATCAACAGGGAATGTTAATAAACGATTTCCTTTTTGGAAAAAGTGATTCATATCTGCAATAACATCACGAAGCGGTGTTTGTTCGAAAAAGTCATCGATTTGCTTTAAGTAACTTCGAAATGGCGGACGTGAAGGTTTTTGTTCATCACTCATAATTTCTCCTCCTAAAGATAAATCTGAAATATCATATGACTAAAATGCCTAAATGTGAGTGTGTTTTTTTCAGTTGTGTAAGAAATTGAAAGTTGATAAAGGATAAGATAAGAATAGGAGCGGTTTTTTTGTACTTTTTGTCGCCATATTGTTATGATTATGCTAGTATAAATAGGGTTAGTAGTATAGAAAAAGAATGAAAACCGAAAGAGGGTAAGAAAGTATGTGTGGTTTTGTAGGATGTTTATGTGAAAACCCTAGAGAGTTTTCGGCAGAAGAAAAACATCAATTTGAAAATATGAATACGATTATCTTTCATCGTGGTCCAGATGATGAAGGGTACTTCCGTGATGAACATGTACAATTTGGCTTCCGCCGTTTAAGTATTATTGACTTAGAGGCAGGACATCAGCCGTTAACGTATGAAAATGATCGTTATGTAATTATTTTTAATGGTGAAATTTATAACTATGTAGAGCTTCGTGAAATGCTTCTTGAAAAAGGTGCAACATTTGCGACGCAATCTGATACAGAAGTAATCATTGCATTGTATGCTCATATGAAAGAAAAATGTGTAGATTACCTACGTGGTATGTTTGCATTTATGATTTGGGATCGCGAAGAGAAAAAACTTTTCGGTGCGCGTGATCATTTCGGTATTAAGCCACTTTACGTTGCACAGCACGGAGATACAACGTTCTTTGCATCTGAAAAGAAAAGTATCTTACATGTGATGGAAGATAAAGGGGTAAACCCAGCTTCTCTACAACATTACTTTACGTATCAATATGCTCCGGAGCCTGAAACATTAACAGTGGATATTAACAAAATTGAGCCGGGTCATTACTTTGTAAAAGAGCTTGGGAAAGAGATGGAAATTCGCCGTTATTGGCAACCATATTTCAATGCATCTGATGCAACGAAAGAAGAGCATATTCAAGCAATTCGTGACGTATTATACGATTCTGTGAAAATGCATATGCGCAGTGATGTACCAGTAGGTTCATTCTTATCTGGTGGTATTGATTCATCTATTATCGCATCTATTGCAAGAGAAATGAATCCGAATCTGTTAACATTCTCTGTTGGTTTTGAGCGCCGTGGCTTTAGTGAAGTTGATGTAGCGAAAGAGACAGCAGAAAAATTAGATGTAAAAAACTATAGTGTATTCGTAACACCGCAAGAATTCATGAATGAATTCCCAAAAATTATGTGGCATATGGATGATCCATTAGCGGACCCAGCAGCTGTACCATTGTATTTCGTTGCGAAAGAAGCGCGTAAACATGTAACTGTTGTTCTTTCTGGTGAAGGTTCAGACGAGCTGTTTGGTGGATATAATATTTATCGTGAACCAAACTCTTTAAAAATGTTCTCTTACATTCCTAGCCCAGGAAAACGTGTGTTAAAAGCGTTAAGTGGTGCATTAAAAGAAGGATTTAAAGGAAAGAGCTTCTTAGAGCGCGGATGTACACCAATTGAAGAACGTTACTATGGAAATGCGAAAATCTTCCGTGAAGAAGAGAAAGCAGCACTTATGAAGCACTACGATGAGAGTGTTAATTACATGGATATTACGAAGCCACTGTATGATGATATTAAGAACTATGACGATGTAAGCAAAATGCAATACATTGATATGTTCACGTGGTTGCGCGGCGACATTTTATTAAAGGCTGATAAAATGACGATGGCACATTCATTAGAACTTCGTGTACCATTTTTAGATAAAGAAGTATTTGATGTTGCATCGAAAATTCCAACAGAATTAAAGATTGCAAATGGTACAACAAAAGCAATTTTACGTGAAGCAGTACGCGGTATTGTACCGGATCATGTATTAGATCGTAAGAAGCTAGGATTCCCAGTACCAATTCGTCACTGGTTAAAAGATGAAATGCATGATTGGGCTGTAAATATCATTAAAGAAAGCAAAACAGAGCATTTAATCGACAAGCAGTACGTATTAAACTTATTAGAAGCACATTGTGCAGATAAAGGCGATTACAGCCGTAAAATTTGGACAGTACTTGCATTTATGGTATGGCATCAAATTTTTGTTGAGCATAAATATGATACAAATGTGTTCCATGAAGAAACAAAGCGTGCTTATAGCTTAGTATAAATAGAAAACCTTAAGATAACATTGTTATCTTAAGGTTTTTTTCATAAATACTTGTCCTACTTGATACAATAATAATAAGAATGAAGGTGAAATAGTTATGTTAACGTTTGAAAAAGTGATAGATGAAACAAACCTAGTTGTAGAAGAAATGTTTTCTTCTCATGACTTACCAGCTGCTCAAGATGTAGCGTATTGTATAAAAGCAGACGATACATACGTAGGGATTATTGATTATTCTCTGCAACAAAGTAAAGCAATTTTATCGTATCTTCTCATTCATCATGATTATGAAGGATACGGGTATGGAACAAATGCTTATTACACGTTTGAAGAAATCGTCAAAAGAGACGACGTGAAAGAGATTGAAGTCACACTTACAGATAAGAATGAAAGAGTGATAGCGTTTTTTGAACAATTTGGCTTTCAACAAAATAATCATGTCTATATAAAGCAATTGTAATGGGGGAGACGAAGAAATGGAAATTCGCAGCGCATATAGAGAAGATGTAAGAGCTATTTTACATATATATAATGATGCAATTGTACATACAACCGCTACATTTGATTTGCAAGAGAAATCATTAGCCGAAATGAATGTATGGTTTGATACACATAATGAAATGTACCCAGTCATCGTTGCTGAAGAAGATGGTATTGTACTTGGTTATTGCTCTTTATCTCCATTTCGGGAAAAAGAGGCATATAAGCAGACGGTAGAAATTTCAGTTTATGTGGAAAAGCAAGCGCGCGGAAAAGGTATTGCGAAGAAATTAATAGAGCGCATACTTCAACTAGCAGAGGAATTGAAGCATCATACTATTATTGCTGGGATTACAAATGGGAATGACATAAGTGTGAAGTTGCATGAACAGATGGGATTTTCATATGTAGGATGTTTTCGAGAGGTTGGCTATAAGTTTAATGAGTGGCAAGATGTGTTATTTTATCAGTACATTATAAAATAAGGTGGGAAGTGTATGAGAGTGACACTAGCGCTTATTCTAGTTCTAAGTTGTTTTTTATTTGCAGAGTTGTTTCAGTTACTTGTGAAAAATATATTGAATAAGAAGCGTACACCATATGAGTGGCGATATTTCCCTTTGTTTTCTATACTTTTTCTTGCACTATACACTTTGCAAAAAGTCACTCTTTTTCCACCACCAATTGCAATTTTTTTGAAATTAGGTTTGCTATATAGCTGTATTGGTCTAGGAATTCTATTCTGTCTATTTTGTATGAGATATGTACACTATCAAACTTATATTTTTATTTTAAATTGGTTGAAACGAGATGATAAGAACCGTCTTTCATAAGGCGGTTTTTGTTTATCCTGCTATTTGCAGACAGTAAGACCCCCACCTTAAGCTTGAGAGAGAAGCAAAGAAAATAGCAGTGGGGGATGAAGAAAACCTCCACTGATGGAAGTTTCATTGTATCATTGCACATTCTATCAATTTTATGAATAAAATAAGACAAGCACAATAATATGTGTTTTAATGGCAGGAAAAGAAAGGGAATGATTGATGAAACTTGTCATTGATGCAGGCCATGGTGGATACGATTCCGGTGCTGTTGGAAATGGCTTAGTAGAAAAAAATCTTACGTTACAAATTGCACAGCGTGTTCATGATATTTTACTAGCGAACTATTATGTGGACATTGAAATGACACGTGAAAGTGATGTATACGTAGCATTATCACAACGAGCAAATATCGCTAATTCATATAATACGGATTTTTTCATTTCATTTCATATTAATAGCGGTGGGGGGACAGGCTATGAAGACTATATTTATAACGGTCTTCCAAGCGGTAGTTCTGCAGTAGGAAAACAAGCGAAAATGCATGAAGCAGTACGCCCCGTTTTAGATCAGTATGGATTAAAGGACCGCGGTGCTAAAATGGCGAATTATGCAGTATTAAGAGAAACAGCTATGGACGCTCTCTTAACAGAAACAGCATTTATTGACACAACATTTGATGCGAATTTACTAAAGAATCAACGATTTATTGAAGATTTATGTCAAGCTTATACACGTGGTATTGTGAATATAATGGGACTATCTGCAAAAGCGAATCCGAATCCTCCAGCACCAAATCCGCAAATAATTGGTGTAGCAAATATTCTGGGAACGAACGTAAATTTACGAACAGGTCCTTCAACGAGCTACTCAGTTATTCGTAAGTTAAATGCACCAGAATCGTATGTTGTTTATCAAGAGAATAATGGATGGTTAGGTCTTGGAGCAAATGAATGGATTTATTATGATTCGTCTTATATACAGTATATGAAGTATAGAAATCAAGATGGGAGCCCAATTGGTTTAGCCAAAATTCGCGGAACAAACATCAATTTACGAACAGGACCATCAACTAGCGATTCGGTTATTCGTAAGTTAAATGCACTAGAATCGTATGTAGTGTATCAATATCAAAATGGTTGGCTTGATCTTGGAGCTAGTCAATGGATATATTATGATCCATCTTATATTGAATATACTTCTTATTAATTAGAAGAAAAGAATCCATGCTTTTATGGATTCTTTTTTATCTTAATTTTGTCAGATGCATCATAAAAAACTAGGGTTCCTTGTATTTTACAGGATCCCCTAGTTTTTTATGAGTGGAAAGGTATATTTTGTGAAATTGCAAAAAGGCATTCCATTACGATAATTGCTTGAAATAATAACGTTTTCTTTTATTCATTCGTAGCTTTTGGCGCTGTTCCTTGTGAAATCGCTGCTTCCAATTTTGACTATAATAATGAATAGAACGCACAATTAAAGGTGAAAATGCTCCACTGAAACTATTATATCCTTCGAGGAATCCCAAGCTAATCCCCCCTTTATTAAAAGATAAAAAACTGTGGGAATTAGATACCTTAAACAGTTTACGTTAAATATTTTATGTATATATATATGTTATGAGCAAGTCCTTTTGTAGATTATGTTAGCGTTTAAGGGAAGAAGTAATTTAAGTTACTGTAATTTTATCTTTTACAAATGTATAAATAGTTTGAAATTGTTCATCTGGAATATGTGTAACGCGTTCTTCTTTTAATGCAGAAGAAATAGGTTTTTTAAAATAAATTACATTTGTTTTTACCCCTAAAATATGACCAGTATGAGCAATGCAGCGTGTGAAGTCACGGTAATGTAATGTGTGACATTTTGTTGTTAGACCTTGTTGCTCAGCCATGATAATTTGTCTATCAGTAAAAAATAAAAAGCCAATTGCTGTATGACGAAATGCCCCAGTTGATAAGTGATAGAAGAGCTCGTTAGGTGCTAGTTCTCTTTTTAACATTGTGATCGCATGTAAATAGAATTGCTGCATCTTTGCTGGAAGTACAGGGGCTACAGTTGTTAATTCATCATAAGTGAAACAGCTATAGTTTGTTTTAATTTCTATATTTTGGATATACACATGTGTTCTCCTTTTGAATATTTTGAAATAACGATATTATTATAAAACAAAATTCACTGTAGATAAATTAGAAAATCTATTAAATTCGAGTTTAAATCGTGTTTTTAATTTTATGGCCTTCTTAAGAATAACAATAAATGTAGAGATACTCTTTATTGTTTGAAATTAAAGAAAATTATTACTTTTAGAACGATATAAGTTGTAAAATGGAAGTATATACGAAGAGGAGGCGAGAGATTATGAAAAGTACTCATAAAGATTGGATTTTATTTAATGGAAGCATTGTGAATACGAAAGAGAAAGAACCAATGATTTCATTAGAAGAGAGAGGGTTACAGTTTGGGGATGGGATATATGAAGTATTTCGTTTATATGATGGAAAGCCTCATTTATTAGATCTCCATTTAAATCGTTTCTTCCAATCTATGGAGGAAATTGAATTAGAACCGCCATTTACAAAAGAAGAGCTCATTTCTCAATTGCAACAATTGATTGAAAAAAATGAATTCGAAGAAGATGGAAATGTATATATTCAAATTTCAAGAGGGGTACAACCTAGAAATCACTTATTTGAACTAAACCTCCAACCTACATATTTTGCAAATATCGTACCATTTTCAAGGCCAACTACTCTTATAGAAAATGGAATTAAAGCGACAGTAGCTGAAGATATTCGCTGGCATCGTTGTCATATTAAATCTCTTAATTTACTTCCTAATATCATGATTAAAAATAAAATTGCAAAAGAAGGCTATTATGAAGCGATTTTAGTTCGTAATGGCATTGTAACAGAAGGGTGTCATTCTAATTTCTTTATCGTAAAAAATGGAACCCTTATTACACACCCTGCGAATCAATTTATTTTATATGGAATTACACGCCATCATGTTATTTCCTTAGCAAAGAAATTGAACATTCCTGTAGAAGAACGACAATTTTCTCTTCAAGAAGTTTATGGTGCGGATGAGTGTTTCTTTACAGCTACACCCATTGAAATTGTACCAGTGACGCAAATTGGAGAAGATTGGTATCAAACGGGAGAACAAAAAATTATAAGAAAGTTGCAGGAAGCATATAAAGAAAGTATTTATATTATGAACACATAGTAAAATCAGTTTTATTAGTAAGTAGAGTCAATTGTTAAAAAGCTGGAACATGTCCAGCTTTTTTTAGTTATATGATATAATCAGACAGGTAGGGATTTTGAAAACGTTATAAAAGGGGATTTTGAATTATATGGATTATCAAGCATTTAAAGATATTATTCATGGACGCCGTAGCGTTCGTAAATTTACAGAGCAAGATGTTTCTGTGGAAGATATCGAAGAAATTATTGATTGTGCGAGATATGCACCGAGTGATACAAATTCGCAAACGTGGGAATTTATCGTTATTATGAATCGTGAAAAAATCAAAGACATAGAAGAAATGACATGGAACGCATTACATAAACGAGCAGAAGAGGCAACAGAAAAAGGAGAAGAAAAAGCAGGAAAGTTATTGACTCGTTCTTTTGGACCATATGCAACAGCTTTTTCAGATGCTCCTGTTTTAATCATTTGCTTAGCAACACCATATCAGTCTAAGTTTCGTGAAAAAATTTTTGATCCGATTGATTTTGTTCCAGAATCTATTTGGGAAGAAGAAGGAATTAAAAGCAGCTGTTTAGCTGCACAAAACTTAATGCTCGCAGCACATGCACGTGGTCTTGGTACATGTCCAATGACAGGCCCGGTGTTACTAGCACAGGATGAACTAAGAAGCTATTTACAAATTGAATCTAATAAACAAATTAATATGGTAATTGCATTAGGGCATCCAAAGGACCAGCCGAAAAAGTTAGCTCGAAAAGAAGTGGCGGAAATTACAAAGTTTATCATATAAAGTAAAACTTTATTGATAGGGGTAAACGTTGAAATAATCTTAGTTGTAAGGACTAAGATTATTTTTCGTGTAGATAGGTTGTAAAGAATGCAAAAAAGATTTACTAAAAATTTCTTAAAAAAATAATGATGATAATAGGGGGATAAGTGTGGTACAGTTAGTTGTGTAAAAGTAACATGCTTTGTTTATGAAAGTGTTCTAAATAGATGTAAATATTCGAGAGTTATTTTAATATAATAAATTAACATTAAGATACAGGGGGAATGGATTTTGAAAAAATTCATAATCACTGGATTATCTATTATGTTGTTAGCGGGCTGCGGAGTAACAAAAGAAAAGAAAGTTAAGGAAGAAAGGCAGCAAGAACAAACTGTTAATGCGCAGCAGGAAAGTAAATATTCATTCCCAGAAGGGATCACTTCAGTTGGTGAAGGAAAAGTGAAAGTAATTACACCAGATGGTACATCAGAAAACGGGAATGTGCCTGTAGTATTTATAAAAAAAGATACGATTATTCAGCAAGTAGAAATCGAACTTGCAAATTTCCAAGAGGATAAAGAAATGTTTATATATATTGATAAGCAATTTGAAAAAACGTATCAAGCAAGCGAAGTAAAACAAACGACAATTGCATTGAAAGAAAAGACATTACAACCAGGTATTCATACCGTAACAGCAATACAGTATGAAAATAATGATCCGAATGGAAAAGTAATCAACTTTGCACAGGCGAAGTTTGAAAATAAACCAGCACAGTAAGAAGAAATCTGCTTTATGAGCAGGTTTCTTTTGCTTTTATCCCGCTACTTTTGGGTAGTGAGACCCTCAACTCAAGATTCAAAGAAAGCGAAGAAGGTAGGTGGGGGATGAAGAAAACCTCCACTGATGGAAGTTTCACTTTATAGGGATTTTTGTAACAAATGTCGAATATGTAATAAGGCGTCGTTATAACGCGTTTTCTATTGTTTACTGTGAAACGAAAGGGAGAGAAAAGATGAAACGAGCACTTATTAATATTGATTATACATATGATTTCGTAGCGGAGGATGGAGCATTAACATGTGGAAAACCAGCGCAAGTTATAGAAGAGTCTATTGTAGAAATAACAAAGCAGCATATTGAAAATGGAGATTATGTTGTGTTTGCTGTTGATAAACATGTAGAAAAGGATCGTTATCATCCAGAGGCTAAATTATTTCCATCGCATAATATAGCGGGTACGCAAGGAAGAGGCTTATATGGTGAATTGCAAAATGTATATGAAAAATACAAAGATAATGAAAATGTATACTATATGGATAAAACACGGTACAGTGCTTTTGCGGGAACGGACTTAGAAATTAAGCTTCGCGAAAGAGGAATACTAGAAGTACATCTCGTTGGTGTCTGTACGGATATTTGTGTGCTACATACAGCAGTTGATGCTTATAACAAGGGGTTTCGTATCGTAGTGTATGAAAAAGCAGTTGCCTCATTTAATGAGCAGGGGCATGAGTTTGCATTACAGCACTTTAAGTCCTGTTTAAATGCGGAAGTAAAGTAGGAAAAACCGCCAGAATAATAAGGGTTCTGGCGGTTTCGTTATTTTCTTGCAACTATACAAATCGATCCCCTATATTCATGAAATACCACATTGTTATATCCAGTTTCTTTTAGTAATTTTTTTATATCTTCTTTTGTTTTAAATTGTGTCATATGATAATTTATTTTGTAGAGTTCAGCCACAATGATAAAATAGCCATTTGGTTTTAATACCCGAAATATTTCTTTCACATCGTTTGCTAAGTTTGGCCAAAAGTAATGGGTTTGAAATGCAGTAATAACATCAAAAAAGTGATTTGAAAAAGGAATAGAAGATACGCTTGCTTTTTTTATAAGAACTTTCCCGGATTTCACAGCTTCTTTATTCATTTTTATAGAGTCTTCTACTGCTTTTTCGGAATAATCTATGCCGTATACTTTTCCATACAGGTTCATTTTAGAGAGAGTATGTATTGTTTTTCCTCCACCGCAGCCTATATCGAGTATTATCGCTCTCTCATTAATTTTAATTTTGCTTAAAGCCCATTTTGTCATATTCGCATGAGCCACATTCATGATACATAACATAGATGATCCGACAACACCTTGTGGATTTTTAGCTTGTTTAATTAACCTGTTTAATAAACTCAATTCCCTCGCGCCTTTCTTACCTTGTTTTAATGTACAAAAATCTTCATTGTTAGCAATTCCCTTGTATATTTTCCCTATATTTCCTCTTAATTCCTTTATATGGAAGAGAAATGTGCTTTTTTATTTCTGGGAAGTAAAATCCTTACCCTCAAGATTATGAAGAAGCAAGGAAAATAGGCTGGAGATAGTTGCTGGAATTTAATTAAATAGTGATGGGAAATTCGTTTCATTTGTAGTATTTAGAAATTTCTTGATGCTATAATTATAAAAGGTGATGGAACATGAATGAAAATGAAAAACAAATGCATCGATTGCAAGCGCTCAAAGAAATTGCGGAGTTATTAAACGAAGCAACGGATTTGCAGAAAATGTTAAAAAAGGTACTACATACGCTATTACAAGTTATGAATTTGCAAACAGGATGGGTTTTTTTTATTGATGAAAAGGGAATGCATCAAATGCTTGTTGATACAAACTTGCCACCAGCACTTACACGGGAAGGAAAGAAACCAATGTGTGAAGGGGATTGCTGGTGTATTGATCGATTTGTAGCTGGACGTTTGCAAAAAGCAACAAATATTATTGAATGTAAGCGAATAGAGGATGCGATTGAATATAAATGGGGAGAAACAGAAAGTATTACTCATCATGCGACGATTCCGCTTCAAGCAGGAGAAGAAAAGTTTGGATTGTTAAACGTTGCTTCTCCTCATAAAACGCACTTTACAGAGGAAGAATTAGCTTTATTAGAAGCGATTGCTTTTCAAATCGGGACAACGATTCAACGAATTAGGCTAGTTGAGAAGGAGCAGAAATATGTAGTCGTTGCAGAAAGAAATCGATTAGCACGTGATTTACATGATTCTGTCAAACAGCTTCTCTTTTCAATTATGTTAACAGCTAGAGGAACGATTGATATGACGAAGAATAAAGAATTACAAGAGATGTTGATGTATATAGGAGAGTTATCACAAGAAGCGCTGCAAGAGATGACATTATTAATTTGGCAATTACGGCCTGAAGGTTTAGAAAAAGGTCTTGCTGAAGCGATTCAGAATTATGGGAATTTACTTGGTATCCATGTAACCATGCGAATTGATGGAGTTATTTCGATAAGCGATGAAATGGAAGAAATGCTATGGCGTATTAGCCAAGAGGCGCTCCATAATTGTAAAAAACATGCTTCTTGTGAAAAAGTATTTGTACATATAAAAATAGAAAACAATATGTTGAAGTTTCAGATTGAGGATGACGGTGTAGGATTTATTAAAGAAAAAGTAAGAGATTCTGCGCTTGGTTTGAAAAATATGCAAGAGCGTATTGAGTTAATGAAAGGAAAGTTTTATATTCAAACGAAACCGGGAGAAGGAACAAAAATTGGGATTCAATTACCCATTTGAAGGGGGAAATCCATTGAAAATAAAACTACTACTTGTAGAGGATCATCATATTGTACGAAGAGGTCTCGTTTTCTTTTTAAAAACAAAAGAGGAGTTTAATATTATTGGTGAAGTGGGAGATGGAGAAGAAGCGTTGCAATTTATTCAAAAAGAACGACCTGATGTTGTATTAATGGATGTGTCTATGCCGAAAATGGACGGAATCGAAGTAACGAAGCGTATGAAACAATATGATCCATCTATTAAAATACTAATGTTAAGCAGTTTTTCAGAACAAGATTATGTTCTTCCAGCACTTGAAGCAGGTGCAGATGGATATCAATTAAAAGAAGTACAACCGGATCAACTTGTAGCTTCTATTATTGCAGTTCATCAAGGGAATGCTAATTTCCATCCGAAAGTAACTTCTGCTTTTTTAGGACGCCAAGCAACAGTTGAGACAAAGCAAGATAGTTTATCTATGTTAACGAAGCGGGAAAAAGAAGTGTTGCGAGAAATCACCAAAGGGAGAAGTAATAAAGAAATTGCTGCAGAACTACATATTACAGAACAAACTGTAAAAACGCATGTTTCAAATGTTCTTGCTAAATTAAATGTAGATGATCGAACGCAAGCGGCTCTATATGCGGTAAAGAACGGTGTTATATAGGAAGAATGAATTGAAATAAAACAGGAACTCATACGAAAGTATGAGTTCCTGTTTTATTTTTTCATACTATTTTCTCAATCGTTTTCCGTCTTTTTTACGGTTTATGAGAGGGAATTTTCTGATAATATAAATGTATAAATTCAAACAAGGGAGAGAAATAATCATGAAACTAGTTGTAATTAACGGTACACCACGTAAATCTGGTAAAACTCGCGTCATTGCAAAGCATATTGCGGAGGCTTTTAAAGGAGAATTATATGATTTAGCTATTGAAGCACTTCCATTATATAACGGAGAAAATTCTCAATATGAATTACAAGCAGTAGCAAAATTAAAGAAACTTGTAAAAGAAGCAGATGGAGTTGTACTATGCACACCTGAGTATCATAATGCAATGAGTGGTGCTTTGAAAAATGCATTTGATTTTCTTGGAAGCAGCGAGTTTATGCATAAGCCAGTTGGGCTTCTTGCGGTTGCAGGCGGTGGTAAAGGCGGTATAAATGCCTTAAATAGTATGCGCATTGTTGCAAGAGGGGTATATGCAAATGTTATTCCGAAACAAGTTGTCATTGATAGTCTTCACGTACAGAACGGAGAATTGGGTGAAGAGGCAAAACCACTTGTTGCGGATTTATTAAAAGAATTGAGAGGATACATGAGCATCTTTCCAGAACTGAAAAAACAATTAGGAGCTGATTAATATGTCATCTCTTTACCGCGATTCTCGGTTGTACTATATTCTTGGAGCTAATAGCTTATCTGCGATTGGCTCCGGCATTACGATGATTACGATTTCGTGGCTGCTTGTAACGTCACCAGGTGGAAATACAATGTTTGGCTATATTTCGATTATATCCACACTTGTTATGTTTTTGTGTACACCATTTATTGGACATTGTATTGATCGTTTTTCTCGTAAAACGCTACTCTTAGTGAATGAAGCCATCGGAGCAATTGCTGTCGGCATTATGGTATGTTGGGGATTTACCGGTCATTCCTATGAAACAATACATTATATTGTGCTATATATAACAGGTTCATTTTACTATTTAGTATTTTATCCGAACATTTTTGCCTTTAATCAAGAAGTATTTGCACCGGAGCATTATAAATCATTAAGTGGAACGATGGAAATACAGGGACAATTGACACAAGTTATTGCTGGTGCGGTTGCCAGTTTTATGATTACAATTGTTGCTGTGAAATGGATTTTATTTATCAATATGTTAGCGTATGTAGGTGCATTTATATTATTATCATTTACTCCTTATACAAGACAGAGAACAGAAAGCGGAAAACAACCATTCACAAAACAAATTTTTGAAGGCATTCATTTTATGAAGAAAAGAAAGAAATTATTTTGGTTTCTATTTGCGACATATATGCCGTTTATCGGTGTTATGATGACAAATTATTTAATGCCTGTGTACATTTCGGATGTATTAAAGGAAAGTGGATCCGTATACGGCACGGAAGGAATGATGTACGGTATCGGTGCAATGCTTGCAGGGATTGGCATTCCAATTCTTATGAAATATGTAAAAACAGAAGTGTCAATTGTATTAACAGTGCTCATATATACAATTTCAATTACCGTAATGGTTCTAAAACCATCAGTCTTTTTACTATATGGTCTTGCTATTTTTATGGCGATGGGAAATGCCGGCACGCGTGTTGCACGCAATGTGCTCATGATGGAACAAGTTCCAAACGAAGTAATTGGCCGTGTGGATAGTCTATTTCGATTTGTTGGTACAGGTGTACGCGTTATTCTTCTTCTTGTCTTTACAACGTTTGTATCTCAAATTGGTGTTATGATTCCGTTTTATGCACTGAGCATTTTATTAGTTGTTGCAACGTGTATAGGATTTTTATATTTGAAAGTGAAGCAGCAAGAACGAATTCATATTACCAATAAAACAGTTGTATAGTAGCGAATCTAATACACATCATATAGATGTAACATTCTAAAAAAGGTGTGAAATGATATGGGAAAAACAAAAGCATTAGGTTCAGCTAAGCATAAAGGAAATCAAACACAGGATCATACTTCTTCAAAGAAAGCACGCAATGCCCAAAATGCAGGGCAGCGTCAAGGTTAGAAAAATAGCGAGGATTTAATTTAAAGACATATAAACATTAACAGTAAAGATAGTAAGGATTGATTATCCCTACTATCTTTTTTTATAATATCATTTCGTCAACGCCTTACTTTACCATTACTTGAACAAAATAATTAAAGGATATAACGTACAGAAGATCGCTCATCGCTCCGCATGCCGGATAACCTGTTTAATGAAGGGGAACATTAAAAGGGTACTATTACACAGAACAAGCCCCAAAAATGGATAAGGAGTGAGTGAGCAATGGATAACATGATGGCGGAGGGCGGCTCTGGCTCGCCAACCGGAACGGCTCAAAAAACAGTTGGCCAGTATTTGTTCGATTGCTTGAAGATGGAGGGCATTACCGAAATTTTCGGCGTCGCAGGGGACTATAATTTTACATTGCTTGATGCTCTGGAACGGTATAATGGCATCCGATTTATAAGTGGAAGGAACGAACTAAACTCGGGTTATGCTGCGGATGGCTACGCAAGAATCAAAGGCATGTCCGCTCTTATTACGACCTTTGGGGTCGGGGAGCTCAGCGCCTGCAATGCGATAGCGGGAGCCAACAGCGAGCATGTGCCAATCATTCACATTGTGGGTGCGCCTCCTGAGAAAGATCAAAAGGAGCATAAGCTGATGCACCACACCCTAATGGATGGAAATTTTGATATCTTCCGGAAGGTGTATGAGCAGATTACGGTGTATACCGCGGTGCTTACTCCGGAAAACGCCAAGATTGAAATTCCGGCTGCGATTCGCATTGCTAAGGAAAAGAAAAAGCCGGTATACCTGGTTGTGGCAGATGATTTAGTGAACAAGCCGATCACTGCCCGGAAAGAGCCGATGCCGCCGCGTCCAACGTCTAACCTAAAAACCCTTCAGGCTGCGGCGGATCACGTCCGTCGGCTGCTAGAGCGTGCTCACAGGCCAGTTATCCTGGTGGATGTCAAAACAATGCGCTTTGGCCTTCAGACAGCAGTTCGGCGGCTGGCCGACGCTATGAACGTGCCTGTTGTGACGATGATGTTTGGGAAGGGGGCATTCGACGAAACCCATCCAAATTATATCGGAATGTACCTAAGCTCTTTCGGAAGTTCTGAAGTCCAAAGTACGGTGGAAAATGCAGACTGTATCATTGCGGTCGGGATGTTATGGGCGGACACCAACACCGCGAATTTTACCGCAAAGCTGAACCCGCTGGTGACTATCAATATTCAACCGGACATGGTCAAGGTCGCTGAGGCAGAATATCCGAATGTTTTTGCAGCCGACATGCTGCGTGCAGTGCAGAAGGTGGGTTACATAGGTCAAGGTTTGGCGGGAAATTTGTTATTCCCTTACGATCAAGTCACAGCTAGTGCCGAAGAGCCTCTAATGGCGGCCGGCTATTATCCCCTTTTTCAGCGCATGCTGAAAGAAGGCGATATTGTGATCGCCGAGACAGGGACGTTCTACAATGGAATGGCTGAGGTGAGACTGCCGAGCAATGTAACATATATTGGGCAAGGAGGCTGGGGGTCCATCGGTTACGCAACCCCCTCAGCGTTCGGTGCCATTATCGCCGCGCCGGAAAGCCGGGTGTTGCTGTTTACAGGTGACGGCTCCTTGCAATTAACAGCCCAGGAGATCAGTTCCATGCTCTATTACGGCTGCAAGCCCATAATCTTCGTCTTGAACAACGATGGTTATACGATTGAGAAATATTTGAATGTCAAAACAGAGGATCAAAAGTACAACCAAATCCCTCGATGGTCTTACACCAAGCTGGCCGAAGTCTTTGGAGGCAACGCGTTTACCGTTACGGTCCGGACCTATGGAGAGCTTAATCACGCTATAATCCAAGCTGAAAAGGAACGTGCCGAAAGACTCTGTATCATTGAAATGATCGCTGGGAATCCGATGGACGCACCCGAATATATGCGACAGATGCGCAGTTATACGGAGAGGCAGGAGATGCAGCGCAGCCAGAAATAGTCTCGAATAATACGAGTGTTCCTGAAAGATGGATCTGATCTTTAAGGGGGTACCCTTGAAAAATGGTTATGGAGAAAAATTAGCATTTTTAAGCCGCTCCCTTCTATTAGCTACCTATACTTTGCTAAGCAATTCTTTCTGTTACTCCCAGATGGATTAAAAATACCATTATTTTGATGGTGTTTTTAACTCATGTGAACATTATGGATTATCTAAAAAAATGGCGTTCCATGTGGGTAAGAGTTAATAGGAAGAACTTGGAGTTTTCATTGTGAATTATTACACTTAAACTTACGGGTGTGATTCTTCAACAAGAAATATGGTTTGTATATAAGAAAGCCTGTATCTATGATTACTAAGTAATCATAGATACAGGCTTTTAAATTCAATCTTTATAAGTCTTTATATATGTTTAATATGATATCTCGCTATTTTTTTGAAATCAAGTGCGGACTACAAGATAAACTACTTCTGCATAATCCCTTTCTTTTATATAATAAAAAGAAAGGGAGAGAACTGCTATATGAATAAATGGTTTTTATTATTACTGTTGTTATTGCCGCCATTATATGTTGTTTATATGACATACCGCATTAAGAAAATTGCTAATGAAAAGGTAAGTCATACAGCACCGTACGTTTTAGTGTTAGGTGCAAAATTATTTGGAGATAAACCGTCATTATCACTACAAAATCGATTAGATGCAGCGCTAGGTTATTTACAGTTGCATCCAGAAGTAAAAGTAGTTGTATCTGGTGGGCAAGGAGACGACGAGGATATTCCAGAAGCACTTAGTATGTGCCGTTATTTAATGGGAAACGGTATTGAAAAAGAACGGATTTTACTCGAAGATCGTTCTACAAGTACATATGAAAATATAAAGTTTTCTATTGATTTATATGATGTGAAGCATGCGGTTGTAGTAAGCAACACTTATCATTTATACCGAACAAAAATTATTGCAAATCGTTTAGGGATGAGGATGGAATCGCTTGCTGCACCAACGCCAAAGCGTTCAAAGAAAAAGGCATATATACGTGAATATGCTGCTATTATGAAAACAATTTTAGTGGATCATTAGGGCTCAAAATAGAGCTCTTTTTTATTTTGAGAAAACAAATCATTTGAAAATAGCTGGAATTTCCATGAGAATGGAAGAGAGAATGAAAAAGGAGTTGTGTATGTGATTCAATTTGAACGTGTTTCAAAAACATTTGATGATGGAACGAAAGCAGTGGACTCTCTACAGTTAGAGATTCGTAAAGGAGAATTTTTTGTTCTGATTGGCCCGAGTGGATGCGGGAAAACAACGACAATGAAAATGATTAATCGATTAATTGAAACAACAGAAGGTTCCATTTTTATTGATGGAAAGAACATTCGGGATTATAACATTCATGAATTACGATGGGATATTGGCTATGTATTGCAACAAATTGCATTATTTCCGCATATGACAATTTCAGAAAATATTGCGATTGTGCCGGAAATGCGCAAATGGAGTAAATCGAAAATTCAAAAGCGTGTTGATGAATTATTAGAAATGGTTGGTTTAGATCCTCATATATATAGGGGACGTATGCCAGATGAATTATCTGGCGGTCAAAAGCAGCGTGTTGGTGTTGTGCGGGCACTTGCTGCTAATCCGAAAATTGTTTTAATGGATGAGCCATTTAGTGCACTTGACCCTTTAAGTCGTGAGCAGTTGCAGCGTGATTTAGTAGTCTTGCAAAGAAAGATTCAAAAAACAATTGTCTTCGTAACACATGATATGCAAGAGGCGTTATCGCTTGGTGATCGCATTTGTATAATGAAGGATGGAAGAGTTCTCCAACTTGATACGCCAGAAGTGATTTTACAAAATCCCGCAAATACATTTGTAGAAGAATTTATTGGGAAGCCAAGATTATCAACTTGGTATGATAATAGAAAAGTAGAGGATAAAGTATCCATATTGGCACAAGAAGGGAAACGAGTTGATGGTATTCCAATTTCGACTGAAGTTACCCTGCAAGATGCTTTACTTCGTTTAGAACGTGAAAAAGAAATACCAATTGAACAAAACGGTACATATATTGGTACATTAACAAGTCAATATATCGTTCATAGTCAATCAAATGAAAGAAAGGGGATAGACAGTGTCAGCATTATTACAAACGATGCAAGAGCGTAAACAAGAACTGTTAAGTGCTCTTTTGGAACATTTACAAATTTCGTTGATTGCTTTATTTTTCGCAGTTCTTATCGCGGTTCCGCTTGGCATTTTGTTAACAAGACGAGAACGCATTGCCGAATGGATTATTGGTACTTCTGCTGTGATGCAAACCATTCCTTCCTTAGCGCTTCTTGGGTTATTAATTCCATTAGTTGGTATCGGAAAGGTCCCAGCTATAATCGCTCTTGTTACTTATGCATTGCTTCCTATTTTAAGAAATACATATACAGGTATTCGCAAACTAGATCCATCGCTTATTGAGGCAGCAAGAGCGATGGGTATGAACAGCTGGAGACGATTATGGAAAGTAGAAATACCACTTGCCTGGCCTTTTATTATGGCAGGGATTCGGACAGCAATGGTACTAATTGTTGGTACAGCGACATTAGCTGCTTTAATTGGAGGCGGGGGATTAGGAAGGCTTATCTTGCTTGGAATTGATCGAAATGATCACGCTCTTATTTTGTTAGGTGCTATTCCAGCTGCACTATTAGCATTGTTCTTTGATGGAGTGCTACGCATGATTGAGCATGCAGGATATTCACCAAGGCGAATAGTTGTTGCAACAGTTGCTGTAGTTGTAATCATAATCGCACCTTTTCTTTGGAGTACACAGAAGAAAGATATCATAATTGCTGGTAAGCTTGGTTCAGAACCGGAAATTTTAATTCAGATGTATAAACAATTAATTGAACAGGATACCGATTTAAAAGTAGAAACAAAACCAGGTTTTGGAAAAACATCTTTTGTATTTGAAGCATTAAAATCTGGAGAAATTGATATTTATCCGGAATTTTCAGGAACAGCATTATCAACTTTTGTAAAAGAAGAACCAAAAAGTACAGATCGTCAAGAAGTATATGAGCAGGCGCGAAATGGCATGGAGCAGAAATATAATATGAAGCTGTTAAAACCAATGAAATATAACAATACATACGCATTAGCGGTGCCAAAACAAATCGCGGAGCAGTATAACATAAAAACTATTTCTGATTTAAAAAACGTCTCTTCTTATATGAAAGCTGGATTTACACTTGAATTTGCAGATAGAGAAGACGGATATAAAGGAATACAAAAGCTATATAATATACAGTTTCCGAATTTAAAAACAATGGAACCGAAATTGCGTTATAGTGTGGTTCAATCTGGTGATGTAAATGTCATTGATGCCTATTCAACAGACAGTGAATTACAGCAATATGGTCTACAAGTACTAGAAGATGATAAAGGGTTATTTCCGCCCTATCAAGGAGCACCATTATTACGCGAAGAAACGTTAAAGAAATATCCAGAGATTGAAAAATCATTAAACAAACTTGCTGGGAAAATTACTGATGAAGAAATGCGTAAAATGAATTATCAAGTGAATGTAGAAGGGAAAGCAACAGAGAACGTAGCACATGAATTTTTACAAAAAGAAGGACTGTTGAAATAGACATAATTTACAAATATAACCTTTGAAAAGTCGTTTATACAAAAATAAACGACTTTTTTTGTGCATACTTATACTTTTTTTCGAAAAAGTATTCCATTTTTGTTCATTTTCTTTTAGAATAAGTAATGTTTTTCTGAAAGAATATAAAATGAAACAGTTCGTCATTTTCAGGGTACGTATTTGATATATAAATGACTCATAATATGAATGCCTGTTAGAACGGAAAGAACACATCAAGAAATTGCAGATGGGGTGATACCAATAGAAAAGAAATTAGGATTTTTTCCATTAATCGCACTTGTAGTAGGAACAATGGTTGGAGGCGGGGCATTTAGTTTACCGCATGATTTAGCAACAGGAGCCAACAGTGGTGCTATTTTAATTGGTTGGTGTATTACAGGGCTAGGAATGATTCCGCTTACTCTCGTATATCAATCGTTGGCATATCGAAAGCCTGAACTTGAGGGCGGTATTTATAGCTATGCACGCGCTGGATTTGGGGAATATATTGGATTTAACAGCGCATGGGGATATTGGATTGCTGGAATATTAGGTAACGTTGCAACAATTATGATGTTATTTAACACATTAGCATATTTTTTCCCGATTTTTAAAGGCGGTAATAATGTCCCGGCTATCATCGGTGCATCACTCGTATTGTGGACGCTTCATTCTCTTATTTTACTTGGAATTCGTGAAGCCTCTATTATGAATTTTATTGCGACAATTGGTAAGCTTGTTCCAATTGTGCTATTTATTGTAATTATGATTACGGCGTTTCGTTGGGATACATTTACGCATGACTTTTGGGGAAAAGGCACAGTCTCATTATCTTCTGTATTTGGACAAGTGAAGAACACGATGCTCGTTACGCTTTGGGTATTTATTGGCGTAGAAGGAGCGGTCGTTTTATCAGGACGAGCGAAACGTAGTCGTGATGTTGGAAAAGCAACTGTATTTGGTTTACTGCTAGTAATGAGTATTTATATTCTTATTTCTGTTTTATCGCTAGGGGCGATGTCACGAGAGGAACTAGCAGCACTTGAAACGCCGTCAATGGGACATGTACTTGAACATGTCGTTGGTTCATGGGGAGCATTGGTTATTAACTTAGGATTAATCGTTTCTCTTATCGGTACATTAATCGGCTGGTTTTTACTCGTTTCGGAAATTTCTCACGTGGCCGGAAAAGACGGTGTATTTCCAAAGGTATTTACAAAGACGAATAAAAATCATACACCGCATATGGCATTATGGATTTCAAACTGTGTTGCCCAAGCAATATTTATTATTGTGTTATTTTCAGCATCCACATATCAGATCATGTATTTTATTGCATCGACATCGATTTTACTTCCATATGTATTTTCAGCGCTATATCAGCTGAAATTAGTAATTACAAAAGCATATGAAGGAAATAGATTGAAAGATGGGATACTTGCTATTATGGCATCAGTATATGGTTTCTGGCTTGTGTATGCAGCTGGATTGAAAAACCTATTACTTGTTTCTTTAGTATATGGTATTGGACTTATTGTATATATCGCTGCAAGAAAAGAACAAGGCAATCGCTGTTTTACCCGTTCCGAACAATATGTGATGGTTGTCATTTTACTTGCAGCGTGTGCATCTATTTATATGTTAGCTACTGGAAAGATTGGAATGTAAACATATTAATACAAAAAAGGATTTATGCTAGGTTATTTATCAAGACCTAGATCGTAAAAAGCCATAAAAAATAAAGGATGGCACATATTAGTTATGACTAATATGTGCCATCCTTTTACTTATTAGTTCTGTTACATATTCATTTTGAACATTACCCAAACCACAAAAGAACCCATTACGTTCTTAGAATGCTTTCATTTTGAACAATATTAAACTGTTTTTTATTAATGAACTGATTGTCATCTGTAGTTTTGTAATAAAGTTTGATAAAAAGGACGCAGCTAATCCTTATTAGACAGCAAGCAAAAAAGAATCCATTTTGAAAAAAGATCGATCAAAATGGATTTTACAGTTTTAATATAAATGTGATTTTTATAAAAAATTTAATGACTTTAGGGTAGGTTATGTTGGGCATTAGCACCCGTTAGCGTAACAAAAATGAGAAGCAATTGGACATTATATATACTAGCAAAAATGAGTGGTGGATATTACCACTATCTAAAAAAATGTTTTATTGCTTCAAGTTGTATTTTATGATTACATTCGTCACAACAATATTTCCCTTTCGGATTTTTCTTGAATTGCTTATATTTTTTAGTTCCTTCATATACCCGAAATACATTTTTACAACAAAAACAAATAACCTCATAAAATATCATGTACTTCCCCCAAACTTAAAACAAATACATTATTCTCAACATTATATACATAATAAACTATTTTTCAGGTGTCTGGTTATACAATATGTAATGTAAAGAAAAAAAGGAACCATGTCTTCAGAATGAACATAGCATCCTCTCGAAATTATAGTATGTTTAAAAGTGTGAGCATAAATCCTTTTTTATTAGTGAATTTGGTTTATCTAAAAGGGAATCATTTCTTCTGTGTGGTTTCTTATGTATCAATTTTAAAAGAAATAGCAGGGATTTCTTTTAATTAACAGAATATTTAGTTTATAAGGTGTGTAGGAGGGGATTGTTATGGAAGAGGCGGAAAAATTAGTGCGAATTGCCGAGTTAGCGAAAGACGTTCGAAAGTTATTGGTGCAAGAGTCGTTCTTTAATCGACATCCCGAACTGCGCGGAGCGGTAGAGAATTTAGCGTGTTCTGTAGAAGTTTTAGCCAATATGCATATACAAGGAGACGAGAATGCAGAAGATACATTACGTTATGTATTAGCAAAAATGAAGATTGCCCACAATGCAATTTTTCAAGAAAAACAAGGTTCTCATTTAACCTGACGATAAGCGTCAGGTTTTTTGTTTCTAGTTTGCTTTTATTGTTCATACAATGATAAAAGCATCGAAAAAAGAAGGTGAGCGAGATGAAACTAGAGAAGGCTCTTCATCCAAGTTTTGTAAAAAGATTACAGCATATGCGTTTTGTTGGAAAATTTGCGGAAGAGCAAAAGGGTAAGGAAGGCTCGTTTTTTGTCGTTTGTCTTTCACCAATTCCAAATATTATTGCAGCTGCTTTTGGAGAAAATTCTAATATATTTAAGGGTTTATATAAAAATAAACAAAATGAAAAGTTTTTTACAAGTATAAAAGAAGGAAAAAGAGAAAAACAATTGTTATTATTTCGTCTTTCATATACAGGAGGCGCTTTATATGTAGAATTACTACGTGCTGAAGAACGGGAAATAGCAAATTCTTATAAAATGATTCCTTCTCCTAAACTATCAGTTCCAAAGGCGAGAGAAGTATTTGAAAGAAAACTTGGAAAAGGATATATTTCATTTTTAATACCAAAGTTTCCGCATGATTTTGGTACGCCAGAGTTGTTATGGTATGAAGGACGGATATATGGGAACATATTTTTGAAGCCATCGATTAGCGCCATTACGTATCGGGAGCAGAGGGGGGATGTTCGTTACCTTGATATAGACGACTGGGGTCAATATGCCGAGATGAATGTCGAGAATAGCTTGTTTTTTGTCCCAACAGAAGTGTATGAACAGTTAGAAAAGCGAGTAAAAGAGGATGGAAAACAAATTGAAATTATTGATATAGGTAAACAAGAGAAAGGAAATGAATGGAATGAACGTGAATATTCTTTTTTACAATATGTAAAGCAAAGTATCGCAGAAAAAGAATTATATATTGATGAGAGTGATATTTATAATTTTCATGTTTGTGTAAAGACAAATCTATTAACAATAGTGGGAGGGATGCCTGGTATTGGAAAATCACAATTTGTGCAAACCTATGCGGAAGCCCTCGGATTAACATTTGGGAAAGATTTCATTTGGATTCCGGTGTCACCATCTTATCAAGAACCTCATGATGTACTAGGCTATCTACATTCAAATGGAACATACATGGAAAGTGAAACAAAACTTGTACGAACACTTTTAGATGCCGCTGAAAATCCAAATCAATTATATATGATTGTATTTGATGAAATGAATATGTCGTATATTGAGCATTGGTTTACTCCTTTTTTATCTCTCCTGCAGTTAGATCGGAAAAATCGTATTTTATCTTTGTATGCAGCTGGTAATGAAAAAGAACAGGATATACCATCACAAATTGAAATTGGTGATAATATCATTTTTATTGGAACAGTTAATTTTGATGAAACAACAAAGGAGCTATCTGACCGTTTATTAGATCGTGCAAATGTTGTATTCCTTCAAAAAATCCCATTTTGTGAGATGAGCATGGTAGAGGAAAAAATGCTGCATCTTCCGTTTGCATTTTCTGTTTCTGCATCAGAATTTCAAATGAATTGGGTTCATCGCAAGACAATGCTCGATGTATTTACAGATGAAGAGTTAGAGTTATTAGATAAGATACATCAACTGTTATTTCTTCACGATACTTCAAAAGGAATTTCTTTTCGCGTTGCGTCAGCAATTGCATCTTATTTAAATAATATTCCATGTGATGAATGTCGATCTTTGTTAATAAGCCGTGAAGAAGCATTTGACATTCAAATAAAGCAACGTATTTTAACGAAGTTACGCGGTACAGAAGCGACAATTGGTGCATTGCTTCGTGAAGAAGGAAAAAAAGAGATGTCTCTTGTACAATTGCTGCAATCAGAACTTGCAAACCGTGTATCAACATTTGAACATTCTCTAATGTATATGAAGCAAAAACGGCGGGAATTGGAGCTGTACGGATATGTTAAATAAGGGTGTATATGAAACAGAAGTTGTGGAGACAGGGGAGAGGCTTCCTTTTGTGCTGAAAATAATAGTAGGAGCAGAAGAGAAGGGTGAACATATTGTATTGAATAAACTTTGTACTTCGCCATTTACAATTTCTTCGTGTGTTTACAAAATTCAAGAATTAAAACCGCTCCGGCTACATATACAATCACAAAAGTCAATAAAGATTACGTTTATTTGGAATAAAGTATATGAAGGACAAAAGCAGCATATGGAATGGAAATATGAACTCCATGAACGCCAACGTACTGTTTTACTATATGAGCATGGTAAAACAGACTATTTATACCCATGGCGCTGTGGTGTGTATCATTTTGAAGTACAGGTTGAAGAAGAACTGTTTTACGGAGCATTTCAAATTGTTCCGAAAAACTTTTTTGATGATCAGCTAGAGTTAATTCAAGAATATGTAAAATCTGTGTTAGGTGAGATTATTTTAGATCGTGGGTATTATAAAAAGACGTTTGTTACGTTTACTGATATTGAGGATTATTCATACATGCGCATGCTCCGTATGCTGCCGCAAAAAATGAAAAAAGTAAAGCAGTTATATTATGAAGTGCAGCAAAAAACAAATTTTGAACAAGAGTATATATGGGAGATGAGAGAGAGAAAACCAACAAGAAAAAGCATCATTACACGTGAGAAAAAGCCGTATGCAAAATGGTATAATCGTTGCTTTAGGGAGAAAAAGCATTGTAAAGAAAATGGCTATGTGAAATATAAAACGAAGCAATTTTATAATAAGCTATTAGAAATTGATTCATTTTTACGTGAAACCATTCAGAAACTAGAGAGTGCACAACAAACGCGGAGAGAAGAGAAAAAAGCAGTGCATACTATTTTACAAACGATTGAACGAAATGGATCTGTGACCGAACGGGACAAACAAAAATATCGCAACATTCATTTGTTAAAAGACACTGACCTACGCAAAATGGCAATGAAAATTCAAGAATATAAAGTGCTCTATACAATTTTACAAAGTACACTCACATATTTTTCATATCTTCTATATACACCGTTTTGGAGAGGGGTTCGGGAAGAAGTTACACTTACAACACATTCGCTGCCTCCTATATATCATCAATTATTACATCAGCTTGAATTTTCACCGCATCGTAATGAATTAGAAACATCGTTTTTATTTGTATATAAGCCGACATTTTTAATGTATGAGTACTACGCGTATTTTACTGTTATTGCAATTTTACAAGAGATTGGTTTTATTGATTACCTGTCAATTGCAGAGCAAGTTCAATCTTATTTTTATTTAGACGGTTTACAAGATGGAACAACAATTGTGTTAGACAATAAAGATTTGCAGCTGCATGTAGCATTTAATGATTTAATTGAAACACATCCGCTTATTGCGCTTAGTAAAAATAGTCATTTTTATAATGGAGAAGACACAAAAAAGCCGGATATCCGAATTGATTGTTATAAAAGAGGAGAAACTGGCTATGAATATCAATCATCTATTATTATTGAAGTGAAATATAGTCCAATGTATAACATTTTTCAACCAGTTGGAAATACGAAAGCAACTGAACAGATGTACAAATATTGGTCAATTAAATATGTAGAAGAGCAGAATGGAAAACGATTATTTCATCGCCGGGCGATTTATGAAGTCATATGTGTGTATCCAGGAAGCAATATGCATGCGAAAAAAATTGAAGCAGGTTGTGGTGTATTTGTACAATTGTATCCGTATAAAACGAAAAAGGGAGAAGAGAAGCTAGCAGGGAAAAAAGAGCTATTAAATATTTTTCGGCATTGGTTAACGGAGATAAGGAAATGAAGTGAAATTTTTATTAGTGGGGATCTTATCTCCACTTGTTTTTTATTTCCTCTTAATATTGAGATGAGGATGTTATTCCTGGTGTGTAACATGTTTCCTTTTAGTAAATGTTGTCATGTCTTTTGTGAATTTATTATATAAATGTAAAAGTAATACAGGAATGATGATTTAAATATGGAAACTATAAATAAAGAAATAGTTTTTCTTGCATAGCATGTTTCCTTTTTATATGATATATGGTGAAAGCGCTAACAAAAAAGTAAAGGGTGATGAGAAAGGCGGGGGAGTATGTTCCAACGTGTTCAAACAAAGGAAGAACATTTTTGGTTCGAGCAATTATGGGGAGATTTTTGTGAAGAACGAAACTTAATGTTTGTAGAACGAAATTTAACACCTTCAAGATTTTTATTGGTAGAAGAAAATCATTATATCGGAACTGTTGAATGTATAAGTTATACAGTACCTGAGCAATCAAATTCTGAGTTTTTTTACCCGTTTTCTAAAAATAAATATATAAAAGATTTAAAAAACGTGTACGAAATTGGAAAATTAAGTATTGCAAAAACATCTCGCGGTCGTGGACAATTTAAACAACTTGCGACGATTTTATTTATACATGCATTAGAAGTAAAAGCAGAGTGGTATATTGCGGTTGTAACAAAGCGTATGTATATGTACTTACGTTCATTAGGGTTTCCAATCGAGCCAATTGATGATTCATTTGCTATTAATGATAAACTACAAGGTGTACCAGTTCGCATTCATGTTAAGAAAGGATTAACTCATATGTACTCTTTAAAAGAGTTTCGTGATGTAATTCAAGGAAATGCACATGCGCAAGCTTTAATCCAAGAAAACAGTAAAAAAATTATGTTAACAAGATGAATGTTGTCACAAAATTGCATCATTCCATGTGATTATCATCACATCTTCCGATAGTGATTTGTATTACGCTTACACTGTAACGATTGCTAGAGAGGGGATGGGAATGATGTTTTGTCATCAATGTGAACAAACGCCTACCGGCGGATGTAAAGTGATTGGAGTTTGTGGTAAAGACGAAACAATTGCAAGCTTACAAGATATTATCGTCTTTGCTTTAAAAGGAATTGCTGCATATCGTACCCATGCAGCGCAATTAGGGTACACAGATCCATTTGTAGATGCAGTAACACATGAAGCGTTATATATGACGTTAACAAATTCAAATTTTAATGAACAAGAACATTTAGATATGGCAATGAAAGTCGGAAAAGCCGCTATTCGCGTGATGGAACTACTTGATAAGGCACATACTGAACATTTTGGAGTGCCGGAACCAGTACAAATTACACAAAATCGTGCCTATGGAAAAGCGATTATTGTTACAGGGCATAATTTATTTGCCCTAGAAGAGTTATTAAGGCAAACAGAAGGAAAAAATATCAATATTTATACGCATTCTGAAATGCTGCCAGCACACGGTTATCCGCAGTTAAAAAAATATGCACATTTAAAAGGGAACATTGGAAAGGCTTGGTACGATCAGCGTCGTTTATTTGAAAAATTCCCAGGAGCTATATTAGCAACGACAAATTGTGTTATGCCAATTAAAGGCACATATGCAGATCGCTTCTTTTCCTATGACGTTGCAGGGTTAGAAGGGGTACGTAAAATTGAAAATGATGATTTTACACCGCTTATTGAAACGGCATTGAAACTTCCAGATGCACAAATGGAATCAGAAGAACAATTAATAACAGGATTTCATCATGAGACGGTATTATCGCTTGCACCAGAAATTATTGATGCTGTGAAAGCTGGTAAAATTCAACGTTTCTTTGTAATTGCTGGCTGTGATGCACCGGGAAAAGGTGGAGAATATTATCGTGAATTAGCAACATCATTACCAGCAGACACAGTTATTTTAACGACATCTTGCGGAAAATTTCGCTTTAATGATGTAGATTATGGTGTTGTACCAGATACGAATATACCGCGTTATATTGATTTGGGACAATGTAATAATTCGATTTCAACAGTGAAAATTGCAGTAGCTTTAGCGGAAGCGTTCCAATGCGAAGTGAATGAGCTGCCAGTCAGTATTGTACTGTCTTGGTTTGAGCAAAAGGCAGTAGCGATTTTACTTGGATTATTTAGCCTTAGTATTCAAGATATTCGTATTGGCCCAAAAGCGCCGGAATTTATATCACCGGGCGTACTGCAAGTGTTGCAAGATGCATTTCGCTTAAAACTAATTAAAACAGCAGAAGAAGATATGAAAGCTATGCTATCATAATAAAAAAGACGATGTTTATGAAGAACATCGTCTTTTTTATTATGATATTTTAAAATCCAAAAATACTTAAAAGCATTTTACGACGCTTCGGTCTTTCTTCCTGTTTTGCTGCTGCTACTTCTGGTGCAATATAAATTGGTTCTTTTCGTTTAAGTGCCATTTCTAATTGCTCAATTTTTGCCTGCATTTCTTCCATTTCATTACGGTGTTGTAACAATTGATAATTTACAACGTCATCTGCTTTTTCTTGCAATTTTTCTTCAAGCCGATCTAAGCGTAAGGAAATGTCTTTTAATTGTGTTATAAATTGTTGCATTTCATTGGATGGTGCTGCTTCAGCAGCATGATAAGAAGATGGTTCATGTTCTTGAGTTTGTACAGAGCGTTGAAATTCAAGCATTTGTTGTAAATCTTGTTCGTAAAAAACATAGTGTCCAAATTTATTCTTTTTTAATTCTAATCCGATTTGCTGTGCAAGACGGATGACAGCTTTTGGACTAGTACCTAATTTTTTTGCAATCATCGGCGTTTTATATTCCACAATAACCCCTCCCATATCTTGTTGTTAGAAGGTTTCGTGATAGCTTGTTCGTTCCCTGCATGCTTGACAAAAGAAGTGAGAAATCGGCAAAGAAAGTGCTTTTTCACAAAAATAATTTTTTAGGAAAGGAAACATCTCGAAAATGAACAAAAGTTGTCTAATTTCAGTTGTTTCTCTTATTTGACGAAGAGTATAAGTTTCGTTATCATAAACGTAAATATCTTTTTTAAGTATGCATATAATGTATAAAAGGTGATTGCTAGTGTAGAAACTTGTAAGATTGTTAGAAAAGTCCTTTCTTTAGAATAATACAATTAGGAGGTGGCTTCCTTACTTACAAAGTGAGTAAGGAAAACGTATTTGGACATATTTAGTATAAGTATGGTGATTGTTTTAATTGCCTTAACTGCTTTCTTCGTTGCGTCTGAATTTGCAATAGTCAAAGTTAGGAGCTCACGCATCGATTATTTAATTGCAGAAGGAAATAAACGTGCAACTGCTGCGAAAACGGTCATTACAAACTTAGACGAGTATTTATCAGCGTGTCAGTTAGGAATTACAGTGACAGCACTCAGCCTTGGATGGCTAGGAGAGCCGACGGTTACACGTGTGCTTGATCCGATTTTTGTAAGATTGGAAGTGCCTCCCTCGTTGGGATCCGTCTTATCTGTTTCTCTAGCTTTAATGTTTATTACTTTTTTTCACGTCGTAGTAGGTGAGTTAGCTCCAAAAACATTGGCAATTCAAAAGGCAGAAGAAATTAGTTTAGCAGTTGCAAGGCCGCTTATCCTTTTCTATCGACTAGCGTATCCATTTATTTGGACATTAAATGGTTCAGCACGTATTGTTACGAGAATGTTTGGGTTAAAACCAATGCATAAACATGAGGTAGCACACTCAGAAGAAGAGTTACGTATGCTCGTATCAGAGAGTTATAAAAATGGTGAAATTAATCAATCGGAATATAAATATGTAAATAAGATTTTCGAATTTGATGATCGACTTGCGAAAGAAATTATGGTTCCACGTACAGAGATGGTAATTTTAGAAAAAGAGCAATCTGTTACGGAAGCAATGAAATTGATGTCAAATGAGAAGTATACAAGATATCCTATCATTGACGGCGATAAAGATCATGTTATTGGTTTTGTAAATTTTAAGGATATTTTTACAGATTTTGTGAAACATGATGGTGCAAATAAAGAAACCGTTGCACAGTATGCTCGTCCGATTATTCAAATTATTGAATCAATTGCTATTCATGATTTGTTTGTGAAAATGCAGCGTGAACGCACACATATGGCAATTTTAGTGGATGAATACGGCGGAACATCTGGACTTGTAACAGTTGAAGATATATTAGAAGAAATTGTTGGTGACATACAAGATGAATTTGATACGGATGAGAAACCGGAGATTCAGCGCATTAGTGAAACGAAAATAATTTTAGAAGGAAAAGTACTTGTTAGTGAAGTCAATGCATTATTAGGGCTTTCAATTGACGATGAAGACGTTGATACAATTGGCGGTTGGATTTTAACAGAGCACCTTGAAATTGAACAAGGTGATATTGTGGACATTGAAAATTATAAGTTTCGTATTGTTGAATTAGATGGTCATTACATTAAACAAATTGAAGTGACGAAGCAGATTGCACCGCAACCTGTAGAAGTTACAGAACAACATGTGTCACTTCAAGAACAAGTAAGTTCATAACCTTGCCTATATGGTGAGGTTTTTTATTAAAATGCACCCGACTTCTAGTCAGGTGCATTTTTGTTAGTTCATCTCTTGCTTATAAATTTCATCTTCTACATAAATGTACTCTTTCTCAACTGCTGTATCATGCGCGAGTACAAGGCCAATTGGTGTATTTGTATCTTTATTTTGTACAATTGTAAACGGTACTTGTTTTTCATTTGCTAATTTAATGTATTTAGATAAATGTGGGTAAGCGATGCTACCGTTCACATACAGTGTTAATCCTTGAGCAGAACCCATGCTTTCTTTTACTTCTAAATATACCTTTGTTTGCATCACTTGCCCAAGTGTTAATGCAATCTCCACACGCTCACGCAATGTACTTAAAAACATGTTTCGTTCTTCAGGTTTATTTTGTTTTTGTCCATGAATACCTTCTTGAAGATAATCTTCCACATTTTTATTTCCCATTTTTTTCACACCTTTCCTATTTCTATAGTACGAGAGAAATAAAAGAGATGCAAAAATGTAATTTCACGTACTGTATTTTTAAATTTTATCAACATGAAATAACAAAATGTGACACTACTCTCTTAACGAAATTTGTTTTTTGTGTTAATATTCAAAATATATAGGGTATTTTTCGTATGGAGATGGAGGGAATGGGGGTTTTTCCAATCGATAAGGATATTAGTAAAATGTTTTGTACGTACTTAAAAAAGAATAGTCAACAATTCGTAGAGAACTGGAAAAACAAAATTATTATTTCAGCAAACGATCCGTTTAAACAAGAAGTTGTTGAAAATGGAGAAAATTTACTAACATTAATGATGGAACTCATTATGCAAGAGAAAGAGATTGAGCATATTAGACCGTTATGTGAGAAAATTGCCATTGAGCGTGCGGGGGCAGATGCGAATATTGGAGATTTTGTCTATAATGCGAATATAGGACGGAATGAATTATTTGAGGCAATGTGTGAATTAGATGTGAGTGCTCGTGAACTAAAACCAATCATGGGGAAAATACATACTTGTTTTGACCGTCTAATCTATTATACGGTTTTGAAATACTCAGAAATTATATCGAAAAATTTGGAAGAAAAGCAACAATTCATTAACGAAACACATAAAGAGAGATTGACAATTTTGGGACAAATGTCAGCAAGTTTCGTTCATGAGTTTCGCAATCCTCTAACTTCTATTATGGGGTTTGTGAAATTGTTACAATCAGATCAACCGCATCTTCCATATTTAGATATTATTTCGCATGAGCTTGACCAACTAAATTTTAGAATTTCTCAATTTTTACTTGTTTCAAAGAAAGAAATATGGAATGAAGCAGAGCGGTTTTGGTTGAATGATTTATTTCATGATATTATTCAATTCTTATATCCGAGTTTAGTGAATGCAAATGTTTCTATTGAGAAAAATTTGCCGGAGCCAATACCATTTATCGGGTATCGAAGTGAAGTTAGGCAAGTGCTTTTAAATATCTTAATGAATTCCATTGACGCTCTTGAAGGAGCAGAGGAAAGTAAAAGAATTGTTATTGATGTGTGTGAAGATGAAGAACTAATACATATTTTTATTAAAAATAATGGACCGATGATTCCACCAAAAAATATTGAAACAATATTTGAACCATTTGTAACGACAAAAAAATTAGGAACTGGAATCGGCTTATTTGTTTGTAAACAAATTGTGGAGAAACATAAAGGAGCCATTACATGTAAGTCAACAGAAGAATGGACAGAATTTCATATTTCTTTTGAAAAATCTATATAGAATAAAATGAAACCCTCATTAGTAGGGGGATTACTGCTCGTTAATGCGGGAGAAAAGTCTACACAGCGACAGCAGTGTAGACTTTTTAATTTGTTAAAAATATGGTTTCTAACTTTGGTGATTTATTTGCATAACCTAGTGCAACAATTGTATAAATTTTATTTGCCTCAATTTTTACTTCGGGAATTGTTAATACAACGTTTTTTGTTCCCGTAACTGATACTTCTATATCTGCTACGCCAGGACTTACTTGCAAGTAATCTGTTGCCTGTTTAAATGCAACCTTTTCGAACAGTTTTTCTCCATCTTTTAAAGCTACATCTACTTCGGGGGTATCAGGAGATAAATGGACGAATCGTATTTTTGCTTGACCGTATGGTAGAGGTGTATTATCAATGAGAGGTAACAGTTGAAGTTTATCAACATTACCAGCAGCCGTAAGGGTATATACATGGTTCCCCATTATAGGAACGAGAGCTGAAAAGATTGGAGTTTCATCACCGGCAGGTACGATATCAATGCGGTATTGTCCTTGTGTAAGTGAAAGGTATGGACTATGTTGCTTAAACGAAATGTTTTTCACCACTTTTTGTCCATTTATGACAATATCAACAGTAGATGCATCAGGAGAAGCGTGCAAGATTCGAACGTGAGATGGTAATGATTGTTCACTTGAATGTGGTAATGATACACGGCTTTGCTCGTAAGCCTGTACAAATTTTTTCATAACTTCATAGTGTTTCAAATATAATTCCATATATTTTTGTGGATTTATATATTTGTAATAACAAGCAAGGTGCTCGTACATTGCAGCTTGCTGCGCATACTTTTCTACTTCAGATGGATTCATTTATTTTCCCTCCTCTAGCATCATCATTACAACTATATGCATGTACAATTCTCATAAGTACTTGATAACTGTTTATTATTTCTTTTAAGAGAGAGGAAAAAGTCTTATCTCAATTGATTTTTTAAGGCAAAAGTTAACGAATATTTTTGCGTAAAAAAACAGTAGCTTTTTGGAAATCAATGATTTCTGAATGCTTTAACTGCATTTTTTTGTATATCTTTGAAGAAATAAAATAGTAAATTGTTATTATCTAAAAATAATTACGTGTTGTTTTTGAATTATATAAAATGTATTAAAGCTATTGTTAATTTTCTAATAGTATTGTATATTGAAAAAAGAATTTAATTCCCATATGTAACTGGCGCAACATGGATTACCATGAGGGAGCATATGGATTTATGAGCCGCGCGCCTGGGCAAGCACTTGATATTTTTTCAAGTGCTTTTTATTTTTCTATAATAGAAAAGGAGTAGATTGGGATGAATTCTATGCACAGGAAGATGGGGACGTTTGCCCTTACTATGACGGGGCTCGGTTCCATGATTGGCTCAGGATGGTTATTTGGAGCTTGGAGGGCTGCAGAAATTGCGGGGCCAGCTGCAATATTTTCTTGGATGATTGGTATGGTTGTTATTTTATTTATTGCATTGTCTTATGCAGAACTTGGAGCAATGTTTCCTGAAACAGGGGGAATGGTAAAATATCCACAGTATTCCCACGGTTCATTGGTTGGATTTTTGGCAGGGTGGGCCAATTGGATTGCGATTACTTCTACGATTCCAGTAGAAGCCATTGCTTCTGTTCAATATATGAGTACATGGCCCTGGAAATGGGCTAGTTGGACACATTCACTTGTACATGATAACGTCCTAACATCTAAAGGATTACTCGTTGCATCTGTATTACTTTTCGTATATTTTTTCCTAAACTATTGGACAGTTAACTTTTTTGCAAAGGCAAATTCTTGGATTACGATATTTAAAATTATTGTGCCTGGAATTACTGCTGGTGCCTTGTTATTTGTCGGATTTCAAGAAAGTAACTTTACAACTTCACAGGGTATGGCACCATATGGATGGGCAAGTGTACTCACGGCAGTTGCTACTTCTGGAATTGTATTTGCCTTTAATGGATTTCAAAGTCCAATCAACATGGCCGGTGAAGCGAATAAGCCGAACCGCTCTATTCCGATTGCAGTCATTGGATCAATTTTGATTGCTACAGTTGTATATGTTGTGCTGCAGGTTGCCTTCATTGGAGCAGTAAATCCGGTGGTAATTGCAAAAGGATGGAATCATTTAAATTTCAATTCTCCGTTTGCTGATTTGGCGATTGCACTCGGAATGAATTGGTTAGTTATTTTACTGTATGCTGATGCGTTTATTTCTCCATCTGGGTCTGGAACTACTTATACTGCAACAACAGCTCGTATGGTTTATGGAATGGAGAAAAATGGTTACCTTCCTAAAAAATTAGGTGTTTTACACCCTGTGTATGGTGTTCCACGTCCAGCTTTAATTTTGAACTTAGGTATATGTTTTCTTTTTTTAATATTATTTCGCGGATGGGGCGTTTTAGCTGAAATTATTTCAGTTGCCACGTTGATTTCTTATATTATGGGGCCAATTGCATTGATGACGTTACGAAGTACAGGGGGGCATTTATATCGTCCATTTCGTTTAAAGGGAGCTAAATTTATTGCTCCGTGTGGTTTTGTTTTTGCATCTCTTACTTTGTATTGGGCACGCTGGCCACTAACAGGTGAGGTATTGTTCATCATGGCAATTGGATTACCGATTTATTTTTATTATCAATTTAAAAATAAATGGCGCGGATTTAAAAATCAGTTCCGTTCAAGTATTTGGTTAATTGTATATTTACTATGTATGGTAACGATTTCGTATCTTGGTAGTAACAAATTTGGCGGAATAAATATAATACCATATGGCTGGGACATGCTTCTAATTACAGCAATAGCACTTGTTTTTTATTATTGGGGAGTTAGAAGTGGAAGTTATACAGAATACATGATAGAAGCTGAGAAAATTAATGGATCTTTATCAGTACAAGATGATAAGAGTGAATTTTCTTCTAAAAGCCAGGCGGTGTAAACGGTTATCATTACCATATTTATAAAGAAAAAACGCAGCATATTGCTGCGTTTTTTCTTTTACCGTTATAAATTTTGTCTCTGTATTATCCGGCTATTCTTGGGTAGTAAGGACCTACCTCAAGATTGAGAGAGAGGCGAAGAAGATAGCTGGGGAGATGAGGAAAAACCTACTGATGGAAGTTTCACTTTATCTTTACCAGTAATCCTATATTTAAAAATTACATTATATGGATTATTTAGCCTTGCGAAATTCGACCATAGTCCTGTAAATATTCATCTTGCAGGAGATGGAATCTTTAGCTAAGTGGGAGATTTTTTTTATTTCTAGGCAAACACACATACAAAATGAGGTTTGTCCTACATATTTTGTCAATGTAAACTATTTTAAATGGATGTAAGGAGTGAAAAACTATGTGGGGTTATGGTGGAGGATATCCAGGCTATGGTTGTGGATATGGCTACGGCGGCGGTTTTGGCTGTGGAGGCTGTGGATATGGCTTTGCGATCGTTGTTGTGTTATTTATTTTACTAATTATCATTGGAGCTACTTGCGTGCGCTTCTAGTTAATTAGAAAGAGCGTCATGGTGAACCGGTTAATCACACATTAATCGGTTCTTTCTTTGTTTAAATCCTTATTTAACCAAAAAAAGAGGAAATAATAATGTTTTTACGAACATTAACGTTATCATTCTGCGGATAATTCGTAAAATTCATTGACATTCCAAATGGAACATGATACCTTTAGTAAGGATTTTCTAAGGAATGCAATGGGGGAATGAATACATGAATACGAACTATGATGTAATTGTTGTAGGTGCAGGTCCTGCTGGGATTTTTGCTTGTTATGAAACAATTGTTAAAATGTCAGACGCAAAAGTTCTGTTAATTGATAAAGGACATGATATTTATCGCCGTAATTGTCCGATTCTTCAGAAGAAAATAACGAAATGTCCACCTGCAGCTGGAAAGAAAGATCATGCAGGATGTTTACCGGCATGCTCAATTACAAATGGCTTTGGCGGTGCAGGGGCATATTCAGACGGTAAATTTAACATTACAAGTGAATTTGGTGGTTGGATGACAGACTATTTATCTGCATCGACTGTAATGGATTTAATCAAATATGTGGATGAAATTAACTTAGCACACGGCGCAACTACTTCAATTACAGATCCATTAACGGATGAAGTTCGTGATATCGAAAAACGTGCTTATGCAGCGGGATTAAAACTATTGCGTGCACAAGTTCGTCACTTAGGTACAGAACAAAACTTAGAAATTTTAAAAAGCATTTTTGAATATTTAAAAGAGAAAATCGATATGAAATTTAAAATAGAAGTAGACGACATTGTAACTGAAAAAGTAGAGAATGAACATGTCGTACGCGGCATTGTTTTAAAAGACGGAACGATGCTATCTGCGAAAAAAGTAGTAATTGTACCAGGACGTGACGGATCTGCTTGGTTAACAAAAATTATGAAAAAGCGCCGTTTAAAAATGAACACGAATCAAGTTGATATTGGTGTTCGTGTTGAAACTTCAAACATTGTGATGGAGGAAATCAACAAGCATCTCTATGAAGGGAAATTCGTATTCAATACATCTGTCGGAACGCGAGTACGTACATTCTGTAGTAACCCGTCTGGTCACGTTGTTGTTGAAAACCACTCTGGTATTATGACAGCGAATGGCCATGCGTACAAAGATCCTGCGCTTGGCAGTGATAACACAAACTTTGCACTCTTAGTATCACATCAATTTTCAGAGCCATTTGATCAGCCGAACGAATACGCACATGAAGTATCACGTCTAGCAAATCGTATTTCAATGGGCGGAGTTACGGTACAAAAGTACGGAGACATTTTAAAAGGTCGTCGTTCTACACCGAAGCGTATTCAAGAAGGTTTCCTTGAGCCGACATTAAAAGAAGCAGTACCAGGTGACTTAGGTCTTGTATTGCCATACAATACAATGAAAAGTTTAATTGAAATGACAGAAGCATTGAATCACGTCACACCAGGTATTGCATCTGAACATACATTATTTTACGGCGTAGAAGCGAAATTCTACTCCGCAAGACCAAAACTAACCGAACATTTTGAATCTGAAATTTCCGGCTTATACTTAGGCGGAGACGGTGCTGGCGTAACACGCGGACTAGCGCAAGCAAGCGCATGCGGCGTTTACATCGCTCGTCACATTGTAGAGCATTTAACGAGTAAAACAGAAAAAAGAGAAGAAGTTGTAGTGGGGTAATATATAATAGAAGAAAAACGATCTTATTGTATAGAATAAGATCGTTTTTTTTAGCATTAATTCATCAACTGAATGAAATTACATGTCTATTAAAAATATAATATACAATGGAAATCACTGATAGTTAGCTATTTATAAGAATTAGAGCATAGTATGTAATTTAGCACTTATAGGCGTTGGAAAGGTAGAAGAAATAAATTCATCCCGTTATTCATTGGAAGTAAGACCCCTACCTCAAGATTGAGAGAAAAGTAAAGAAATCCCTCACCATCGAAGTTTCACTTTATTAAAAATCTCAAGTTAGGAAATAAAATTTGATTGTTATACTAACCTGTTGTTCTTTGCCATAGGGCTCTCTTTCGTTTTGCACTAAGAAGCAATGCGGTTTCTATTTTAAGAATTAAAGAAGTGAGAGGAGATGATTGATTAATGGGAAATTTCCCCTTGTTGAATTTTGTCTAAATTTATTTGAAAGTATACGAGATAAAGTGACCAAGAAGGAAGGAGATTTACTAGAGGGTTGTCGAAGTTTACACATTAACAACATGTTTTTACTTCGAAGGTTATTTTAGAAGAGAGGAGTAAGAGGGATTTTTTAGTTACTGGCGGTGTTTGTGTAAGGAGGGGGATGTAGAGAGAATATTGTTGACTTCTACTCAGTTATTTCTGAAATTTCTTTCTATTTCATTTTTATGCATTTATTTTTATATTCTATAATAATGGCTTTTTAATAGATTCACTGCATAGGCAGAGAGTTCTTTTTTTATGAGAGAAAAGTTGATTTTCTTTATATTTACATATGAGTTGAAGAAACGGGGGAAGCGTCATGCGCGATTACTTAATTAAACCACTTGTTGGTCAACCTTATCCGATGATTTCGCATGGGGAAGGTGTATATTTATATGATCAAAACGGTAATAAATATTTTGATGGTTCGTCAGGGGCAATTACGGCAAGTATCGGACATGGCGTAAAAGAGATTGCTGAAGTTATTAAGCAGCAAGCAGAGGAGATTGCATTTGTATATCGTTCACAGTTCACGAGTGAGCCGGCAGAGAAGCTTGCGAAGAAGCTGAGCGATTTAAATATGGGGGATTTAAATTGGAGTTTTTTCGTTAATAGCGGTACAGAGGCAAATGAAACGGCAATGAAGATTGCGATTCAACATTTTCAAGAGCGCGGTATTCAAGGGAAAAATAAAATTTTGTCACGCTGGATGAGTTATCACGGAATTACGATGGGAGCATTATCATTATCTGGGCATCCGCTGCGTAGGCAACGCTTTGTTTCCATGTTGGAAGATTATCCGACATTACCAGCACCATATTGTTTCCGCTGTCCAGTACAAAAGGTGTATCCTACATGTCAACTTGCATGTGCAACAGAGTTAGAGAGAGCAATTGAACGTATTGGAGCGGAGCATATTGCGGCATTTATTGCTGAGCCAATTATCGGTGCAGCTGGGGGAGCAATTGTACCGCCGAAGGATTATTATAAAGTGATTAAGGACATTTGTGAGCATTATGATATTTTATTTATTGCTGATGAAGTCATGACAGGACTTGGCCGTACTGGTGCATGGTTTGCGATGGAACATTGGGGTGTTCAGCCGGATATTATGACGCTAGGAAAAGGATTAGGAGCTGGCTATACACCGATGGCAGCAACTATGGTAAGTGATCGCGTGATGGAACCAATTCTGCGTGGTTCTCGTTCTGTAATGAGTGGACATACATTAAGTGCAAATCCACTTTCCGCTGCGACAGCTTTAGCGGTGATTGAATATACGGAGAAGCATCGTTTACCAGAAGCGGCTGCTGAAAAAGGAGAGTATTTAATCGCAGGGCTGCAAAAAGTGCAGCAAGAATCGACAATTATTGCTGATGTACGCGGGAAAGGTTTGATGATTGGAGTAGAATTGCAACCGTTTACAAAGGCGTCTGAACTTATTTCAGTTGCGGCGAAAAATGGTCTTCTTTTATACCAAGCTGTATCAGGACAAGCAGGTAAAGAAGATAGTGCATTGTTAGTTGCACCGCCACTTACTACTACATATGAAGAGCTTGATGAGTTACTTCATATTTTTGCGAAAAGTGTAGAGGAAATAACTCAAAAAGGAGGGCATAGTATCGTATGACAACTATTACAAACGCATTTGGGAAATTAAAATCAGTGCAAGATGTTATGCCATATTTTCATGATGAGATGACACTTATGTTTGGAGGATTTGGAGGCATTGGCTCTCCTCCCTCTTTAATTCAAGCGATTTTAGATAAAGGAATTACCAATTTACATTTAATCGGTAATGATACTGGTTTTCCTGATGTGGGAATTGGCCGCCTTGTGACAAATGAGCGTGTAAAGTCGTTAATTACATCGCATATCGGTTCAAATCCAAATGCAGGACGGCAATTAAATGAAGGAAGATTACATATTGAATTTTCTCCTCAAGGTACATTAGCAGAACGAATTCGAGCTGGCGGTGTTGGGCTTGGTGGTGTTCTTGTTGATGTTGGGATGGATACGATTGTAGAAGAAGGGAAACGAACTGTTGAAATAAATGGGAAGACATATTTAATTGAGACAGCATTAACAGCGGAAGTGTCCATTGTGTTTGCGAAACAAGCGGATCCGTTTGGTAATCTTGTGTTTGATAAAAGTGCACGCAATATGAATCCACACGTTGCAATGGCTGGGGATATTACGATTGTGGAAGCAGAAGAAATTGTTCCACTTGGGGCACTAGATCCAGAAGAAATTATAACACCTGGTGTATTTGTTGATTATATCGTTCCATCGGGAGGAGTGAATTGGAAATGGGCATGGGAGTAGAGATTCGTAATAAAATTGCAAAGCGTGCTGCAAAGGAAATTCAAAATGGAATGATTGTTAATTTAGGGATTGGTATTCCATCTCTTGTTCCGAATCATTTGCCAGATGATATGCATGTTATGTTTCATGCGGAAAATGGCATTGTTGGTATGGGGCCGACACCAGCAAAGGGTGAAGAAGATGAGAATCTATGTAATGCGGCTGGATTGCCAACATCAATTATTGCCGGGGCTAGTTATTTTGATAGCAGCATGGCATTTGGGATGATTCGAAAAGGGTTGCTTGATATTACAATTCTTGGGTCATTGCAAGTAAGTGAAAACGGAGATCTAGCAAACTGGATTGTACCAGGTAAGCGTGTACCAGGTATTGGCGGGGCGATGGATTTAGCACAAAAGGCAAAGCGTGTTGTCGTTGTGATGAATCACGTTGATAAATATGGGAATGCGAAAATTGTTTCAGAGTGTACACTTCCGCTCACGTCAAAACGATGTGTTGATGTAATTATTACAGACATGGCAGTAATGGAAGTAACGCCGGAAGGCTTAGTGTTGCAAGAATTGATGAGTCCGTACACAGTAGAAGATGTAAAAAAATGCACAGAAGCTGCTTTTCATGTGAGTCCATCTTTACTAGTAATTGAATGAAAGGAGATGTAACAATTGGAGCAATATAAAAAACGAGTGTGTGAATATATTGAAACTAATGAAAATATGAGTGTGAAATTATTAAAACGTTTAATCCAAGAGAAAAGTACGAGCGGGGATGAAAGCGGCGCGCAGGCGGTTGTGATTGAAAAGTTGCGTGAACTTGGTTTAGATTTGGATATTTGGGAGCCTTCATTTACGAAATTGAAAGATCATCCATATTTCGTTTCACCGCGCACAAACTTTACTGATAGTCCGAATATTGTGGCGACATTAAAGGGAAGTGGCGGCGGAAAGTCAATGATTTTAAATGGGCATATCGATGTTGTGCCTGAAGGAGATTTAAACCAGTGGGATCATCATCCATATGCAGGAGAACAAGTTGGGAATCGTATATATGGGCGTGGCACAACAGATATGAAAGGCGGTAATGTTGCGCTCATGCTGGCGATGGAAGCAATTATAGAAACGGGAATCCGTTTAAAAGGAGATATATATTTTCAAAGTGTAATAGAAGAAGAAAGCGGTGGTGCAGGTACGCTTGCAGCAATTTTACGAGGTTACGAGGCGGATGGTGTAATTATCCCAGAGCCGACAAACATGAAATTTTTTCCGAAACAACAAGGTTCAATGTGGTTTCGTTTATTCGTAAAAGGGAAAGCGGCTCATGGTGGTACGCGTTATGAAGGTGTGAGTGCCATTGAGAAAAGTATGCTTGTTGTAGAGCATATGAGAAAGTTAGAAGAAAAACGAAATGAAAGAATTACAGATCCGTTATATAAAGGAATTCCAATTCCAATTCCGATTAATATCGGGAAAATTGAAGGTGGCAGTTGGCCGAGTTCTGTGCCCGATTTTATTACTTTAGAAGGCAGATATGGTGTTGCACCGAATGAAAGTATGGAGGAAGCAAAAATAGAGTTTGAAAATTGGGTAGGACAATTAAGTAAGGTAGATCCATGGTTTATAGAACACCCGGTAGAAATAGAATGGTTTGGCGCACGTTGGGTTCCGGGCGAATTAGAGGAAAAGCATCCGCTTATTACAACGCTGAAGGACAATTTTATGCATATTGAAGGCGCGGAACCGATTGTTGAGGCATCGCCATGGGGAACAGATGGTGGTTTATTTACACAAATCGCGAATATTCCAACTATCGTGTTTGGTCCAGGTGAAACGAAAGTTGCCCATTATCCAAATGAATATATTGAAATTGACAAAATGATTGCAGCGGCAAAGATTATCGCATGTACATTACTAGACTGGTGCGAGGTGGACGAATGAAATATTATGAAGAATTTGCAGAACAGACGAAGTACTATACATTAGAATGCTCGTTAGATTATTTTAATAAGCGTATTCGTGTTGATCATTATAAAGGAAATGTCGAGCAAGTAATGCGTAAAGTGGAAGAACTCGCAAACTCTCATTCTTTCACTAAATTAATTATAAAAGGAAAAAGAGAGCACGTTCCTGCGTGGCTCTCTCTTGGCTTTATGCTTGAAGCTAGTATTCCGCAATACTTCCAAGGGCATGATGCATTTTTTATGGTGAAATATCGGGATGATGAACGCCGTAATAGTGTGCAGTGGGTGAAGGAAGATGAAATTATAAGTGGTGTAAATGCGAAAAAAGTAATAGAAAAGGAAATACCAGCACAGTTTGTTTTGCGAAAAGCAACAGAACAAGATGCACAGCAGCTTGCGGACGTATTTGGAAAAGTATTTGAGATTTACCCAACACCTTTGAACGAAGCAGACTATATCGTGAAAACGATGAAGGAAGATACGATTTATTATGTGTATGAAATGGAAGGAAAGATTATTAGCACAGCTTCAGCAGAAATGAATGTAAAAGAAGGAAACGCGGAGTTGACGAATTGTGCAACATTACCAGAGTATCGAAAGCATGGATTCATGAAAAGCTTACTTATGAAGTTGGAAGAAGAGCTGCGGGATAGATCTATTTTTTGTTCGTATACAATTGCACGGTCGCTTTCTTTTGGTATGAATGCAGCGTTTTATCAGCTTGGATATACGTACACAGGCAGACTGGCGAATAACTGTTATATTTTCGATAAATTAGAGGATATGAACGTTTGGGTAAAAGATCTATCCCACATTAACGGGCAATAAGCCCCTTACTGAGGGAGGTTTTACTTTATCTCGTATTTAATAGACATTACAGAATAGAAATAAAGGTTCGTAAAGAATCAATTTATTCAACTTCCATAAGTTGGGGATGAAAAGCCCTTGCTGATGGGAGTTTCATTTTACCGGTAGGTGCTAAAAATTCGGCACGATAATTGCTGATTTTTTAGCAAAGGAGGGAAATACGTTGCTGGCGATTTCAACACAAGAAGTGATTGAAGCAATTTTAAGTAGTATTGATGAAGCTATTCATGCAGTAGATGAAAAAGGGGTTACGATTTTTTATAACACAGTAGCAGCAAAACATGACGGATCAAATGTAGAAGATGTACTTGGTAAGTATTTATTAGAAGCGTTTCCTTCGTTAACGCCAGAAACGAGTACATTGCTAAAGGTACTGCAAATGAAAAAGCCAATCCTACATCAAGTGCAGCGATATCAAAATCAAAGTGGGAAAGATGTTTATACGGTAAATACAACGCTTCCTATTTTTATAGAAGGGCGCATTGCTGGCGCTGTTGAGATTGCAAAAGATTACTCTACCATTCAAAAGCTGACAGAAAGTATTGCTGATTTGCAGTCAAAAATGAGGCGATCACCAGCGAAAAAAACAGAGCAGAGGCATGTAGCATTTGATACGATTATAACGAATGATAAGCGCTTTTTGCAGACGAAACAGCTTGCACACAAGGTTGCTACCACTAATGCGAACGTACTTATTTACGGTGAAACGGGAACGGGAAAAGAGTTATTTGTACAAGCGATACATGAAGCTTCGAAAAGAAGAAATAATCCATTTATCGCTCAAAACTGCGCTGCTTTACCAGAATCATTACTTGAAAGTTTACTGTTTGGAACAACAAAAGGTAGTTATACAGGTGCCATAGAACGTGCAGGTTTATTTGAGCTAGCGGATGGTGGTACGTTATTTTTAGATGAATTAAATTCGATGCCTTTAGATTTACAAGCAAAAATGCTACGAGTATTAGAAGATGGTGTCATTCGCCGCATCGGTGATAACAAAACAAGAAAGGTTGATGTACGTGTTATTACAGCAATGAATCAACCTCCAGATGAGTGCCTTCGTGAAAATAAAATTCGTACGGATTTATATTATCGATTAAATGTGTTTTCTTTATATATTCCACCGCTTCGCGAGCGAAAAGAAGATATTTTATTGTTAGTCCCGCACTTTTTGAAGGCTTATAACGAGGAATATAAAAAGCATGTGATTGATATGAATGAAGATGCGAAAAAGCAATTGCTTCAGTATCATTGGCCAGGTAATGTGCGTGAATTAAAGCATATGATAGAACATGCGGTCATTGTTGCAGAAGGGAAAACATTAACGTTATCTTGTTTACCGCGTTCGTTTCGACAAGTGCCGAATCCGCAGAAAAAGCCGATATTACCACTTCGAGAGGCGCTTCATGAAACGGAAAAAGAATTGATTGAACAAGCAATGTTAGAAACGAAAGGAAATGTTCTGCAAGCTGCAAAGTTGTTAGGCATTCCAAGACAAACTTTACAGTATAAACTAAATAAAAATGCGAAAGCTGCCGAATAATTGGCAGCTTTTGTGCGTTTGCACCAATAAAAAAGCAATTACATATATAGAAAGTAAAAGAAAATTCACTTTTTTCTGTTAATTATTTCGTTTAGTTTCTGTATAAAACGATATTTTTATAGTAAAGAAACGTGTAATAGCAAAGGTTGTACTAGTAGAGATAAATAGAAACTTAGATCTAATAGTTATAGTTGGCATGATAATTGCTTTAATAAATAGCGAGCGTTTGAAAAAAAGGGGGAATTGCAATGTTACACGACGTATATAAACCAAATCGTCATTGGAAAGAGATTGAATTATGGAAAGATGTTACAGAGGAACAATGGAATGATTGGATTTGGCAATTAACAAATACAATTAAAACATTAGATGATTTAAAGAAAGTAATCAATTTAACACCAGAAGAAGAAGAGGGTGTTAAAATTTCAACAAAAACAATTCCATTAAACATTACACCATACTATGCATCTCTTATGAATCCAGATGATCCGCGTTGTCCGATTCGTATGCAATCTGTACCGATTTCAGAGGAATTGTATAAAACGAAGTACGATTTAGAAGATCCGCTTCATGAAGATGAAGATTCACCAGTTCCAGGATTAACACATCGTTATCCAGACCGTGTTCTTTTCTTAGTAACAAATCAATGTTCTATGTATTGCCGATACTGTACACGCCGTCGTTTTAGTGGACAAATTGGAATGGGTGTTCCGAAGAAACAATTAGATGATGCAATTGCATATATTCGCGAAACGCCGCAAGTTCGCGACGTCTTAATTTCTGGCGGTGATGGCCTTCTAATTAACGATAATATTTTAGAGTACATTTTAAAGAGCTTACGTGAAATTCCGCATGTGGAAATTATCCGTATTGGAACGAGAGCTCCAGTTGTGTTTCCGCAGCGTATTACAGAAAACCTTTGCAATATTCTTAAAAAATATCATCCAGTTTGGTTAAATACACACTTTAATACTTCTATTGAGATCACGGAAGAATCAAAACTTGCTTGTGAAATGCTTGCAAATGCAGGTGTACCACTTGGTAACCAGGCTGTTATTTTAGCAGGTATTAACGATAGCGTACCGATTATGAAAAAATTGATGCATGATTTAGTAAAAATTCGCGTGCGTCCTTACTATATTTATCAATGTGACTTATCTGAAGGAATTGGCCATTTCCGTGCACCAGTTTCCAAAGGTCTTGAAATTATTGAAGGCTTACGTGGACATACGTCTGGTTATGCAGTGCCAACATTTGTTGTAGATGCGCCGGGTGGCGGTGGTAAAATTGCCGTTCAGCCAAACTACATTATTTCACAAAGCGCTGATAAAGTTGTTCTTCGTAACTTTGAAGGTGTAATTACAACGTATCCAGAGCCAGAGAATTATGTAGCAGGCAGAGCAGAAGGGTACTTTAAAGAAATTTATCCAACTTACGAAGAAAAGCGTTCTGATGTAGGAATCGCAGCGCTGATGAGCGATAAGAAGTTTAATCTAGTACCAGAAGGCTTGCAGCGTATGAATCGCCGTAAAGATTACGAAACAAATACAACACATGCTTCATTAAAAGATAAACGTGACAAGCGTGACCAGTTGAAGGATAAAAAATTTCAAGCGCAAATGGCAAAACTAGATGAGAGCACAAAAACTGAGGGAGATGCAGTATGAGATGTATGTGGTGTGAAGGTGAGGAAGCAATTGAAAGTGTAAACACTGTATACTGGGAATTACCAGATGGAACAAAAACAGTTACAATTGAAGAAACACCTTGTATCGCATGTCAAAATTGCGGAATGCATTATCAATCAGAGGATATTGTGAAAGAAATTGAAGATCAGCTCTTTTTGATTTATACGAAAGATTTGCCAAAACAAGTCACATATACAGAGCTTATGGAGCGTCCACGTTTATTAAAGCGAAATTATTTTGATTTTTAACCAGCATTTTTATGCTGGTTTTTTTCTTATTTGCCTTGTATAATGTAGCCAAGTTAGAAAGGTAGGGAATATTGTTGAAAAAGTCATTTTATCACTATATGATGAAGCACCGTGCTTCTTTATTGAAAGATGAACTATCAGACTTGGCAGAAACAATGTATGAAGATCATAGTTTTCCAAAACAATCGGAGGATTATGATGAGATTAGTTCATATTTAGAGCTGAGCGGTTCATTAGAAAGCATGACCATTTTTGATCGCGCATGGGAATTATATATGCAAGAACGATAGAGTGAAATGTCTATCCGAAGGTTGTTTTACCACTACCAATTTTCAATTAGTGTTAAATACACTCCAATAGAGGAGTGTATTTTTTTATGAAAAAAATATTCAATTATACAACCTCATGTGATAAGCGTTTTTGTGGTGGGCCGCATATACTGTTAACGTCACATACTTAAAATCACGACTTAAAAAGGAGAGAGAAAAATGACGAGAAAAAAGCAGCCCAAATATAATATAGGAGATATAGTCGTGATTACGTTATATGGTACAGTCGGTAAAGTTACAAATATTAATTTTCTATTTTTATTCGTTTAATAATGTGGAATCATTCCCGATACATAGACTAAGAGGTGAAGAGAATGGGATTAGCCGCAATTTATTTACGTTTATCTAGAAACGAAGAGCAACTAAACATAGATGAGATTTTATCTAACCATAGAAAAGCTCTAACGAAGCTTGCAAAACAGCAGAAATTAACTTACGACATTTATCAAGAAATTTCAAGCGGAGTCAATACTGATAGACCTCAATTGAATTTGCTATTAAGCAGGTTAGATGATTATGACGCTCTCCTTGTAATGGATATAGACAGAATTTCTCGTGATAACGCTCATGCTGAAGAAATTAAGAAAATGCTGATTCTTCATGACATCAAAATTTTAACTCCTCAAGGTGCAATTGATTTGTCACAGGAAAGCAATGAAATGCTGTTCTCCTTTCAAGCGATGATGGCAAACTTTGAATATAAACAAATTCGTAAACGTTTGGGGAGAGGTCGATTAGCAGCAGCAGAACAAGGGAAATGGACGATGTCAAATCAAATTCCTTTGGGATACAAGAAAAATGAAGAAAAACGATTAGAGATAGTTGAAGAAGAGGCTAAAATAATTCGCTTGATTTTTCAAAAGACATTGGAACGAGTTAGCGCTAATGAAATCGCAAAACAGTTAGATACACTCGGGTGGAGAAGTAGACAAGGTAAAGTTCTTACATCAGCACATATTAGTCAAATCAGAAAGAACGTCGTTTATTACGGGGTTGTTCAAGCGCGCAGGCGAGTCAACGGCAGGGTGGTTGATGAAGTATTCGTTGAAAATGCTCATGAGTCAATCGTAAGCAAACAAGTATTTTTAGAAGTACAAAAAGTATTGGAAGAAAATACACAAGGTAACTTCTTTCATAAATCGAATGCGAAGAGAAAACTTCAAAATTTAATTTACTGTAATTGCTGTAAAAGGAAGAGATACATTCAATGTGATGGTAATGGCGTTGATTATATAAAATCATGTGTCTATAAAATTGATAATAATAAATGTAGAGATCGCGGATACAAGTATGATCCAATTGAGCAATTTGTAATACAAAAGGTTAAAGAAAAGAAACCAGCATTTGAACAAGAACTAAAAATGTTAAAATCTCTTGATACCACGGAAATAGAAAAGAAATTATTAATTCAAAGGGAGTCCTTAGAGAAACAAATAGATAGATTTAATAAGCGACAACGGAACCTCAATGAGATGCGGATGGATGGAGAGATAACAAAAAATGAGTTTTATGAAATGCGTGAAGAAAATGAAGGACAAATTAAACAAACTGAGCAACAAATAGAACTTATTGATATTAGGTTAGAGAATTTATCTAATACAGATGAAGAGCAGACAAGATTACAAGATGCTATTAAAAAACTAGATAAATTAGAAGAACTTAAAGCAGAATCATGTAATACTTTTTTGAAGAAATTTATAAAGAAGATATGGTTCAGTAGTAATGCAGAAGCGAATCATGATACGACGAGACCGAGAGAAGAGGCTACAATAGAGATTGAGTGGTTATAAATTGATAAGGTTTCAGGATGGTTCTTAAAAAACTTTAGAGATTCACTGTTGAATTATATAATGTGAAGCATGAAGCATGAGTGCTGAGGACGTTTCAAAACTCATCTTGGTCCAAAATAAGTAAAGGACTCTATCGAAATTGATAGAACCCCTTGGTTAAAATTTCATTTATTAGCTCTCACATCATTAATTATATACGGTTTATTCCAATTTATAAGCGGTTTTAGGTGAAATTCCTGAAAGTTACTAATTAGTCCAAACTCTGTTGAAGTAAAAAGGATTCTTCTTTACGAATAACCTTTGAAAATTATTTCTTCTTTTTCTCTTCACCTTTTTCTATATTCCATTCGTCGCCCCAATAAATTGAAATACCATCTCCATCTTGCATGTTTACATCTTCTACATCATTCAATTCATCAATGTTTTGGATTTTTCTTGATGCTAACTCTTTTTTTGAATTATTTGACTCATTAGTAGGCATATTCATTTCTCCCCTTTAATTTAATAATCACTACATACACCGGTATTATTTCTATTTTATGAAATCTTATACCCGTTTTATCATATCTAGTGAGAAGACCCCCACCTCAAGCACGAAGCGGTAGGTGGGGGTAGTTCAATGAAGAAACAACTTTGGTGATGAAGTTGCAAAGTCTTAATTAAATCAGGTGATCTTAAAAACTAAACAATAGATTAGATTACAAATAAGCTTCCTACGGGAGGCTTATTTTTTATGTTTTTTAGTTCTTGATTTGCATTTTCCATTCTCTCGATAGAAAACCGATAGGGACACAGAACACAGACAAAATGTCTCGCATATCATATCGGCAGAGGTGAGAGGCATCATGAATTTTAAATACAATGAAATTGGAGAATTTGATGCTTGTAAAGCAGCAAAAGCCCTCCTTGAATTAGCACAAGAAATAAAACTGGAAGATGAAAATAAAGATAAAAGTGAAGATAAAAATGAAAAAGCAAGTTGAACCCGTACATATATTTATGTGTACGGGTTTTCTTTTATAATTATTTTTAGGAGTGATACATATGAAGGTAAACGAATATTCCATTGATTCAGAGGATATAAGAGAGAGAATGAAGCTCTACTCCAAACTAAAGGATACTGATGACTTCAAGGAATTTTATGAAGAGGAAGTTAAGCCAATAAAAATGGAAAAATTATAAATATAAAAATGCTAGACGGTGTTTATGTATATGAAGTGAACAATCACGATGGATTTTACGTAGAACATACATTGCAACTTGTGACAGAACAAGAGGTGAAAGATGGCGAATTAGAATGGATTGAACTGCGCTATAAATTTACATTTGGCGATCTTGTTCAAGTAACAGGCTATGAAAAAGACGTATTTCGCGTTGTCGGATACCGGACAGAAGTGTGGCGTTATAAAAACGATGCTTGGGAAGACACAATTTATGAATTATCACGTATTACTGATGGTGAGTGGCTAGAAGCGGATGAATCAGATTTGACGCTTATTGCGAATGCACAAACAGCAAACGCAATTTTAAAGAAGATAAAGCAAGATAAGGCGGGAATGAATAAGCTGGATCTAGGTAAATTAAAGTCTATTAATAATTCGAAAAAAGTAAGTATAAAAACGAATCGAAAAGAAATTATTGACGGTCTATTAGATATTTTTAATGATTATAGAACATTATATGAAACATTTCAAGATGAAGAATATAAGATTGTGATGGAAGTTGTACGTAACTATTTAATCAAATTATCTGAGAAAAAATAAGTTAAAAAGAGAGAAGGAATTGAAAGGAAATATAAGCTGTATATGGTATGCCTACAATCGTTAAAAATATAATAAATATAGAAATAAGCTTGTCCACCCATTCATCCTCATGTATGAAATCTTCTTTTGCATGCATCATCTCTTCTTTATATTTCATTGTGTTTTCCTCCTTTATATAGCTTGTACTACATCCTATGCAAGAATTTCTCTGCATATAACCTACATATCTAGTATGAAAAGAAAAATGTTTTTCTATTCTTATACATAATTTCTATTTTTCTTCATAAAACAGAATTAAAGGGGTGATGCTCATGAAGGAAATAGAGGTCGTGATTGATACGGAAGAAATTGCGGAATTTTTTTATGAGCAATTAATTGTGAGAGGGTATGTACCAAAGCGAGAAGAAATTGAAGATCTTGCAGATATTGCATTCGATTACTTGTTAGAGAAATGTATGATTGATGAAATATTTGACGAAGATGATGAAGGAAAGTAACGACGGGACAGACTCGTCGTTTTTTATATCGTGCATGGCTTGTCTATGTTTATCCCGCTATTCGTGGGCAGTAAGACTCCCACCTCGGGATTGAGAGAGAAGTGATGAAGATAGGTAGCGGGGAACTGACCGTTAAAGCCCGATTGGGCGGGCTTTCCATCAGCGGAGGATAAAGAAAATCCCCACTGATGGAAGTTTCACTTTATAAAATGGTTATAACTATATCGTGTTGTATTTGGTATAATAAAAGTGAAAATTTTCCGAAGAGGTGAAGGAATGTTTAAAAAAATTATTGATTCTTTGCTAGGAAATAAGCATAAGTATCGCTCATACTCCAGTAGTGATTATCGTCACAGACATCGTTCTTATTCTAGCAGCGATTATCATAAGCGTCGTCCATCTCATGAGTATGGGCATCACCATTATAAAAGAAAACATAAAAGTCGCAGCTTTTTCTCTAGTAGTTGATGATTTTTCGTAAAATATTGACATGGTTTGATCGACCTCTATCCATTAATATCGTCGTTGCACAGCGGTATCAAATTAAGAGTATTCTCGGTATGGGAAGTTATGGTTTTACATATCTTGTTACAGACATGTTGTCTGGTGAGAATAAAGTATTAAAACAGCTTCGAAAAAGTAAACAGAGGTATGCATCAGGAAGGAAATCGTTCACATACGAGCAAGCCATTTTGCAGCAGTTAGAGCACCATGCAATTCCTCATTTTTTTCATAGTTTTATATGGAGAAAAGAGCCATTTTTTGTAATGGAGAAAATGTCTGGAAAAACATTTGAGGATTTTATTTTTCGAGATGGAAAAATGTATACAGAGAAAGAAACTTTTCTTATTTTATATAAAGTGCTTCAAGTTGTTTCCTATTTTCATAGTCAGGGCATCGTTCATCGTGATTTACGAATTCCAAACATTTTAATGAAAGATGATGATATATCTATCATAGATTTTGGATTAGCTCGATTTATTGGTGAAATTGACGAGCGTGCTCAGTATTATAAAGGTGAACAAGCATATATGCGTGAAATTCAGTATCGTAGTGATTTTTATGCCTTAGGTCACTTTGTTTTGTTTTTATTGTATTCTAGTTATGAATCTTCAAAAGAAGAACAGCCTTGGTATAAAGAATTAACATTATCAGTACATAGTTGTGACGTAATCATGAGGATGCTGCAAATGAAAGAGCCGTATTATGAAGATATACAAGAGCTAATAGCAGATGTGCGTTGTATAATAGAAAGGATGGGAAATACATGTTCCAAAAATTTTTAGCAAGCGTTGGTATTGGTAGTGCAAAAGTTGATACTGTATTAACACAAGAGGAATGGCTCATTGGGGAAGAAATTACAGGGGTTGTACATATTACTGGTGGATCGGTAGAACAAGAAATTGATAGTATTTATTTAACGTTATCTACGACATATACTCGTGAAGTGGATGATAAAAAAATAAGTTCAACATATGATTTAAAGAAAGTCCGTTTAACAACTCCAATTACAATTGGAATAAATGAAAAACGAGAAATCCCATTTTCTTTTCCAATGCCGATTGAAGTACCGTTAACATTTGGTATGAAAAACGTCTGGGTACATACTGGTCTTGATATTAAACGCAGTATTGATCCGAGTGACCGTGATTATATTCAAGTACTCCCAAATATATTGTTAAAAAGTGTATTAGATGCAGTTCAAAATCTTGGATTTCGTCTTCGCCAAGCAGAATGTGAAGAACTTCCATATCGTTTGCGTGATCACGTACCCTTTGCACAAGAATTTGAATTTGTTCCTGTATCCGGACAATATTACGGAAAGCTCGATGAATTAGAGCTCCTTATTATACCACGCTCATACGATAGCCTAGAAATTATGATGGAAGTAGATCGAAAAGCAAGAGGTCTTGCTGGATTATTTGCTGAAGCTTTAGATATGGATGAAAAAACTGTTCGCTTCACAGTGAAGCGTGAAGACATTCCTGTAATGCAGCAAAAAATTAACAATTATATTTCTCGATAATGCATGCATAAAAAAGAAATGGAGGGGGAAAATAAAGCATCCCCTCCATTTCTATATAGTGAGGTTATGCAGATGAAGAGATATCGACATTTATATGCGTTACTATTTATTTTACTCATTTGTTTTATTATGTTGTCTTTTTCTTATAAAACACCTTTTATTGATCAATTTGATATTGCAGTGAGTAATTATATACAAAGCTTTCGTAATGAATATCTTACTTCTTACTTTATATGGATATCTTTTATTGGATCGAAAAAAGTGTATTTTCCTATATTGTTTATTTTGATTATGTATTTCTTGATTCGAAGACGATATATGACAGCGATTTTGTTAATGATAAATTTTTACGGTTCACGCTATATGAACTATATGTTAAAACTATGGTATGAGCGACCAAGGCCTGATATATCACAACTTGTTACTGCGACAGGTTACAGTTTTCCGAGTGGACATTCGATGAATGCTGTCGCATTTCTTGGGTTTATTGCATACATTACGATTACCGAACATCGCTTACAATTGCATCAAAAAATATTACTTATTTTTATCGCTTGTTTTCTTATTTTTTCAATTTCTATCAGTCGTGTATATCTAGGTGTGCATTATCCGTCTGATATTTTAGCGGGTTGGGCTGCTGGGGGGAGTTGGCTTATTTTGTGTATCATGTTTCATCAAACATTTATCCCACACTCAGTGGATAGAAAATCTTCTGTATCAAGATAGTAAGTAATTGCAGGAGGTAATGATAAAGACATTCATAATGACGGAAGTTTCACTTTACGCAAAAAGAACCTATGTGAGCATAGGTTCTTTTTGCGTTGGTTCCACATGAATATGTGTGTGCCAAATATTGTGATTGTGTTGCAACTTTTCTTCAATTTCATCGGTAATACGATGGCTTTCACTTACATCCATGCGTGCGTCTACTTCGATAGTAATATCAACATACGTTTGATTTCCATACATGCGTGCTCGAATATCAACGATATGTTCAACGCCTGCAATTGTTTTTACTGTTTCAACGTATTTTTCCATTTTGTCAGGGTCAATACCGTCTGTTAGCATATGTGTTGCTTCTTTAAAAATGTCCCATGCAGTTTTACAAATAATCATACCAACGATAAGCGCTGCAATTGGATCAAGAAGTGGCATCTGAAACTGTGAACCAAAAATACCAACAACTGTCCCAAGACTTACGAGAACATCAGATAAGTTATCTTTTGCTGCTGCTTCTAGTGCTTTACTCTTTGTTTGCTGTGCAATTTTACGATTATATATGTATACGCTATACATGACAGCAGCGCAAAATAAATCAACCCAAGCTGCAACTAAACTAGGTGTCGTTTGTTCTTCTTTGAAAAAGGATTGAACAGCATTCACAATAACTTCTAATCCGACAGTCATCATGATAAATGACGCGACGAGTGAAGCGATTTGTTCGGCTCTTGAATGACCATATGGGTGATCAAGATCGCGAGGCTTTCGGGAAATTTTTAATCCGATTAAAACAGCTAGTGATGCTCCAATATCGGTCAAATTATTCAGACCATCTGCACGCAGTGCGCTAGAAAAAGCTATGTAGCTTATTACAATTTTAATGGATGACAAAAAAATATATGCAACAATGCTTAGCATTGCCCCTTTATCAGCAGCTTTGTTAGAAAGTGAATCCATATTTTTCACTCACCTTTCTCTCAAAGATTCTCTATGTATAAGCGTATCAAATGAAAGTCGTGTGGGTCTATACAAACATTGTTGTGTACTTTTAGCTTTTTAAGAAAGAGAGAACATTGTTTCGTGAGGGCAAAAAAAGTTCGCTCATAAAAAACAGAAAAAAGTGCTTATATATACGTAAGCAAAATAAACGTAGAAAAAGTCGATTTCCTGTAAATTGAGGTAATCGGCTTTTTGTGGTTAAGTACTAAAAATCTCATAGAACTAAAATAAGGAACTAGTTTTTAGGTATTAGTTTTGGTACCAAATGTGATTAGGCTTTTAGCAATTTCGTAATAAACCTATCATACCTTTCGAGAGGACTCCCACCTCTAAACATATGTGAAGGTGGTGAGGTGAATCGAAAAAAATATTTTATGTTCAAAAAATGACAGAAACATACGTTCTTGTTTTGGTATAATATCCTTAACAAGGAGGTGAAAAATGACAATGGAAAATCAAACAAATTATAAAACTCTTCAGATCTGGATTAAAAAAGGGCATCGTATGTATTCTTATTTTCAAGAATCTTGCCAAAATGCTAAGAATATGTACAACACGACAAACTTTTATATACGACAAGTGTATACAGGTTTGACACAAGATAAGGAGTTGCAACCTTTACAAAAAGAAATTTTGGACATAATTTCCAAAAGCGTTGAGAAGATAAATGATACACAACTTCTTGCCTATCAAAAGAAATTGGAAAAAGAGAAAACAAAACCAAAAGAAAAACAAAAAGAAGTGAAATGTAATTTGTTTTCAGAACCAACTACAGAAAAACCTTATGTAGATTATAATTTTCTGGATGCATTATTTAAAGTCATGATTCAGAATGATTATCGTGCTTTGCCTACGCAATCTAGTCAATCCATCATGAAAAATGTATTCCAAAATTGGAAGTCTTTTTTTGCTAGTTTAAAAGATTATAAAAAGAATCCAAATAAATATACTGGAAGACCTAGAATTCCAAAATATATTCGTTCTTCTGAAAAAGAGATTCTGTATACAAATCAAGATTGTGTCATTAAAAATGATAAGTTTTTAAAGTTTCCAAAGACAAAATTGCAATTAAACATTGGGAAATTAGGGTTTACTGAAGGTAAGTTGAAACAAGTTCGTGTCATTCCTAAATACAATGAATATGTAGTGGAATTGGTGATAGATGTTCCTTCAGAACAACAATCCGTTGAAGAGAATGGTCGTTATATGAGTATTGATTTAGGTATTGATAACCTTGCAACCATTGTAACAAACACAGGTATAAAGCCTATACTTGTTAAGGGCAAACATGTCAAAAGCATAAATCAATATTACAATAAAATGAAGAGTCATTTTACAAGTATTCTCAGGAAAGGTAAACAAACAAAGGAAGGACCTTTTACTTCTAAAAGAATAGAAAAACTTCACCAAAAGCGTTACCTGAAAATAAAGGACATCTTCCATAAAGCTAGTCATCATATTGTAAAACTAGCTCAAGAAGAGGAAGTTTGCAAAATTGTGATTGGTCAAAACAAAAGTTGGAAGCAAGAAACGAATATGGGAAAGAAAAATAACCAAACGTTTTGCCATATCTCGCATCGTGTATTGATTCAAATGATTACATACAAAGCAAATGCAGTAGGCATTCAAGTTATTGTGACCGAGGAATCTTACACATCAAAAGCAAGTTTTCTAGATCATGACTTTATTCCAACGTATGGAGCAAATGACCAAAATGCAACTTTTTCAGGAAAACGAATGAAGCGTGGTATGTATCGTTCTGCAAAAGGAATCGAAATCAACGCAGACGTAAATGCTGCGGCTAATATTTTACGAAAAGTAGTCCCGAATGCATGGACAAACGGGATAGAGGGGTTAGGCGTGAAACAGCTCGCTAGTGTGTTAACTCCACTGACGTTAATCGTCCGTTAGGGCGAAACGTTAGAAACCCCCACTTCAAGCTTTGCTAAGTGGGGGAGTATTCATTAGAGTTTCATAAACGGTGGTTTTTGTTACACTTTTTTATGTAGAAAAGGGCGCTTAATGAATTTGTCATTAGCGGAATTAAAACAACTATTCTGCTTTATCAAAATTAGAAGAACATGAATCCTTTGTAAAGGGAAAGTGTAATACAAAATTTTTTGAAAAAAACTATTATAATATTCGAACCAATTTGTCCATTTATACGTTTACATAGAATGAAGGGATAAAAATTCAGACTCAATTACAAAAGGAGGGAATCAAAAAACGTATAGGATATTTCCAGAGATTCAAATGTCCTGTTTACCTGCTGGGCTTGTGTGCCCCTATGGAGCTTATTCGCGCGTCTTGAAAATTTATCATGCAAAAAAATTTTTTAACGAGGTGAAGAAATGTTAAAAAAAATGAAAGTTAACGGTGTATTGATTGTAGCTTTGATGTTTGTTGTTATTTTTCCGGCTGCTATTTTTGCCTCATCTACTGAAAATAAAAGCTCTATTGCAGTGGAGAGCTTCGATGGCAGCATCACTAACAACTCCCTTGCTATAAGTCCCGATGAGCAAATTGCGGTTGTTTCAGATAGTCGCGAACAATCCATCCGTATCTATGACCTTGCTAAAGGCACTTTACGCAAGAAAATCGATGGCTTTGTTACACCGAGAAACATCGTGTTCGTTGACAATGGTTCAGAGTTCGTCGTCTCGGACAGTACGCTAGGCACTTTGCGCTTCTACAACACAAAAAGCCTAACCTTAAAAGATGAAGTCGTGGTCGGCCCCGGTGCATTCGGCACCGCCGTCAGCCCTGATGGAAAGACGCTGTACGTGAACAATCAGGCGCACAGTTCTGTAACGATCGTGGATCTTGAGAAACGTAAACCGACTGCGGTCATCACTGGTTTCGCCCAACCGCGTCAAGGTATTAAAGTCTCTCCGGACGGAAAATATGTGTTTGTAACAAACTTTAAAGGAGATAAGGTGTCCGTAGTTGATGCAGCTACTAAGAACATCGTACGTGAGATTACTGGTTTCTCTATGATTCGTGGAATCTCCGTGAGTGCTGATGGTCAAACAATGTATGCCGCAAACAGCGGTCGTGACAGCATTTCCGTGGTAGACATCTCTCAAGGACAAATCGTCAACGAGGTAAAAGTTGGACGTGAGCCATACGGTGCAGCATTGTCGCCTGATGGCAAACTGCTTTTTGCAAGCAGTAAGGTAGACAATACGATTGATGTGATCGATGTCTCTAATAACCATGTAATTAAGACAATCAGCGGTTTCGCAGAACCCCGGCAAGCCATTGTCTTTAGCCAGGATGGAGAACGCGCTTATGTCCTTAATCGAGATCTTTCCATTGCCCGTGTGAATGTAAAAACCCTTTCCATGACCGATACGATCAGTGAAAAGTCAAGTAAATACAAACTTCAAGTGTTAGAATCGGACGGAATCGGAAAATATTTAGCAGACGATAAAGGAATGACACTTTATTACTTCACAAAGGATGAACCAGGAGTAAGTAATTGTAAAGGTAAATGTTCTGAAATTTGGCCTTCATTCCATGCAGAAAATATAGTGGCTCCTAGTGGATTTAACAAAAGCGATTTTGAAACTATCACAAGAGAAGATGGACAGAAGCAAACAACGTATAAAGGCCATCCTCTTTATTACTTTAATAAAGATAAGCAGGTCGGTGATATAAATGGACAAGGGGTAAATAATGTCTGGTATGTTTTGACTAAAAAGATTTTTGAAAAATAAACAATAGCTTCAAGTGACATAATCCGTATAAGAAAAAACCTCTTCGATATCAAAAGAAGAGGTTTTTTCTTATACGGTATTCGTATTATTTTAATATACTTCTAAAAACTCAGTAACTTGTTCTTCTGTCTTTGCATTCGCACTATGTAAATGACCAAGTTTTTCACCATTTTGATACACCAATAAGCTTGGGATTCCCATTACTTGAAATTCTTCAGCAATGCTTGGGAACTCATCTTTATTAATAGAATACCATTCAAATTTATTGAACTCTTCCATTACGTCATCGATAAAGTTATCCATACGTACACAATCTGGGCACCATGTTGTAAAGAACTTAACTACTACTGGGTTTTCCTTTGCGATAAGGTCGCGAAACTCCTTGTCAGACTTGATTTCTTTCATGTTTTTAACTCCTTTCAATGTCACACGAATTCGCTAGTATTTTTATGCAAAATCCGTATTTGCAAACATTTTGCAAACATTAGTGTTTTTGAAATAGATTGTTTGCAAAATCTTCTACAGCTTTTTCTTGAAGACCCGGTACAACATGAGAATAGGTATCTAATGTGATGCCTATTCTTTTATGTCCTAATCGCTCACTTACAATCTTCGGATGAATACCTTGTTTGAGCATCAATGTTGCGTGAGTATGCCGAAGATCATGGAAGCGAATATCAGGGACTTCACTTTTCTTTATAAGCTTTTTCTACAAATGTGTCAAACTTTTGAAATTGCAGGGATACCTGTTAGATGTGGAACAGATTAAATCGAAGTCATTATATGCACTACCATAGCGTTCTTTTTCCGCATTAATTCGGTCAAATTGTTCTTCTAGGGCATGTAATGTAATTTCAGGAAGAACAATTAATCGTTTTCCGGAAGAAGTCTTAGGTTCATGAAATTCTTTTGTAACATGAGAAAGCTTGTCTAGTAACAGGACAAGCTTCTGATGAAAATGTCGAGTTGCTGGATGGAAGAATAACCCTAAGCCCCAAAGGAGCAAAAGTATTAATTGACCTTATTCTTGAAAAAGGAGAAGAGAAGGGGTGGCTTGGTAAATGACTCTACAATTCAAGTTCAAAATACAAACAGTATTTGAGCATTGGAGATGCCCACATGTAATTGTCGCTGAGTCAGAAATACAAGCAAAGTATGAGTATTATCGCACATTCAATCGAGGATTTTTTGAAATGGAGTTTCCACAGTTTGTAAAGCATATAGAGTGTGAAAATTTAGGAATAGCAGATATAGAATAGTTTTTTGGAAGTGAAGAACAATTCCGTAGAATGTGTCAAAAAAGAAAAATCACATTCGCTTATCTAGGAATGCGAGTTCAAATTTTAGGGAAGATGGGCACGATTGTTGGCAATTATAAAAACGATTTATACGTTCTATTCGATGGAGACACTATTCCATATAGTTGTAATCCTACATTCGAAATAGCGTATTTCGATAAAGATGGACGGATTATTAAGGACAATCGAAAAGGCGTTTATGCGGTTTGAAATTACTAATCTTATAGAGTAAGGAGAGTAGGATAAAATGGCGAAGCAATTAAACATTTTCGATGTGGAGCCGGAAATCATGCAATTCGATATTAGTAAGGCAATTGTAAAAAGAGGAACTGGAAATATTACATACACTGATGTACGCGTGCAGATTCCTTCTAATGCTAAGAGTATTGATGAATTACCCCGTACAACTAAACAAGATGATCGGTATGAAATTTTTGAAGAACATGCAATTGGAATATGGCGTTTCAACCGTGAACGTGACAATTCTTTTAATTGGGAAACTGCTGAAGAATTATGTAAGGCAGCAAGGGATCATAAGGAATCTATTCCATTAAGAATACATCTAGGAGAGGGATTTTGTCCTGTAAATGTTGTGGAGTATTTGAAATAAATAAAGGGAGATGGGTGCGTGAAAGCTGAAATTGATGTTACAAAAAATCAAATTTACGTTGTAAAAGATGGTCGTGTTATTTCGGTAGAGCCACCAGTAAGTGGATACGGTGAGCAAGTTGCTGTTTGGATAAACGGTGAAGTTGATCGTGTGGATGCTAAGTTTACTAAAAAGATAAAATAATCATTTTTTAGAAAGTAGGTTCGCTTATGAGTGTAGCAAGAAATCATGAAGCGATGAAGGAATCACGTTTAAAAATATACATCGCTTTAGAAGAAGCTAATTTCATTTGGGATGAAAGAGATGTAGTTCGTTTTCGTGAAATGTGGAGTCAAGGTATGAGTATATCGAAGATGGCAAAAGCGTTAAGGAGACACCAAGCGGAGGTCGCGCTCCTTGTAATAGATCAGGCTGATAAATATTTAATTGAAAATCGTCCGATAGGATTAGGAATTTGCTAAATAGGAAGGGGAAATCAAAATGAAAGCAATGAAAAACGGTGTTATGGAAGTAACTAAATTAATTAGTAAATCAAAGGAAGGAAAAGCTGTAATGAATATCGATCAAATTTGTGAATTAGATCAATATCAAGAAGCGGTATTACGTACATGGAACACAAATAACAATTTCGGTGGACGTGTTTTAAATGCTGCTTTGGGGCTTACAGGAGAAGCTGGTGAGGTTGCCGATATCGTAAAAAAGGCCATTTATCATGGTCATGGATTCCAGCCAGCTCATTGTTCAGGTGAAGAGGACGGAAATACTCATAAACTCGCTTTAGAGTTGGGAGACATTATGTACTATGTAGCAATTATGGCGCATGAAATGGGATATACCTTACAAGATATCGCTGAAATGAACATTGCTAAATTAGCTAAGAGATATCCGGATGGATTTAGTAGAGAAGCCAGTCAAAAACGAGTGGACGTGAAATAGTACCAAATTTGAATTTTGTACAAAAGCAGGTGAGTAAATGGGAATGAAAGCGCCAATAGATAAATGCCCTCATTGCAGCTCTAATGAGGGATATTACACGAAAGAGCAAGTATATGGAACTGTAAGATATAAACATAATTTTGATGGAAGAGAAGCTGATAACAGCTCATTGCACGACCATGTATCTTATAAAGGCGGGAAAGTTGCTTACTGTATTGATTGTAATAAGAAGTTATTTAATATGAGTGTTTTATAACCAAAGCGTTAATTTATAAAAATCGGAGGCGTTACAAAATGGATGATTTAAAACAAGTAACTCAATATAAAGCTTCAGATGGAACGGAATTTGATGTGAGCGTAGATGAGAATGGTTTGTATCATATTCTCGTTAAGTTCCCTTATTTCACAACATCAAAAGATGGAAAATACACAAATAATTTTATTAGCTATGTGAAAAACGATATAGAAGATGAAACGACAGTTAAAGGGATTGCATCGTTTGCTTGCTATTGCTATCAAAGACAGTTAAATCATTATTCAGAAACAAATCAAACAAAATAGTTATTTTATTGTAAGCAAAAAGAACACACAAATAAGTATGCTCTTAGACAAGAAAGGTGGTTTTCTATGGGAGGAGATTCTCCATACAATAACATATGCTTGTCCAGTTTAAACGTGAGAATTTTTTAATAAAAACGCTATTTTAATTGAAAAGGGGAATGAGAGATGGATGATTCAAAAGCTGTTTATTGGGATACTTTGCTTAAAATAGCACGTGAAGTTGGAGATAATAATTTAATTCAAACTATGACTGATGTTAAAACGTCCGTTGATGATGAAGTTATTAAAAAAATTAAAGAAGGAAAGTTAGTATACACAATAAGAGCAGCTAGCAAAAGCTAACTGCTCATCCCTTGGAGAGGGAAAGTAGGCATACAGGTTGTGAGTACTAAAAGGTGCCTGTTTGTAGTATGTGCAGATGGAGAAATGTTATACAGGAGGAGAAGTATTAATTCAATAAGAAAAGACACTCAAATTGAGTGCCTTCTCTTAGCAGCATCAGCAGAAGCCACCGCCTCCAAAACAACTACAACCAATTATGATTAATAAAATAAACAACACAATAAGTAAGGCGAAGCCGCCACCGAAGCCACCACAACCAGCAAAACCCATGAACTATTCCTCCTTTTGGTGAGGAAATAAACTATGTGGGTTGTCGTTAAGGTATTCCAGCGGATTTACATTACGTTATGTGAAATAGAACTAAACAGTGCATGTATGTTATCAAGAAAAAAAGATAGATTTTTTAAACCAAATAATCCTTTGAATAGAAAGTGAGGTTAGGAGAATGGAAGAGAAAAAACAATTAGAGCAGATGAAGAAGAATATTTTAGATTTATCAATAGCATTAATCGATGCACCATTTCATGGAGTGAGCAATGAGAAACGAATTGCAATGGAATTTGCCATTAATAAAATATTAGAAAATACAGGTATTACTATTGAAAGCCTTCTGAAAGAGCAAAGAGAAATGTATATGTTAGCTAAAGAAGATAGAAAGTGAGGCTGTAAGAATGGCGAATTTAAAGAAAAAGAAGACAAGAAAAGCTATTCAACGTCGCGCTAAGTCAGTTGATAATCATCAAGTTGCAAATGCATGGAGAAACATTTTTGTAAAGGCTGGTATTTTAAAGTAAAGGAAAAAAAGAATATGGTCTGGCTAGAAAACTAGAGGACACCCAATCATTAAAGTGGCTTATTGGCTACATAGTGGTTGGTGTTCTTTTTATTTTGCGAAAGGGAGATGGGGAGAATGAAGGCACTAAAGGACCAATTACGTGAGTGGAAAAAGCAATCGCAGCAGATGAAAAAGAAAAATAAGAAAAAGCGTAAGGAACAGCTAAGTAAACGAGATATAGAGGAATTAATGGGGATTCGTGGACCTCGATATGAAAGAAGACGTGGCGCGCTAAGACAAAAGTAAAAAATAAAAAGGAGTGGTCTTACATGACTAAACAATTATCTTTCTTGCCAAAAATCGATAGAGCAGCTACACAGGAAAAATTGGAAGGTGTTTTTGAAAGTGTACGTATATATAGACAGTTTGGAATGATTCGTAAAGAAATGAAAGTCACTCCTTCTTATTCGATTAGAGAGCATGGACCTACACATACAGTTGGTAATCCATTAGAAGATGTTGCAGTAGAGAATTTACAGCAAAATAAGCGTGAAGAATGGCTTGGAAAAATGTCATTTCGTATCGACCAGGCATTAAGTCGTTTCGGTCATAGCCAAGCAGGAAAGAATCAACGAGATATTATTGTCAAGCGATACCTTGAAGATGAAGATGTATGCGATTATCATGTTTACAACGAAATCGGAATGAGTGAGCGCACTTATCGACGTGTTAAAGCAAGAGCATTCTACAAGTTTGCTTTTGCTCTTAGATTAGAAGTTTACGAGCAAGAACAAACTGGAGGTGATGAGCAATGAATTTTGTTCAGCCGCTACGTGATCCAGAGCAGATACAGCAAATAAAAGAATATCTAAAAGAAAAGAGTGAACGTAATTATATCCTGTTTGTAATGGGAATCAATACAGGATTACGTATTAGTGATATCTTGAAACTAAAAGTTGGTGACTTAAAGGGAAGCCATATCTCAATGCGTGAAATGAAAACAGGTAAGCAGAAGCGCATTCAAATTACTGCAGCATTAAGAAGAGAGTTGAAATGGTTTATTGAGGGAAGAGAAGATCATGAGTACTTAATTAAAAGCAGACAAGGAAGTAACAGGCCAATAGGTAGAAGTATGGCATACAAGATACTTAGAGCAGCGGCAGCAGAGTTTGGTTTAGATGAGATAGGAACACATACATTACGTAAGACGTTTGGATATCACATGTACATGCAGACAAAGAACATAGCGTTGCTTATGGAGATATTTAATCATTCATCAGAAAGAGTAACACTTAGATATATAGGGGTAAACCAAGATGCAATGGATAGAGCGATGACTAAGTTTAAGATTTAGTAATTCGCTTTTTATTTATGTAGATGAGCAGGTACAACATAAAAAGTATCGAATAAATACATACAATAGTATTGTTTGCTTTGGATATGAATATTAGTTAAAGGTACGTTAATTACATTCCAGTCAGTAACCAAAAAGACGATTAAATAACAAAGGGAGCAAATTACATGGAAAATATATTAAAAGTATCATCAAAATCAAATCCCAATTCAGTTGCAGGCGCAATTGCAGGCGTATTAAGAGAAAGCGGTAATGCAGAAATTCAGGCGATTGGAGCTGGCGCTATAAATCAAGCAATTAAAGCCATTGCTATTGCAAGAGGATTCGTAGCTCCTAGTGGTATTGACTTGGTTCTTATTCCAGCATTTCAAGAGATTTCAATCGATAATCAAGAAAGAACAGCAATCAAATTAATTGTAGGTCCTAGAAAATCTAGGTCTTAGAAGAGACCAACAATATAAGAATATTTGAAAAGACCGATAGAAGTCGGTCTTTTTCTTTTTTACTTATAGTTAACCATTTTTATTGTGTTGTGTAACTCAAAAAAGAAAGTGTTATAAAGTTAATAATAGCAATGGGTTCAGCGTTTGGGATAGTTACACAAAATATAAGATATGGATAACTGGTATTTAAATATGGATTATTTATATGATTAGAGTAGATGGAATTATAAAGGGGATGAAAACATGAAGGAAGTTAGTATACAAAGAGTTTTGAGCGTAACAGAAGAAATTGGAACTGGTGTACATGACCTATTTAGTACAGGCATTGAATATGTACCGTATTTAGGTAAGTTTATTCGAAATGTTAAATTTAATAGATTGGAAAGAAGAATGAAGGAGCATAGTTACATCCTTTGCTTCAACAATTTTTCCCTCATAGATAGTGACTAAAAATATTTTATTAGTATCTGGCACCCCGAAATCAATATTCCAGTATTTTCTTTTACCATTGCTCCCAATTGACTTCCCGGGCTTATCTCTGTCTATATTTACTCCCTATAATAATTGAGCGTTTTTATTCCATTCCAAAGCAGAAGGATATGCTAATTCAATCGCTTGTTTTATTGATAATTCTTGGTGTTCAACGACTTCTAATGTATCTTCAGTTGATTGTAATGAACGAGCAGATACTTTCTCAACAGTACCAATTGAAACTAACAAAAGTAAGACGAAAAGGATTATTTTTTTCATTTTTTGCACCTTTTTTAGGATGTATTCTTTCCAAAACTTATTTAATTATCCTGCTCGTTAGTTGAACAAGGACTCATGTATAGTATAACTTAACACTTTCCAAAATTAATCTTCATAACATATTTTGTAGTAACTTATACGAAAGTGAGTTGAATAATAATGTTTTATCCTTATTTTAACAACCAAATGAGAATTCCTGCTGGGTATGGTGCTAGTGTAACGGCTAGTGGAGCGCAAAGTACAATTCAAGCTATTCAACAAGCATTACAAGCACAGCAACAAATGCAACAAAGTATGCAACCTTACTATCCAATGCAATATTATTACCCAATGCATATTACACAATATGGAATATCTTTTTCAACGATTCCGTATGGAACTGAATACAATTTATAGTAAATAATAATAAAAAATAATAGCTGTTTAATGGAAAGTTATTCATGTCAGTAAAATTTAATCCGTTTGAGGATTATCGTAATGAAGGAAAACGAAAGTGGTACAAGTTCAATAAAAAGAGCAGATAGCAAAAGCTAACTGCTCTACAAAATAAATATGGGGTCGCTTCGCTAAAATTAGCTGAAACTAGCTGTAGTATAAAAGGGATTTGAAATATTATGCAGTGGAGAGAACAGGATAAATAATTTTAGGCTGTTCCAATTTGATTTTGATCAGCTACATCTGAATCAAATGTATTCGTACCGCTTACACCGTTAAAGGTATTAAGAACAAAAGCAACGTTAGATGAACCGGATCCGTTATAAGCTTTCGTATTTTCTTTCGGAGATACATTATAGAAGTCTCCTAAGTTAAAAGAACCGTTACTATTTTGAACGACTAAGTTCCCAACAATAGACGGCATATTTTCACCTACTTTATCAGGGATTGTTTAAATCAATATATGATTCATTCTTCGAAAGGGTTCGACTGCAATGTATTTATGGAATTGCGAAGGGATTAAAACAAATTAAGACATATTCCAGTGCGGCGAGTGTGATAATAATCGTATTGGTCATACTGTTTTGCATCTCATTGAGCATAGTTACACTAATGCTATGTTTAAAAAATGTAAAACCACCATCTTGGAAATGACTTGCAACATTTCCATTCGTTCTGATGAATTCAACATTTGCAAAATGTAAATTAAATTGGTGAAAGGAGTGGGGTGGATGATTAAACAACAAGGTTATGATGAGTTAGAACTTCATGAAGGAGAAACGTTGACTCAAGCTTTGTTAAAATTGAATGAGAATACTCGTCGAGAGTCTGAAGTACAATACGTTGAGATTCATCAAGTTGTACCTCATGGCAATCAGCGTTTTACAGTAATACTTAATGTATATAAGTGATGAAAATAAAAAGGCATCCATAACGGGTGCCTTTTTATTTTGTCTTGTAATTCTTACTTTTAATGTCTATTGCACTAGATGCCCAAACGTAAAGGCATGCTAATGTTAATAGTGCGCGTATCCAACCAAATTCATTATCTGTAATAATCCTTGAAATGAATAGAATGGCATTAAAAACAAATAAAGGAAAAAAGAGAATTATATCTCGTTTTAATGATTTTAAACTTTGCATAACCTTCACCTCCAATATGATATTACATTGAGGGATATAGAACAGCAAAATTATTTTACCAAATTGTAGCATGGTGTCTTATATATATAAAGAACTGCAATTGAAGTAGAAAAGTAGTATGAGAGGAGGAGTTATATATTGAATGGAACAAGCTTATAAAATAAAGTATGATGTGTCCTGATGAAAAAAGAAGAACAAAATTAAGCGGGATGTACTGAGATAGTGATAAAACAAGAAGGATTTGTTGTTGTTTTAAGCGTTTATACAAATCATGAGACAAGTTATCGAATACAATAATCCACAAGGAGAAAATAAATCATGGGACATATCATAGATATTTCAAAATGGAATGAAAATATAAATTGGGATATAGCTGCTCAGCACATTGACTTAGCAATCTGCCGTGTGCAGTATGGTTCCAAAAAAGTAGACGACATTTATACAGACCATGTGGAACATTTTGAAGCGCGAGGTATTCCCCATGCAGCTTATGCTTACGGATGCTATGTATCTGTGGCAGATGCTATTGTAGAGGCGAAAGACTTTATGAACCGTGTAAGCCCTAATGCTAAATTTCTAGTCCTAGATGTCGAGGAAGACACTTTAACGAATTGTGGAACTGCTAATCTAGCAGAAGCGTCGCAGACCTTTATTGATACATGTAAGGAAGCTGGTTGGAAAGTAGGGTTATATGTATCACACTATATGTACGGATCATATGGATTGCAAAATGTGAATGCAGATTTCATATGGTTACCTCGTTATGGAACAAATGACGGAACACCACAGGTAAAACCTGATTATGCGTGTGACTTGTGGCAATACAGTGATAATGGGTATGTTGAAGGGATTGGGAAAGTTGATGTGAACCTATTAACAGGGGACAAGCCGTTAGAATGGTTTATAGGCACGGAGTCCTATCGTATTTATGTAGGGGATTTCGATTCTGTTGAATGGATTACAGATGTATTGAAAAAAATTAAGGAAGTATTACCTGGTTATGGTGTTTGGGTACAATGTCTAGATGATGGGAATCATCGCATTGCAGTTGGTGATTTTAATTCAAAGATATGGTGCGATGAGACATTTGCGAAGTTGCAAGCAGTGTATCCGAGGTATGGAATGTGGATTTCACAAATATAATGAGAAAAGCTGGCTCATGAGAGTCAGTTTTTTTTACTGACATTAGTCCTTTTATAAAGTATAAAGAAATTGGAAAACTAACAGTTAAGTATGGTGTGTTTGTAAATATCTATATTATTAATGGATTTTAAAAATAGTTTTCTATATTAATACCCCAAATACGGATGAAATGGAATTTGTTGTTAATAATAATAAGATGGATGTTGTGTATGTGTTTGATTTTGATTGGGTATATGCTGCATTGTATTTCGATTTTGATTACAGTTTTTTGGAGGGCCAATTACAGTAGTAGATTGAATAGGAGATACCGCCTGTTTCCATTGCTGTTCATTGAGACAATAAGTATGAGCCATTACGTTGGATGGAGTTAATTTTAAAATATCTGATCCGAAAATAACTTCTGAAGTAGGAGCGTTAAAAATGGCTAATAAATGTGTATTGTCTACAGTAGCAATTTCATAATGCCACCAACCTTGCGGTGCATTAGTAACTTGACCTGGTTTTATAGGGAAATTAAGAATTTGATTCGTAAATGGGTTAAGTAAGGAAACGACAGCTGCACCAGAAATACAATAAACGAGTTCAGCAGCATTTTGGTGTACATGAGGCTCTACAATATTATCCGCACTTAAAAAAATGTCTAGTAAAGATGTATTTAATTGTTTAATCCCTAACACATTTATATAATTTTACGCATCCTTTGTGAAAAAATTACTTTTACTTACATCTTGAGCGAATTGGATAGAAGGAGAGGTGTAATCTATATAGCCTGCCTTGCTGTTTCGAAATATGTCTAGGTATATGGAGTATGATATGAGTCTATTTATTTTATTGTGCAGCAGTCTATGTAACTTAAAATTTAAAACAAGGAACAAAATTGGAGCGTTTTTTTAGAATTGTAAATGTAAAGGGGACACAAAATAACAGAAAAATTGATTAAAGTGAAATGAATATTAGTGGGTATTGAAGTAATATGATAAATTGTTATTATTGGAACTTTCTGTTTAATGAATAAGTGTAAATAATATGAGGTTAGGAGAGTTAATTTGAGAGAATTTAGCTTGTGTTCTGAAACGTGGGGATTAGTCTTGAAATCTTATGAAAAAAAGACTTTAACAATTGGTTTATACAATATGCAAAGTCGGTTTCTAGGAAAGGGGGACTGAGAGATGTTGCATAGAGTTGATGATTCAAAAGCTTTAGAAAATCAACCGGTTTGGTTACAAAGTTACATTGATTCTCCAGAAAAGCAACAACAGTTATATCGCCGGACGTTAATCATTGTTGTCATTTCACAAATTTTCGGTGGTGCAGGACTTGCAGCAGGCGTAACCGTTGGAGCACTTCTTGCACAAGACATGCTAGGTACAGATAGTTTTGCAGGGGTTCCGACTGCGTTGTTCACTTTAGGTTCTGCTGGAGCAGCGCTACTTGTAGGGCGACTCTCTCAGCGTTTTGGGCGACGTTTAGGACTCGCGACAGGATTTTTGACTGGCGGTATCGGCGCAATCGGAGTAGTAATTTCAGCACTAACTAATAATCTTGTACTTCTTTTTTCTTCACTATTAATCTATGGTGCCGGAACTGCTACAAATTTACAAGCACGCTATGCAGGTACAGACCTAGCAAATTCTACACAGCGAGCAACAGCAATCAGCATTGCAATGGTATCAACCACCTTAGGTGCTGTCGCAGGGCCAAATTTAGTTGAAGTAATGGGTCGATTTGCAATAATGATTAAAGTTCCTGCACTAGCCGGTCCGTTCATTTTAGCAGCTGCAGCTTATATCCTTGCCGGTTTGGTACTTCTAGCTCTACTTCGTCCAGACCCCCTCGTTGTTGCAAAAGCAATTGCAGATGTGCAGAGAACGAACGAGAGTAATCATTTAGATGAGAGCTCTAGTAAACTAGCAATAAAAAAGCGAGGAATTGTTGTTGGTGCCACAATCATGGTCTTAACTCAGATTGTCATGGTTTCAATTATGACAATGACACCTGTACATATGGGACATCATGGACATGGCCTGAAAGAGGTGGGACTGGTAATTGGTTTTCATATCGGCGCAATGTACCTGCCATCTCTTATGACTGGTATTCTCGTAGATAAGATTGGACGTACTGCAATGGCAATCGCTTCTGGTGCCACTCTACTCGCAGCTGGTGTACTGGCTGCTGTTGCACCTGCTGATTCTATGTTAGTACTCATCATTGCTCTTATTTTGCTTGGGCTTGGTTGGAACTTTGGCTTGATTAGCGGTACTGCGCTCATCGTGGATGCAACTACTCCGTCCACTCGCGCAAAGACGCAAGGATCTGTTGATGTCTTAATCGCTTTGGCAGGGGCATCCGGGGGGGCACTATCTGGCATGATCGTCGCTCATTCTAGTTACACAACACTTTCATTTGCTGGAGCCGTCCTTTCATTACTGCTTATCCCAGTCATTGTCTGGTCCCGTGGCAATCAACAGAATACTAATAGAAGCTAATAAAGTGAAACTTCCATCAGTGGGGGGGTTCTTCATCCCCCACTGATGGAAAGCTCTCACCAATCGGGCTTTTACGGGCAGTTATTCCCCACATATCTTACTTGCTTCTCTCTGAATCTTGAAGTGGGGGTTTTACCGCCCGTTAATGCGGGATAAAATCATCCAACTTTTGAAAGAGTATAAATCAGTCTCAAGATCCATTCACAAATTATAGGGTATAATGTAAAATATTACATAATAAGGAAAATAAAAATGAAAAGGAGTAATTTTTGAATGGAGCATAAAGGACTGAAAATATTCATTCATGCTAGTACTTGGTTTGCACCTGTTTTAGTTCCTTTTATTATATTTCTTGTTAGTTCAGATCGAGAAATTAAAAGTTTATCATTACAGGCAGTTATATTTCATTTTGTGATAGGTGTATTAATTGCTATTTCAGTATTTTTTTCTTGGGTATTAATTGGAATTCCGTTCTTAATTATTTTTGGATTAATGGCTTTAATTACTCCAATCATCGGTATCATTCGTGCGATAAAAGATCGACCTTTTCAATATCCGATTGTTGGGTCATGGCTGAAGTAGTACTTACAAGTATAAAGTGAAGTTTCTATCAGTGGGGGACATCCGTCACTGATGGAAATCTTGTCCAATCGGTCTTTATTGGCAGTTATCTTTTACCTACCTTTTTTGGACTGCTCCAACTTTGAGTTAGGTGTCTTACTGTCCGTTAGTACGATATAAATATGTAAAAAGGATAGCGTGTAGCTATCCTTTTTATATTGAAAATCATGATGTGGAAGGTGGTACCCATCCATTGATGAAGGTTGCAATTCATTATTAGAAAGCTAGAAGTTAAATGAGAGTGAAAAATATATTAATAAAACAAATCGCTAAGATATCATAAAATTAATAATATAAAATAAATTGTAATTGTTTAAAAAGTCTGATATATTTGAGTGGAAAATGAAAGAGATGTAAAACGGGTAGAGATACAATGTTTGTTTTAGCTTTTTAAAAGGGAAGTTATGCTGTCCAGTAACTGTATTTTGAATCGAGTACATAGGCCCTTGCCCGTTTTAGTGCACATCATAGCCTACGTGGATAGGAGGTGTTAAGTGCGAAGGTAGAAACTGTATTTTTTAGTATCTCTTCGTATAGTAACAGCTTCTTGGGAAGTTGCTCTTTTATTTTCGAAATTGATTAATAAGTATGAAGCTACAGGTAGTTCTTTGTTTGGAACATGTGCTAGGTTTTTTAACTCTTTCAAAACTACTATATGAACAATCTAAACATAGAAAAACCTTGTACGCTGCTTACCGCGTATTCTTTATTAGTGGATGAAATAGCTAGAAGAGAATACTGTGGAAAATATATTTGTGCAATCTTGGAAAGGCTTACAGAAATGTAAACGAAGATCTATTTGGATGGGAGGAAGGTAAAATGGGAGCTGAAAATAATTATTTTCCAGGACTTGATGGGGTAGTTGCAGCAGAGACAAAGATTTCTTTTCTTGATACAAAAAAAGGAGAAATCGTTATTCAAGGGTATGATCTGATCGAGTTATCTAAAACGAAAAGTTATTTAGATATTGTTCATCTTTTATTAGAGGAGAAACTTCCTAATTCAGATGAAAAAGCGGCATTGGAAGAAACGCTAAAACATGAATATGAAGTTCCTACTGGTGTTTTTGATGTTTTAAAAGCATTGCCAAAACAAACGCACCCGATGGACGGGTTACGCACGGGAATTTCAGCACTCTCAGGTTATGACAATGAAATTGATGATCGCTCATTAGATGTAAATAAAAAACGTGCTTATAAATTGTTAAGTAAAGTACCGAATATAGTAGCTAACAGTTATCGAATTTTGAATAATGAAGAACCAATTGAACCGATTCAAGAGTTATCTTATAGTGCGAACTTCTTCCATATGCTTACGGGTAAGAAGCCTTCTGAATTAGAAGAAAAAATATTTGATAAATCACTTGTTTTGTATAGTGAACACGAGATGCCTAATTCTACTTTTACGGCTAGAGTAATTGCGTCGACGCAATCAGATTTATACGGTGCTTTAACCGGAGCAGTTGCTTCTTTAAAAGGTAATTTACATGGGGGTGCCAATGAGGCAGTAATGTACATGCTGCTTGAAGCGGGTACTGTTGAGAAATTTGAAGAATTACTGCAAAAGAAATTGTATAACAAAGAAAAAATTATGGGATTTGGACATCGCGTCTACATGAAGAAGATAGATCCAAGAGCACTTATGATGAAGGAAGCATTAAAACAGTTATGTGATGTGAAAGGCGATTATACATTATATGAAATGTGTGAAGCTGGAGAAAAGATTATGGAGAAGGAAAAAGGAATCTATCCAAACTTAGATTATTATGCTGCTCCAGTTTATTGGATGTTAGGTATTCCAATTCAACTGTACACACCAATCTTTTTCAGTTCAAGAACGGTGGGCTTATGTGCGCATGTGATTGAGCAACATACAAATAATCGATTGTTCCGCCCACGTGTAAATTATATCGGCGAGCGACATGTGCTTAGCAAATAAAAACAACTGGGGAGTTGTTAAGGCCGCCCGCCAGGTGGGTGTTTGACCGACACCCATTCTTAATAATAACGAAATTTCGACAGAAAGGGAAGGATAGCGTGATTAAAACAAATGAAATTAAACAAAAGGATGCAATTTTAGAAGAAATTACGGATTATGTACTAAATAAAGAGGTGACAAGCTCAGAAGCATTCAGTACAGCACGCTATGTGTTACTTGATACGCTTGGATGTGGAATTCTAGCACTGCAATATCCAGAGTGTACGAAATTACTAGGACCAGTTGTACCAGGAACTGTTGTGCCAAATGGTACACGTGTGCCGGGAACTTCATTTGTACTTGATCCAGTACGCGGTGCCTTTAATATTGGATGTATGATTCGTTGGTTAGATTATAACGATACATGGCTTGCGGCAGAATGGGGACATCCGTCTGATAATTTAGGTGGCATTTTAGCTGTTGCAGATTATGTGAGCCGCGTTCGTATTTCAGAAGGAAAAGAACCATTAAAAGTACGAGATGTACTTGAAATGATGATTAAAGCACATGAAATCCAAGGTGTACTTGCATTAGAAAATAGTTTAAACCGCGTTGGTCTTGACCATGTGTTATACGTAAAAGTAGCGACAACAGCAGTTGTTACTAAAATGCTTGGTGGCACGCGTGAAGAAATCTTTAATGCATTGTCTCATGCATGGATTGATAACTCTAGTCTTCGTACTTACCGTCATGCTCCAAATACAGGTTCACGTAAATCATGGGCAGCTGGGGATGCAACGAGCCGCGGTGTTCATCTTGCACTTACTGCATTAAAAGGTGAAATGGGTTACCCAACAGCATTATCTGCACCAGGATGGGGATTCCAAGATGTATTGTTTAACAAGCAAGAACTAAAATTAGCAAGACCTTTAGATTCTTATGTAATGGAAAATGTATTGTTTAAAGTATCATACCCAGCAGAATTCCATGCTCAAACAGCTGCAGAATGTGCAGTGAAATTACATCCAGAAGTGAAAGAACGATTAGATGAAATTGACCGTATTACAATTACGACACATGAATCAGCAGTTCGTATTATTGATAAAGAAGGCCCATTAAATAACCCAGCTGACCGCGATCATTGCTTGCAATACATTACTGCAATCGGTTTATTAAAAGGCGACATTGTTGCAGATGATTATGAGGATGAAGTAGCTTTTGACCCTCGCGTAGATGAATTACGAAATAAGATGGTTGTTGTTGAAAATAAACAATACAGTTTAGATTACCTTGATCCGAACAAGCGCTCAATCGCCAACGCTGTTCAAATTCATTTTAAAGATGGTACAGTAACAGAAAACGTAGAATGTGAATATCCATTAGGTCACCGTTTCCGTAGAGACGAAGCGATTCCAAAGGTAGTTCAAAAGTTCTCTGCAAATATGGCTGTTCATTATTCTAATAAACAACAAGAAAACATTCATGAAGCTTGTTTGAATGAAGAAAAATTAGAAAATATGAATGTGAATGAATTTGTAGATCTTTTCTTAATTTAAGTATAGGGGGAATAAGAATGGCTTGGGTTGTAAATAAACAGTCAACACAAGAAGAACTTGCCAATCGATTCCGGGCTTTAGTAGAGGCGCCTGAAATCTTGCAAATTCCTGGTGCACATGATGCGATGGCTGCTCTTGTTGCAAAAAATGCTGGATTTTCAGCTCTTTATTTATCAGGAGCTGCTTATACAGCAAGTAAGGGTTTACCAGATTTAGGTATTGTAACATCTACTGAAGTAGCTGAAAGAGCAAGAGATCTTGTTAGAGCAACGGATTTACCTCTTCTTGTCGATATTGATACAGGATTTGGTGGAGTGTTAAATGTAGCGAGAACTGCTGTAGAGATGGTGGAAGCAAATGTAGCTGCTGTTCAAATTGAAGATCAGCAACTTCCTAAAAAGTGTGGACATCTCAATGGGAAAAAACTTGTTTCTATTGAAGAAATGCAACAAAAAATTAAAGTTATAAAAGAAGTAGCACCATCGATGGTTGTTGTAGCTCGTACAGATGCTCGTGCAGTTGAAGGATTAGATGCATCGATTGAGAGAGCAATTGCTTACATAGAAGCAGGTGCAGATGCTATTTTCCCAGAAGCTTTGCAATCAGAAGAAGAGTTTCGTTTATTTACAAAAAAAGTAACAGTACCTTTACTTGCTAATATGACCGAATTTGGAAAAACACCATATTATACTGCTGAAGAGTTTGCTAATATCGGTTATCAAATGGTCATATATCCAGTAACGTCTCTTCGCGTAGCAGCAAAAGCTTATGAGCGTATTTTTCAGCTTATAAAAGAAGAAGGATCGCAAAAAGAAGGGCTTTCCGATATGCAAACAAGAAGTGAATTGTATGAAACAATTTCGTATCATGATTTTGAAGAGTTAGATAAGGGAATTGCAAAAACAGTCTTATCTGATGGGCAATAGATAAAGTAAAACTACCAGCAATAGAGGGACATTCCCCCATTGCTGGTTAGTTGAACTAATCGGGTGCATGCCAGCAGTTGTCGCCTATCTATCTTCCTCGCTCTTCTCTGAATAGTGGAGGATGGGGGGCTTACTGCTCCAAAATAGCGAGATAAAATAAGAAAGCGATGATACACATTTTTAGCAAAAACACCTGCTTGATGTGAAATGAATCATCGCTTTTTTGTCATATTACGGATAGTAAGAATGAGATTGATAAAAGTTTTTGGACGAAAAAAAATGAAATCCTCGTTTGTGTAGTTGCATTTTATCATAATATTTTTTTCACGGTAGAAAAGCATTAGCATGTTAAGTAGATAGGAAAAGAGGAGTATAGACATTCTAAAGGAAGGGAAATTCGGTTATGATGGCTGCAAAATATGACTCTGTTCGAAATTGGATGAAGCAGGACCCGTACATTTTGAGGAAAGATGATACAATTCGAGAAGCATTACGACTACTAGCTGAATCAGAGAGCACAGAACTCCCTGTTTTAGAAAATAATCATGTGATTGGGGTTGTTAAACTAATTGATTGTGTAAAGTGGTTAGAGGATCATTCAGAGTGGGATGAACCGATTGTCACTATACTGAGACATTCTTTCTATAACGTAAGGGAAGAGTTTTCATTAAGCGAGTTAGAAAATATTCCACTTTACGTTACCTGTGAGGAAAACAGAGAGCTTAAAGGAGTGTTCAGTAATAAGGAATTATTAGCCTTTCATAAAGATTTGGTTCAAGAAATCGAATGTGCACATCAAACGATAGAGTGGTTTAAACTTTGTTTTGATACTGCATACGAAGGTATTGCAATTGTGGATGAAAATGGAGTTATCCAAATGTTTAATGAAACATACAGTCGTTTTGTTGGTGTTACGAAGGAAGAAGCAATTGGGCAGCGCGCTGAAAATGTAATTGAGAATACGCGGCTTCCAGTTGTATTAAAAACAGGAGTACCAGAAAGAAATCAAGTGCACCGTCTGCAAGGACAGAATCTAGTTGTGCACCGGATGCCGATTTGGAAGCATGGAAGAGTGATAGGTGCTGTAGGGATGCTTATTCATGAAGGGATTTCAGATATTTATAAAATACTAGAACGATTTGATCAAAAGGATAGGACAATTAAACCAACGTTTTCTAAACCGAAAAAGAAGCAGATTCGATTTGAAGATATTCTTGGAGAAAGCCAAATAATTTCTGAAACGAAAAAAATGGCTCGAAAAGCAGCTAGATCAAAAGCATCCGTATTAATTACTGGGGAAAGCGGTGTTGGTAAAGAGCAATTTGCACGTGCTATACATGATACCGGTATAACAAAAAACGGTCCATTTATTAGTGTGAACTGTGCTGCTATTCCTGATAATTTACTAGAATCTGAATTGTTTGGTTATGCAGAAGGTGCTTTTACAGGTGCGAAAAAGAATGGGAAGGCAGGGAAGTTTGAACTTGCAAATCATGGAACATTATTTTTAGACGAGATTGGTGATATGTCTCTTTTAACGCAAGTGAAAATTTTACGTGTTTTACAAGAAAGGGAAATAGAAAGAATAGGTGGTACACATCCAATTCCTGTTGATTTCAGGCTAATCGCAGCTACAAATAAAGATTTAAAACAAATGGTTAGAGAAGGAACCTTTAGGGAGGATTTATATCATCGTCTTCATGTTATTCCGATTCATATTCCACCGCTTCGCTTTCGAAAACAAGATATACCACTCATTGTCGAAGAACATTTACAAAAGTTATGTCAAATGTATGGTGCCGAAGAAAAGACACTTGATAAAGAGGTATTACGCCTTATGTTCCATTATAATTGGCCGGGAAATGTCAGGGAATTAATCAATGTGTTAGAAAGGCTATTTGCACTATCAGATGATGCACATATACGGGCTAAGGATTTACCAGAAGAATTTTATTATCGGGATATGGAGCAAAAGAAATTAGTACCTATGATTCAGTCTTTACCGGCAAAACAAGAAGCGATGAAAGTGGTGCGTGAAGAGGAAGAAAGAGGATTAATTGAACGTGTTTTAAAAGAAGCAAAAGGAAATAAGTCAAAAGCAGCGGCCTTGTTAGGGATTTCTAGGGCGACCCTTTATAATAAATTGTCAAGATTCAAAATCTAAACAATTATTATAGTGAGTGTAAAACTGTCTAGACAGTTTTACGTTTTCTTTTCATTTTGCCCTTGTTCTATCAAGTTTTTAGATTGGCATAGATTTTGCATATAAATAAAATGAAGACCGAAATGATAGGGGGATACGGATGGAGAAAACAAAGTTGCAATGGGACGAATTTTTTTCGCTGAATCAGGAGCTTAATACAACCTTTTTTACACCTGAGGATTTTTCAGGTGATGAAGATTTAATCGCAAAAACTACAGAACAATTTGTGAAACAGGAAATTGTTCCTCAAATTGAAAATATCGAGCAGCACAATTATCAAGTTTCCCGCAGGTTGTTTGAAAAGGCTGGAGAACTTGGGTTGTTGAGTATAGAGGTTCCAGAAGAATATGGTGGATTTGAATTGGGGAAAGCAGTTTCTGGACTTGTGGCGGAAAAGATGGGATATGCAGGAGCCTTTAGTGTTTCCTTTAATATTCATGCTGGAGTAGGAACGCTGCCATATATATATTACGGAACAAAAGAGCAGAAGGAAAAATACTTACCTAAAATTGCATCAGGTGAATGGATTGGAGCTTATGCTTTAACAGAACCTAATGCTGGATCTGATGCATTAAGTGCAAAAACAAGCGCTGTCTTAAATGAAGAAGGAACAGCTTGGACATTAAATGGTGAAAAACAGTGGATTACAAATGCTCATATGGCTGACGTATATGTTGTTTTTGCAAAGACAAATAAAGGAATGACAGCATTTATTGTCGAAAGAACATGTGAAGGCGTTTCGATTGGCCTAGAAGAAAAGAAAATGGGTATTAAAGGTTCTTCAACTGCGACACTGATTTTAGAGGATGTCGTCATTCCTGCTGAAAATGTACTAGGGGAAGTAGGAAAGGGACATCACGTAGCCCTTAATATTCTCAATTTTGCTAGATTGAAACTTGCTTTCGGGAATATTGGAACAGCAAAGCAAGCAATTGGCCTATCTGTTCAATACGGAAAAGAACGAAAACAGTTTCAAACAGAATTAGTTGATTTCACGATGATTCAAGAGAAAATTGCAAATATGATTATCGCTACATACGGTGTAGAGAGCGCAGCTTATCGAACAGCAGGCGTAATTGATGAAGCAATTCATGAGAGTGATGAAGGTATTATGCAGAAAATGTCTCAATTTGCAATGGAGTGTGCGATCAACAAAGTGAATGCTTCAGAAACACTTGGAAATATTGTAGATGAAGCGGTACAAATTCATGGTGGTTATGGTTATATGCAAGAATATGAAGTAGAACGATTGTATCGTGATGCAAGAATTAGTCGTATATTTGAAGGAACGAATGAAATTAACCGCTTAACAGTTGCGAAAATGTTAATGAAACAAACGAAACAACTAGGGAACCAAGTAGATGAAGACACATTTGAAAATGTAGAACGAAATCATCGTTATATTTTATTATCGAAACAATTATTGAAGCAATCTTTGAAAACGCTATCTCAAACTCCTGAATTAAAAATTGAACAAGAACAAGAATATTCACGCGTGTTAGCAGACATGTTGAAAGATGTATATGTAATGGAATCGGCATTTTTACGTACAAAGAAAGCGATAAGTAAAAATGGTGAAGAAAAAGAACGTACAAAACAGTTTATAACGGATGTGCTTTGTGAAGAAGGATACCGAAAAGTAGAATCAGCAGCAATTGTTCTTCTTTCTGCAGCGGTGCAAGAAGAGCAAACTAGAAACGCCATTCTAGATGAAATTCGTCAACTGTCAGTACCTCTATACACGAACTTGTTTACGAAAAAGAGAGAAATCGCAAAAACGATTATAAATCGCGGGAAATATATTGTTTAAATAGGAGGAGAGCAGTATGAAGAAGATTGGTTTTATCGGTTTAGGTAATATGGGTCTTCCAATGTCTAAAAATTTAGTTAAATCAAATTATACGGTATATGGAGTCGATTTAAATAAAGATGCTGAAGCTTCCTTCGAGAAAGAAGGGGGAATCATCGGTTTATCAATTGCAAAATTAGCAGAAACATGTGATTTGATTTTTACAAGTTTACCGTCACCGCGAGCTGTTGAAGCTGTTTATTTTGGAGAAGAGGGTTTAATTGAGAATAGTCATTCGAATGTTGTTTTAATTGATACAAGTACAGTAGCTCCGCAACTAAATAAAAAGCTTGCAGATGCTGCGAAGGATAAAAAAGTCGATTTCTTGGCTGCACCGGTTAGCGGTGGAGTGATTGGAGCGGAAAACCGCACATTAACTTTTATGGTTGGTGGACCAAATGAAGTATATGAAAAAGGTTTACCAGTGATGGAAGTATTAGGAGCAAATGTATTTCATGTGAGTGAGCAAATTGATAGTGGTACGACTGTAAAATTGATTAATAACTTATTAATTGGTTTTTATACAGCGGGTGTTAGTGAAGCTCTGACATTAGCAAAGAAAAACAATATGGATTTAGATAAAATGTTTGATATTTTAAATGTGAGTTATGGACAAAGTAGAATTTATGAGCGTAATTATAAAAGCTTTATTGCGCCAGAAAACTATGAACCAGGATTTACTGTAAATCTACTAAAGAAAGACTTAGGATTTGCAGTTGATTTAGCAAAAGAAGGTGAGCTTCACTTACCAGTGAGTGAAATGCTTTTGAATTTGTATGATGAAGCTGGTAAAGCGGGATATGGTGAAAAAGACATGGCTGCTTTATATCAAAAGGTAAGTGAACAATTAATCTCTAGTCATAAATAATAATGAATACTAGCAAATATAAAAAATAAAAAGGAGCGAATACAATGATTACAACAGAAATTAAACGCGTGAAAAATCATATTAATGGTGAATGGGTAGAATCTACTGGCACAGAAGTGGAAGCTGTTCCGAATCCTGCGACTGGGAAAATAATTGCTTATGTTCCACTTTCTCCAAAAGAAGATGTGGATCGTGCTGTTGAAGCTGCAAAAGCAGCATATGAAACATGGTCTAAAGTACCAGTTCCAAATCGCTCAAGACAGCTATATAAATATTTACAACTTTTACAAGAAAACAAAGATGAGCTTGCAAAAATCATTACATTAGAAAATGGTAAAACATTAAAAGATGCAACTGGTGAAGTGCAGCGAGGGATTGAAGCTGTAGAACTGGCAACATCAACACCAAATTTAATGATGGGGCAAGCACTTCCAAATATTGCGGGTGGAATTGATGGTTCAATTTGGAGATACCCAATTGGAGTTGTTGCTGGTATTACACCGTTCAACTTCCCGATGATGATTCCACTTTGGATGTTCCCATTAGCAATCGCTTGCGGTAATACATTTGTATTAAAAACATCTGAAAGAACGCCGCTTTTAGCAGAAAGACTAGTAGAATTATTCTATGAAGCGGGCTTCCCGAAAGGGGTTTTAAACTTAGTACAAGGCGGAAAAGATGTTGTAAATAGCATTTTAGAAAATAAAGATATTCAAGCTGTTTCATTTGTTGGATCCGAGCCAGTTGCACGCTATGTATACGAAACAGGAACAAAATATGGAAAACGAGTACAAGCACTTGCAGGAGCGAAAAACCATGCAATTGTAATGCCGGACTGCGATATTGAAAAGACAGTACAAGGTGTCATTGGTTCTGCATTTGCGAGCAGTGGAGAGCGCTGCATGGCATGCTCTGTTGTAGCGGTAGTGGATGAAATTGCTGATGAATTCATTGATGTTCTTGTATCAGAAACGCGTAAATTAAAAGTCGGTGATGGTTTCCATGAAGAGAATTATGTAGGTCCATTAATTCGTGAATCTCATAAAGAGCGTGTACTAGGCTATATTAATAGCGGTGTAGCAGATGGAGCTACTTTATTAGTAGATGGCCGTAAAATTAATGAAGAAGTTGGGGAAGGGTATTTCGTTGGAGCAACAATCTTTGATGATGTGAATCAAGATATGAAAATTTGGCAAGATGAAATTTTTGCTCCAGTATTAAGCATTGTGAGAGTAAAGGATTTAGAAGAAGGAATTAAGCTTACAAACCAATCAAAATTTGCAAATGGTGCAGTCATTTATACGTCAAGTGGTAAACACGCACAAACATTCCGTGATAATATCGATGCAGGGATGATTGGCGTAAACGTAAACGTTCCAGCTCCAATGGCATTTTTCGCATTTGCAGGAAATAAAGCTTCTTTCTACGGTGACTTAGGTACAAATGGAAAAGATGGTGTACAATTTTATACACGTAAAAAAGTAGTAACAGAGCGCTGGTTTTAGGAAAAATGTAAAAAAAGTGTCCAATATCATGGACACTTTTTTTAATAACATAAGCTTTATTTTGTATAATTAGCTTCTTAGAAGGTTAAAAAAATTATTTACAATCTCTTCTGAAACATCTTCTAAATGTTTATATTTATACTGTGGATTTTGATCTTTATCTATGACAACCGAGCGTATTCCCTCGAAAAAGTCTTCATGTCTCAGAAAGTTTTTAGCGAGCACAAGATCAGTAGCAAAGCACTCTTCTAATGTCTTCTCCTCTCCATCAATAAATTGTTTTAAGGTTACTTTTAAGGAGAATGGGGATTTTGACAACATTATTTCTTTTGTTTGAGTTGCAAAATGGGTCCCATCTTTTTCTAAAGAATGAATAATCTCTTCAACAGTATGAAAAGAAAAGTGCTTATTAATCTCTGTTTGGAATGAGGACAGTTCACTTTCATTAGCAGGAAGATCGGAATAGTCATCGATTAGCTGTGTTAATGCTGTATGTATGTCTTTTGCATGCCAATCTATTTGTTCGATATGATTAAGAAAAGCATTCAAATTTTCACTTGTCATGTAAAAGTCTGCAGCATTTATATATAATACATCAGGAGCTTTAATGACAGAAGCTGTTAATGCTAAGTAACGTCCTGTATATCCAGGAGCTCTATTCAAGAAATAATCAGCTCCGACATCAGGGAAAAAACCAATATTCATTTCTGGCATAGCCCATTTTGTTCGCTCAGTTACAATTTTATGACTAGCTCCGTAAGTGAGCCCAACACCTCCGCCCATAACAAAACCATCTAAACATGCGACAATCGGTTTAGAAAACTTATAAACAAGCATATCTAATTGGAATTCATCTTCAAAAAATTGCTCAGCTTTTTGCATAGCAGATTCATGTAAACGAGCTTCGTAAAGAGTTTTAATGTCACCACCAGCACAAAGCCCCTTTGTACCTGCGCCTTTTATAATGACAAGATGAATTTGATCATCAGATTCCCATTCTTTTAGCTTTTGTGTAATCGGTCCTATCATTTCATATGAAATTGAGTTTAATGCTTTTGGGCGATTTAACGTAATAGTAGCTACGCCATTTGCGTGAATCGAAAATAGAACTTGATCAGTCATAATATGTCCTCCTTTTATGAATGTCTAAAATTAGGTTTTCGCTTCTCTACGAAAGCTTGAATGCCCTCTTTAGCATCATCAGTTACAAATAACTCAGAGAATTTTTCGCGCTCTCTTTTCAGGCCTTCAACCATATTTTCGTTATATCCTTGTGTAATGCATTCTATCGCACGGGTGATGCTAGTCATGCTTTTTCCATCTAAGTATGATTGAGCAATTAGGAGAGCGGTTGGTAACAGTTCCTCTTGGGAAACGACTAATTGAACGAGACCAAGCTCGGCCGCTTCTTTTCCGCTTACTTGTTTGCTCGTTAAAATTAAGTCTAAAGCCGTTGCCATATTTGTTATTCTGCTAAGGCGTTGTGTACCACCGAATGTTGGGATTAATCCAAGTTTTAATTCCGGTAAACCAAGGATAGCATTATCTGATGTAATTCTAAAATGACATCCCATAGCTAATTCTAATCCACCGCCAAGAGCAGGACCGTTTATGGCAGCAATAACCGGCTTCTTCATGGCTTCTATTTCGTCACAAAGTGCTTGTCCTGCTTTTGCCATTGCTAATCCTTTCTCTTGGTCTCCCAGTGCTGAAACAAACTCTTTAATATCGGCACCTGCTACGAAAAAACGTCCAGCACCAGTTAGAATAATAGCTCTTGTTTCGTCATCTTCAGCAAGCGTTGAAAAGATAGAGCGTAATTCAGCTATGCAAGCAGATGATAAGGCATTTGCCGGGGCATTATTTACCTCTACTATTGTAATAAAGTTTTGTTTTTTTACATTTGCAAATTTAGTTTCCATTATCTATATCCTCCTTTTTGATCATCTATTTTTTTGCAAGAATTGTGCCAATTCAAATGTTGTACGTTAACAAGGAGGAATTGAACACAAAGTGTTTAAACGTCTAAACAAATAGACATTTTGTAAGGAAACAGAGTGAGCATATTATGCAATGATTATACAATGAAAATCGATGTCTAAGGGTGTAAAAAGAGCTCGGCTTTTGTATATAAATTTCTAGTTTTATTTCTTGAATCCTGCAATTTTATATGTCTTTTTTTGTTTTAAAATGAAGAGCAAATGAGTATACTGTAGAAAGTAAAAGAGATGTTCAATAGTAGTGCGTTCTTTCGTGTTTTGTATATCATCCTGCTAAAGTTTTTAGACTGAAAGAATATGTCTTTTAAAATAAAAAAGTGACAAACAATTAAAAATACGTAAACAAGGAAAGTATGAGAATGTATGAAACGGAAACCTGGCATATTTTGACGAGTTATTTTTGAAGGATTTTCATTAAAGAAAAAGGAATATACAACTTCTAACGATAAATTGATATTGTTTGGAAAAGGTTGTTATTGAATATATAATTTGTAATTTTTTAGAATAAAGGTTTTAATAAATATGTATAGTATATTTTCTATATTTAGGTTTGTGTTTTGTTGTTATTATGTCCTATGTACTAGGTTCACTTGTAAGTTTTATTTATCATAAGTATAGAATGTCTAATGTGCCCAAAGAAAGGAAAGAAAGGGGAGATCGGAATGTCAGGGCCTTTGTTATTATCGGTCATTATTTTATCTTCTCTTATGATTGGCTTAACTTTCTATTTTCATCAAGAAGATGCACAACATGATACTATACAAGATAAAGTACGCTTTGTATTCCCAGTCTTTATCTTAACAATTGCGATTAGTTTTGCATTAACTCAAAATGATTATGTTGCGATTCTTTCGTGGCTTTTAACAACAGTATTATTATTTGTAGTTTTGTACGTTGTGATGAAGGATTATTTACAAAAATAAAGTGAAGTTTCTATCAGTGGGGGATCATCCCTCACTGATGGTTAGTTGAGCAAATCGGATTTTTCCGGACAATTATTCTCCACCTATTTTCTTCGAATTTCTCACAAATAGCGGGATAAAAGTGCCTTAAACGGCATTTTTATTTTAAACATAAAGATAATTTCATATACCGTATTAAGATTTAAAATTAAAAATAGCATCAACAAAATTATTTATGTCTATCTCGCTGTTCACAGATGTGAATAGGTTTCTATAATATATTGAAAAAAGTAGTTCCAGAGGAGTTTGTTGTAGATGGTATATGGAAAACTCTTTCAGCAAGATATTAAGGAGATAAGTGGCGGGGTTTTCATATTCTTTTATTACTTTTCTCATACTACAAATGAAGAGTTGAAGATATATTGCATTCATAATGTTGTAAGTAGAGGGAATTCTCATTTGGGAAGTCATATCTTTCTTACTGATTCCCTTGTCAATCAGTAATGCCCGCTATACTATTAAAATAGAGACATAAAAAAAGGAGTGTTTTCGCATGAAATTTGAAATGCATACAAAGATTATTGCAAACGAAACAGAGAAACGATTACATATAGAAGATAATATATTTCAGTTAATTATAGAAGGATATCATTTATTTGTAGTTGATGAAATATTGCCTGTGTATAAAACAAATCAAGAACTTGTTGGAAGTGCAGTTATAAAAAAAGTGGAATGGACAGAAGGAAAGACGACGCTTTTATATCAGCTTATTTCACTTCAATCTGTGAATTAATAAAAAGAAAGGAAGGGAAAAATGAAATTTTTTCATACAGCCGATTGGCATTTAGGAAAGCTTGTTCACGGTGTTTATATGACAGAAGATCAGCGATATGTCTTAGAACAATTCGTACAAGCTGTTGAAGAAGAAAAACCAGATGCCGTGATTATTGCAGGAGATTTATACGACCGTGCTATTCCGCCAACAGAAGCGGTAGATTTATTAAATGAAGTATTACAAAAAATTGTGATTGAATTACAGACACCAGTACTTGCGATAGCTGGGAATCATGATAGTCCAGATCGTATTCATTTTGGGAGTGGCTTAATGAAGAAACAAGGGCTGCATATTATTGGGCAATTTCAATATCCATATGAGCCTGTTATCATGAATGATGAATACGGAGAAGTGCATTTTCATTTGGTTCCATATGTTGATCCAAGTATTGTTCGTCATGTGATGAAAAATGATGATATTCGTAGTCATGATGATGCGATGCGTATTTTTATGAATGAGTTATCGGAAAGTATGGATAAAGAGGCGCGTCATGTTTTTATCGGACATGCTTTCGTAACATCGTCCGGGGAAGCGGAAGAAAATACAAGTGATGCTGAGAGACCATTATCAATTGGCGGAGCAGAATATGTAAATAGTCATTATTTTGATGCTTTTCATTATACAGCGCTTGGTCATTTACACCAAGCGCATTATGTACGTAATGAAACAATTCGTTATGCAGGATCACCCCTCGCGTATTCGATTTCGGAAGAGCATCATAAAAAAGGATATTACATTGTTGAATTAAATGAAACAGGGGAAATAACGACTGAGAAACGGTCATTAACACCAAAGCGGAAAATGAGAACAGTCGAAGCAAAAATTGATGAATTGTTGCAGCATCCTGTTTGTGAAGACTACGTATTTGTGAAATTATTAGATGAAAACCCTGTACTACAGCCGATGGAAAAGATTCGTTCGGTTTATCCGAATGCGATGCATGTAGAGCGTGTTATGCAAAGAAAAGAGTTAGCAAATGAAAATGCTACAGTCACTTCACGTCATAAAATGGATGATCTTTCCCTTGTAAAAGCTTTTTATAAAGAAATGAAAGGGACTAAATTATCGGAAGAAAAAGAACATCTCTTCTTAGAAGTGTTAAAGAAAGTTCATGAGCGAGAGGGGGAGAGAGCATGAGACCTATCAAACTTATTATGACAGCGTTTGGTCCATATAAGCAGCAGGAAACGATTGATTTTGAAGAATTAGGTGAACATCGAATCTTTGCGATTTCTGGAAATACAGGTGCAGGAAAAACAACGATTTTTGATGCGATTTGTTATGCGTTGTACGGAGAAGCGAGTGGAGAAGAACGCAATGATACGAGTATGCTTCGTAGTCAATTTGCTGATGATAACGAGTATACAAGCGTTGAATTATTATTTCAATTAAAAGCAAAAACCTATTGTATAAAGCGTCAACTGGGCCATAAAAAACAGGGGAACAAAACGATTACAGGCCATACGATTGAATTTTATGAAGTCGTTGATGACGAAAAAATCCCATGTGTAGATCGCTTTCACGTGACCGATGTAAATAAAAAAGTGGAAGATTTAATTGGTCTTAGTAAACATCAATTTAGTCAAATTGTGATGCTTCCACAAGGTGAGTTTCGTAAGCTATTAACATCTGAAACAGAAAATAAAGAAGAAATTTTACGCCGCATTTTTAAAACGGATCGATATAAATTAATGCGAGAGTTATTAGATCAAAAGCGTAAAGAATGGAAAGATGTTCTGCAAGAAAAGCAAAAAGAACGGGAATTGTATTTTCGTAACGTTTTCAAGCTTCCAGTGCGGGATGGTGCGCTGCTGGAAATATTAGCAAATCAAGAACATGTGAATACACATCAAGTAGTAGAAGCGCTTCAACAAGAACTCGCTTTTTATGAAAAACAAGAAAAGCAATTTGAACAGCAAGAATTAATGCAGCTAAAGCAATTAAAAGAAGCGGAAACAGGGTATCATGAAGCGAAGGCTTTAAATGATAGATTGCAAGATTTGCAAACAAAACAAAGTCGTTATGACTCATTGCAGCAGGAACGTTCTTCTATTGAAGGAAAAGAGCAGCAATTTAAACAAGCTGAGCAAGCAAGCCGGTTATTGCCATTTGAACAGTGGTATGATGAAGCGGTTCAAAGTGCTCAGCAAGCCGAGCAATATATGAAACAAATCGCTGCAAAACAAGAACAACTTATATTAGCCTATGAGCGTGCAGAGCAGCAGTATGAACAAGAAAAAAACAATGAAGCAGTTCGTGAAGAAACGAAGCGAAACGTACAAATGCTAGAAGAGTTAAAAGAGGTTATCGCAACATTTGCTGATAAAAAAATAAAATTAGCGGCGTCAGAAAAACAAATGGAGCAATTTAAACTTGAAATAAGTCAGTTAGAAAAACAGCAAGAATCTAGCAGTACACAAAAGCAACAGCTTTCCAATAAGTTAAAACAGATTGAACAAGCACTTGAGCAATATCGAGCAAAAGTAGAACAGTTAAGTCGTATGCGTGAGGATGCAAAAGTATTAAAAGATGCATATCAAGTGTGGCAAGAAGTGCAAAAGTATGAGAGGGAAAGAAAAGGCGCGTTAGAACATATGAGTGCGGCTCAACAAGCGTATGAAACGTTGGAGAAATCATGGTTAAGCGAACAAGCTGGTCAGTTAGCGATTCATTTACACGATGGTAAACCTTGCCCGGTTTGTGGTAGTACTTCTCACCCAAACAAAGCGACTGAACAAGAAGTGTCTATTAATGAAGAGCAGTTAAATATTCTTCGTGAACAAAAAACACAAGCTGAAAAGCAACACGTTCAAATAGAAGAAAAATGTAATTTTTATAAAGGTCAATATGAAGAATTATGTAAAGAAGTACAGAGTCGTGGATACGCTGTATCAGAGTTAGCAGATGCATATCAAACGTTAATTCAACAAGGCAAACAGCTAGCTGCAGAAGTAAATGAATTAAAAGCAAGTGAAGAAAAACGGAAACAATTATCACCGCAGTTGCAAAATCTAGAAGAACAATTAGATATATTGCAGAGGGCTAAACGTGATGTAGAAGGAAAATTGCATCGCTCTGAAATGGAATCGATCCAAATGCGAACGTCATATGAAAATGACAAAGAAAAAATTCCAGCAGAAATGCAAACATTAGAAGCGTGGCAACAAGCGTATGAAGAAAAAGCTTCTTTACTTCGTCGTCTGCAAGAAGCATGGCAAAGAGCCCAAGAGGAATTTCAGCGTTGCATGAGTGAAAAAATTCGTGTTGAAGAAGCATATAAAGCAGCACAGCAACAATATACACAAGGAAATGAGAACAAAGAAGAAAAGTATGCACGTTTTATGGCAGAACTTGAAGCAAGTGGTTTTGCGAGTCAGCAAGCATACACAGAGTCTAAAATGTCAGACGCAGAGCGTAACGATTTGCAACAACACATTCAAGCGTATTACTCAATGCTTGAAGTATTAACAAAACAAATTGAAGAATTAACAGAGCAGCTACAAGGAAAAGAATGGACAGAGTTAACGCAACTAGAAGAACAGTTGAAAGGACTAGAAATTCAACTTGATATTATAAAAGAACAACGTCAGCGTACAAAAAGTGCCAATGAATATATTTCCGATTTGCATGAAAATATTCGCCGCATTGATGAACAAATTTATGAAGAAGAAGCGGCATTCCAAGAACTTGTTGATTTATATGAAGTTATGAAAGGTGATAATGAAAGTCGCATTTCGTTTGAGCGCTACATTTTAATAGAATATTTAGAGCAAATTGTTCAAGTAGCCAATGAACGACTTCGTAAATTATCAAATGGGCAATTTTACTTAAAACGAAGTGAACGCGTGGAAAAACGAAATCGTCAAAGTGGTTTAGGGTTAGATGTGTATGATGCTTACACAGGGCAAACGCGCGATGTAAAAACATTGTCCGGCGGCGAGAAATTTAATGCATCTCTTTGTTTAGCACTCGGTATGGCTGATATCATTCAATCATACGAAGGTGGTATTTCAATTGAAACGATGTTCATTGATGAAGGTTTCGGTTCATTAGATGAAGAATCGTTAACAAAAGCGGTAGATGCCTTAATCGATCTTCAAAAATCAGGCCGCTTTATTGGAGTAATTTCACACGTGCAAGAATTGAAAAATACAATGCCAGCTGTATTAGAAGTAATGAAGCAAAAAGATGGATGTAGTAAAACACGATTTGTTGTGAAATAGATAGAGTGCAACTTCCATTAGTCCGAGATAAAAATATCTGTTACGTTGAGAAAACAAAGATGAGCGTGTGAAATAAATGTGAGATTCTATTAAACAATTAGAAGTAAAGAGGATTATAAAAAGTAGTTATTATTCAAATATAATAACTGCTTTTTGTTTTAGAATTTAAACTTTTTGGATTAGTATGATAATATTTTGTAATAAGGTATCTACAAATATAGAAAAGAAAGAAGGGCGAGGGGGCATGATAGAATTACTACAATTTTCCCAAGAAGATTGTCCTGTTTATCTTAAAGAACAAATTATTTTTTTAATGTGAAATGAGTGGCCTCGAGTATTTGAAGGCCAGAATGGGGATATACGTTGGCCAGATTGTCCAGAAACTCATCCAACTTCTTTAGTTCTAGTAGAAAATGATGTTGTAATTAGCCATATTGCCATTCCGTATAAATATATAAAACATCGAGGACAAACTTATAAAGCATTTGGTCTTAGTGAAGTTATGACAAATCCTTCTTATCGTAATCAAGGGTTTGGTGTAAGACTTGTAAAAGAAGCTGTTTCTTTTATAGAAAAAACTGATCTGGATATCGGTATTTTTACTTGTGAGCCTTCTTTGGTCGATTTTTATACTCAAGGTGGATGGGAACAGGCAAAACATACATATCTTATTGGAGGTACGCGTAATAAACCGTTCCGAAGTGACTCTTTAGGTCTATGTACTATGATTCGTTTTTTCTCAGATCAAGCTCAACAAAATAGAGTTGCTTTTGAGGAAGCGGATGTTTACTTGGAATTAGGAGAAAGAAAACTATGGTAGGGTTACGGTTTCAGTTTCAGTTTCAGTATTATGAATCTACAGCATGAAATACATAGATGTAAAAAATAGTATGAGTTTATAAAATGATTAAAAAGGATGATGAGCATGCAAAAGAGACCAGAAGCAAATGAATATAACCCGTATTATTCAACATACATAAACTTATTGCCAGATGGAGATATCATACATATTCTAGAGCAGCAAATGAAGGAAACAATTCTTTTACTGATAGGTATTTCTGATAATGAGGCACATTTTCGATACGCTCCTAATAAATGGAGTATAAAAGAAGTAATCGGTCATATTGCGGATACTGAACGTATTATGGGTTATCGACTGCTTTCTATAGCGAGAGGCGAGACAGCGGAACTTCCTGGATATAACGATGATATGTATGTTCTTAGAGCTGCATTTGATAAGCAATCTATGCAAGATCTTCTTGAGAATTTAACAGTTGTTCGCCAATCTACTGTGCATTTGCTTAAAAGTTTAGATAAAGAAGCTTGGTTACAAAGGGGAATTGCGAACAATTCTGAAGTCACGGTTCGTGCATTGGCAAACATTATTGCTGGTCATGAGCTTCATCATCGTCAAATTATAAAAGAACGTTATTTGAGTTCGGATGCTTATCCATCCAGCTGAAATATGAAATTGTAAATGAAAATAAAAATAAAAAAAGAGATTGATTCGTAAACAATTCTGAATTAGTCTCTTTTTTGTTTTACTGCGTGTCAGTGGAATTATAAAAGTTTTTATGTCAAAATAAAATTCTCATTACATATAATTGTTAATTCATTATAGTATGTAAATATTCGTAAATGAACGGTTATAATGAAACATATAGAAGAGGGGGATACTTTGAAAACGAGAAATTTATTTAATATTTTTATTTTATTTACTCTTTATACGTTGTTAATGATTTACATTGGATGGAATGGCTGGGTATGGATTCATACGACTTTTCACATTCAATCTTGGGGATATTATGCGATTATAGTTGGATTATTTTCATACGCGTATGTTCTAGATCGATTGATTAAATTTGATTCACCTCTTAGAACAATTGGTTCTTATTGGTTTGCAGTCATACAATATGCAGTCATACTATTACCAATAGCGGATGTAACAGTGTTCATTTTAGATTGGTTCTCTATTCCAAAAGAACAATCTATTTTTTGGACTGGAATAATCGTTCTTCTTATTTTTGTTCTTATTTTTGCCTATGGAACATTTAATGCGTATAGTCCAATCGTTCGGAAATACGAGATTCACGTACCTAAAAAAGCTAATAATCGTAAGACACTTCGAATTGCGATGGCTTCAGATATGCACTTCGGTAAACTGTCTGGCTTGTCACACCTTCAAAGATTGGTTGATCATGTAAATGATATGAAACCGGATATCATACTTTTGCCGGGAGATATCATTGACGATCATCCAGAATATTTTATAAAAAAGAATATGGGACAAGTGATGAAACAAATGCATGCTCCGCTTGGTATCTATGGGGTGTTAGGAAACCATGAATATTACGGCGGAGCTATTCCGGAGTTTTTGCAGGAAATGGATAAGATTGATGTAAAGATATTATTAGATGAAGTTGTAAAAATTGAAGATTGTTTTTATATTGTAGGAAGAAGAGATAAGACGGATCGAAATCGTAAAAGTTTTGAGGAGTTAATGAGTGCTGTAGATAAGAGTTTTCCAATCGTTGCAATGGATCATCAGCCATTTGAATTAAAGCAAGCTGAAGCATCAGGTGTTGATTTATTATTGTCTGGACATACTCATAGAGGACAAATGGCACCGAATCATATCATTACAAGAAGAATGTACGAATTAGATTGGGGATATGTACAGAAAGACTTATTTCATGCGATTGTTTCCTCGGGATTTGGATTTTGGGGACCGGCTTTAAGACTTGGGAGTCGATCAGAGATTATTCAAATAGAACTTACATTTGATTGAGTAGAAAAAACAAGGGGTTACCTGTAAACACTGTTCCTAGTCTGATTTACTAAATATAGAGATAGACTGAACAAATATAAGATGTTGCACTTTATATTTAAAGGGATGAATCTTTATAAGAGATTTATCCCTATTTTTTTATATAAAAGACCACTTGGAAGAACCTTTACAACAACAACAAACTGTTTTACTAAGACAATGTAAATGTTGGGGTAAATGAAGTTGGTTGTAATATAAAATCTTGTTTGTTTAATAATAAATTCAAATGAAAATGAACGTACTTTTTGTTGAAGCGTATATTAAAAGTTTGCCAAGATGTTAATTCTATCAGATGGAGCTTTCGAACCATAACAAGATTCATTCTGCTGTAGCTTTGAAAAAAAGTTTGATGAAATTAACTCTATAAACCTTGATAAAATAGTAAATAGAAAAAGCGTGTTTTGAAAAAAGATTGATCAAAACACGCTTTAAATATATTCAATTAAACCATTCGTTTATAAATAAGTTTGATCATTTCTTGATCCTTGTGCCATTAAAGCGCCCGATTGTGAAATTGGCAAAGGTAGTCTAATTATCGAATAGCCCTCTTCCTCTCAGATTTGCGGAAATTGGCTCCTTTCCTATTTCACGTGCCCATATAGATAACTGGCCGATATGGTGGATTTCGTGGACAATGACATGACGTATGATCTCTCCGTGTGTACATTCAATGACTCGGCGCCTGATTAGTGCGTCTCTAGAGCTAGTAGGTTCTTCATTGAAATCAGTTTCTGAAAGTTTCCGAGAATCCATTTCATTTGTCCAAGATGTCACAAATGGCTTCACTTTCTCGTGGTATTGAGCTGAAAGATTTTTCACTTTTTGTAACCTAGCATAATCTTCAAATAATGGCTCCTTAGGCACTGGTTCACCTCGCAAACCTATGATCCACATATATTCCACATCTACAATGTGAAATAGGGTATGTAGGATACTGCCGAACCCACCGACCCGTTTCTTTAATAGCTCTTCATCCGGTATGTCTTCGCACAATGTAAACCAATCATCACGAACTTGCCAGTTATATTGAAACAGTTTCAACATCACAACAACCTCCATCTTTTAGATTAACATTTAATATTCACCAAAAGACTTCAAAATCCTTATTTAAATAATAACTCTAAAAAACCTGTTAAAATCCTCTACAAACGGGCCCTTTAATTGAACATTCCAGATAAAGTTAAAGGGTTAAAAGAAAAACCCTATTATACAGGGTTTTATCAAACTTTGTTTTAAATTATCAATCTTTTTTATAAATCAACATCTGCGATCGAACTTTTTCCTTCAGGGGCTCTTACAGACTTGGAAGTAAAAGGTTTGTCTAAAATTGAAAGCAGAAAAACCATACCTTGTTGAATGGGTATGGTCTGCTAAGCATTTTGTCTTAGTTGTCCCTTTTGGTATACAATTGGGGTATTTTTGAATTCTTTGTATATTATTGATTTGCCTTTGAAATTCCTACTGGCTTCCTTAAAGATATGTTGGATTTTTCTTCGGAAGCATTTTTAACACGTTTGATAAAGAAGGAAAGTAGCAAACTAATTATTCCGATTATAAGAATAATAAAATATGAGTCAGTTATTCCATGGATGGAAGCTTCCATAATCATATGTTGTTGTGTTTCACGTTGTCCTCCTCCCGTGGCGATTAAGTCTTGAAAGTAATTCTTTGTACTGTTTGTCATTACCGTCACAAGTAGTGCAGTACCTATTGCACCAGCTACTTGTCTAATGGTGTTGGATATAGCTGTGCCATGTGCATAAAGACTAGATGGTAATTGATTTAAACCTGCAGTCTGTATAGGCATAATCATCATCGCCATCCCGATACGACGAAATGTAGACATCAGAATGAGAAAAGTGTAGCTGGTCGAGTCAGTCAAATCGATAAAGCCAAGGGTTGAGATGATAATAATAGCTATACCGATAATAGAAAGCCATTTTGCTCCAAAGCGGTCAAAGAGCTTTCCAACTATAGGACTTAGCAAGCCCATTAGAAGTGCTCCAGGAAGCATAAGCAAACCAGACTCCAATGCAGTAAAACCGCGAGCATTCTGAAGGTACAGAGGAAGCAACATCATATCTGCATACATCATCATGGTAACACCTATATTTATAAGGGTAGTCAAGGTAAACATGTTGTATTTAAAGGCTCGAAGATCCAGTAATGGATTTTGAGAGACCAGTTGACGCCAAGTGAACAGGGAAAGGGCAAGGATTCCTACAATTAGAGGAACAACTACCTCTGTACTTGACCAACCATTGTTGCCAGCTTGGCTGAAGCCATACATTAAAGTACCAAATCCGATGGTTGAAAGGATTACACTAATAAAGTCTACCTTGGAGCGGACAGTTTCTGACACATTTTTTAGATAAATAAAACCGCAGATGATAACAATAACCGCAAATGGAATCATGCCGTAAAACATGGCTTGCCAAGGAAATGTATCAAGAACATAACCAGTAAGAGTTGGTCCAATTGCAGGGGCAAAAATAATAGCTAGCCCAACCATACCCATAGCCGATCCTCTCTTCTCTGGAGGGAAAAGCGATAAAACAACAGTCGTGAGCAAAGGCATAATAATTCCAGCACCAGCTGCTTGAATCAACCGGCCGGTCAGAAGTACAGGGAAATTGGTTGCGACTGCAGAAACAATCGTTCCGACAAGAAAAATAACCATTGAACTTTGGAATAATTGACGAGTGGTAAATCTTTGCATTAAAAAGCCTGTGATAGGAATCAAAACCCCATTTACCAACATATAACCCGTTGTAAGCCACTGAGCTGTTGAAGCTTTAATACCAAAATCATTCATTAACTCCGGAATGGCAACACTCATGATTGTTTGATTAAACGTTGCCAGGAAAGCACCTATTATCATCACAAACATGATTGGTCCCTTTTTTATAGATTGACTCATTGTTGCACTCTTACTCAAATTCATTCATCCTTTCAAGTATTCTATCGTATATTTAATTTACAATATGTTGTATAATCAACATTGTATAAATGAGATTATATACACAATTTATAGTGTTTACAATCTACAAATAGTGACAATGTGTAAAGTAGTTTACATAAATAAGTTTTATGTAGTTTATCCTGAAGAAATACGACGTAAATATTTAGAATGTAGCTTTGCATTTGACAAGAAAGGAAAGAGGAAATAATGGAAAATAAAAAGTCTCAAACAGACCCTCGCATACTCCGTACACGAAAATTAATTAAAGATGCCTTTGTTGAATTACTTGAGGAAATGGATATCCAAAAAATATCTGTTAATCGATTGGCAGAGCGAGCGACCATCAATCGAGTGACCTTTTATCTACATTATCGTGATATTCCAGATATGTTGGGAAAAATGACGGAAGATATGATTGAGGACATTTCAATGGCTCTTAATAAAACACAAATGAATCACATATTTTCTGAAGATGAGATTTGGCAAACATTAGAGAATCTCCTTGAGCATATAGCTGAATATGCAAACTTTTATAAAGTCATTCTAACGTCTAAGCAAATCCCGATCTTTAGAGATAGTTTATTAAAGTTATTGAGGGAAAGGATATCTACAAGGATAGAAGAACACGGAAGATACACAGATTATCAGATAAAAGATGTAAAAAGAGACGTTATGATATGGTATCATTCTTCAGCTATAATAGGTACGATTATTTCTTGGCTTCAAAATGATATGCCATATACACCAACTTTTTTAGCGAAACAATTCTCTTTGCTTCACCATAGAAGGCTAAATGAAGAAAGTTGATTATGTGCAAAATTTAACTATGTTAGTGTAGGTATGCGCTGAACTCTGTGTGGTAAAAAAATCCGTGTTCTCCTAGCTGATGACTTACAAATTGCACGAGAGCAGATAAAATTATGAATAAATGTACTTAAAGTAACAGGATGCTTTAGTCAAACAAGAATTATAAATAGAATTTAATAAGAAGCAATGTAGTACTGAAGTTAATTGTACCACTGCACTTATTTTAAATGTTGTGGTAATAACGAGTCTTTACAGGTCATTTAAAGTAAAAGGGACAGATTCTATCCCTTTTACTTTTATCTAAATGTAAAACATCATATATATAATTTTATGATTTCTGTCCATTAGGAAATATTACTTTTTGGTTTTAAATTTCTTATAATTTTGATTTTTCCATTTAATTTATTTAAAATAAAAATATGAGGTTTTAGTGATGTCAATGAAGAAAGAGCTGTATGAAAGTTTTGAAGAAAATAAGGGGGATACGAGTATGTTAATTAAGTCTATTAATTGTAAAGTTGACGAAGAAAAAAAGGAACGATTTTCAACTGCTCAAGAGCAATGGGGAGAGTTAAAAGAATTAGAAGGGTTTCACGGACAAATCGGGGGATGGAATGAATCAGAAGCTTATATAGTCGGTTGCTGGGAAAATATGAAAATGTATCAAAGTTTTATGAATGAAACACATGATACGATTTTTCAGAGTAGCCATCAAAAAGATACGTATACATCATGTGAAACGGAACTATATCAATCTTTATTTGACATAACGGATACCTCATTTGTAGAAGCAATGGAGCATAGCTCCTTCCTACGAGTAGCAATATGTGATGTGAGGCAAGGGAACGAAAAACAATTTTTACATATGCAAGAAAACGTTTGGAATCCAGGTATGGCAAGAACAGAAGGAATGATGGGAGGCATTGTTGGAAGATCTCTTTCTTCGAACCGTTACATTGTTCTGTCTTTATGGAAAGATGCAGCAGCTCACCAACATTATGTGAAAGAAATATTCCCTCAATTACACCATATAGCAAACCCATCTGAACCAGTGTTACATATAGAGGGGAAACAACTCACACTTGTCAGTTCTTGGTCTGTACTACCTATTCATTGTGTATAAAAATTCATTCATGCATACAAAGGAGTGGCATGTATGCCTTATCCAAAGCATATTGTAACGGCTGCAACGGTCGTATTAAATGATAAAAATGAAATTTTACTTTTAAAAGGTCCAATGCGAGGCTGGGAAATCCCTGGTGGTCAAGTAGAAGAAGGGGAAGCAATTCCAATAGGTGCTATTAGAGAGGCGAAAGAAGAGACCGGAATTGATATTGAGATTATAAAGTATTGCGGAGTATACCAAAATGTTTCACAATGTATTTGCAATCATTTGTTCATAGGAAAGCCAGTCGGTGGACAAGTTGCAACGAGTAGCGAAAGCTTAGAGGTAGGGTATTTTCCTATTGAAGAAGCATTACAAATGGTAACATGGACAAATTTCAAAGAGCGTATTTTATATTGTTTAGATGAAAAGAAACAACCATTTTTGGTGACTTTTTAATGAAATAACAGAATAGATATCGATAAAACAGCGGTTGTTGAAAAATAAACCGCTGTTTTATATTAGTATTTTTTATAAAGGAGGTAAATCAATTTTTCCTTCCTCAAATAACTCTTTCAGCATGTGCTTTGTATAACCAGCTGCCTGTGCGAATGTAATTTTTGCAGGCATAGGGGCTTCATTGACATCAACGATAACGTCAATAATACAGGGTTTATTTTGTTTTACAGCTTTTTCAAAAGCAGGCATTAACTCCTCAAGTTTTTCCACACGGTAACCAATTCCACCGCATGCTTCAGCATATTTTGCGAAATTTGGATTTGTAAGTTCTGTACCAAATTCAATATTTCCCATTACTTCTTGTTCAAATTTAATCATAGCAATTTTATGGTTGTTTAATACGACTACAATGATTGGGAGGTTATATTTCACAGCTGTTACAAAATCATTCATTGTCATACCAAATCCACCATCTCCGCAAATTGCGAAAACTTGTTTATTTGGATACGCAATCTGCCCGGCAATTGCGCCAGGAAGACCGCAGCCAAGTGTTGCTAACCAGCTCGACAAAATGAAGCGTTGATTTGTCATACGGAAATGGCGTGCTGTCCAAACTGTTACATTTCCTACATCTACTGATAAAATAGCATCATCGTGTGCAACTTGCTGCACAGCATGCATTACTCTTTGTGGTTTAATTGGAATAGAAGTGTCGTTTTCTTGATTGTGCAGTTTTTCTTCCCACTTCTTCATCAGTTCTTGATGATGCTCTAAGAAAAAGTGATCGTTATGTTTTTCAATATTTTGTGTGAGCCATTTTAAGGTTTTATCCGCATTACCAGCAAGACCAATATCAGTTGGATAACGCTTTCCGATTTGTGCTGGATCTGTGTCGATATGAATTGTTTTTGCTTTGTCTGGCAAAAATCCTGTGAATGGGTAAGAAGTACCGACCATAATGAGTGTATCAGCATTTTTCATTGCTTCATATGAAGGTTTTGTCCCGATTAAACCTAAACCACCGATACAAAGTGGATGCTCATCTGGAATAATCCCCTTAGCTGGAAGTGTTAACACAATAGGAGCTCCAATATGTTCTGCAAAAGCAAGTAAAGATTCCCTTGCATCTTTGGCTCCTTTTCCTGCTAGAATAACAGGTTTTTCTGCTTTATTTAAAGCAGCCATTGCTTTTTCTAAATCATGCTTTTGCGGAAATAACTCCGGCATCGTAAAAGAAGAGGTTGTAATTCGTGCTTTTGCATCTACCTCAAATTTTTGAATGTCATCCGGAACTGTAAGAACTGACACGCCTTTTTTTGTATAAGCCATGCGAATTGCCTGATTTACAACAGCTGGAAGTTGTTCAGCTGACATGATTCGCTGATTATAAACTGCAACATCATCAAACATTCTTTCTAAATTAACCTCTTGAAAAAAACCAGTTCCAATTAAATCAGACTCAATTTGACCGGTAATAGCGAGGACCGGTGCTTGATCTAATTTAGCATCATATAATCCATTTAGTAAATGAATTGCACCTGGTCCTGCGATTGCCATGCATACACCGAGTTTTCCTGTTAATTTTGCATAAGAAGCGGCTGCTAAAGCACCTGCTTCTTCGTGACGGACTTGAATGAATTTAATTTTATCTTGTGCTTTACGAAGGGGTTCGATAATAGAATTAATGGAATCACCCGGCATGCCATATACGTGATCAACGCCCCATTCGATTAGTAAATCGACTAGTACTTCACCAGCTGTTTTTCGAAACAATGTACTCACTCCTTTATCATTAAGCTAAATTTATTTTTTGATAAAAGAGGTAAAATATACAAATAAATGGAAGGTGTGGAGAAGATAGTTTATTTAATTACGATAATCCACAATGATAAGATATACAAGGGGAATGAAAGTACTGTGTACGAAAAAGATTCACATAGGAGAGTAAGCACAATAAAACAAGCAAAGTAGCTAATTTACTACTTTGCTTGTTTGTTGTAATAAAGTACAAGGAAAAAGTGAAAAGTACTCAATGATTCATATGGTTAGTAAAGTGATGTATTTTCTGCTGATGATAATAAGAAGGGAAGAGAATTCAATAGCTGTTAGCGCTTATGTATAGCTTGGAAATCATTTGAATCATCATTAGGGGAGATGTAAGAAAAAGCCTTGCAGAGAACATCCTGCAAGGGGCAAACTATGGTTTATCCTAATCGAGGCAATAAACGTTCTCCGCTTTTCATTTCACTTCCACATAAAGGACATTTCGGATGTTCTTCAAATGCGAAATTCTTTCGCATCCATCCTAAGCACTCTTCTGACTCACATTCCCAAACTGGGATTTCTTCTGGTGCTACTTCTGCAACGTCATTCTTTTTGTTACGATACATGAGATCACTCCTTTTATGTGAAATATTTGTTTATATAAGTAAAAAGGTTGTTAACCGTTCGTGTTAACAACCTTTTTATTGTCTAAATTATAGCTTTACAACGTTTTTAGCTTGAGGTCCGCGGTTACCTTCTTCAACTTCGAAGCTAACTTCTTGACCTTCGTCAAGAGTTTTGAAGCCATCGCCAGTGATAGCTGAGAAGTGAACGAATACGTCGTTTCCGTCTGCAACTTCGATGAATCCGAAACCTTTTTCGCTGTTAAACCATTTTACTTTACCTGTTAATGTCATGGTAAATGCCTCCTAAAAATAAAAAAATAAATGTAATATGATCCGTCTTATTTCTAAGAAAATAAAAATTCACATATTATCAAAAACCCATAAGGAACGCATATCATCCCTATTGATGCTTGATAATATGTGAAGTGGATTTGTTAGTATAGTGTATTCTATGGTTCCATTTTACAATGAAATGAGAAATATTGCAAGTGATGGTAACATTTTTGATATCCTAACAAATTACCTCTCCATACAGGATTAACTGACTTGGAGAGGTAGTGGGTTATAAGGAAGCTACGATATAGAATCGATGTGCTTTTACTTCAACATATTCAGCCTGTTGAATAGAGTTATGGATGTGAAGTAGGTGATCTTCATATTTGGATACGGAAAAATCAGGGATTTGCCATGGAACTGCTTTTAAATAATACACAATGCTTCCGATGTCGTAAAAGCGTTGATAAGGGAATGCTTCTTGTTGCTTAAGAATTTGAAAGCCAGCTTGTTTTAATTTGAAAGAGGCATATTTCATATTCCAATAAATGTATTTGCTTTCTGTATTTGCATGAAGCAGGTGATTTAATTCTAAATTATCTAATCCGCCAACTTGTTGTGTGATAAAAACTCCCTTTTGCTTTAAAATTCTTTTTATTTCTGTCTCAGAATATGATTCATGTTTATTAATAATTAAATCAAATTGGTTATCTGCGAAAGGTAAACATGTATCATCCTCGACTGGATAAACAGAGACACCTAAAGGCTCTAACTTTGCTTTTGCTAAAGTTATATTTGGTGGATAGCCTTCTGTTGCTGCAGTTCTAGCAGGAAGAGGGGTTAACAAAGATAAAAACTCACCGCCACCGGTCCCCATATCTAGCATGTTATCTACTTTTTGTATATAGTGTAATACATTTGCTGCATAACTCCACGGCAGAGGCTCTGTACTAAGCCTACCGGTATCTGCTAAAAATGAGAAGTTCCATCCATGAAAAGGTTTATCGGCCTGTTTAATGAAATTGTAAAAAGTGTCCTTCATAATAATTCCTCCTGAGTTATATATTAATAGCTGTAATATATAAGAGGAGGCCCACGACATGAAATGAAGTTACTATATGTCTGTTACATAGTGATACATATATGTACATTTCCTTTCTAGTAGAATATCAATGAAATATCTTAAGCGTTATTGTAAGATTTTAACGGCGATTAGTAAATATCGAAATCAGAAAAATGAGATTTTTTATTAGTAATAAGAAGAATAGTATGAAGAAGTTGTATAAAATATGGAATTACAAATGAAATTTTGTTAAGAATTTTTTTGAAATGAAACTTCAGGGTTAGAAAAGTTTAATTAGATAAACAACGTTTAATTTCAATCTAAACACTATTCAAACTAAATAATTAAGAAATAAAAATAAAAACTATATATCATTATATATGAATATACTTTTATTCCGCTTTTTTATAATGGTGATTATATTTTTGTGAACATAAACTTTTTTTAAAAATTTATGATAATATATTGTAAGATAAAATTTATTCTTTATGTCACTTCTTACATTTTATGTTAAAAAAAGGGGAATATAAGTAGTGATTTGTAAGTGGAGGAACAACATGGATAATCTTACAATTTGTGTTAATTATACGTTTGAAAATGAACGAAGAGAACAATTATACGAGTTGTTCGAACGAGTATTTCACATTCCGGTACATATATTACAAGACTTTTATAAAAAGGGATTTTGGAATGAAACATACTCTCCGTTTACTTTATTTGAAGAAGATACAGCAATTGCAAATGTTTCTATGTTTTCAATGCCAATGATGGTTGGGGGAGAGCGTATAAAAGCAGCTGGCATTCAGTCTGTGATGACACATCCTGATTATCGTAATAAAGGTTTGATGAAGCAATTGTTGTGTGAAGCATTGAAAAACATAGATGAAGAGTATACATATTCATTTTTATTTACAGAAACACCAGAACTGTATACATCATTTGGCTATCAAGTAGTGAAAGAATATATATCCACTATGCGGTATGAAAAGAATGAACTACAGTTATCGGCTATTCGAAAATTAGATTTTTTTAATGTAGAAGATTTGCAGCTTATAAAAGATGTATTTGAAAACAAAGAATGTCTTTCGCGAGTTTTTGCACCGTTACACTATCAATCTTCTTTTTATTTACATATGTACGATGAAAAGTGGAATGATAAGCTTTACTTTTCAGAAGAACTCAAAGCTATACTTATATACGAAGTTGTTGATGGTGTTTTAAAGTTATATGGAGTAATAAGTGAATTAATGCCTGTATTAGATGAATTATGTGCGGTAATTCCGGAAGCATTTCACACAATAGAGTTTTATTTTTCTCCAGATCAATTAGGAGTCGAAGATTTCGAGTTGAAATTATATGAATCAAATAAGCATTTTATGGTAAGAGGAGAACTTCCTAGTGAATTTAATCAGTGTAAGTTTCCAATCTTAGCAGAATTTTAATTTTTTTATTTAGAATAGTTAGAAAATACCGACTTTGCTGTTGCGTTTACAATAACAATACATATATAATGATTCAAATTATGGTAGGTGAACATGATGCCGATTCTATGTTTAGAAGGTGCTAGTGCCGTCGGAAAAACAACCGTTTGTAGGGAGTTGGAAAAACGATACGGTGCATACATTGTTCCTGAAGTAAACTTATTTTTTGAACGTCCTGCTGAAGAACAGAAGAATTGGTATTTGGATCGGCAAGTAGAGCGCTGGAAAATGGCATTAGAGCAGTCAAGGAATAATGAACTTGTTGTATTAGATGGAGATATATATCAGCCGTTTAGCTATAACTGGTGTTTTCACTTTCAAGTCTTTGGACAAACACTATCTTCATTAGAAACATTTTTTTGTGAAAAGATGTTTCATAAAGAGATTGGGTTACCAGATTGTTATTTTTATTTGTATATAAATAATGATACTTTACGTCAGAGAAAAGAGCATGATGTGACACGTAGACGTGGGAATTTTGAGAAACATATACATATTACAGAGTCGCATAAAAAATACTACACTGCTCTTAATAAGATAAAAGCAAATTATTGTACAATGATAGAAGCGAACCTTGTACAAGAAACAGTAGAAGAAATCATGGATACAGTATTCTCTGCTAATTTTAATTTGTATGATCGATATAATGTAAAGCTTTTGAACGAAATGATAAATTGGTTACAGGAAAATAAAGCGTAAAATACTATATCAATAGAACAGTACTTTATGGAAATAAGTAAAAAACACTCATCGAATTATAATTGATGAGTGTTTTTTGTTGTAACGAATTTTTCTTCTATCCAATTTACAACGTTTTCTAACTCGGCTTTTGTAATTCTATATTCAACTGCTGTTAAATCAAGACTTTAGGTTAATCTCAAAATTTCAGTTGTTTTTCAGGTTTATTTTTGTAAACTGTCATCCCTTCTAAAATAGGTGCTTTATATTATATGTTTTCATTATCGTCCTTTTCTTTGAAACGAGTTGTTAAAGTTGGCCACCAGTGAAAACCATCTTTTTCTAATAAAGCATCAGATTCCTTAGGACCTGTGGATCCAGATTCATAGTTAGGAAAGTCTTCGGCTTTTTTATTTTCCCAAACATTTGAGATAACATCAACAAATTTCCAGGAAAGAGCCACTTCCTCCCAATGCGCGAAATTGGTTGAGTCACCGCGCATACAATCATATAGGAGAACTTCATATGCCTCGGGTGTGTTCATTTTATCTGCACAGTTATTGCAATAGCTTAATCTAATTGGTGTTGATGTAACACTGCTATTTGTTTGTTGGGCATTTAAATGCAGTGTAATTCCTTCATCGGGTTGGATATGAATAATTAGTAAGTTAGGGTGAGTCTTTTTTTCTTTATTTAAATATAGATTCATTGGTAAGTCCTTAAATTGTATGACAATTTCAGTCGACTTCTCTTGCATACGTTTACCTGTTCGAATATAAATAGGAATCCCTGACCATCTAAAGTTTTCAATCATTAGCTTACCGGAGACAAATGTTTCTGTATTTGATGCTGGATCTACCGCATTTTCTTCTTTGTAGCCAATCACATTTTCTTCATTAACGATGCCGGTTCCGTACTGCCCACGAACAAAATATTGTTCGACTTCGTCTTCAGATAGAGGTTTTAAAGCACGAAAAATTTTTATTTTCTCGCTTCGAATCTCATCTGCTGTTAATTTAATGGGCGGCTCCATTGCAAGAAGTGCAACCATTTGTAGCATATGATTTTGTACCATATCACGGAGAGCACCTGAGGACTCGTAATAACGTCCGCGATCCTCAACTCCTAATGTTTCACTTGAAGTAATTTAAACGTTAGCGATATATTGATTGTTCCAAAGTGGTTCGAAAATAGCATTAGCAAAGCGGATGACTTTAATATTTTGAACCATTTCTTTTCCTAAATAATGGTCAATTCGATAAATTTGTTCTTCTGTAAACGCTTGGCGAAGCTGATTGTTTAGTGCTTCGGCTGATTCGTAGTCATGGCCAAACGGCTTTTCAATAACTAAACGAATCCATCCTTCCGTAGAAGTTAATCCTTCTGATTTTAAATTTGTAGCAATTGTACCGAAAAAATCAGGTGCCATTGCTAAATAAAAAATGCGGTTTCCACTCGTATGATAATTGTCATCAAGAGTGCTTAACAAACTTTTAAGCTCTTGATAAGAAGATATGTTTGTTACATCAAAAGGATGGTAATAGAAATGGGAAGCAAATGTATCCTGACTTCCATCATCATCTGGAAAGTGGTTAACAGATTGTTTGACATTTTCACGAAATGTTTCATTAGACCAAGGTCTTCTTGCAACACCAACAACAGCGAAATCTTCAGAGATTTCTCCATTTCGATACAGTCTATAAATAGAAGGAAACAATTTTCGTTTTGCTAAATCACCTGTTGCGCCGAAGATAACAATAATAGCTTTAGGAGTTTTTATCATATAATGGTCCTCACTTTATTCAAATTAAATTTACACTTAGTATGCGGTTTGCTTGGTAACATATGTAAATTTATTGTTAAATAATTTGTTTTAGCTGATAGGATACATATAGTACATTTGAAAAAAGAAGGAGAATTTTAACCAGTAGAGAAATGTAGAACTAAATTAAAGGTGGAGGAATAAGATGAAAGTGCAATTGGGAGCAGTGACGAGAGAGAACTGGCAAGAGGCTCTAAAAATAAAAGTAAAAGATGTTCAAAATCATTTTGTACCTACTGTAGCAGTATCACTAGCTAAGGTGTATATTAAACCAGATGGTGATAATGTAAATTATCTGCCCTTTGCAATTTATGAAGAAGAGCGGGGAATGATTGGTTTTGTGATGCATGCTTATGTAGAGAATACTAATGATATGTATTGGATCAATGGCTTTATCATTGATGAAAAGCATCAAGGTAAAGGATACGGTCGAGCGGCGCTACGAGAGCTAATGAATTGGATTATAAAGCAATATGCGCAGTGTAAAGAAATTCGCTTAACAGTTCATAAAGAAAACTATGCTGCTCGTCAATTATATAAAAGTTTTGGTTTTGTTGAAGCAGGGGAATTTGATCAAGAAGAAGATTTATTGTGCTTTATAATTAGCAGGGAAGAATAGGCGATAGGTAGATTTGAGGGTATATTAGTTAGAGCTAATATATCCTTTATATTTTTACGATGTTTTTCGATTTACATTAGTATGTGAATTTAAAAAAAGCACTTTTGTTGACGAATATATTGATATTTGTAAATGATAACATTTGTAAGGATTTTTGTTAAAATACAGCAATATTAATTCATAATTTTATATCTATGTGTACGAAAAGATATTATAATAACTGAATAAACAAATGATTATTTTAGGAGGAACTTTTTTGAAAGAGTTGATATATTTAGATAAGGATTTTATACATTCTTTTATTGCACAAATAAATAATGAATTAATAGGTACTAAAAGTATAGAGGTTCAAGAACAAAGAATGGAAACAAAGGAAAATACGCTAGGGCAGCAGTATAGTGCTCTGAATCAATTTGAAAATTACCTTCTTAAAAATTCTTCTTTAGTCAATTTTAATGAGCAGAAGGACAGCGAGGAAGTGACACCAGGTTCATATATTAAGTTTACTTCAAATTTTCAACCAATAAATTTTGATGTTGTTCAAAAAATGATAAATGATAAATTTATTAAATTTCTTTTTAATAAACTAGAAGAAGCAAAAAATGTCGAAGTACAAAATATCCTTGAACAAACATTAACATTAGAACAAAGGACTGTTTTTTTGAATGAACTAGAAAAAACCTATGAGAATATGGTGAGTGCTCAAAAGAATAAGATTCATTCAGTTAAAGATATGTTGGTATACATTAAAGAGGCTATTCCGTTTAATTCCTTTATAAAGATGGATAATTGTTTAATACCAGTTAAGGAAAGCTATTTAAGAGCGAGTATAGAAGAACTGGCTTTTAAATACAGATCGGAAAACACATCAATTGAAATTACCCTTATTGGAAAAATAACGAAAAAAATTAATAAAAAAGAAATGAATGACCTTGATTACTCGAATTTTGTGGATAAGCAATCACAAGAAATTTTGAATGAGCTTTTGGGATTACCTACCAATTTATTAGGTGGATTTGGATTGGTAACGGCAAATGATTATATCATTTCACCGGTTGCTATGTATTTTGAATAAGGATGCACTTTTTGATTTAACGGGTAGTAAGAGCGCGATTGGTTTAACTAACCCTCAGTGAAAGATGAAGAAAGAATCACTGAGGGCAGTTTCACTTTTTCTAATACTTTTGCCTTTGTAATGTTAAGTCCATTTTGGGGTGTTTTACAATTTTTAATAACTGGAAATAAAAAATACTTTTAACGTCTATAAACAAGATTACATTTGGTTGTTATCTAATTTTTTTACGAATCTGTCATACTGTAAACGGAAGAGATGAATAAGCAAAGGAAGGTCATCTTCGCTTTTCATGTAATAACTAACCCATCCAGAATTAGGGAAAATATGATGAGGCTGAGCTAATCCTTGCTTTAAAATCTCATCTCTTATTGATTTTGGAAATGGCAAATCAGCTAATGTGTCTCCGTGAATATGACCTAATTCTTTATTTTTATAATTAAATTCAACCCCACCGTATCGATGCGGCTTCTCAGTTACACCGTTCCAACTAAGAAGCTCTTTTTTAATCATTTCACTAAGTGACATAATAGTTCACTCCTTATAAATCGTAGATTTTAATAGTATAATATGTTTTTTCTTTGCTGTTTATATCGTTCAAAAGTATGAATGTATATACGAAAATGGTTTCATATACGTAGTTTAAAGAATCGATTTAAATTTGGATTCTGACAGTATCTTTGAACATTCTTGGAATGGGTATGGTATAATTTGGGAGGTGGAACCGGTATGAAAAAGTTAGGAGGGAGAACATGGGAAGAGAAGTACACTTTGATGATGAAGGTGTAGTTTTGAAGTTGAATGGAGTAACTGGTTTTTTTGCATTGAAACTATCCTTAAAAATGCCATTTCATACTATTAAAAGTGTATTTGTTGATTATTTTGATGCTCCGCGATGGATGCTTCGGATGCCTGGAACTTCTATTTCTTCTCTCAATATCTTTGAAGGAAGTTTTAAATATGCAGATGAATGGTATTTTCTTTCCTATGAAAATAGAGTACCTCTCGTAATGATTGAATTAGAGGGTCACGAAAAATATAAGTATGTTGTTTTTGAAATTGATAATCCTACTAAGGTGGCATCAGATATTAGGAAACGTTTGAGAGATTAGTGGGAATTATTTATTTTAATATAAGCGTTACATAAAGGGTGATACAATTCTGTAATTGTACCACCTTTTACATGTTATTGGCGCAATTTACTTTTTCCTAGCTTATTAGTGAGGGTGTGAAAACAAGGACCTCATGTTTTTATGTATGGAAACAGTTGCTTCGAAGTTTTAAATATGTAAAAAGTTTATTCTCCATGTAATGCTCTGTGAATTGCCACCTGTGCTTTAGATGTATTAGCAAAATTCAACCATTTTGCTTCAAGCTGAATGTTTTGAGAATCAATAATCATTTCGACAATATCTAAATGTGATAGAGTTGTCATAATTGACGTTTCAATGCCATTCATTTTTGCCGAAGACATATATATTGCCATTTTTCTGTTTACCGCAAATGCAAAATCAATAATCGTTGCTCCTTCACAAATTCACCTTCATTTGTCTATTTTTTACTTAATGGAATAATAGTTCGCTTTCATACAGGAAAAAGCCTTTCTAATGGCATATAATTGTAAGTAGATCTACATATCATTTTCAGCATCATCCATATGTATCATATATAAGGAGGATTATGTATGAGAATAGAAGTAGAAAAGTTACTGCAAAACCTTGAAGTATTTGGATTAGAACATGACCACATAAAAGAAACGAGAGAAGAAAAGTTACGCAACGTTTCTAAAGAAATGGGGCAGTTTTTATCTATTTTGGTGAAAATAAGTGGAGCAAAACATATTTTAGAAATTGGAACGTCCAATGGATTTTCTACATTATGGCTTGCCAATGCCGTAGAGGAAACTAAAGGGACTGTCACAACAGTTGAACTCTCAGCGAAACGAGTTGCACAAGCAATTGAAAACTTCGAAAAAGCAAACCACACAAATTATATTCATATTCACAACCAAGAAGCTGGGGCATTTTTATCAGATCAGCTAGACAAGTCGTATGATTTTATTTTTTTAGATGCAGAACGAACGCAATATATGTGGTGGTGGGAAGATTTAAAACGTGTTTTAACGCCTAAAGGGCTTATCGTCATTGATAATGCAACTTCGCATGCGGAAGAATTACAGCACTTTTTTGAGTTAGTAGAAGCAGAAAAAAGCTTTGAAACAGTATTACTACCTTTTAAAATGGGTGCCTATGTAATTCGGCAAAATAGCTAAAGGAAGTGCAGACCTCTAAACTAAAGAATCCGACTTAAGAATGGATGTTTCTCAGTCTTAAGTCTGAGGACAATCAAAAATACAATAGGTATACTTATAATATAAAACAGGGAATGAATGTAATATAAATTGTTTAGAGATATGGTACCCTACCATAATTATAAGTGTATGCATATAAAGGAGCGATTTTGTTGACGGAATTGCAAAAGAAGGAAACCTTATCAGTAGAGGACAATATAGAAGTAGTCGTAGATACAGTCATTAAAGATGATGAATTAGTTGAACTAAATAAAGAAGCAGATTTGTATGTACAAAAGTTAAATAGTGAGCATAATGCAGATCTTTCAAAAGTATTGGCACAACTTGCTGATTTAGGAGATAAAGAACAGCGTGATGCAGGACAAACATTAACAGCTTTAAAACGTCCAGTAACGGCAATGATGAATGGAAAAAATGAGGATATACCTAAAACATTACTTGATTTGCGTAAAGTTGTTTCAGAATTAGATCCGAACTCATTGCAAGCAACTGGTATGAAACGAATTATGTTTAAAGTATTTAAGAAAAATCCAATGGAAACGTATGTTCATAAATATCAATCCATTGATAAACAAATCGAAGAGATTATTAAGTCACTATTAGTTGGTCGTGATAATTTACGAGAAGACAGCGTCGGCTTAGAAATGTTAAAAGAACAATCTCAACAAAAGATTCATGCGCTTGATAAACAAGTATATTTAGGAAAAAAACTTGCGGATATGTTGGAAGTGGAGAGACAAAATCCAGAGAGACAAAAAGATGTTCCGTTAATTAATGATGCACTAGAAAAAATTCTTGTACGTACGCGTAACATGCAGCAAGCGAAGAGTGTCTTACTCCAATCTATTGCCTCTGTTGATATTATTAAGAAAAATAATGAAAAATTAACAGAAGCGATTCGAAATGCAATCACAATGACACAAAACGTTGTAACAGTATCTGCGGCTATTCAATTGGCGTTAACGAATCAAAGGAAAACAATTGACGCAGTGAATGCAACAAACGAAGCGATTGAATCTATGATATTAAGTAACTCGCAAGCATTGAAACAAAATACAGAAGAAACGACGAAATTATTAGAAAATCCAGCAATCGGCATGGAGAAACTTCGTGAATCATTCCAAAACGTCTTTGCAGCGATTGAAGCGTCTGAAAAATCGACAGAGCGAATTATCGAATCAAGTAAAATGTTTGTAAAAGAACTAGACTCGTTCAACGATGAAATGAAAAAGAAACTCATTCAGCGTCCGACTAAATAAGTTGCAATAGAGGAGGTGAAAACATGAATTTCTTTCAATTTATTTTGACGCTGATAGGTATTGTTCTTTTGCTAGGGCTTACCGCAGTAGTTTTACTAGCTTACTTTGGACGAAAGTTTTATTTATCATGGACAAAACCGTATAAACGAGCCACAGACTCAATAGAACGCTTATCACACAGCACAGTACCATTCTTACAAGAATTTACACAGCATCCGTTGTTTTACCGCTGGATTCGTACGGAAGGAAGCAGTAGCCAAAAAGTATTTACAGTTCTTTTTTGCACAGCTAATCAGCGCACAAAGGACCATGTTTTTTCAATGTTGCCGAGGGAAAAGCAGAAAAAACTACATTATGTCGTAAAAACAACAAAGCAAATTACAAGTGAAGATATGGAAATGGCAACGATGAAAGTAAAAGAATTTTTGAAACAAGAATCACAGCAACCATCGAAGCCAAAAGATTTCTCGTTTTACAAATTATACTTCTATGACCGTTATCCAGACGCATTAAAACATATTGAAATGTACAAACGTTCAGTAAATCCATCATTGCAAAGAAGTATTGATGATGTGACAATCTCCGTTTTACATGCCATTCCGTATTATCAAGAAAATCGTATGTTTGAACAGCAACATAAACTTGAGACTTTCTTAATGAAAGACTTAGTAGATATGTTGTCACTCATTGCACAAATTCCACCAGCGCAGCGTTCTGAGAAAGAAGAAGAGCTTACTGCTTATCTAAAAGGGTTTCAAAAAGAAATGGAAGCAGTAGAGCGTAATATTCGTAACGCTGTTGATTATGATTTACAAGTGAAGATGCGTGCGGCGAAAGAGAAATTTAAGAATTAAAGAAGCGAGCATTGATATATCAATGCTCGCTTCTTTAGTTTGAAGTAAAAATAGTAATATATAATTTCATGTACCGTAATGATACTTGTAATTTTATTAAATTCCTTGTATAGCTCGAACCATTCCATAATTAATTCAGCTATAAACGCGAGAAACCAAGGATGTAAAAACAAGATTAAGGAAAAACATGGAAAGGATATTTTGTTACTACAAACGAATTATTTATACATTTGCTACACAATAAAGGAAATGGAGGGAGTGTCTTTATGCCATTAGTAAAAATTTATTAAAAAAAAAGAAATGGAATAGATAAAAAGCTGATTGCTTTTACTGTAAGAGAGATACTTAAGGATGTTTTTAAAGTACCTGCTAATGATGGACCTGTAAAGTTTTTTGAAATAGATGAAAGTGACTGGTTTATGCCTGATGGATGGGAAGAAGAAAAGGTCTTTATTGAGTTTCTAATCTTGCCTGGACGCAAGAAAGAAACAAAAGCTAAATTGCTAAAAGAAATAACAGAACAAGTATCAAATATATTGAAAATCGACAAGAATGCCATAATTATAACGCTACACGAACTATCTCTTGATAATTGGGGATTTAAAGGAGGACAGCAAGCTTCTCAAATAGGTGTTACCTTTAGGCTGGATGTTTAATTTTGATACTAAGGAAACTTATTTATTAATCAAGCAGTGATAACTTAAAGAAATCTTGACTTGATGTAGATTTAAAACAGAGTTAAGCTGTTTAGAAATAAAGTGAAACTTTCATCAGTAGGACTTTTTTTATAATCTTGAGGTGGGAGTTTTACTGCCCACGAATAGTAAGATAAATTTGGAATGCTTTACCCCTTTAGATTTGATTTTCTAAAGGGGGTATTTTTATGCCTCAAACTCTCGGCTATTAAAAGTTAATAAAATATAAATTTGTTTAATAATAGTAGTTTCAAATTATTTTAGATAATTTTGAATAGGCGGTAAATTTGAATAGGATTTGGTATAATAATCTTATAAGCATAATTTATAAGAGGTGAAATTCATTTATGAAAAATGAAACTTTACATAGTATGGACGATGTAATTACTATGCTAGACTCTCTATTAAGATCACCTGAGCCGTTTTGGAATCATTTTTATTCTGATCGCGATAAAGAAGTACCTTTCTTTGCTAATGTACCGGATGAAAATTTAGTTTCTTATTTTGATAGAAACGTGATTCAGAAAGGAAAAGTGCTAGAATTAGGATGCGGTCCTGGACGAAATGCTCTATATTTAGCAAAAGCAGGTTGTGAAGTAGATGCAGTTGATTTATCAGAAGAAGGGATTAAATGGGGAGAAGAAAGAGCGGCTGAACAAGGCGTATCAGTTCATTTTATTTGTAAGTCTATCTTTGATTTGCAGGTTGAGAATCAATATGATTTTGTATATGATTCTGGCTGTTTACATCATATCCCGCCTCACCGAAGAATACATTATGTTGAGTTAGTCAAGCGAGCATTAAAGCCAAACAGTTATTTCGGTTTAACATGCTTTGCTGCAGGAGAATTAGATGAAAAAAATGGCTCGGAAATATCAGATTGGGATGTATATCGAGGCTGGAGTTTACAGGGAGGAATTGCGTATTCAGAAGAAAAACTACGTGATGTTTTTCAAGATTTTGAAGTAATTGAACTACGTAAAATGAAAGAATTTAAGCAACCGAATGAAGTGTTTGGAGAATCATTTCTTTGGACGGCCCTTTTCAGAAAGAAAGTGTAATTACGATGGAGAGAACCATTGTAATTTTCTTGAGTAATAATGATTTAGAAGAAATTGAAGCGATAAGAAGAAAACATGATCCTTTATTTGGCCTAATTTCACCTCATATTACGCTAGTATTTCCTTTTGTGAGCGAAGTGCCAAACGAGTGTCTAAAAAACATTTAGAAACAATCATAAGTAGCATGAATACTTTTCATATTACGTTAAATCCAGCTGTAACTAATGCGGATGAGTACTTATTTTTACTTATAGAAGAAGGAACAGAAAATATAATTGAGCTACATAATAAGTTATATACAGATTTTCTTCAACCGTTTCTTCGAAGAGAAATTCCCTATATTCCTCATGTTACAGTAGGAAAAAAAGGTGATAAAGAAGAAGCTTTTCACGTTATAAAAAATCTTCATCCACTTCGAGATACTATGCGATTCACTATTGATAAAATTACAGTGGAAAGAATAGGTGAAAACGAGGAATCTATTATAGAGTTTGAAGTACAACTTACAATAAAATAAGAAAATTGTTTTTCGAAATGAGAATCTTCATTGAAGTGAATTTTCTTTATAGGTAATTTTATGTACCTTTACTTGATTTTGTACATATAGTATAATAATTCCATAATTTAGATTTCAATAAGAATAAAAAAATAAATTAGACGAGGTGCTTTTTGTGAGTGGAGTAGTATCTAAATAGGAAAAAAATTTAATTAAGTAAATCCAATGATGAAGGGTATTTTTTAGAAATATATACCCCTTATTTGTTTATGGATTTATTTAAGTTACCTATGAAGATACCTACAACACTTTATAAAGCATGTAGCGGTATTTATTATTCAACACATAGGCCTTTATTTCAAGAAGGTTTGTTTAATGATAGATATTTGTTTCTACACTTGTCTTGTAAATGTCTGTAAAGCTGCGGTATCTCCGCAGCTTTTTTTATTTTTATCTCACGACTTTTGGATAGGAAGAGTTCTTCAGTATGGATGGGAATCGATCCTTTCTGATAGAAGTTTTATTTATAGACTTATTGAAATCTTATTATTAGGTATCTTCATACATGATTCAATTATTAAATCATAGTGAGGAGAACAGAAATGAATATCATGACATTTGAAAAATTGCAGTATAACGAATTAAAGGAAATTGTAAAATCATATTGTGTAAGTGGATTAGGAAAACAATTATTAGATAAATTGCAGCCAAGCTCAAATATGAAAGTAGTGAAGAATCGATTAAATGAAACGACTGAAGCAAAAGCAATATTAAATACAGAAAGTCATGTTCCATTAGTAGGAATTTCTAATATAGAGAACATAATTCGTAAGCTTGAAAAAGGAATGATTTTGGAACCAACAGAATTAGTTAATGTAGCAGATTTTTTAAGAGGATGTAGAAAAATTAAGGGATTCATGTTAAGTAAATCATTTTTTGCGCCTGTTTTAAGTTCTTACGTATGCTCTATGTCAGAGTTTACAAATATTGAGGAAGAGATTCATTTTTCTATTAAAGGGAATCGAGTTGATTCTGCTGCGAGTAAGGAGTTAAAGCGAATTCGAAATCATATCGAAACAACAGAAGGAAAGATTGGAGATCGATTAAATAAATTTTTAAAAAGTAGTGCAAATAAGGAGTATATTCAAGAATTCTTTATTAGTAAAAAAGATGATCGATATACTGTTCCTATTAAGGCTTCTTATAAAAATCAAGTTTCAGGAACAATTGTAGAGGTTTCTTCTAAAGGTTCAACAGTATTTATGGAACCTGCTGTTATTTCAAAATTAAGCGGTGAGTTAGCGAGTTTAAAAGCGGAAGAGGCGATAGAGGAGTATCAAATATTAGCGACTTTATCAGGAATGATTTTTGAGAATGTTAGTGATATAAAAATTAATATTGAGCTTATAAGTCAATATGATATGATTTTCGCGAAAGCTAAATTTAGTAAGAGTATGGATGGTATAGCACCGAAATTAAATAGTCATGGATATATAAAACTAGTTGAATGTAAACATCCTCTTTTACAAGGTGAGATTGTTCCATTAAATTTTGAGATTGGAAAAGAATATCGCAGTTTAGTCATTACAGGACCAAATGCTGGAGGAAAAACAATTGTCTTGAAAACAATTGGATTATTAACTTTAGCAACAATGTCAGGGTTTCATATTCATGGTAATGAAGAGACTGAAATTTCCCTTTTTGATTCTATTTTTGTAGATATAGGTGATAATCAAAGTATTGAAAATGCTTTAAGTACTTTTTCTTCACATATGAAAAATATTTCAGAAATTATGAGAGTATCTAACAATAATACATTGTTATTATTTGATGAAATTGGTAGTGGTACAGAACCGAATGAAGGTGCTGCACTTGCAATTGCCATTTTAGAAGAGTTTTATCATATGGGGTGTATAACAGTTGCTACGACTCATTATGGTGAAATTAAACGATTCTCAGAAATTCACAGTGACTTCATGAATGCGGCTATGCAATTTAATAATGAAACATTAGAGCCGATGTATAAGTTAATTATTGGGGAATCTGGAGATAGTAACGCACTTTGGATTTCTAGAAAGATGAATTTACGGGAACATGTTTTGGAACGAGCACAGTGTTATATGGAGAATAAAGATTATAGCTTAGAGCTAGTAAAAGAAAATAAAATAAAGAAGCCTGAAGTGAATGTGGTGAAAACGAAAGAAACTTATGAGTATGAGATTGGAGACAAAGTAAATTTATTAGATCATAATGATTTTGGTATTGTATATAAGAAAAAAGATAGTTTCAATAATATTGTAGTACTATATAAAGAAGAGTTTATTGAAGTGAATTGTAAGCGCGTTATTCTGGAATTGAAAGCAGCAGAGTTGTATCCAGAAGGCTATGATTTAAATACGTTGTTTGTAAGTTATAAAGAGAGAAAGCTACAACATGATATAGATCGAGGCTCTAAAAAAGCATTAAGAAAAATACAAAAAGAAATGAGAAAAAAGTAAACGAAAATATAATTCAATTGCCAGCAATCCCTCACTTTAACGTTAACACGTTTTGAAGAGAGGGATTGTTTTACATACTAAAAATAGAGTAAATGTAATCTTATTTTGAATAAATACAATAACAGTGTGTTTTGTTTTTCATATTTAGCTAAATAAATGGTACAATCAATATTTGATATGAAAAATAGTGAAAAGAAGTGATCGATTTGAAAAGTTTTTTAGAATTAGGAATTAGCACTACGTTAAATGATACATTAAGAGAAAATGGAATTGCGGAATCAACTCCGATTCAAGAAAAAGCAATCCCGGTAGTTTTAGCTGGAAAAGATATTATTGGACAAGCGAAAACAGGAACTGGAAAAACATTAGCATTTATTTTACCGATCCTAGAAAAAATAAATCCACAGTCTAGTCATGTACAGGCGTTAATTGTAGCGCCAACGCGAGAATTAGCGCTGCAAATCACAAACGAAATTGAAAAAATGACTGTGCATGTAAAGGATATTCATGTGCTTGCTGTTTATGGTGGGCAAGATGTTTCACAGCAAATGAAGAAATTACAAGGAAATACACATATTGTTGTGGCGACACCTGGCCGATTATTAGACCATTTACGCCGCGGGACAATGGAATTATCACATGTATCGATGCTTGTTTTAGATGAAGCAGATCAAATGTTGCATTTTGGTTTTTTACCAGAGGTAGAAGAAATTATTGAACAAACACCTGCAGAGAGACAAACGATGTTGTTTTCTGCAACGATGGCTAAGCAAATTCAATCGCTTGCAAAGCGTTATATGAGAAAACCTGAAATTATAAAAATTCAAAGTGCAGAGGTTACAGTAAATAATATTAAACAGCGCGTTGTTGAAACGACGGACCGAGCAAAACAAGATACACTGCGTCAATTAATGGAACGAGACCAACCGTTTTTAGCAGTTATTTTCTGCCGTACGAAACGCAGAGTTACAAAATTGTATGAAGCGCTGAAAGGATACGGCTATAACTGTGATGAACTTCACGGTGATTTATCACAAGCAAAACGCGAGCGTGTTATGAAACGCTTCAGAGATGCTGAAAGTCAATATTTAATCGCAACAGATGTAGCAGCAAGAGGTCTTGATGTAGAAGGGGTTACACATGTGTTTAACTATGACATCCCAGAAGATGTCGAAAGTTACATTCACCGCATCGGGCGGACGGGCCGTGCTGGCGGAAGTGGACTTGCGATTACATTAGTTGCGCCAAAAGATAAAATGTATTTACAACAAATTGAAAAAGGAATTAACGCATCATTACAACGACAAGTATTAGAGCAGCCTAACGAGCAAGAACCTGTAAAAAAGGAAACAAGATCACAAAAGCCAAAAGAAAAGAAACAGTTTAAAGAAAAGAAACAATTTGGACAATCCGGACGTCGTGATAGAAAAGAAGGACCGAAAACAGAGAAATCTCGTTTTGGTCAACCAAGCAAGAAGAAGCGCAGCGCAAAGCCGGGACAGAAAAATCGCGGAAGATAAGTTGAAGCTATATAAATTATGAAACATGAGTATCCTTTGAATAGGGACTCATGTTTTTTTGTGCGTAAAAAAATGACAGATATATTAACAAGTGTGGGGATTTAATGAAGAATTATCTAAATTGAAACCGGGATAACATTTACATGATTTATACAACATAAATAGAACAAATCTTGTAATAGCACATCATAGGAGTAATGAAAAGAAACAGCATGATTACAATTGTAAGGTTAAAAATTTTTATTATTTAGGAGGAAAATTCGTCATGATTAAAATTGTACTTCTTCGTCACGGTCAAAGTGTATGGAATTTAGAAAATAGGTTTACTGGATGGACCGATGTTGACATGTCTGAAAAAGGATTACAGGAAGCGCGAGAAGCAGGGCAAATTTTAAAGGCGAATGGCTATACATTTGACGTAGCATACACTTCCGTGTTAAAACGAGCAATTCGAACGTTATGGATTATTCTTCATGAGATGGATCTCGCTTGGGTACCTGTATATAAAACATGGCATTTAAATGAAAGGCATTACGGTGCACTGCAAGGTTTAAATAAAGATGAAACCATTAAAAAATATGGGGAAGAACAAGTACATGTATGGCGCAGAAGCACAAATGTCAGACCGCCAGCACTTACGAAAGACGATTCGCGCTATGAAGTTTCAGATCCTAGATATAAATATTTAAAAGAGGGAGAATTTCCACTTACAGAGTGTCTAGAAGATACAGAGAAACGAGTGCTTACGTATTGGCATGAAGAAATTGTACCTGTATTACAAAAGGGCGAGAAAGTTATTATTTCATCGCACGGTAATACAATTCGTTCGCTTGTAAAATATTTAGATCACTTATCTGATGATGGCGTTGTTACATTAAATATTCCTACGAGCATTCCGCTTGTATATGAATTAGATGATAACTTAAAACCGATTCGACATTATTATTTGAGCATAAATGGAGAAGTACCAGAAGGTGAAATTCCGAAGCATATAACACTCTCATAAAAATGAATAGAAAATTTCATGTTATTAAAATGGATGTGTCATAAGGTACATCCATTTTGGATTTTTTGGATGAGTTATATTGTGAGTGTTTCTTATAGTATATTGAAAAAAGTAGTTCTTGAGGCTCTTGTTGATGAAATAGAGGGATTGTGTTGTTAGGAAGTGTATAAATATTAAAAGTGTATGAATTATAAGGCTTAATTGACGAAATTATGTAATATGTAAGAGGTACAAACAGGTCATATATCATTTGAAAATGATACAATACTTATATAAACCTACACCTTGTTACATAGTAACAAGGTGTAGGTAAAATCAAAACTTAACTTTATTTCAATGGAAAAGAGGAGAAGCATATGTATAGCAATTTAGAGGAATTAATTAAGCATCCTGTATTTCATCATTTTGCAGAAATTTCAAAGATTCCAAGAGGATCTGGTAATGAGAAAGAGATTAGTGATTATTTAGTAAAGTTTGCACAAGATAGAAATTTAGAAGTTGTGCAAGACCATGCGTTAAATGTCATTATGAAAAAGCCGGCAACACCTGGATATGAGCAGGTGCCAACAATTATTATTCAAGGTCACATGGATATGGTATGTGAGAAGAATCAATCGACTGTTCATGATTTTGAAAAAGATCCAATTCAATTACGAATTGTAGAGGATATGCTGTATGCGAATCATACAACATTAGGTGCGGATAATGGGATTGCAGTTGCTTATGCATTATCCTTATTAGATGCAACTGATATTCCGCATCCTGCTCTTGAAGTCGTTATTACGACAGAAGAAGAGACAACGATGGGCGGCGCTTTTGCGGTTGATCCAAATCATTTTAGCGGTAAAATCTTTATTAATCTTGACTCAGAAGAAGATCACAAATTGTTAGTAAGTAGTGCGGGCGGTGCAAAAGCAGTTGAAACAATTCCCGTTGTTTGGGAAGAAGCTCCAGATCATGCATTACCTTATCGCCTTTTTGTTGGCGGATTAAAAGGTGGACACTCTGGCATGGAAATTGATAAAGAAAGAGGAAATGCCAATAAAATTTTAGGTAGAGTCCTTCATGATTTATTGAATGAAATTTCATTTTTTATAAATGAAGTTCATGGCGGATTAAAAACAAATGCAATCCCACGTGAAAGTGCAGCAACGATTTTACTTTCTGCAAGCGATGTGCAAAAGGTAGAAGAGAAAGTGGAAGAGTGGACAGGCATTTTGCAAGAAGAACTACGTGCTGTGGACCCAGATGTATATGTTTCACTTACGAAATTAGAAGAAACAGTTGAAAATGTATTCGCACAAGAAACGCAAAAGCAGCTTATTTCTTCATTATTCTTAATCCCTAATGGCATTCAAAGCATGAGCATGGATATAAAAGGACTAGTGGAAAGTTCTACAAACTTAGGCGTTGTTGAAACGTTACATAATGAAATTAAATTAAGAAACGAAGTAAGAAGTTCTGTGAAAAGTTTAAAACAACATATTGTAAATGAAGTTAAGCATATTGCAGAATTGGTAGGGGCTCAGTTTGAAAAAGAGTCTGAGTACCCAGAGTGGCCATATAATCCAAACTCCTCAATTCGCAGCTTATTTGAAAAAGTTCATAAAGAAAAGTATGGTACAGATGCAGAAATTTTTGCAGTTCATGCGGGAATCGAGTGCGGTGTATTTATTGAAAAAATCCCAGGACTTGATGCGATTTCACTTGGACCAGATATGTTTCATGTTCATACGCCAGATGAGCATGTAAGTATTCCTTCTGTTGTGAATAACTGGGAGTATTTTATTGAAGTATTGCGTGAGACGAAGTCGCTGATTTAAATATGTTTTAGGTTAAAAGAGATGCTTATATCCTTAAAGCATCTCTTTTGTTTTTTCTACCTTAAAAAAGGTATCGATTTAAAATAAAACTTATTTTGTTGATGGAATGTTGGTCAATATTCTTAATTGAAAAACTTGACCAGAGTAATTCAAGTTAGTTTATATAAATATTTAATCTACTACTAAAGTTGTAAAAAATTTAGATAATATGTAGCAAGTGTCTGTTATTAAAAAAGTGTAAAATAAATTTAAATGACTAAATTTTCTGGAATGAGGAGGGAGTTAATTGATTAGAGAAAAAAATAAAAAACTTGTAGTAATCACTGGAATAACTCAAGGTTTAGGGCGGGCATTGATTGATCGGTTTTCTGAATTAGATTGGTTGATTGTTGGATGCGGTCGTTCTAAGAGTAAGATTAAACAAATTAGAATTCAATTTGATGACAAACATGATTTTCAATCTGTTGATGTTTCGGACGATAAGGCTGTTAGAGCTTGGGGAGAATATACTCTTGAGCGATACGGTGTACCAGATTTACTTATCAATAATGCTTCCATTGTTAATAAAAACGCACCGCTATGGAATATTTCTTCGGAAGAATTTGCAAATGTTATGAATATCAATGTGAATGGTGTAGTCAATGTGATACGGTCATTTGTTCCAGCTATGATTCATAATAAACAAGGTGTCATTATCAACATTAGCTCTAGTTGGGGAAGGTCTGGTGAAGCTAAACTTGCACCGTACTGTGCTTCCAAGTTTGCTATAGAGGGTTTGACTCAATCAATGGCATTAGAATTACCAAAAGAAATGGCAGTAGTTTCAATGGATCCAGGTGGTAGCATCAATACTCCGATGCTGCATTTGTGTGCACCAGAATATATATCAAGTTCTCCAACACCTGAAGCTTGGTCACATGTCGCTGTACCATATATACTTAGTATTACATCCAAAGACAATGGAAAATCACTTACTTGTCCAAAGGTTTTCTAAAGTATCATACCTGAGAGATACGAATATACACTTTGGTTTGGTGGTGAAATTTTGTAAAAGGGGGTTCCATGTAAAATGGGAGACTGCTGCGGTGCTTCGAAAAATGTAACTAACGATGTTGTTTGTCCTTTATCCAAAATGAAAGGAAAACAAGTCAAACTAATTACATTAAAAAGCTTGCTGGATGCTAATGCCTTGGCTCGATTGGAGTCAGATAAAACATACTATTTTTGTTCAGAGCAAGAATGTGACGTAGTGTACTTTAATGAAGAACAGCAAGTATTTATTAAAAACGATCTTAAGGTTCCTGTTTTTCAAAAAGATATAGAGGAAGATGTTCCTGCTTGTTACTGTTTTAATTGGACACGAGCACGCATTCGTGAAGAAATAAAACAAACCGGAAAGAGCCAAGCGGTACAAGAGATATCAATGCATATTAAAGCAAACCGTTGTGGATGCGAGGTAAATAATCCTCAAGGTTCTTGTTGTTTAGGAAACGTATCTGCGTTTATAAAGCAAGTTGAAAAATAATATTATTAACTTCCGCTAACATTAATTATGTGAACGAAGCAAAAAATAGCTAGAGCTCATAATCGTTATCTACCTCAACTCCAGCTATTTTTGTTTATCATATCTGGCGAGAAGACCCTCTACCTCAAGCGTGAAGCGGTAGGTGGGGGTAGTTCAATCAGAATCAATAAGGTTAACAGCCCTAATTTTCATGTCGGGTTGTTGAGCTAATATCTGTTGTTTTGCTTCTTCTATATCACTCGCTTGTACTTTTCTGTAATACACAACTCTTTTAGGACATTGATATTCAACATTATAGTCTTTCTGTTTGGAGTCCATTTTTATTCCTCCTTGCATTATATAAATCTTTAAGGGAGTATCTTTTTTATATTTTAGACATTGAACATTATTTCTTTGATTCACTCATTGCGTACAAATAAAAAATATAATCAGTTGAAGTCCCTGTAAAACCTAACTGTCTTAACATAGCTGTAATATTTCCGCGATGGTACGTTCCATGATTCACAACATGCTGTATCAATTCAAAAACTGTTGTGTCTAGCCGTCCAAAGTGAGGGTGTTCAGGAGAAATGGCTTCATTTAAGTTCTCCTTATGAGTGAAGAATGCTTGGTAGTCTTCGGATAAATTTAAAAATAATTGTTCCATTTCTTTAATAGTTGTCTCTTTTATTTTTTCTGAAAGATGTATTGCTGATGTCTTCACTTCATCAAAAGGTTTGCCTAATAAAGTACCTAGCCAGATTGTATCAGCGACATACATATGCACGAATACTTGTGAAATAGAGGGGAATACACTTTGTATTTCTGTAGACCAAATATCTGTTGGCAATGTTTTTAAGTGTGCAAATATTTTTTGATTTGCCCATACATGATAATCATATGCTTGTAATGCTGGATGTTTCATTAAGAATTCCTCCGGTTTCATTTGATTTCACGTTATAAAGGGAGTGCTTACTTTATATATACAACCGGTGTTCATGATTTTCCTTTTAGAAACTATGAAAAAGCAGTTTTTTAAAAGGGAAGGGAGTTTTTTACTTTGTCCTGCATAGTTTCTAACATCTAAGCAAAAAGTAACGTTGGAGGTGAGCAAAGTGGGTCGAAAAACTAAACAGGATCCTTCCAGAGCAGGCCTTGGTTCTTCACAAGTTGAAGGGCAAGGAACTACTACGCAAGAAACAGGTTCCATTAAAGTACCTTCATCAAATAAGAGACAAAAACGTAGTTAATCATAATTTTTCATGAGTTTACTGTGTAACGTAGTAAAGTGAAAAAGCCATTGGAATTATGCTTATTAATTCCAATGGCTTTTTTAGATGTTCAAAGATACAAGGCGATAGTTTTCTTATGATCTGTTTTAGGAACAGATTTCTCCCTGTTTTTCTCTCATGTTATCATTAAAAATATTAAGATGTAATTTGTTTTAAAAAGGATGTGTACATACAATGACGTTTTCTAATAAAACAGTGGTCATTACGGGGGCTGGAAATGGAATTGGAAAAGGAATTGCTTTACGTTATGCAGAAAAAGGAGCTAATGTCATTTTAGCAGATATAGATGAAAAAACAGGAACACAAACAGCTACTTGTATAAAAGAACAGGGAGGAGAAGCACTTTTCGTACAAACAGATGTAAGGTTGGAAACAGATATTGTTCGATTAATGGAAGTATCTAATCAAACATACGGTCAGATAGATATTTTAATCAATAATGCAGGAAAGACGTTATTCAAGTCTCCTTATGATATATCGTTAGAAGAGTGGGACGATATAATAAACACAAACTTAAGAAGTGTTTTCTTGGGATCACGTGAAGCAGCAAAATATATGCGTCATAACAAGGAAGGTGGAGCCATTGTGAATATTGCCTCCACAAGAGCCATTATGTCTGAGCCGAATTCAGAATCTTATGCTGCCACAAAAGGTGGGATAGTTGCAATTACACATGCGCTTGCAGCCTCATTTAGTGAAGATATGATTACAGTTAATGCCATTTCTCCAGGTTGGATTGAAACAGGAGATTATGTGAAATTAAGTAAAATCGATCATGAACAGCATCTGTCAAAGCGTGTAGGAAAACCAGATGATATTGCACGAGCTTGTCTTTATTTAACGGCAAAAGAAAATGATTTTGTTACAGGTATTAATCTTATCGTAGACGGCGGAATGACGAGAAAAATGATGTATGAGGAATAGGCGGTAATCAATCAAGCAATATATTAATTTCCTGTACCAATTTAAATTTAGATAATCAACCACCTTAGAATTGTTACGACCATTCCGAAAGTCAAAAATAAAAAGCCGATTTTCTCGTGTTAAGGGAAATCGGCTTTTTGTTTAGGAGATAACGTTATATTATCATGGGTTTTATGTTATTTGTTTGATGGGTCTCCATATGAATCAAGCTAAGGTAATTTTTTATCCCGCTACTTTAGGGCAGTAAGAGCCCGATTGGTGAGAGCTTTCCATCTGTGGGGGATGAAGAAAAATCCCACTGATGGAAGTTTCACTTTATCTATTTTAAAATTTAACAACATTTGTTTTATAATTTACAGATAGGGAGGGTAACATCTATCGTTGTTCCTCTATTCACTTCACTTTCAATACTTATCTTGCCTTGATGCATTTCAATAATTTTGTAACAAATCATTAATCCTAGGCCAATGCCTTCTTCTTTAATGCTATAAAAAGGTTCTCCAAGGTATGGTATGCGCTCTTGAGGAATCCCACATCCTTGATCAATAAATCGAATATTTATTTGATTATTATCAGCTCTATTAATTTGAATTAAAATTTCTCCACCTGTTGTCATAGATTCAATTGCATTTTTTAAGATGTTAACGAATACTTGTTTTAATTGATTCCCTTCACAAAGTATCATTGGAATATTAGACATAACTTCTGTCTTAATTTGTATATTATTCATTAGTGCCTGGGGCTCTAGTAGCATTACAACTTGATTCATTAACATACTTATATCATTAGGCTGAATTTTCACCGCCTGTGGTTTGGCTATTGCCATAAATTCATTCGTAATGCTTTCAATTCGATCAATTTCTGATGATACTATATTTATATAGTGATGATTATTTTCATTTTCCATTGTTTTTAATAATTGCATAAATCCTTTCATTGCAGTTAAAGGGTTTCTAATTTCATGAGCTATTGCTGTAGCTAATTGACCTACAACAGCAAGCTTTTCAGATTTTCTTAATAATTCTTCCGTCTTTATTCGTTCGGTTATATCTCGAGAAATACTTAAAAAAACTTCTTTTCCATTCAACTTGAATACACGAATACTAAATTCAGTCGTTATTTTCTTTCCTGTATTAAAAACATATTCATCTTGCAAAGTAAAAGAATCTTCCCCTTTTTTAATTTTTTCTATTAATCTTTTTAAAAGGGGAACATCCGTAGAAACAAGATCAGGAAATGGCGTACTAAGAATTTCATCTCTACTTAAATTAAACCTTTCACATCCAATCGCATTTACTTCAATGAATCGAGTGGGAGTTCGATTTTTATTCAATTCTACTACGTATACCGCATCCGCTGCCTGTTCAAATAGTGCACGATATTTCAATTCACTTTCTTGCAATTGTTGATATAATTGATGTCGTTCTTTTTCTGCTTGTTTTCTTTCGGAAATGTCCCTACATATTGCAGAGAGAGCCATTACATTCCCCCTTAAATCTAGAATAGGTGAAATCGTCATACTTACATCAAATAAATCCCCATTTTTTCGTTGTCTAATGGTCTCTAATCTAGTAATTGTAGATTTTCCAGACAGAATATTTCGAATGATTTCTTTAGATTCATCCATTAAGAAACTAGGTACACAAGGTAACTTTTCACCTATTATTTCGTGTATTGACCAACCAAATATCGTTTCATAAGCTTTATTCGCTTGTAAAATATGCCCTTCTCGATCAGCGATAATAATCGCATCTATGTTGTTATCTACAAATGACTCCAGTAATTCTTTGGTCGTTTTTAATTCACATTCCATTTTCTTTCTCTCTGTAATATCAATTGCAGAACCAACAACTTCAATAACTTTTCCATTTTGCTTAATGGGCCTAAGCGCAATTAGAGCAATGGTTTCATCATCTGGCCAAGGAATTTCAAATATAACTTCGTTCCCATCCCATGCTTGTACATAATACTTCAGTAATTGAGGAACGAGATGGGGAGGAATAATGGAGGAATCGATAGTACGTAAACTTTTTCCTACCACTTGTTCAGAATAAAATCCATTTTGATAATAAAATTGTCCATCACACATCGTATGTATAAAATGCGTATCTATTTTAATAAATTTAAAAATTCCTCCTTGCAGCTCATGAACAGTATCTTTAAGTTCTTGCTTCGATTTTTCTAATTTTTGATTCATTCTAAATAAATCTCGTGTTAAGGAATATAATTTTTGATAAGCTTCCATCAGAAAAAGTCCAATTAAAAGGCCCATACTTATAAATAATAAGCTTTGAATGTATAGAATATCAGATGTTGCAGCAGGAATGAAGAATTCGCCTACCAATCGAATCGTAGCCACATAACAAATCATATAAAGGAAGCTAGCTTTAAACGGATGTAAGTTTTTGGAATATGTTTTAAAAATAGTAAATATAATACCTGTTCCTAATAAAGCAACGACATAAGGTCCACAATATCCGTCCATATAAATAATACGCATTATTAAAATGCTAATTAACGTAAACCAACCAGCAGTACGACCAAAGTAAACAAACGAAAAAATGAGAGGAACAACTCGAAGATCATAGTAAAACCCCATGTATTTAAAAGAGAAGGCCATCAAAATAACAGCAATGATTGCCCCATATAGTTTTTCAATAAACTGGTTAGATTTCATTACAAACACTTGGATGAATATAGTTGAACTAACTAGGAAAGCAAAAATAAAAAGGTTAATAAAAAAGTCTTTGATAAACATATAGTGTCCCTCCTTATATCAAACGAATTCGACAGAAAAGGAGAAAATCCTACAAATAATATTATAGAAATAGAGGGACAGCACTAATACTCATCAACTTAAGATATTTATTGGTCCTAATAACAAAAAATTTTATCGTTCTAAATATTGTTTTTAAATAAATTTTTATCATTTGTATATATTGGTATAATCAAATAAGGATCATGGAACAGGCTCAGTAGCTAAGTAAATTTCGTATCGTTAGGTACGATTACCTTAGAAGCCCCCACCTCTATGCAAAGCCTCGGGGGAGGGTAGTTCACTTGATTATGAATTAAGTTTAAATATAAAGCAGGTGGATATAGTAAAACTACCAATCTGAAAAAGGTGTTTTTGGTACATGAAAACACTCTTTGTTAACATAAAATCAATGCATTCCCAAACCCTGAAAAGTCCCTTCAGAAATCTGAAGGGACTTTTCATTCAGATAATCAGTGTTATTGGAAGTAAATATATTTGTTTTTTAACTGTAGCGCTCCGTTAGTTGAGCTGTAAAATCTCGAAAGTTCTTGTTTGTAGAAGTTAAAAAGACTGGGCAAGACGGAATCCAAGGTCGTCAATGCAAAATGACGGATGGCTACGACGGCGACACGAAGCCCCACAACCCCTGGCCTCTTCAGCCCAGCTACCTCCTCGGAAAATTCGGTAGGAGCCGTACACTTGTTCATCATATAAATCCCAACACCACTCCCAAACATTACCTAACATATCATACAGACCCCATGCATTCGGTTCTTTTCTTCCCACTTCATGGATTTTGCCACCTGAATTTTCATTATACCAGGCAATTTTATCAAGCTCTCCGTATCTATAACCAGTAGTCCCTGCTTTACATGCATATTGCCACTCTGCTTCTGAAGGAAGTCGATAGCCGTCTGATTTCCAATCACAAATAATGTTTTCACCATCATTACTTATAGAATAACACTCTTTCAGTCCAGCTTTTTTTGAAAGTAGATTACAAAAAGAAATTGCATTGTTCCAGGAAATATTCACAACCGGTTTTAGATCTCCGTCAAAAGAATTAGGTGATGTATTTGTAATAGCATAGTATAGATCCATAGTTACAGGATATCGTGCAAGAAGAAAAGGTCTTATTTCAGCTTTCCATTTGCTTTTTATTCTATCGTCTCTTAATTCTATTTCTCCCCCTGGAATTTTTACCATTGGATAGTCAAGGTAACTCTTTATTTTATAGGACACGCTACCTTCCTCCTAACAATCTTGTTTTTTACAAATTTTACCGCATTTAGAATCATTAACTCAATACAAAAATTACGTTGTTTTTTGCAGATAACTGCCCGTTATCCATTCATACTGCTTTTATAGCTGAGGGAGGAAGGTCGATCAACTATGATGCCTTAGAGCACATCCCTTAGTTGAAGAAGGAATAGTGTATATCGCATTCATTTCCTGTATATAAATTGTATATTCACTAGCTTGTCTAATATATTATTTTAATAAAAACTCTTTTCACAAAATTAATTATTCTTTTTAGGCTTTGTGTAAATAGAGTCTTTTTTTGCGTGACTTTTCTGGAATGAAACAAGCATGTAACAAGAGTTTTATAATTAAAATTTTGGAGAGAAAAATAAAAAATATTGTATATTATCATGCACATATTGTTTGCTAAGGAAATATATGTATAATTAAATTAGAACAATCGTTCAATTTTAGTGAGAAGGTTTGATTTTAGTGAACAAAAGACGTTATGACAGTGAACAAGCAAGAAAAGACATAATGGAAAAGGCAGTGCAAATATTTACTGAAAAAGGCTATAATCAAACTTCAGTAGCAGATATTTCAAAAGCTTCGGGTTACAGCAAAGGACACATTTATTATCATTTTCAAAATAAAGAAAAGCTTTTTGTTCTTTTAGCGCAAAAAACGATGCAAAATTGGCATGATAAATGGCTGATGGTAGAACCTAGCTATTCCTCAGCAACAGAGAAATTGTACGGTATGGCCATACATGTCCTATACAATTATCAAACACCTTTATTAAAAGCGGGGCAAGAATTGGCTTCCAATCCAAATTCAAGTCCTGAATCGGTGAAACAGCTATATGATTTATCTATTATTCCGCTGGGTACTTATCGCTCCATCTTTCAAGAAGGAGTAGACAAAGGAGAATTCAAAAATGGGAATATAGATGAATGGACCATATTGTTAGGAACATGGCTGGGTGGTTTATGTCAACTCACTAATACACAAGAATTCAGTTCCCTAGAGTCTATTTTTAAACAGGCAGTTACTATCTTCTTAGGAGCTATTAGTAACGAAAATTAGGGGGAATTAAAGTGAAAATAGGTTTAATCGGAGACAGTTTAACTGAAGGGCGACCAGGAGTTTCTTTCTTCAAAATTCTACAAGAACAGTTTGTAGCTGATAAATTCGTTAATCTTGGTAAACCAGGGGAATCAATAAAAAGTTTACATTCACGACTAACTAAATCAAAGTTAGAGACCGATTACGAGCTTACTTTTCTTTGGATTGGAGTTAATGATGTTTATGCTAAATTACTAAGTGTTCAAGCACAACCCATCGCAAAAGATCATGAGGAATTTAAAGATTATTACCAAAAAGTTTTAGAGATAGTTCTTGCCTCTTCAAAACAAGTGGTCACAGTGTCACCAGCATTAGTTGGAGAAAATACTACGAGTGTGTCGAATAAAGAAATAAAGCATTTGTCTACCATTATTCAATCGATTTCTAGTCAGTATCCAAATGTAAGATTTCTGAATATGCAATCCGTGTTTGAAGAACATCTTGCTAAAGTTAAAAGTTCAGATTATATCAGCACCAAAGTTATGAGAGTTATGTTAGATGTCCTCTTCTATAAGAATCCAAATCGAATCAATCAGCTATCCCAAAAACGAGGACTTCATTTCACAATGGATGGCGTGCACTTTAATAGCACAGGTGCTAGAATTGTTGCAGCCGAATATGCGTCGACTATAGATCGACTCTTATACAACAGGCATTAGGTAGTAGCAATTAATTTTGTATAAGGTAGGGTGCATGAAGGAGGAGTTATAGTGGGGGAAGGTAGGAAAGTTTCTATAGTAACGGGTGGTGCATCGGGGATAGGCCGGGCGCTTTGTAGTGAATTGGTATCTCAAAATGTATTTGTAATTATCGCAGATATTAATAAATTAGAAGGACAGATTGTAGAGGCTGAGCTTAACGAAAATGGAATTAATTCTAGGTATGTGTGCTTAGATGTTACACATTTTGAAAGTGTGGAGCGAACAATTACGGATATATATAAAGAGTTTGGTAGATTAGACTATCTCTTTAACAATGCTGGTATTGCTATGTACGGTGAATTATATGATATGTCGATTGAAGACTGGAAAGAAATCATGGATATTAATTTGTGGGGAGTCATTTACGGAACTCAAGTTGGGTATAATCTTATGAAAGAGCAAAGTTTTGGTCATATTGTTAATACAGCATCAGCAGCAGGACTTGGACCCTCTCCAATATCCTCACCCTATTCTACAACAAAACATGCTGTTGTAGGTTTAACCACATCTTTGCATTATGAAGCCGAAGAATACGGTATTAAAGTAAGCACATTATGTCCCACATTCGTTGATACTCCTATTTTTAATACAGCAAAAGCAGTTAATATTGATAAATCAGTTATTACAAAACAGTTGAAAAAGCAAAAAATGATAACCCCGCAGCAACTTGCAAAAATTACATTGACTGGAATTCATAAAAATAAACCAATCATTTGTCCCATGCCAATGCGAAGAACAGTGGATATTATTTTTACATTGTTTCCATCAGTCCACAGAAAATTGATGAGATTAGTATGTAAAGTAAGTAGAACAGCTCGTGTGAATTCATAAAAACGATATCCTAAAAAGAAACACGCTATTCTTTTTGTAAAACTTCAGGAAAGGATAGTGTGTTTCTTTATGTCCTTAAATGCTTCTTAGCTTGTTAATAATAAGGAATTAAGAGAAAAATATGTATGCAATAAACAATAAAAAGAAACGTTTGACATATATTAAAATTAGCTTAAAATAAAAGTGAGTACTCACTCATTTTTATTGTGAAGAGGAGGGAAAATTTATGTCTCTAACAAATGAGGCAGTATTGCTTAAAGGTGTTTCCAAGTACTTTGGTAAGAAACAAGTGATTCAAGATATTTCATTTTCAGTCGGAGAAGCTGAAATTTTTGGGTTAGTTGGTCCGTCTGGTTCGGGGAAGACAACACTTATTAAAATGATTGCTGGTATTAGCGAAGCAACAACAGGGGAAGTAACTGCACTGCAAACGGTTATGCCGAATTTGAATGGAATGAAACAAATTGGATATATGGCTCAAGCTGATGCATTGTACGATGAACTATCTGCTTATGAAAATGCTGATTTTATTGCGACAATGTACGGATTAAAAGGAAAGCAAAAGAAGGAGCGCATCCTTGAAGTTTTTGAGCTTGTCCAGTTATCTCAGGATGCAAAAATGCAAGTGCAGCACTTTTCAGGTGGAATGAAGAAACGTTTATCACTTGCTATGTCACTTTTGCATGAACCAAAGCTTCTTATTTTAGATGAACCAACTGTTGGGATTGACCCTGTTCTTCGAAAATCAATTTGGAATAAGTTTTATGAGCTGAAAAAACAAGGAACGACAATTATTGTTACAACGCACATTATGGATGAAGCAGAGTTTTGTGAACGCCTTGGTTTAATTCGTGAAGGGAAGTTAATCGCAATGGGTTCTCCAGCTGAATTAAAAGAGCGAACAACATCGGGACGTATTGAAGATGTCTTTTTACTGGAAGGAGTGGTGGAATAATGAGAGTATTGGGAGTTGTTATCCGCATTATTCGTCAGTTTTTCCGAGATAAAAGGTCGCTTGCGCTTATGTTCGGAGCACCGATGTTACTTCTTTGGCTTCTTTCACTTGTATTCACACAAAAAGATTACAAGCCTCATATTGCTTTAGTTGATGTACCGGCACCAATTGTAGAATCAATGAAAAAGCAAGATGCTTCTTTTTATGAGTATGATAAGGAAAAAGCACGTAGTGAATTAGAAAATCAAGCAATTGATGCGATAGTTACTGTAGATCATGGAAAGATGAAAATAACGTTAGAAGGTAGCGATTCATCGAAAAATCGTGCTGTTATGCAAGTTTTGCAAAAGAGTATGGAGAAAAAAGAACCGACGACTATGAAGCCTGATGTTTCTTATTTACATGGATCAGCTGATTTTACGATGTTTGATGGATTAGGCCCGGTATTAATTGGTTTCTTTACCTTCTTTTTTGTCTTTATTTTATCAGGGGTTTCATTCGTTCGAGAACGTTTAAGCGGGACTTTGGAGCGATTATTATCGACACCAATTCGGCGCTGGGAAATTGTTGCGGGTTATATCATTGGATTCGGTATCTTTGCGTTTTTACAATCCGTACTAATTGTTAGTTTTTCTGTGTATATTCTTGATTTATATGTTGCAGGTTCACCTTGGCTCACGTTACTTATTACATGTATGCTTTCATTAACAGCTCTAACACTTGGAACATTTTTATCAGCGTATGCAAACAATGAATTTCAAATGATTCAATTTATTCCATTGGTCATCGTGCCGCAAATTTTCTTTTCGGGTTTATTTCCGATTGAGTCTATGAATAAGTGGTTACAACTTCTTGGAAAGCTATTTCCATTAACATACGGTGCAGATGCGATGCGGCAAGTTATGATTCGAAATCAAGGATTTGGCGAAATTGCTGGTGAACTTGGAGTTTTATTATTATTTGCACTAGTGTTTACGGTAGGTAACGTATTTGCTTTGAGGAAACATAGACGAATATAATGGAAATAAAAAGGAGTTTATCATGACAGAGGATTGGTTAGAAGAATTAATTGCTGCCACAGGGACGGATAAGCGTAATGAACGGCAAATGCGCATTTTAGAAGCGGCAGTGGATATGTTTAGTGAAAAAGGATATTCGGCAACGTCAACGAGTGAAATTGCTAAGCGTGCGGGTGTAGCGGAAGGAACGATCTTCCGCTACTATAAAACGAAAAAAGATTTGTTGTTGGCCGTTGTGATGCCGACCTTGACGAAATTTGCCGCACCGTTTTTTGTACAAACTTTTGCGAAAGAAATATTTGAAAATACGTATGATTCATATGAGAATTTTTTACGTGCTGTCATTCGGAATCGTTTTGAATTTGCGAGAAAACACTTTCCGATGTTGAAAATTTTAATTCAAGAAGTACCGTTTCATCCAGAATTGAAAGATGAAATCCAGCAATTACTTGCAAAGGAAATTTACTCTCGTTTTGAAAAAATTGTTAATCATTTTCAGGAGCAAGGACAAATTATTGAACTTCCAACACCAGCAGTATTACGGTTTACCTTATCACCTGTAATGGGTTTGATTTTAACTCGTTTTTTATTACTACCAGAAGAAAAGTGGGATGATGAGGCTGAAATCGAGTCTACAGTTCAATTCATTTTATATGGACTAACACCTCGGAGGTAATTATATGAGGCAATTCGTAAAACCGAAAGTTGTCGTAAGTAAATGTTTAGAATTTGAAGCATGTCGTTATAATGGTGACAAGATTTCTGATACAACAGTACGAAATTTACAGCCGTATGTAGAATTCATTCCAGTTTGTCCAGAGGTAGAAATTGGCCTTAGCATTCCAAGGGAAACCATTCGTATTGTCGAACAAGATGGGAGGCAAAAATTAGTTCAGCCATCAACAGGTGCCGATTTAACGGATAAAATGCAGCAGTTTTCAGATGTATTTTTATCTTCTCTACCGGATATAGATGGTTTTATTTTGAAAAATAGGTCCCCAAGTTGCGGAACTCGTGATGTGAAAATATATGCTGGGGTAGGAAAAGCACCAACAAAAGGAAAGGGTGCGGGTTTATTTGGTAGTGCAGTATTAGCTACCTTTTCACATTTAGCAATTGAGGAAGAAGGAAGGTTGTCGAATTTTATCATACGTGAACATTTCTTTACGCAGTTATTTACGATTGCTCATTTTAAAACGTTAAAGAAAAAGAAAAACATGAAGGCTTTGGTTGAATTTCAATCTGATTATAAATACTTATTTATGGCGTACAATCAGACGAAGCAAAAAGAATTAGGGCGTATCATTGCTAATCAGGAAAAATGTCCGATTGATGAAGTATTTGCAAACTATGAAAAAACATTGTATGAGTTGTTAAAACGTACACCGCGGTATACATCAAATATAAACGTATGTCAGCATATTTTTGGCTATTTTAAAAATGAATTGAAGAAAGAAGAGAAAGATCATTTTCTTTCTTTACTTAGTAAGTATGCAGAAAAGAAAATACCATTAAGCAGTATTCTCACTATTTTAAAATCGTGGGCACTTCGGTTTGAGGAAACATATTTACTGAGACAAACATATTTTGAACCGTATCCAGAAGTTTTAGTGGAAATCACAGATTCTGGAAAAGGGAGAGATTATTAAACAAAAAACTACATAATTCGACCTTTTTATTCCTATGTTGTTGTAGAACAATGTAGGAATTTTTTCGTGCATTAGTACAGATTCTGTTTTACAATTGAATTATGACAGAATTATAGCAATTATCTTACTACTGTTCATTCTTTTTTCGAAGCAAGATTTGTACTATATACGCGCACGCTGTCGAAATAGCGAATTCGATAAGGGGTGTGACAAATGGAATTTACTCTTACTAGAGAAAAACAAATGATCAAAGAAATGGTGCGCGACTTTGCTGAAAAGGAAATCGCTCCAAAAGCGGTGTATTACGACAAAACGGCAGAATTCCCATATGAAACGTTTCAAAAGATGGGCGAACTTGGTTTGTTAGGAATCCCATTCCCTGAAGAATACGGTGGTTCTGGCGGCGATACGTTATCGTATGCATTAGCAGTTGAAGAAATTGGCCGTGCTTGTGGTGGTACAGGTTTAAGTTATGCTGCAACAATCTCACTGGGAGCTTCTCCTATCTATTATTTTGGTACAGAAGAACAAAAACAAAAATATTTAGTTCCAATGGCATCTGGTAAGACACTTGGTGCATTTGGATTAACAGAGCCAAATGCTGGATCTGATGCTGGTGGAACACAAACGAAAGCGGTATTAGATGGCGATGAGTATGTAATTAGCGGCGAGAAGTGCTGGATTACAAATGCTGAGTATGCGAATACGATTATTGTAACCGCTGTCAATGGTGTTGAGGAAAGTGGTAAGAAGCGAATTTCTGCTTTTATCGTACCGACAAATAGCGAAGGATTAACAATTTCTAGTCCGTACGACAAAATGGGTGTTCGTGCTTCGAATACATGTGAGATTGTTTTAGATAGCGTTCGTGTACCAAAGGAAAATATCCTTGGGGATGTAAATAAAGGATTTAAACAATTTTTATATACGTTAGATGGTGGCCGCATTTCCATTGCTTCATTAGCAGTAGGGATTGCTCAATCCGCATTTGAGCGTGCATTGCAATACGCAAAGGAGCGTAAACAATTTGGTCGTTCTCTATCAAACTTCCAAGCAATTCAATTTAAATTGGCTGATATGGCAACAGAAATTGAATTAGCACGTAATATGGTACATAAAGCTGCTTGGTTAAAAGACAATGATAAGCCATTTGGGAAAGAAGCTGCGATGGCAAAGCTCTTTGCATCTGAAACAGCAAGCCGTGTAGCAAATCAAGCGGTTCAAATTCATGGTGGTTACGGATATATGCGTGAGTATGAAGTAGAGCGTCATATTCGTGATGCAAAGTTATTAGAAATTGGTGAAGGTACTTCTGAAATTCAACGTCTCGTTATTTCAAGACATTTAGGATGTCGTTAATAGGAGGGTTCGCTATGTTTCGAAAAATACTAATTGCTAACCGCGGTGAAATTGCTGTTCGCATTATAAAGACGTGTCAAAAACTAGGGATTCGTACAGTTGCGATTTATTCAGAGGCTGATGAGTTTGCACTTCATGTAAAAATGGCAAATGAGGCTTATCTTGTTGGGGGGCCGCGCGTTCAAGAGAGTTATTTGAATCTTGAAAAGATTATCGAAATTGCGAAAGAAACAAATGTAGAGGCAATTCACCCAGGTTATGGATTGTTATCAGAAAATCCGACATTTGCAGCGCGCTGCGAAGAAGAAGGAATTGTCTTCATTGGTCCTCCTAAAGATGTTATTGCGAAGATGGGAAGCAAAATTGAGTCCCGTAAAGCAATGCTAGAAGCTGAAGTTCCAATTGTACCTGGTATTTCAACTAGCATTCCAACAGTAGAAGAAGCGAAAGAAATTGCAAGTCAAATTGGTTATCCACTTATGTTAAAAGCATCCGCTGGCGGCGGAGGCATTGGTATGCAAGTGATTGAAACTGAACAAGCGCTCACTCAAGCGTTTGAAAGTAATCAAACTCGTGCAAAGAATTTCTTCGGAAACGGAGAAATGTATATGGAACGATTGATTACAAATGCGCATCATATTGAGATTCAAGTGCTTGCTGATAAACAGGGGAATACAGTGTATTTGTGGGAACGTGAATGCTCTGTGCAGCGCCGTAATCAAAAAGTAATTGAAGAAGCGCCATCACCATTTTTAGATGAAGAAACGCGCAAGGCGATGGGAGAAGTTGCAGTAAAAGCTGCGAAAGCACTTGGTTATGCGAATGCAGGGACAATTGAATTTCTCGTTGATGATGAGAAAAACTTCTATTTCTTAGAAATGAATACGAGATTACAAGTAGAGCATCCAGTAACAGAAGAAATTACAGGTCTTGATTTAGTAGAGCAACAACTACGCATCGCATCAGGCGAAACACTTTCGTTCACGCAGGACGAAGTAAAACGCAGTGGTCATGCCATTGAAGCTCGTATTTATGCGGAAGATCCAAAAACATTTTTCCCATCACCAGGGAAAATAAAGTCTCTTTCTCTTCCAACATCAGTTCGTGTCGATCATTTCTTAGAAGATGGTGTAACAATTACACCGTTTTATGATCCGATGATTGCAAAAATAATTGCACATGGTGAAACGCGCGAAGATGCAATTCAAAAACTGCAAGTAGCATTAGAAGAATTGAAAGTGGAAGGTATTAAAACAAATACGCCAATGCTTCTGCAAGTGTTAGAAGATGAAGTATTTCAAAGTGGTATTTATACAACAAGCTTTGTCACGAAACAGCTTGTGAAAAAATAAAAGTTACGAAATTTAAAGGAGGAAATAATGATGACAAAAGTGTATGCATCGATGGCAGGAAACGTTTGGAAAATTGTAGTGGGTGTAGGAGATACAGTAGAGGAAGATCAAGATGTCGTCATTTTAGAATCTATGAAAATGGAAATTCCAATCGCTGTAGAAGAATCTGGAACAGTTATGAAGATTCTTGTGCAAGAAGGCGATTTTGTTAATGAGGGAGATGTATTAGTAGAAATTGAATAATTAGAAACGGGGTGTAATGATTGAAACTACCTTCTTTTGCTTCTATTAAAGAAGTTGGACCGCGTGATGGTTTGCAAAATGAAAAGAAAATTGTTGGCTCAAAAGATAAAGTGAAATGGATTCATATGTTGACAGACGCAGGTCTTTCTTATATTGAAGTTTCATCTTTCGTTCACCCTAAATGGATTCCTGCTTTAGCAGATGCACAAGATGTGTTTACAATGCTTGAGCGGAAACCACATGTTACATATGCAGCTCTCGTTCCAAATCAAAATGGTTTGGAACGGGCGCTTTTGCAAGATGTAGATGAGGTGAACGTTTTTTTATCTGCTAGTGAAACACATAATAAGAAAAATATTAATAAATCAATTGATGAAGCACTTTCTGTTATAGAAGACATAACGAAACAATCATTATTTGCTGGGAAAACGGTACGTGGTTACGTATCTACTGTGTTTGGTTGTCCATATGAGGGTGAAATAAACGTTCATGCCGTAGATGAACTTTGTGACAAATTGTTTTCGTACGGTATTTATGAAGTATCGCTTGGAGATACGATTGGGGTAGCAAATCCGGTACAAGTAGAACGTGTACTAGAGCACTTACTCAAAAAATATGATTCTTCCAAGTTTGCGATGCACTTTCATAACACGTACGGCATGGCACTTGCCAATGTTGTAAAGTCATTAGAATGCGGTGTTACAACTTTTGATAGTTCATGCGGTGGTCTTGGCGGATGCCCGTATGCGCCAGGTGCGTCTGGAAATGTCGCAACAAATGATTTAGTCCACATGCTTCATAAAATGGGCGTGCAGACAAATGTAAATGAAGAAAAGTTATTACAAGCAACAAAATTTATTCAAAGCAAGCTCGATATGCAGATTCCGAGCCATGTATACCGTGCTTTGCAACATAAAACAGTGAGTAGGTGATCCCATGTTACAGCTGCAAAATATTTCAGTTGAGTACGTAACGCCTCATATTGTGAAAGTAACGTTAAATCGCGAACGACAAGCAAATGCTTTATCACTTGCTCTTTTAGAAGAATTACAAGAGACACTTAGTCGTATTAACGAAGAAAATGATGTCCGTGTCGTAATGATTACGGGTGCAGGTGCAAAAGCATTTTGTGCAGGTGCAGATTTAAAAGAACGTGCGAATATGAACGAAGAACAAGTGCGCCATGCAGTTGGGATGATTCGCTCTACAATGGATATGGTAGAACAATTATCACAACCTGTTATTGCAGTCATAAATGGGATTGCGCTTGGTGGCGGTACAGAATTAAGTCTTGCTTGTGATATTCGCATTGCTTCTGAAACAGCAAGTCTTGGTTTAACAGAAACCTCGCTCGCGATTATTCCAGGAGCCGGTGGTACGCAGCGTCTTCCGCGTTTAATTGGAATTGGACGTGCAAAAGAATTAATTTATACAGCAAGACGTATTTCTTCGGCAGAAGCAAAGGAATATGGACTTGTGGAACATGTTGTTCCTGCTGAAGAACTAGAAGAAAAAGCGCTTGAAATTGCAAAGCAAATTGCTAAGAATGGTCCAATTGCTGTTCGCCTTGCGAAAGAAGCGATTACAAATGGTATGCAAGTAGATTTACAAACTGGTTTACAAATGGAAAGGCAAGCGTATGAAGGAGTTATTCATACGAAAGATCGCTTAGAAGGATTACAAGCATTTCGGGAAAAACGGAAGCCGATTTATAAGGGGGAATAAATATGCTAGATCAAAAACAACAATCTCGTTCATTAGAAGAGCGTGTAGAAACGATAAAGCAAGGCGGTGCACCGAAATACCACGAACAAAATACAGCAAAAGGGAAGCTGTTTGTTCGTGATCGTTTAGCGCTTTTGTTTGATAACGGTGAGTATGTAGAAGATGCGTTATTTGCAAACTGCGAACAAGAAGGCTTACCTGCTGATGGAGTTGTTACTGCAACTGGTAAAGTAAATGGGCGCACTGTTTGTGTTATGGCAAATGATTCTACCGTAAAAGCAGGATCATGGGGATCTCGTACAGTAGAAAAGATTTTACGTATTCAAGAAACAGCTGAAAAATTACGTGTACCGCTCTTTTATCTTGTTGACTCCGCTGGCGCACGTATTACTGACCAAGTTGAAATGTTTCCAGGTCGCCGAGGTGCAGGGCGTATTTTCTATAACCAAGTAAAATTATCCGGGAAAGTACCGCAAATTTGCTTACTATTTGGTCCATCGGCTGCTGGTGGTGCATACATTCCTGCTTTCTGTGACGTTGTTATGATGGTTGAAGGAAATGCATCTATGTATCTTGGTTCACCTCGTATGGCTGAGATGGTAATCGGTGAAAAAGTAACATTAGAAGAAATGGGCGGCGCACGTATGCATTGCTCTGTATCTGGTTGTGGAGATGTACTATGCAAAACAGAAGAAGATGCAATTTCAAAAGCACGTCAATATATTTCTTACTTTCCAAGTAACTACTTAGAAAAAGCTCCAATGACAGAACCTCAAGAACCGAAAGAATTTGAAAAAACATTAGAACAAATTATCCCAGAAAATCAAAATGCACCTTTTAATATGCTTGATTTAATTAAACGTATTATTGATGAAGACTCTTTCTTTGAAGTGAAAAAATTATTTGCACAAGAACTTATCACTGGACTTGCACGTATTGACGGTATGCCAGTTGGAATTATTGCGAATCAGCCTCGTATGAAAGGTGGCGTATTATTCCACGATTCCGCTGATAAAGCAGCAAAATTTATTACATTATGCGATGCGTACCACATTCCGCTTTTATTCTTAGCTGATGTACCAGGCTTTATGATTGGTACAAAAGTAGAGCGTGCGGGTATTATCCGTCACGGCGCAAAAATGATTTCTGCGATGAGCGAAGCAACTGTACCGAAAATTTCTATCGTTGTACGAAAAGCATACGGTGCTGGTTTATACGCGATGGCAGGTCCAGCATTTGAACCTGATTGCTGCCTTGCACTTCCGACAGCTTCAATTGCGGTAATGGGTCCAGAAGCAGCGGTAAACGCAGTATATGCAAATAAAATTGCAGCACTTCCAGAAGAAGAACGTCCAAGCTTTATTGCTCAAAAACGTGAAGAGTATAAGCAAGATATTGATATTTATCGTCTTGCATCAGAAATGGTGATTGATGGTATTGTTCATCCGAATCAATTACGCGCGGAATTGAAGCAACGTTTTGAAATGTATATGAGTAAATATCAAGTATTTACAGATCGAAAACATCCAGTTTATCCAGTATAAATGGAGCTTCCATCAGTAGAAGCCTCTAATTTTCCATTGCTGGTAAGTAGAATGAATCAAGTTCGTAATAGGCAATGCTTTGTTTGTCTAAGTGAGCAAGAAAAATAGCCCTTTTGAAGGGCTTTCTTTTCCAAAAAATAAGGGGGGAAAAATAGTGAAGCAAGCAGTTTGGTTTCCAACAGAAGAATATAAAGCAAAAACACGCTTATATCAATGGATGCAATCACTTGGCTATGATGATTATGAAACATTTTATAAAAAGTCTATTGAAGATACAGCTTGGTTTTGGGGAGAAGCAGAGCGAGCTGTGGGCTACCAATGGATGCGTCCATATACAGAAGTGTTAGATTTGGCAAACGGTATTCCATTTGCTAAATGGTATGTGGATGGAACTTGCAATGTCGTAGAATCTGCACTGTCTCGCTGGATTGCAGAAGATGATACGAAAGCGCAAAAGGCTCTCATTTGGGAAGGCGAAAATGGAACATCAAAATCGTTTACATATGAAGAGTTAGATCATTGGGTGAGCTGCGTTGCAAATGGTCTTAAGCATTTAGGGATTGAAAAAGGAGATCGTGTAACAATTTACATGCCGATGATACCAGAGACAGTGGTTGCAATGTTAGCTGTGATGAAAATCGGTGCGATCATTTCTCCTATTTTCTCAGGATTTGCTTCAGATGCAGTTATGACGCGTGTACAAGCGGCAGGATCCAAAATGATTATTACGGCAGATGGATTTGCACGCCGCGGTAAAACAGTTTCTTTAAAAGATGAAGTGGATAAAGCATGTGAGCATTGTCCAAGTGTTGAAAAAGTAGTAATTGTCCGTCATGCTGGGAACGAATTTACACCTCATGATTATGATATTTCATGGAACGTTCTTGAAAAAGAGAAACCATTTACTCATGCGGAAGAGATGAAAAGCGACGACCCACTTATGCTTATTTATACATCTGGTACAACAGGTAAGCCGAAAGGAACGGTGCATACCCATGCAGGGTTCCCGTTAAAATCGGCGTTTGATGCTAGTTTTGGCATGAACGTGAAACAAGGTGACCGCGCACTATGGATTACCGATATGGGCTGGATGATGGGACCGTTTCTACTATTCGGTTCTCTTATTAACGGAGCAACAATGGTTATGTATGAAGGGGTGCCGGATTATCCAGAACCAGATCGTTTATGGGAAATGGTTGATCGTTATAAAGTGACACATCTCGGTATTTCACCAACATTAATTCGTTCATTAATGGCAAAAGGTGATACATGGGTGGACAAACATTCACTGCAAAGTTTAGAAGTAATCGGTTCAACAGGCGAACCATGGAATCCAGACCCATGGATGTGGCTTTTTGAAACAGTTTGCAAAGGAAAAGTACCAATTTGTAACTATTCTGGTGGTACTGAAATTTCTGGAGGTATTTTCGGAAACGTCCTTATTAAACCAATTGCACCAATTAGTTTTAATGCATCACTGCCAGGAATGGCCGCTGTTGTATTAGATGAGAATGGCGCACCGGTTCAAAATGAGGTCGGAGAATTATGTCTAGAAAAACCTTGGGTTGGTATGACGAAAAGCTTCTGGGAAGAAGACGATCGTTATGTAAGCACATACTGGTCCCGTTTTGAAAACAAATGGGTGCATGGTGACTGGGTATTATATGATGGAGAACAATATATTATCACAGGGCGTTCTGATGACACGTTAAATATTGCAGGAAAACGTATTGGACCTGCGGAGTATGAATCGATTCTTGTAAAACACCATGATGTCGTGGAAGCTGGAGCAATTGGAGTTCCAGATGAAGTGAAAGGTGAAGTGTGTCATTGCTTTGTTGTGTTACGCGAGGGCACTTCGTTTACATCAGAATTGAAAAAAGAGTTAATGAGTCTAGTAAACTCTCACATTGGGAAAGCATTGTGTCCGAAAGACATTCATGTTGTTGAAGATTTACCGAAAACACGTAACTCAAAAGTGATGCGCCGTGTTATTAAAGCTGCGTATTTAGGAAAAGAACTTGGAGATTTATCTTCGCTTGTAAATCCTGAGGTTGTGACGTATATTCAAAGATTACAATCTCAGCAACAACTATAATTTTTAAAAAGCAAACTCTTTAATATAGGGAGTTTGCTTTTTAATTTGTGCTTTTGAATACTAAATCTAAGTAGGAGCAAGAAATAATGTACTGTATAAAAATCGAATAGCAAAGAAAAAAGTTCTTTCGCATTTTACCTAAACTTCTATTCGATAACAGTCTTTCTCGATAGTTGCACAATTATATTTTTAAAATTAGCTTCTTGTTTACTTCATTATGAAATAACAAGAATATTTGCAGGAGTTGAAGTCAATATTATAACTGTTAAAAGAAAAAGGAGGTTATGATCATGAATAAACAACGTGCACAAGAAATAGCTGCTTCACCAGTTATGGCTAATGTAACTTATAATGGAGTGCAAATCTACATTCAAAATGTAAATGAAAATAATGAAACAGCTAGAATTTATCCTCTCAACCAACGAAATAATGAACAAGAGGTTCCTGTATCTAGCCTAATAGAGCACTAATTGCTTACATGTTTTCTTAATAAAATAACTGTCGGGAAAATTTCGACAGTTATATCTTTATAATAAAGTCCGATTGTTTATAAAAAAGAGCGAAGTCCTGTATTAATAATGCAAGATTTCGCTCTTTTTATTGTTACAAGGTATTAATTAGGGTTGCAGAACCTATTTTGTGTATGTTTTGAAGAGGGGAAGACTTGGTAAATCAACCAAATTGAATGATCCAGCAGATTTAATTTTGGTTTTTATAAAAAAGTTTGATCAAACATTTCAATCGGCAGATATTCAAACTCAGACTATATTGTGTCACAAAATAGTAATGAAAAGTGTGCTTTATATATTTTTTTCGATTGTTGTAAAAGAAAATATAGTCCCATTTTTATTTGATTGTAAAGTATATTTTATATCGAGCATTCCAGATATATCCTTAATTATTTTTAATCCCAGCCCCGTACTTTTACTATTAATATCGAAACCAATTCCATTATCCTTAATAGAAACAATACTATTTTCAATAGTTACCTCAAGTTTTTTAGCTTTTGAATGTTTTAACGTATTTTGGAAAATGTTATCAAATAACCTTTGAATCCACAAATCGTTACTAGTCCATATCAAATCTTTATTTAGTGGATTATATATTAATTTAATATCATGAATACTATACAAATAACCCCACTTTTTAACCATGGTTTCTAATAAATCATGTATATTCACTTCATTATTTAAAATATAAGAATTCTCTAACGTATCAGTGGATTGTAAATTAAATTCATTGGTTAATTCAGCAATATATTGTATTTGTTGATATAAAGATTCTAGTATTGGTGCTTGATTATTATATTGACCTTCTAAGTAAAATAATTGTAATCTCACAGCTGTTAAAGGTGTATTAATATCATGTCTTAATTTATTTAAAAGTTCCTTTTTCATTTCCTCTTGCTGCTTAAGTTCTAATTCTCGATATGTAGTTCTTTCAATTAATAAATTTACTGACCTAATTAGTTCTCCTATTTCATCATCGCTTTTAACGTCTAATTTATTCGGGATCTTTTTATCACTAGCTAAATTTCGAATGGTTTTATTCAATATATTTATTTTATTTAATAGTGAGTTAATCGATTTCGAAAATAAAAAGGCTAATAACAATAGTGATAAAAAAAACACGACTAGCATTGTAGGATATGCAAAAGATTCATGAAAAGGAATGCCGTTATTTTCCATTTTAAAGGCCCTATCATAAATTACTGACATAAGGATACTAATCAATAGTAATAAAAACGGTACGCTTATAACAGCAGAAAATAACAATAGCTGGTATTTTTTCTTTAATTTCATTTCTTCATATAGGTATTTAATCTATACCCTTCTCCGTATATATTTTGAATAATCTCACCTATTTTATCATTGATTTTTGTTCTAATCTTTTTTATGTGTACATTCATGATATTTGGATTTCTGTCTTCAAGTTGCCATAAATAGTCAAAGAAATGTTCTTTCGTTAAAATTCTATCTCTATTTTCATATAAATAGAAGAATATTTTACGTTCAATCGCAGTAAAAACAACTTCATTATGTAAGCTATTATCGAAAACCTTTTTATGTTCTGCGTCAATATATAAATGTTTAATTTGCGTAAAAGTACCATATTTATTATCTAGCATTTTCTGCATTCTGAGTAATAATTCTCTAGGATCAAAAGGCTTTATCATATAATCCTCTCCAATTGTCAAACCTTGGAGTTTGCTATCCATATCACTTCGGGCGGATAGAAAAATAACCGGTATATTTAATCCAAGATTTTTTATTTTCTTTGTAATTTGATAGCCATCCTCACCTGGCAGCATAATATCCATTATGACTAAATCTATCTCATGGATTATATCAATAATATCTTTTCCTTCTTTCTTCCAACAAACATTATACTCTTCGCGTCGCAAAATTTTTTGCAATAAATCCCCAATTATCAAATCATCTTCAACAATTAAAATGTTATATCCTTTCATCACTTAGGCCTTTCATTTTTTACTTTTTTAACAAATTCCATGGTTAGATTATATATCTCATCAGGTGCGTATAAATAAATGCTGTGCGTACCTTTAAGTGTTATTACATCTGCTATGAATAGTTGGTCTGCAAACTCCTCATAATCTTTATTTTTCTGTCTTGTATATTTTGAATTTTTATATTGATCAGCAATCGCATCTAAAAATAAAATAGGTGTTTCTTTTGGTAACGGTAGGTTAACTGATTTTTTACTATTATTGTAACTCTGTAACAGCTCTTGATCCATATCATCATTAAAAAATTGTTTATATGATAGTGCTTTATAAACTTGTTTTTCATGTTTAGTTAAAAAAGATTGCCGAATTACTTCGGGATTAAAGGTAACAGAAGGAACAAGACGCTGAAAACCAATTTTCGTTAAAATATTTATTCCTCTTACTTTTAATGAATCCACTAGACCCATTTTATAAGTTACGTACTGCTGAGGTAAACCAATATCTAAAGCAATAATTCCTTTTACTTCATTCGGATATTTTTGTGCCCAGTAAATCGCTTCTATACCTGATATAGAGTGTGGCACTAATATATATGGAGGTTTGTTTCCACTTTGAATTAGCGCTTTTCTACTTTGTTCTAATATTGTATCAATATCTCTGTCATCGTGAAAAACATCACTGTATCCATAACCTGCTCTTTCAATTACAGCAATCTTGTTTTCTTTTGAAAACTTGCTATATAGTCCTTTCAATTCATAAACAGGAGCAGCTATCCCAGAGCCAGACATAAATACAAATGTATCTTCACCGCTTCCTTCATTATATACATTAATTTTCTTATTATTAAAATTAATTAATGTTCCCTCGCTTTTAATTAACGCTGATTCCTTGCTTAATTGGTAGTTATGGTATATAAAAACAGATACTGACACAAGTAAAACAACCGCAATGAACGCAACAAATATATTCTTTAATACCTTAAATAATTTTCTCATAGGATCCTCCTTTCAAGTTATATTGAAAGGATACGATATAAAAATAAATTTCTAATAAATTTTATAGTAATTAAATTTTTCTCTATTTTTTAGGTAAAAGTCATTTTTTAACTTCAAATGTTCTTCTTCTTTTGGAAATAAACGCCCCTTTGGTAATCAAAGCCAAAAAAGGGGGAGTATCGCAATTTTTTACAAACATCACGACTTTAGTTCAAAGTCACAGCTTTGATTAGATATATGGAGTTAGTAAAGTTCATATGAGCATAGTAGTTAAGTCCTTACAACAGGGGGAAGTGTCCGTATGATAACGTTTGTATCAGGTCATTTCATGCTACTTTAAAGATAACGTATACAATAGAAAGCCTAGCGCTATTTCAATATACCGAGGGATGATATAATTGTAAGAGAATACATAGTAGCATTAGTTATAAAACTCCTCAAGCAATAGAGGGTTTGGCAGTTTAGGTTTACCTTTTTTGTGTCCGTTAAATTCAGTAATTAAAGCAGATAGAATCATATTCTAAAGGGGAGAAATTAATGAGTGATATGGAAAAATATAGTGATAAATTAGATGAAAATAAAGATAATATAGTTACGTTATATATTACTAGACATGGTAAAACAATGCTAAATGCTAGTGAGCGTGTGCAAGGTTGGGCAGATTCTCCATTAGTAGAAAAGGGTGTTGAAGTAGCTAAAGATTTAGGAAATGGATTAAAAGGTATTCATTTTGTTGATGCTTATAGTAGTGATAGTGGTCGCGCAATTGAAACTGCTAACTTGGTATTAAAATATAGCGGGCAATCAACGTTAAAACTTGAACAAAGAAAAGACTTACGGGAATTGAATTTTGGGATTTTTGAAGGCGAGAAGAATGAAATTATGTGGAAAGTTATTGGAGATGCTGCTGGAGTTACATCAGTTGATGAACTAATGAAGTTATCTATTGAGAAAATTGTTAATTGCAGTGCAGCAGCGGACCATACGAAGCAAGCTGAAGATTGGAAAACCTTTTCAACTCGTATAAAAAAAGAAATTGATAAAATTAGTGAAGAGACTGCCAAAAATGGTGGAGGTAACGTTTTAGTTATATCTCATGGAATTGCGATCATGGTATTAGTAGACATGCTTGATAGTAGTAAAACAAAACTTGGATTAGAAAATGCAAGTGTAACTAAAATTCTCTATAAGGATGGGGAATATAAAATCGAATCTGTTGGTGATATGAGTTATGCTGAAAAAGGAAAAGAAAGTGTAAGAGTATAAAGATATATAAAGTAATAGAATGAGAAAAAGGCGGATTTCTTACGGGAGTAAGAGGCCGCCTTTTTCTTGCTGTTGATAAGTGGGGTAGTGTCAACAAACGTTAATATCTTAATCTCAATAGTTCTCACCATTGTTTTATTAATTTCCTTTTTTCTTTCGTTAGAATGTTCCCAATCAATGCCTATTCACCCCCAATATTCGTTTTAAATCAGCCATTTAGATAAAAGAAAACATTTTTTTAACTGAACAAAAATCCGCTATTAATTTAAACAGAATTTTTCTTTTTTACTCTTGTTGAAATTGTAAAACTCCAGTCGTGTTACTTCATTAAAAGGCCAAATTCTTAAATAAGAGAAGGAATTATTAAAAAATGAATCGAAACTTTAATTAATTTAATTATCAAAGCAAGTAGCGTGAATGAAACTACGTAATATGTATGTTAAGAGCAAAATTAGCCTATTTTTTCAACCCTCTTGGTGTAATTATACCCATTCTCTTTTATCAATAAATCCAATTAAAAGGAGTTCGAAGTTATGAAAATTTCTAAGGGAGTAGAGATGCTCCATCTTGAATTTCATGGGAATATTATTCACCCAACTCTTTTGTGGAATCAAGAAATGGCGGTTTTAATTGATACCGGGTTCCCGAGACAAATTGAAGATTTACGCCTGGCAATGGATGCAGTAGGAGTATCGTTCGACAAACTAAAAGTTGTAATTTTGACTCATCAGGATCTGGATCATATAGGCAGCCTTCCTGAGATATTACAAGAGCGTGGAAGTAATATTAAAGTATATGTTCACGAGCTGGATAAGCCTTATATCCAAGGAGAATTACCTCTATTGAAAGATGGGCACCTAGAGAATCCTCCGAAGGGAAGAGTGGACGATACCTTGAAAGATGGTCAAGAATTACCGTATTGCGGCGGAATTCGTGTCATCCATACTCCAGGGCATACCCCTGGTCATATCAGCTTATATTTGAGACAGAGTAAAACACTCGTTGCTGGGGATTCAATGTACAGTGTAAACGGAATAATTGAAGGGGTTCATGCCCCAACCACACTTGATATAAAGGCGGCTCGACTCTCTTTGAAAAAATATTTAGACCTCGACATTGAATCTATAATTTGTTATCACGGAGGATTAAGTAAGTTAAATATTAATGATCAGATTCAAAAAGTAATTTCATATTAAAATTCTAGTATATTCGTTTCAAGAAGCAACTCTTAACAGGTTATTCTATAGTAGAAAAAAACGCTATTCTTTCGGTATAAATTCAAAACGAGAGGATGGCGTTTTTATATGTATTTATTAATTTTTGAGTTTGGTCCATTTTATATTTTGTAAATTTTGTCGAATAAAGAAGGGGAAATAATCTATAGAAAGGAAATAAATAGAAGTAATTAGAAAATGAATGAAAGTAGGCCGAATCGATGAAAGAAAAGATCGGGGTAGGAAATACAGCAGAAATTTATTTATGGAACGAAAATGAAATTGTAAAACTATTTCATGAACATATTCCACAATCATTTATTGAAAAAGAACTTTTTGTCAGCCAAGAAATTCAAAATCTTGGATTATTTGTTCCTAAAGTAGGGGATAAGGTATTTGATCAAAATAGAACGGGTATTATTTATGAAAAGATTGATGGTGTAACTTTAACCGAACAACTAGCTAAAGACCCTATGAATGTAGAGAAAGAAGCAAAAAGATTTGCTGAATTACATTTTCAAATTCATGGTATGAAGTCCAGTGCACTTTCGGATATACATGAAAGTTTAATTTTCCATATAAATCGTTGCAATCGATTTACACTTGAGCAAAAAGAAAAGATTGTGTCATATATAGCGGCATTACCAACGAATCAAGCGGTGTGTCATATGGATTTTCATCCTGATAATATTTTAATCTCAGAACAGGGACCAATTGTTATTGATTGGATGACGGCAGGTTCTGGTAATCCATTTGCTGATGTTGCACGTACTGTCATTATATTAAAATACGCTCATCTACCAGCAAGTATACCAGAACCAGTGAAGCAAGGTATTATGAGGCTGCGTCATGCATTTTGTGAGGAGTATGTAAAAGAATATTTAACTTTATCAAAAGGTACGTGGAAAGATATAGAATCGTGGTTTCTACCTATTATCGCAGCAAGATTAATAGAAGGAATACCTGAAAATGAGAAAGATGAGCTATATAGACATGCTTTCTTTTATTTGAAATAAAATAATATACATTTTATTAAAATTTGAAGCGAACATACTAAAAATTCATAAAGGAAGAGTGGAACGAAATATGTGGAAGGCATTATCTAAGCCATGGAAAGAGTGTTTCAATCAAGCGTGGTTATCGTATTGTAATGGTTCATTTCCAATTGGTGCTGTTATTGTAGATGGTAGTGAAAATATCATTTCAAAAGGTAGAAATACAGTTTACGAGACGGCAGCAATGCCAAATGAAATATGTAATAACAAAATTGCTCATGCTGAAATTAATGCAATATTAAAAATAAACAATTTAGAAACAAATGCAGCGCGTAAGGAATATGAACTGTATTCTTCGATGGAACCATGTCCTTTATGTTTTGGTGCCATTGTAATGTCTGGGATTACAAATATTCATTATGCAGCAAGGGATAAGTTGGTCGGGGCAACCGATTTAAAAGACGGAAATGCTTATTTACAAGGGAAAAATATGAATATTGCAGGGCCACACAAAGAACTTGAAATCGTGCAATTTGTTTTGAAGACAGATTTTGTATTACGGAGAGGTCATTCTGTAGATCGGTTATTACAGACATGGGAGCAAGATTGCCCTATAGGCATTGCTATCGGTCGAAAATGGTATGAGACAAATAAACTAATACAGGCGAAGCAGGAAAAGAAAGATATTTCAACTATTGTAGATGAAATAATAGCTGAATTAGAAGCTTTAAAAGAAAGTGGTGGAATAAAAAAATAGATGTGAATTTTGAAGATAGAAAATATGCTTTTGATGGCATTGTCGAAGAATACGAAAAAATAAGACCTACATATCCAAAGAATGGGGGATATGTTGGTGATATAAGTTATGGTGAAAAAGGCAAAGAAATTATTAGAGTATAAAAGATGTACAAAGTAATAGCAAGAAAAAAGGCGGATTTCTTACAAGAGTAAGAAGCCGCCTTTTTTCTTGCTATTGATAAGTGGGGGGATGTCGTTTTCTAATTTGTATTTATATAAAAAATCCCCACTGATGAAAGTTTTACTTTATTAGCTTCTTCTTTGTTTTTAGGTAGTATGTTCTTTAGATTAAGAATGAAATTTTGATCCATTTTAAGTGATTTTAAAAAAATTTTGAAGGGATTTTCACTATTTATAGCGAATTTATGTGGTGAAAAATGGAAGTGGAGGGATTTTTATGAAAAATTTTGTAAAACAGACTGCAAAATGGGTAACAGCTTCGACACTTGTAGCTGGGGTATTATTTCCTTCTGGACTTACTATAAGTGCTGCGGAAACGGATTACCCTGTAAAAGGAGCATACCATCCGGCAGTTACATCTCCTGTTCAGCTGAAGACACCATTTCAGTCGCAATTCATGAACAAGCACGGACAAGATATATTTGGTCCAGCCAATCCAGACTATAAAATGAACGTTAACTATGATTCTACCAATCACACTATTAAAGGGGAAATGACTGTCACCTTTAAGAACAATACTCGTACGCAGCTAAACGAACTTTATTTTAACTTGTGGGGAAACGCAGAAACATTTAAAGAAAATGGCGGAAGTATGTCTGTTTCTAATGTAAAAGTAAATGGGAAAGCAGCAAAATTTACTGTTGATAGTACTGCAATGCATATTTCATCTGTTCAAATTCCCGATAATCAAAAATCTACTGTATCGATGGATTTTGTAGTTCATGTACCGGAACAACAAGATCGTTTTGGTTGGAATAAAAACACTGTTTCGCTTGGAAACTGGTTTCCCATTCTGGCAGTTTACGATAAAGAGGGCTGGAATGTAGATGCTTATTTTCCATATGGAGAATCTTTTTATTCTTTAACTGGAGATTTTGATGTAACACTTACAACTGATAAAGCCCAGGTCATTGCAACGACAGGAACGGAAGTGGGACAACCAGGTATTTCAGGAAATTTAGCAACGCATCATTATAAAGCTAAACAAGTTCGCGATTTTGCAATAGAAATGGATCCAACTTACAAAGTAAAACAAACGAAAGTAAAGAATGTAAAAATTAATGTGTATTATACAGATGAACAGGAAAAATATGCTGATTCGATGGTTGAGGCAGGGGTTGAGAGCATCAAGTTGTACAGTGACCGCTTTGGAGAGTATCCATGGCCAGAACTAGATATCGTTGGCATGGAAGGCTGGTTTGGCGGAATGGAATATCCACAATTAACGATGATTAGTATCGCTGGTGATCGTTCTCAAGAATGGGTCAAACATGTTACTGCGCATGAAATTGGGCATCAATGGTTTTACGGCATTATTGGAAATAACGAGAACGATGAACCGTGGCTTGACGAATCATTTGCTAGTTTTGCAGCTGCACTTTACAGCAAAGAACTTGATCAACTAAAAGCGGAACCTGTCGGAGACTATCATGTTTCATATCCTGTTTCAACATTTACTGAACGTGCTGCAGAAGGCGGGATTGGAGCATATTATGGTATGATTTATGGTTACGGTTCAAGAACAGTTAATGATCTTCGCCTTGAACTTGGCGATGAAGTCTTTTACAAAGCGATGAAAGATTATTTTAACGAAAAGAAATTTGGTGTGAGTACGACAAAAGATTTTATTCAAATTATGGAGAAATCAACTGGAAGAGATTTGACAAATTTCTTTGCGTCTCATAGGGTATTTGTTTCTGACCAAGAATAGACAGAAAAACCTGCCACGAATCGAATTCGGCAGGTTTTTCTGTTTAACGATAAATATCCCGCTGATAAGTTGCTACTTTCATCATATACACTACTTTGTAGAAAATATTATCATAATATGAGAGGATGAAGATAACGAATTTTCATTCTAATATTGGTACAATTGTAGATGAGACTATACGGAAAATTGAATTGTTCAAGGTAAAAAATTAAAGGGGGACGAAGAGATGAATCACCATTTAGAAGAAAGAAAATATACCTTCGATGATATTGTCTACGAATATGAAAAAATACGGCCGATCTATCCTGGAGAACTATTTGCTGATATTATTAATTATTCAAAAATTGAAAAATATTCCCCCGTTCTTGAAGTCGGCTGTGGTACAGGAAAAGGGACGGAAGGGTTTGTTCAATTAGGGTATAAAAATATTGATTGTGTTGAGCTTGGAGAGCGGCTAGCTCAATTTACAGCTGATAAATTCAAATATGAAAAAGACGTTCAAGTGTATCGAAGCGCTTTTGAAGAATGGACTCCGAAGCATAATGAATATTCGCTTGCATTCTCCGCAACTGCGTTTCATTTTATACATCCAGATATCGGCTATCCGAAAGTAGCAAATATATTGCGAGAAAATGGAACAATGGCATTTTTCTGGACATATTACATACAACCTAAGACAGACGTTTTTCGGGAGATTGAGGCTTGCTATGAAAAATATGTCCCGCATTTACACCCTAACAAGTTACCAACGCCAGAAGAACTAATTGAAGAACGAAAAAGTCTTACAATGAAACATAATTTGTTCCAAGATTTGATCGTTAAAACATATAAGTGGACTGATACGTATACAAGTGATGATTATATTGCGTTAATACATACACAGTCAGCACATCGTCTGCTTCAAAAAGATATAAAAGAAAAATTGTTTCATAGTATTTATAACGTAATCGAAAAACATGGTGGCATCATTGAAAAACCACAGTTTGTTGCATTGTATTTAGCACGAAAAAAATAATAAGGGATATCCTTAATAAAATCTAGGTAAGAAACAAAATGTATTCTCTAGCAACGAATCTACATAAGAAAGGGAACTTAATGATGAATAATTTCGAATGTAAAATGTTAACGATGTGTATGGTACAAGATGGAGACAAAGTCTTGTTAATTAATCGTCCGGATCGTTTAGGCTTTCCAGGATTTATTGCTCCAGGTGGAAAAGTCGACTTTCCAGAAAGTATTGTAGACGGAGCAATCCGAGAAGTACGTGAAGAAACTGGCTTAATTGTGAAAGACATCATTTTTAAAGGGATATCGGAGTTTTGTGAGCCGAATATGAAATTAAGATATATGGTATTTAATTATCTTGCTACATCTTTTGAAGGACAGCTACTTGAAAATCCGCCTGAGGGAGAATTAGTATGGGTGGATATAAAAGATGCGGTAAATTTACCAATGCAAGATTGGTTTAGAAAAAGGTTTCCGTTATTTTTTGAACCAGGAACATTTGAACGGCATTCGGTATGGGATAAAGAGCGTGATATTACTTTATATAGAGTAGAAAAACATTATAAACAATCACAGGTTCATGAAGTGTGATTGTTTATGAAAACTCCTCATCTTAAGCGTTAAGATGAGGAGTTTTTGTTTGTGAGGCTCATATTGATAAATATTAGAAATTAGTTTTTTTATATAATTGACTGAATGATTCAATCAAAAATAAAGGAGGTTGCAACATGTCATTTTCTAAATTCCCCTTAATTTTCTCATTACGTTACATATAAAATTTCACGTAACGTAATGAAAAGGATTATTTTTTATTTTGAAGAATAAAAATTAGTAGTTGTAAGCATTTTTTTTATAAAGGGGATTGTGTAAAAAGAAGCAATTTATAAATTCTATTTCTCTAACAGGAAATTGGGAATTAGATATTCAAAATATGCTTGAACAATATAACCTTTTGTTAAGGGCACTAATGAAGCAAAAGAATAGCAAAGAGATTTGGATTAGATGAAACAGAAGCAGTTATTGCTCGCTATTTACATGATATTAGTGCGATTATTACATATTAAAGTAGCAGAACAGATGCTGATTTTGATTTAAATGAAAAGCTAGGGAGGCAATAAAGAATGTTACACATACCTTCATCTTTCAAAACAACCATACAAGAAGTTCACGGAGAACGAGGACAACAATGGATTGAAAAGCTTCCAAGTACGATTCAAGAGCTTGAAGAAAAACTAGCGCTACAAATCATTCAACCGTTCCCAAATCTTTCTTATAACTATGTTGGTATAGCTCGAAAGGAAAATGAACAAGAACTAGTATTAAAACTAGGTGTACCATCTGAGGAGTTTAACAACGAAATAGAAGCGCTTCGTCATTTTCAAGGAGAAGGGGCAGTGACATTACTTGATTCAGATCCTGACTATGGATTTTTATTATTAGAATATATAAAACCAGGTATGTCACTTACGCATTTGGAAAACGAAGAAAAAGCAACGACTGCTATAGGACAAACGATGAAAAAACTTTGGAAGCCAGTTCCTGCTCAGTATAAATTCCCTTCTATTGAGAAATGGGCAAATGGATTACAAAATTTACGAGTGCATTTTGATGGTGATACAGGTCCTTTACCAAAAGAGCTTGTGGAAAAAGCAGAAGATTTATTTCCACAATTAATCAAAACAATTTCAAAACCGCTTTTGCTTCATGGTGATTTACATCATGACAACGTGTTATGTAAGGGGCTAGATAAGTGGGTTGCAATTGATCCAAAGGGAGTTATAGGTGAAGCAGAATATGAAACAATTGCGTATTTAAGAAATCACTTATTTAATAAAACAAATCCTAAGATTATATTAGCAAATCGTATACAACAATTGGCAGAGGAACTTCAACTAGACAAAGAAAGAATTATAGCGTGGGGACTATGTCACTGTATCCTTTCATCTTGGTGGTACATAGAAAGTCATGAACGAGTGCCTGAAGAAACAATTGCTTGTGCTCGCTGGTTTGATGAATTAAGAGTTAGTTTGAAATATGCTTGAACTGTTTAATAAAGAATATAGATCAATTACAAATAAAACTTTAGAAAACTAGGAGTGATTTCCGGTGTGTAATGTTGAGATAAGGAGACCACGAATTGAGGACATTGAAGAGATTCATCAATTCTTTAATACAACGATTAAAGATACGTTTGCTAAAGAAGGTTTATCGGAGTTGGTTGACGATATAGAAAAGGAAATTGAAAGTAAGGAACAATACTTGAAATGTGACTTTGATAGCAATGGGAGAAATCGATATTTTTTGATAGCTGTAGATACAAATTGTAATAAAGTTATCGGTACAATTGAATATGGCCCAGCTAGTGAACTGATTAACGTTTGTACAGATAGAGCACTGAAAGGTTTATATGAGGTAGGAACTGTATTTGTACTTCCAGAATATCAAAGGCGTGGTATCGGAACATTACTTTTAAATGTAATGTTTCTCACCCTGTTGAATAAGAATATTAAAGAGTTTTGTTTGGATAGTGGATATACAAATGCACAGAAGATATGGAAGAAAAAGTTTGGAGATCCGGATTATTTGCTGAAGGACTATTGGGGTGAGGGATATGATCATATGATTTGGAGGAGACGTACTGATGATATGTCTATAATATTTAGTAAATGAGTAAAGTATACTTCGAGATAGCAACACATTACTATTAATCTAAGTTCATATAAGTTCAATTTTAGATGAGATTATTAATTTCTTCTAAAGACCTAGTTTCTGAGTTTACAAAAAAATAGATAGGAGTTCAATTGCCATTGAAACAAAAACTATATTCTTATTGTTTACAAGGAAATGTTAATAAAGCTTATGAGTATCTGCAAAATATTGATAATAATATAGGTTTGGAAAACCTTAAAAATAAATACTACAACCGTTTTTATGCTGAAAAACCAATATTTCAATATAAAACGAAAGATATTTGGATGAGAAGTGTTATTAGAGTATATTACGAATACTTTATATCCGTCTTAACAAATAGAAAAAATAAAGAGGAAGCAGAAAGTATCTTAGCGGAACACCTAATAGAGTTGTTACCAGGATTCGAAACTACAAATGACCTAGATTCTATTGAAGAACTATTAGCTAAAGAGTTTAAATCAAGAGGTTTTTACTTTCTTGGAGGAGTTACCCCACCCTATAGGGGGCCATATATTTGGAGAAAAGAAGAGAAGATTGAGTATGAAGTTATCCTGCCAGATAAATCTAAAAAGGTTGTTGTATATTTCATGTCAGATTTTATTATGCAGAGCTGGTTGCATTTCGCTACCTTTGGTGAGAGAGCCGCAGGAGGATGGGCATCAAAAAATGCCTTATATTGTGTAAAAGAAAGGTATGAAAAAGTTCTAAATAAGCCGGATTTTTTATACTCATACCTTGCTCATGAAGCGCAACACTTAGCGGATTATGAAGACTTCCCATGTCTTCTTCCCGTAGATTTAGAATATCGAGCAAAATTAGTAGAATTAATTTACCATCCTTTAAATAATAAAGTATTAATGAAAAAGTTTTTATCAGATGCTGATAATAATAGGGAAAATCCACATCCATATTCAAGTTATGTAATTTGTTCTAATTTGTCAAAAGAAATATACGGTGTGGATGATGTGACTGATCCTGAAAAATGGAGGGAAATCGGCTCTAAAATACTTAGTAATGTAGCTAAAGAGTTGTTTCAAAAACATACCAACTTATTAACCAATCAGGGTAAAGAAAACGTAGAGAGTGTTATTTAAAAGAGGATTACTTAAAAATATATTAGATTGCTTTGGTTTAATCAAACACTAAAGTTACTAAATTTTGTGCAAAGTATTTACTTTTTCATTGGACAAATCATCTCTCCCTAGATAACTGTTCCAAAGTATATGGTGACATATTACGTTGGAATTTGTTAGAACATAATTGTAGTTTATTAGAAATCGATAGATTCATAAAAAACGCCATAGTACATTATAGAAAAATGCCGAGAGGGGTGTGTGTGATGGGTTTCCCGCCTCAACAACAAAGTAAACCTGGCATTGAATCATTAATGGTACCCAGACCTATATTTGATAACCCCAATTACAAACCAGCCGGTAAGCTTATAAATAAGATAGCGCTTATAACTGGCGGGGATAGTGGAATTGGGAGGGCTGTCGCCGTAGCCTTCGCGAAAGAGGGTGCAGATATTGCAATCTCATACCTAAATGAACACAGCGATGCAAAAGAAACAGAGTTCTATGTCAAAAAGTACGGCCGAAGTTGTATTACCATTCCAGGTGATATTGGGTATGAGCAGCATTGCCAACAAGCTGTAATGCGAACGATTCACCAATTTGGTCGTATTGACATTTTGGTGAATAATGCAGGTGTACTATACATAAGGAATAGTCTACTTGATGTAGATTCGAATCAACGAGCAAGCACCTTTCACACAAATGTTTTTTCGCAGTTTATTCTTACGAAAGCTGCTTTACCATACATGAATTCAGGGAGCTCCATAATAAATACAACATCCCTTAGTGCCTATCATGGAGATCAAGATGCAATTGACTACTCGGCGTCTAAAGGAGCCATTGTTTCATTTACGCGTTCGCTGTCATCGTCACTGGCATCGCAAGGGATTCGAGTTAATGGTGTGGCCCCAGGACCAATTTGGACTCCATTAATTCCATCTTCCTTACCGCCAGAATGGATTGCCACATTTGGAGACCATGTTCCTATGAAGCGAGCTGGCCAACCGTTTGAAGTGGCACCTGCTTATGTATTCTTGGCCTCCGATGATGCATCTTACATATCAGGGCAAATTCTGCACGTGAATGGTGGGGAAATTGTAAACAGCTAAATACCTACAAAACGAATATTAGTTGTTATTATTCAAACTGGGTATTTTCTCCACACCCTTGGATGACTCACTCCTATTGTAGTGTCATCCAAGGCTTTTTTTATTTCTTCCATAAGAAAGTTGTACTATGTTGAATTGTTTTGCTATACCGAATATTTGAATTTACTAAATACAAAAAATAATGAAGTTTGTCTTTTCTTTGCAAATGCGTTCAAAATAAAAATCTAATGTTTACTAATTTTACGATAACTCTCCTGCCTGCAAATTGACATTTACGAATAAGCTGTAACGAAAAAAGAAGGGGATAAGTTACAAAGAGCGAAGTAAAAGATTGAGGGTAATAAGTTATTTCATTATCAGGAGTACTAATAACATTGCATGATAGAAAATCAAAGCCTACATCATAATACTTCGAAAACACCTATTTAGGATTATTGTTGTTAGTGTAATAACAAAAAGGAATACATCATCATATTATCATTACCTCTCCTTGGTTTACTAGTAATGAGATATGTACTACATATAAGAAAAGAAATATAAGGAAAGGAATTCTATCTATGAAGCGAATTGCAATTGTTGCAGCATGGGAACCAGAGCTTACATATTTACATAAATATTACCCAAGCTATCGGAAAGAAAAACGAGCAGCTTGGGAATTTTATTTTCATAAAATGAACGGGATGGAATTGATTTCTGTCATAACTGGCGTCGGTAAAGTGCATTGTGCAAGTTGTGTTCAGCTTCTTATTAGTGAATTTCAACCAGAGCAGCTATTTATGACAGGGATTTGTGGAAGTTTATCAAGCAAGGTGAAAAACGGTGATATTGTTGTTGCCACTAAAGTTATGCAACATGATGTAACAGGAGCTGGTACTGGAACGGATCCATTTGATTTATATACTGGCAGAGCAGCGAGTATTGAACCTTCTAAACATTTGATTAAAGAAATGAAAAAATTACAACTAGTTTATACCTCTCATTATGGTACATTCATTTCAGGCGACCAACGTATTCGAAGTTCAGAAACAAGAGAATTGCTTCAGACAGTTTATGGAGCGCTTGCAGTAGATCAAGAAGTTTCTGCATTTTCTTACGTTTGTCATGTAAATGGCAAACCATTTCTTTGTTTAAAATCTGCTTCAGATCAGGCGAATGATAAAACAGTTGAAGAACAAAGAGTATTTAAAATGTTAGCTTGTGAGAAAGCGTGCGAATACATAGTTGCATTTTTACTGCACTTTTTTAAAGAAATTAAAGTGTAGGGCTTTACATATGGTAATACAACTATTTGTTAATGATTTTTTCCGAAAAGGCATTTTTGGGATGGAGATGCAAATGAAAAAAAGTATACAGAAAGTTGGTATGTTTTTATTTTTGGCGATTATCTTCATGATGGTTTTAGTTTGGAAAACATACACAAGTAACGAAATAAAAAAGTCTACAACGAAAATAGATAATAATACAGTTTCTAATGGGATGGATGGTTATATATTGCTTCAGGGAAATACTGTGTTTTTTATTGAAGAGAAACATATAAAAATAGATAACGACAGAAAAAATTTAGAAGAAAGGCTAAAATGGAGCAGTCCCGCTGACGCTATTTTGCAATTTAATAATCCAAGTATAAAAAAGCAATTACAAACGGGTGATAAAGTTAGAATAGAATGTAGTGAAATACTTGAATCATATCCTGCGAGGATACGAGTTACAAAGCTGGAGAAAATTCAGGGTTAAGAGGGACAGATGCGATTATGGAATAACAGTTTGCTAAGTAAATTGGAGGATTGTACAGTGGGTAAGAGTTTATCATAAATGTCACTTGAAGAATTGTGGAAATTGTTTCCGATTATACTGAAAGAACATAATCCAATATGGAAAGATTGGTATTTACAAAAAAAGGTGACAAAACTAACACCTTGTATTTAATGACAAATTTATTATTAGATGGAGCTCATCCTAAGACAATTGAACAATACTTAAATCAAGATTCAATTGTACAATACCCAGTAACAAATAATGGAAGAATTGCATTCTATTCCGAAAAATATCCCGACAAGGGGTGAATATACCTATTTTTGACACATTTTAGTATAAAAAAATGGAGTCTAGTTAAATTTATTGCTTGAAATTCTAAAAAAATAACGTAATCTATAATAATGGATAGGAAAAAGTTTTAGTAAAGAGGTTATGAAAATGGATAAAGTATACAACGATTTATTGAACATATTAGATGATAATAAAGTTAAGAAAGATGAACCGCTAAAACGATACACTTTCACGAAAACAGGTGGAAATGCGGATTATTTTGTTTTACCTACTACGTACCAAGAGGTACAAAACGTAATAAAATATGCAAATCAAAATAATATAGATTTTACTATTTTAGGTAATGGTTCAAACATAATTATTAAGGATGGCGGCATTAGAGGGATTGTTTTGAATTTAACTAAATTAACTGATATCTCATTGAAAGATACTAAGATAATTGTTCAAAGCGGAGCAACCATTATTGATACTTCTAGATTTGCATTGAAAAATCATCTAACTGGATTAGAATTTGCTTGTGGAATTCCAGGAACAGTTGGCGGAGCAGTATTTATGAATGCGGGAGCATATGGTGGCGAAGTATCACAAGTTATTGAAAGTGTATTAGTTTTAACTAGAGATGGCGAAATTCTTAATTTAAATAAAAATGATTTAGAATTAGAATACAGAAACAGTTGCATTTCTAGAAAAGGATATCTTGTGTTAGAAGCGACTTTTGATTTACAAGAAGGTGAATACAATAAAATCAAAGAAAAAATGGATGAATTGACATTTTTGCGTGAATCAAAACAACCATTAGAATATCCTTCTTGTGGCAGTGTTTTTAAACGTCCCCCAGGTATGTTTGCTGGTAAGTTAATTCAAGATAGCGGGCTGCAAGGAAAACAAATAGGAGATGCCCAAGTATCTACTAAGCACGCTGGATTTATTGTAAATTTAGGTGAAGCTACAGCGAGTGATTATGTAAAACTTATCCGATATGTGCAGGAAAATGTAAAATCCAAGTTTAATGTAGAATTAGAAACAGAAGTGAAAATTATTGGGGAAGATTTAGTATCTTAATAGTAAGCGCCTCTCGAAATGAGAGGTGTTTTTTATTTGGGATAATTGACCGGTAGCAAAAGTTAAAAAGTTATTTTTTTTAGAAAATAAAAGAGAGTTTAACAGATATGCCTAGTATGAAGATTTATAACGGTGATATTGCTAATTTTCTTATTAAGCAAATTTCTAGTCATTTATATATAAGAAAATCCCCTTTCTATAGTTATTTGTTTTAAAGAGACTATCTAGTAACCCAGATATGTGAGCTTTATATTTTTGTATCTTCTCATATCCTTTTATTGTAAAATTCTATTTAGATAAGGGGGAATATGTATGAAATTTGAAGATAACAGAGGACTAGGAATTCAGTTGGGTGCTTTGCTAGTGACAGAACATCATAGATATTTAGTGATTAAGAAAAATGACCATTATTCTTTACTTAATATTGAAACAATGGAATGCAGTATACTAGAAGTAGCCTTGGAACATATTGAAGAAGTAATGGCAGAGGATTTGCAGGAAACAGTGAAACAAATTATTCCTGCCGAGCATTTGAAACTTGTTGCGAAGAATATTGTATGAAAGGGCGTCTTGCAAATGGATGATACTGAATATTTCGTCATTCGTGATTTAGAAGCGTTACAAGCACATTTTGAAAATCTATTACAAACAGAAATTCAAAGTATTGAGGAACTTGAAGGTTGGTTGAAGTGTCAGTCCAGATTATTAGATGAAATAGATGAACAGCTTAAACAACATTATATTCAATTTCAATGCAACACTTATAACCAACAAGTAAAAGAAGCATATGATTTTGATCAAAAACATGTGCAGCCATTAGTGAAACACTACAAAAGCTTACTAGACAATAAATACTATGAATCTCCATTTCGTTTGCAATTAGATCCTGAATATTTCGGTTTATTGAATAAAAAAGTAGAAAATGCGATTAGTTTGTTTAATGAGAAAAATATAGCTTTAGAAATTGAAGAAGATGAGTTAGTAACGAAGTATTTCGAGATTACAGGTAACTTAACAGTAATGTGGGAAGGTGAAGAAAAGTCATTAAGCGACATGCAGGTGTATCTTCAAAATCCAGAACGTACGATTAGAAAAAATGCTATGACTCTTATTCAAGAAAGCATATTTTCAGTTGAAGAGGATCTTCAGATTATTATGGATAAGTTAATTGTGTTGCGACATCAAAAAGCTCAAAATGTTGGTTTGCAAAATTATCGCGACTATATGTTCAAAAAATATGAACGGTTTGATTATACAGCGGCGGACTGTCTTGAGCTAGCAGAAGCAATGCGTCAATATGTTGTTCCGTTACAGAAGAAGTTTCAAGAAAAACAACAAAAAACTTTGGGGGTAAATACTTTTAGACCTTGGGATATTAGAGCAGTCGCAGTAAGCGAGAAGCCTTTACAACCAGTACAAAATGTAGACGATTTAGTAAAAGGAAGTTTTCATATTTTAGAAAATGTTGATTTGCGTTTTTCAGCATTACTACATGAGATGAAAGAAAATAATCTCTTAGATTTAGAGAGCCGTAAAGGAAAAGCTCCGGGTGGTTTTTGCGAATACTTACCTGCTTCTAAACAATCGTTTATTTTTATGAATTGTTGCAGCACCCAAGATGATGTGGTGGTGCTTTTACATGAAATGGGTCATTGCATTCATAATGAATTTATGAAAGATATTGAGATTCAACAGTATCGAAATGTTCCTATGGAATCAGCAGAATTGGTGAGTACAACAATGGAACTCATGACGATGGAGTATTGGGATACATTCTATACAAATAAAGCTGATTTTAACATGGCAAAGGGTGAGCAGCTTAGGTTAATGGTAGAGTATTTACCTATTATTATCGTAGTTGATCAATTTCAGCATTGGATGTATGAAAATCCATATCATACACATGTGGAAAGAAAGGAAAAGTTTCAAGAACTTGCAAGAACATATGACTCTAACTTTGTGAATTGGAAAGGTTATGAAAATTGGTTAGCAACAAAATGGCTGTCTATTTTACATATTTTCGAGGTTCCATTCTACTACATTGAGTACGCAATTGCACAAATAGGTGCCTTGCAGATGTACAAGCAATATAAAGAGAATCCGAAGCAAGCTTTAATTAATTATAAAGAGGCTTTATCTTTAGGAAGTACAAAATCGGTAAAAGAAGTATATGAAGCGGCAGGTATTCGTTTTGATTTTTCTGTGCAAATAATAAAAGAGTTGATGGATTTTGTGGAGAAAGAATTAGAGTTATTTGAAGAAGCGTAACAAGATGTTGAGATTTTACCTTACAATAAATTTATTATTAGCTAGTACAGGAAGAATACAGTAAAATTCCAAAACAGATTTTGGATAGTTTCAAAATAGGGAGGGTTGGCAAAGTGAAAATATCTGCATTACAAAGAGAGGTTAGAGAGTTTAGTAAAAATAAAGGTTTTGAGAACTCAACGATTGAAGAAAGAACTTTATTTTTGGTTACAGAACTTGGAGAGGTCGCTCAAGAAGTCTTAAAAATCTCTTCCAAGCCGGATTCTGATAATATTAATGAACTAAAGGAACAGTTAGGTTTTGAAATATACGATGTGGTATGGAATCTTTTTGATCTTGCAAACAAACTCGATATTGACTTAGAAGATGCATTTAGAAAAAAGAGTGAGATAAACAAATATAGACATTGGGATGTATAAAAATAGTTCATTTCTATATTTTTATTCACTTTATCATGGGCACCTTGAAAATTATGATCACAAATATCGCGCGAAAGCTAATGTTATTATGTATGAGGTGTCTAGTCAAGAATGTTCTTTAGAAGAAATAAAACAGCATTTAGAAACGTTTTTACAAGTAGTTAATAAGAAATGCACATTACATAATTATATTATGTAAACTTCGTGCGAGATGTAAAGAGATAAAAATGTTCTTTAACTAACAATAAGGAGTATGAGCCTAATATTTTGAAAGTTAGAACTTTTATTCTATTATAGTATTAAAAATACTGAAAATTCGGAGTGAATTATTATGGAATGCGTAATAGGGGATGTAAAAGTTCATTATGAGATTTATGGTTCTGGAAAACCAATCATCATGCTTCATGGTTTTTCTCCTGATCATAGACTAATGTTAGGGTGCATGGAACCTGTTTTTGTGCAAAGAGAAGGTTGGAAACGAATTTATATTGATTTACCAGGAATGGGACAAACGAAGGGAAACGAATCTATACAAAACTCAGATGGAATGTTAGATCTTGTTTTAAAATTCATAGATACAATTATTCCAGACGAATCTTTCTTAATTGCAGGCGAATCATATGGTGGATACATAACTAGGGGAGTTATATCCAAAAGAAAAGAAAAAATAGATGGCGCAGCATTTATTTGTCCTATGATTATTCCAAATATAAACAAGAGACAGCTTCCTCCGCATACCGTTATTTACCGAAATGAAAAGTTTTTATCTCAGTTAAGTGCGGAGGAACGTGAGAATTTCAGTTTGAATTTTGTAGTGCTTAACGAAAATAATTGGCAACGTTATCTTGAAGAGATTATATCAGGAATTAAAATAGCAGATGAGGCGTTTTTAACAAAAATACAGAAGCAATATGCTTTTTCATTTGATGTGGATAATGAGATATCCTTGTATAAAAAACCAAGCCTCTTTTTATTAGGGAGACAGGATTCAGTAACAGGGTACAAGGATGCTTGGGAGATTATTGATAAATTTCCCCGAGCTACTTTTGCTGTTTTAGATAAAGCGGGACATAATTTACAGATTGAGCAGGATAGTTTATTCCATTCATTAATAAACGAATGGTTAAATAGAGTAGAAGAAAACATTGTGGCCTTTGAATGAAGATTAATAATTTATAGAAAATGAATTAAAATCCTGTTTAGTGCAGGATTTTTTTTATTAAATTAACGTATGAGATTTTATGGAACTGTTAAAAATGAGTGGTTATTCATTCATTTTTATGTTAAATTTAAAGATACAGAATATTCAAAATAAGGAAAAGAGGATATGATTATGAAAACAGGTGATGTTTTTACATGGGAAAGAACTTTTACTGAAGAAGATGTTTTACAGTTCGGAAGTTTTTCAGGTGACCAAGGTAGGCATCATATTGAGCATGATGAAAAAGGTCGTTTAATGGTGCAAGGCTTATTAACTGTAAGTATAGGAACGAAAATTGGCGGTGATCTAAATTACATCGCAAGAGAAATGGTAAGTGGATTTATTCGACCTGTTTTTACTGGAGATACCATTACATGCGAAATAACACTTTTAAATGTTGAACAAATGGAAGGTTTTAAAAAGGTAGAAATAAAGTTAGTATATCGTAATCAAAATGGGAAAGAAGTAATTACAGGATCAAGTTATGGAATTATTCGGGATTGAAAAAATATTAATGAAATTTCTTGAAATAAAAAAATAATTAGGTAACATGCTATTTATAATTTGGGCTAGTAAAGTAGCCTATTTTCATGTTTGTATAATTAGGAAGCTAATTATATAAACGCCAAAAGTAAGTGCTTAACGATGTAGTTTTGAAATATTAGGTTTATTATTTGATTTTTTTGTTTTTTAGTCATTAAACAAACTTCGAAAAATGTTATTTAAGAGTCAGAAATAGTTCGTATATCAACTAATAACGTTTTTATCCTATATATACTCTTCAGTATATATAGGATAACCTCTTAATTCTTCCCACATATGCTGAAGGCCTCCCTTCCATCATGGCTGCACCCATTTTCGAATATTAGTAATACTTACTTACAAATTAAAATCTTTAATTTTATTTAATTATAATTTATGAGTATACTTATTGTAATAATATTTTGAATATTCATAATAGTGGCTGCTTAAATGCTTCTACGTGAGTAAAAGGGGGGATCATTTAATGAGTTATAATTTAGACGAAAATCTGAAAAGAAGTGCAAGTAATTTCCCAGACAGTATCGCTTATATCTATAGAGATAAAAGTGTTACTTATAAAGAACTAAATCAGCAAGTAGATCGATTGGCTGCTGGTTTGTCTGCCCGGGGAATCGGGAAGGGAGATGGAGTGGCTCTTTTATTAGGAAATAGCCCTGAATTTCTCATTACGTACTACGGCATTTTACGAATAGGTGCATTTGTTGTTCCGATGAATCCTTTGTATACCAAAGAGGAAATCAACTACATTTTAGACGATAGTCAAGCTAAAGCGGTTATTGCGCACATATCGGTAGAACCGAAGTTATCAGAAGTAAGGGAACAATTGAAAAATCTAAAGCTAGTCATTTATACAGATGCCGAGGATCAGGAATGTACATGGGAGCATCTGATGGAAACAAGCAATAATGTTTGCCTAAGCTCTTTCAAAGTTTGCCTAAGCCCTTTCATTGATCAGGAGGACCTTGCAGTCATTTTATACACATCAGGAACAACAGGGAAACCAAAGGGTGCGATGTTATCGCATCGGAATTTGGCTTCGAATGCTGACGCCATTTCAGAATTAATTGAACTCCATGATAAAGATTGTGTAGTATCTGTTCTACCAATGTTTCATGTTTTCTGTATGACTATTTGTTTGAATGCGCCAATTGCTTGCGGGGCAACTGTCCTGATTATACCTAAATTCAGCCCTCTTGATGTGGTCCGTACCATTCGAGAAAAAAAGGCAACAGTGTTTGCAGGAGTTCCTACGATGTACAATTTTATCTTTCAATTTCCTGAATCCACTGCGGAAGATTTCTCATCCATTCGCTTGTGTATCTCTGGCGGTGCCTCGATTCCGGTCGAGCTGCTACAAAAATTTGAAAATAAGTACAACGTTTTTATCTTGGAAGGGTATGGGCTTTCGGAAACTTCTCCTCTCGTTGCTATTAATCCTTTAAATGGAACCCGCAAGCCAGGATCTATCGGTCTAGACATACCAGGCGTCAAGAGCAAAATTGTCAATGTGCAAGGAGAAGAATTGCCAAGAGGAGAAGTCGGAGAATTAGTAGTTCAAGGGCCAAATGTAATGAATGGATACTTGAGGATGCCGAAAGCTACATCAGCTGCCTTTATAGATGGATGGTTTTACACTGGTGATCTAGCAACAATGGATGAAGAAGGATACATCTACATCGTTGATCGAAAGAAGGACATGATTATTGTTGGTGGATACAATGTATATCCTCGTGAAGTGGAGGAAGTTCTGTATCAACATCCTGCTGTTATAGAGGCGGCCGTAATCGGAGTTTCTGATGGAGAATACGGAGAAAACGTAAAAGCTTATGTCGTAGTTAATGATGAGCAGATCACCATGAATGACATTATTCGATTCTGTCAGGATAAGCTGGTGAAGTACAAGCTTCCTAAACAAGTGGAATTTTCTAAAGAGTTACCTAAGAACTCAACAGGGAAAATTTTGCGCAGAGAGTTAAGACAATTGCTTGAAGTTAAGTAAGAAACTAACCATATTATTGAAGGAGGATTATGTATGTCATCTATTTTAAAGGAAAAAGTTCAAGAACCAGTAGCGTGGAAAGGTATTGATTTAGATAAAGATGATTCATGGGTATATTATTTGTCCGAGAAAGCGATCACATCTCTTGAAAGCGCTTTATTTTGTGTTAAACAAAAGGGGTTAAAAGCACCTGGTTTTAACAAGGAGGACTTCCCGATTCCGGATCTCTCTGACGAAATTGCTTACTTTGTTGACGAACTAGAGAATGGGAGGGGGTTCCTATTAATTCGTGGATTACCAATGGACAGATATACGGATGAAGAAGCGAGCATCATTTACTGGGGTCTCGGACTTCACATGGGTATTCCGGTATCGCAAAACGCAAATGGTGACCTCTTAGGGCACGTCATTGATCAAGGTCTTAGCTTAGAAAATTCAAATGTACGCGGTTACCAAACGAAACTCCATCTTCCTTTTCACGCAGATGGATCTGATGTCGTCGGATTATTAAGCCTTCGAAAAGGGAAATCTGGGGGGTTTAGTAGTATCGTAAGTTCCATGGCTGTTTATAATGAAATTCTTGAGAAGTACCCAGAGTATATTGGAATTCTCTGTTGTCCATTCATCTTTGATCGTCGTGGTGAGGAAGCGCCAGGTGAATCTCCGGTATTTACATCACCAATTTTTAGTTATTATGATGGCAAATTGAGCTGCAGATATGTCCGTACATTTATAGAATCAGCACAAGCGAAAACAGGAATCCATTTGTCAAAAGTTGAAATTGAAGCGTTAGACATACTGGATTCCCTCCTTCATGATGAAAAAATGCATTTTAATATGATGTTGGAGCCAGGTGATATGCAATTCGTCAATAATTATACTGTCCTTCACTCACGTACTCAATACGAAGACTATGAAGAACCGGAACGCAAACGTCATTTACTAAGATTGTGGCTCACGATGCCAAATGGCCGAGAAATTGCAACTGATTTCGCGATGTTTATTGATGAAAAAACAGGTAAAGCGGGTCGCGGCGGTATTCCCGTACGTGGAAAAACGGCTGGTGGTATTATAGAAAACTTGAAGTAATTGGGCTTAAACCTGAAAGACTTATACAGTTGATTCATGTGATGGGGAGCACCTTTTCAGATTTCAGGAAAAGGTTTTCCCTTGATGGTCAAATTAAGGGGGATTTATACATTGAGCACTCCAAAATATTCTTGGATTATATTATTATTTCTAGTTGCTTCTGGTATGATCAACCAAGTTGATAAAATTGTCATTGGATTGGTTTCCGTTCCCCTAATGAAAGAGTTACATTTAAGTCCTTCACAATGGGGATTGGTGGGAAGCTCCTTCTTTTGGTTTTTTACCTTTTCCTCTATCATTCTTGGCGGCATGGCTGATTCCAAAAACACGAGAAAAATGTTAACTTGGATGTCACTTATATGGTTGATTGTTCAATTTGCTACACCTTTTGTTTCTAGTTTGTCTTTGCTAGTGTTTACAAGAATGATCTTGGGAGCAGGCGAAGGTCCAGCTCCAGCTCTATCAACGGCTATCATGGGAAAATGGTTCCCGAAACATAGACATGGTATAGGTTTTGGTGCTGTTCTGTTAGGAACAACAGGCGGATCAGCGATTGCTTCGCCACTATTAATCTCCTTAATCGATCAATATGGATGGAGATCTGCTTTTATAGCCATGGGGATTGTTGGACTTATTGTACTCATTTTATGGATCATTTTCGGTAAAGAAAGTCCACAAGAAATTGGATTGTCTTCATTTCATCAAGAGGAGCAACATTCATCAACTCTTTCTAAGGTTTCTTGGCGTCAGTTTCTTCCGCATCTGTTGTCTAAAAATTTTGTTTTTACCGTTTTATGTGGAGGTTGTGCCTATTGGCTATTGTCTGTTCAAGCGATATGGTTTCCAGCATACTTTACTAAAGTTCAACATTTTGATGGTCAAACATTAAAATTAGCTGTGTCGTTACCTTTTCTTTTTGCTGCCATTAGCCAAATTGGATTTTCTATGCTATCAGATCGGATTTATCGCAAAACTGGGGATATTCGTAAAGCACGAATAAATCTTGCCGGTTCCATGATGGTGCTATCTGCACTTTGTGTATATATGGCAAATACTGTGAACTCAACTGCTATATCCATCCTGTTTTTCACTCTTGCTCCAGGTTTTGCGTATGTCATTCTTTCACTCGCACCCGCAATATTGATGGATTTTTTTTCTCCCAAAAACATCGGAAAAGCACAAGGGACGTTCATTGCTCTTTCAAGTTCAACAAGTATTATTGCCCCGCTCGTATTTGGGTATTTCATCCAATATGCAGCGACTGAGGCAATGGGATATCGTTATGGGTTTCAAGTAACTTCTTTGGGTATGTTCGTTATCGGATTATTATTTTGGATCGTTGTTCGCCCCGCAAAGCAAAGCAATACAACAATAAAAGCAGAGGAGCAAGTGAGTATTTAAAAGATATACAGCATGTTAGGGGATAGTTATAACTTCAACGAAGGATATTCTCAGTTAGTGAATATAACAAATTGAGGAAAGATGACCATAATTAAGTTCATTAATCATTTGATCAATGAATCTATTACTTAGTTCTTTTGAAAGAGTTAGTTTGTGAGATTGGATGACGGTATATATTAATACAACTTAATTATAAATTAAAAATAACAATTTTATTTCATTTATAATTATAAGTATACTAAAGGAAAGAAAATTCAAAATATTCAGTCATAAAACTTATGTAGACGCTATTAATGTTTTCGGAGATAGCGAGAGGTCCGGGCCCAAGAGCGATTAAGATGTTTCGCTTTTCTTCATTCTTAACGCTAAAAAATTCGGTCATATCAAGTAAGAAAATAACCAAATGAATAAAGGAGGAATATTTATGTCAGTCATTATAAAGGAAAAAATTCAAGGGCGTGCAGCATGGAAAGGTATTGAACTAGCTAAAGATGATTCATGGATTTATTATTTGTCCGAAAAAACGATTGCTGCTCTTGATAAGGCATTATTACATGTTCAGCAAAAGGGATTAAAAGCACCAGATTTTAAAAAGGAGGATTTCCCAATTCCTGATCTTGCTGACGAAATCAAATACTTTGTCGACGAACTGGAGAATGGGAGAGGTTTTCTATTGATTCGCGGATTGCCAATGGAACAGTATACTGACGAAGAAGCAAGCATCATTTACTGGGGTCTCGGACTTTACTTGGGACTGCCAATCATCCAAAGCAAAAATGGGGACCTCTTAGGACATATCAAAAACATAGGTAAAGACTTTAATGATAATACAAAAGTAAGAGGTTACCAAACAAATGTGCATCTTGACTATCACACAGATCTTGCTGATGTGGTCGGATTACTATGTCTTCGCAAAGCGAAATCTGGTGGTTTAAGCAGTATCGCTAGTGCAATGTCTATCTATAATGAAATTCTGGAGAAGCACCCAGAGTACCTTGAAATTCTTTATCGTCCATTTGCCCATGATCTTCGTGGGGAAGAAGCACTAGGTCAATCTCCGGTAGTTCAATCACCAATATTTAGCTATTACGATGGTAAATTGAGCTGCAGATATATGCGCCAGTATGTCGAATCAGCACAAATGAAAACAGGTATCTCTTTGTCGAAAGAGGAAATCGAAGCATTTGATTTTATAGATTCCCTTACTCATGATAAAAACTTTCATATTGATATGATGATGGAACCAGGTGATATGCAATTCGTTAATAATTATGCGGTTTATCATTCACGTACATTATTTGAAGATTATGAAGAAGATGACCGCAAACGTCATTTATTAAGATTGTGGCTCATGATGCCAAATGGCCGAAAAATTGCCCCGGATTTCGAGTTTTATATCGGAGGAGCCCCTGTAATTAGATAAAAAGCTGGTGGTGACGTTAATCACCAATGTCTCTTATATCAAGTTGTATGGTGATTTTATTCATCGAAATAAGGTGAATAAAATCACCATTGTATGTTTTTTTATGATGAAGTGAATGTGAGCGTTTCAGGATCGAAATCAAGGTTTAAGAAATAGCCGAGTTAATTTTAAAATAAATTGAAGTGAGGATGATGTTTCATGGCAAATTTAGATCTGCAAGCAGAAAAATATTTACAAGCATATAATCAGATGCCGCCTATTCACGAGATGGATCCTAAGGCAGTAAGAGATATGTTGTCCAATGCACCGCGCCCTGCTGTAAAATTAGATCCAGTTTCAAAGGTAGAGAACTTGATGATACCGGTAAGCAAAGACGAAGAAATCAAATGTAGGGTATACATACCGGAGGGGCAAGGTCCTTTCCCGATATTTATTTACTACCATGGTGGAGGATGGGTTCTAGGAGACATTGAAGTGATGGATGCAAGTTGCCGAATGATAGCAAATAGAACGGTTAGTATTGTTGTATCTGTAAACTATCGTCTTGCTCCAGAGTATAAGTTCCCGACTCCAGTCGAAGACGCATATGCGGCATTGGAATGGGTTTATGAAAAAGGGCCCTCCTTTAACGGAGATGTTACTAGATTGGCAGTCGGAGGGGATAGCTCAGGTGGAAATCTAGCGACAGTAGTAACTATGATGGCGAGAGACAGAAAAGGTCCCGACATCGCTGCACAGGTCTTAATCTACCCTGCGACAAATCTTGAGTTTAATACGGAATCCCATCAAACATTTGCAAAAGGATTTGGTCTGGATCGCGAACAGCTGATTTGGTTCCGTGATCATTATTTAAGGAATGATGAGGACAGGTATAATGAATACGCTGCTCCTTTGGTTGCTGAAGATTTAAGTGGTCTTCCGCCAGCAATCGTGATTACAGCAGAAAATGATGTGCTTCGGGATGAAGGAATGGCTTATGCTGAACGTCTGAAAAAATTTGGTGTGCAAGTTGAATATGCATGTGAGCTTGGTATGATCCACGGCTTTTTTGCACACATGGCTATTTTCTCTAAGAACATTGAATCAACTGTTTCTAAGATTGACAAGTTCTTGAATGCTGCTAAATATACTATAGAGATAGATTGAAATTAAAAAGTTCTAAAAAATGAGCCTCAGCTTTTAGTGAGGCTCGTTTTTTAAATACACTATTATCGGTAATCTACGATACAGTTACAATATCGATCCTAGCTTTTTTAGTAAAAAACGGTTTCTCCAATTCCGCCGGTTACTGAAATGACATCACCAGTAATCGATGCTGCCAAAGGTGAAGCTAGGAAGGTAATGACATTAGCAATTTCTTCTACTGTAATCAAGCGACCGAGTGCATTGAGTGCTGCCATCTGACGCACAGCCTCTTCGTTAGTGACGCGGTTTCTAAACATTTCCGTATCGACAATCCCTGGATAAACAGCATTGACGTTAATTCCGTGCTTTCCTAATTCCAATGATGCGGATTTTGTTAAATGGACAACAGATGCATTACGTGGACCGGAACTAAAATAATTGCCGCCAATTCTAGCAGCCAGACCACTTATATTTATAATACGTCCCCAATTATTTTCTATCATATAAGGAGCTACAGCTCGCATACAACGAAAATAGCCCATATACTTTTCTTCAAAATCTTTCAAAATAAGTTCATCTTTAATACTATTAAAATCCTCTGGCTCAAAGCCGCCAACACGGGCCCCACTGTTGATTAAAATATCAATGCTTCCCATTGCTGCTGCGGATTTTTCAATTAAATTTAGGATAGAGTCAGGATCAGTGGTATCTGCCACAATTGGATAAATATTTCTGCCTGTTTCTTGAGCTAATTCCTCTGCAGCGATTTTTAGTGAGGATTCGTTTCTTGAACAAATCGTACAATCTACACCTTCTAGAGCCAATTGGCGAGCAGTAGCTTTACCAATTCCTCGGCTTCCTCCAACAATCAGTGCTTTTTTTCCAGATAACTTTAAGTCCATAGTTCAACCTCCTGTTTTGATTTAACCGTAAAAGACCAAACTTGAAAGTCAATTTTCGGAATATTAAATCATTTCTATTTTTGATTCTACAGATAAATTATAATTAAATAAAATTAAAAATTTTAATTTGTAATTAAGTACTACTAATATAAAATAAAAAAAACTATTTTGTAAATAAAATAGGCCCGATACCTTAGTAAAATGTATGGGTCTTTTATTTTTCTTGTACGATTGAATAGGCTCTTCAAGAGGATAAGCGCACTCCTATTCTCGTTTATCCTGCTATTCGTGGCCACCTCAAGGTTGAGGGAAGCGAAGAAGATAGGGGAGAATAACTGCCCGTAAAAGCCCGATTGGTGAGAGCTTTCCATCAGTGGAAGATAAAGAAAGCCCCCACTTTCACTTTATTGAGGAAAGGAGGAGAGATACATGACAAAATTTGAAGCACTAAATCTGCAGATTTACATATGGATAATCATGTCTAAAAGCGACTCTAACTTTTACTAGTAATGTTATCAGTCTGGGGCCAGAAAATATTTTTAGTTCACTTACTTTCGTGGAATTGAGTAAGTAGGCCGTTTCTTTTGTTTCCTTGAGATTTACAAGTATTAGATTAGAATGATTCTATCTTCACCGGTTTGTACAGCACCGTATGCCTGTGAGCAATTAAAAATTTTTAGTCTTAATTCCTTTTCTAAGTTGGCAATGGGCTGGTTGATCGTGAATTGGGTCATAGGAAGATTCCATGTTACCGTAGATAGAGAGCTGTGTTTTGTGATTTTAACAATATGTTGTAATTGTTTACTGTCCATAACTGTACCCCTTTTTGGATATTAGTAATACTTACTTACACATTAAAATTTTTAATTTTATTTAACTGAAAATTATGAATATAATGAATTAAATAACAATTGACACAGTCGTAATAGTTGTTATTTAAAGCGCTTTCATGCAGATGAAGGAGGGGGATAGCACTTAAAAAGTTATAATTTATCTGACAAAGAATTTGAGAAGGGAGATGGAGTCGCTCTTTTATTAGGTAACAAGCTATCATATTTATGAGAGCACTTTCATCATTAGGAAGGCTTGCAGTAATTCTATACACATTAGGAATAACCGATGAAGCAAAGGCTGCAGTGTTATCTCATCGAAACTTGCACATAAATGACTGATTCTGTCAGGATTAGCTGATTTAGTACAAGCTTCCTAGATAAGTGGAGTTTTTAAAGGAGTTACTTAAGAAAACAAATGAGAAACTTTAAAAGTTGTATTAGAAAAGGAAGGAGGAGTACCTATGCCGTCCATTTTAAAGGAAAAAATTCAAGGAGCAGTAGCGTGGAAAGGTATTGATCTAGTTAAAGATGATTCATGGGTTTATTACTTGTCTGAGAAAACGATCGCATCTCTTGAAAACGCTTTATATCATGTTAAACAAAAGGGTTTAAAAGCACCTCATTTTAAAAAGGCGGATTTTCCAATTCCGGATCTCTCTGACGAAATTACTTATTTTATTGAAGAGCTAGAGGATGGAAGGGGTTTCCTATTAATACGTGGATTACCAATGGAAAGGTATACGGATGAGGAAGCGAGCATCATTTATTGGGGTCTCGGACTTCATCTAGGTATTCCGGTAACGCAAAACGCAAAAGGTGACCTCTTAGGGCATGTCATTGATCAAGGTCTCAACATTAATGATTCAAATGTACGCGGTTACCAAACGAATGCACATCTTCCCTTTCACCCAGATGGATCTGACGTAGTCGGATTATTAAGTCTTCGAAAAGCTAAATCTGGAGGGTTCAGTAGTATCGTAAGTTCTATGGCTGTTTATAATGAAATTCTTGAGAAATACCCAGAGTATCTTGGAATTCTCTATCGTCCATATTTCTTGGATCGGCGTGGTGAGGAAGCACCAGGAGAATCTCCTGTATATTCATCACCAGTTTTTAGTTATTACGAAGGTAAATTGAGCTGCAGATATAATCGCGGATATGTCGAATCAGCACAAGCGAAAACAGGTATCCATTTGTCACAAGTTGAAATTGAAGCATATGACTTAATGGACTCCCTCCTTCATGATGAAAACATGCATATTGATATGATGATGGAACCGGGTGATATGCAATTTGTTAATAATTATACCGTTCTTCATTCACGTACTGTATACGAAGATTATGAAGAACCGGAACACAAACGTCATTTACTAAGATTGTGGCTTACGATGCCAAATGGCCGAGAAATTGCACCTGATTTTGCGATGTTTATTGATGAGAAGACAGGTAAAGCAGGTCGTGGTGGTATTCCCGTACGTGGAAAAACAGCTGGTGGTATTGTAGAAAACTTAAGGTAAGGGGAGATTTTTATATTGAACACCCCAAAATATTCTTGGATAATATTATTATTTCTAGTTGCTTCTGGTATGATCAACCAAGTTGATAAAATTGTCATTGGTTTGGTTTCCGTTCCCGTAATGAAAGAGTTACATTTAAGTCCTTCCCAATGGGGATTGGTGGGAAGTTCCTTCTTTTGGTTCTTCACCTTTTCCTCTATCATTATTGGGGGCATGGCCGATTCCAAAAATACGAAAAAAATGTTAACTTGGATGTCACTGATATGGTTGACTGTTCAATTTGTTACACCTTTTGTTTCCAGTCTGTCCCTGCTAGTGCTTACAAGGATGCTCTTGGGAGCAGGTGAAGGCGCAGCTCCTGCTCTATCAACGGCTATAGTGGGAAAATGGTTCCCAAAACATAGACATGGTATAGGCTTTGGCGCTGTTCTCTGTGGAGCAACAATTGGGCCTGCAATTGCTTCACCATTATTAATCTCCTTGATCAATCAATATGGATGGAGATCTGCTTTTATAGCCATGGGGATTGTTGGACTTATTGTATTAGTTTTATGGGTCATTTTCGGTAAAGACAGTCCACAAGAAATCGGGTTGCCTTCTTTTCATCAAGAGGAGCAGCATTCATCAACCCTCTCTAAGGTTTCTTGGCGTCAGTTTCTTCCGCATCTTTTGTCTAAAAATTTTGTTTTTATCATTTTGTGTGGAGGGTGTGCCTATTGGTTATTGTCTGTTCAAGCGATATGGTTTCCGGCATACTTTACCAAAGTTCAACATTTTGATAATCAAACATTAAAATTAGCTGTGTCGTTACCTTTTCTTTTCGCTGCAATTAGCCAAATTGGATTTTCTATGCTATCAGATTGGATTTACCGCAAAACTGGTGATATTCGTAAAGCACGAGTAAATCTTGCTGGTTCCATGATGGTGCTATCTGCTCTTTGTGTATATTTGGCAAATGCCGTAAATTCAAGTGCTATATCCATCCTGTTCTTCACCCTTGCTCCAGGTTTCGCCTATGTCATTCTTTCACTCGCACCCGCAATATTGATGGACTTTTTTTCTCCCAAAAACATCGGAAAAGCACAAGGGGCCTACGTTGCTCTTGCAAGCTCAACAAGTATTATTGCTCCGCTCGTATTCGGGTATTTTATCCAATATGCAGCGACTGAGGCAACGGGATATCGTTATGGGTTTCAAGTAACTTCTTTAGGTATGTTCGTTATCGGATTATTGTTTTTGATTGTTGTACGTCCCGCGAAGCAAAGTCACACAACAATAAAAGCAGAGGAGCAAGTAAGTATTTAAAAATCATTGATGGATCGAGGAGGGAAAGAAATAAGTAAATATGAAAAGGAGGTTGCATAAATGGATCGTTGTGTATATTGTCATGAAGAATTAGCTATTATGGAGCGAAATCGCAGTGAGTGCTGGAATTGTCAAGAGAGGATGTCCGAGACTTACTCTGACGATCATATTGAAGTAGAAGATGAAGTAAAATAGTTTGTATAACAAAATTTGGAGTTTCGTAGGTAGCAAAAAAGCAGGGAATTCTCTGTTTGAACCAAACTAAAAGAAATATGTAAGAGCTTGTGAATCACCAAATCAATCGGAACGATTTCCCCCTTTATGACAGGGGGATAATTTTTCATTATGAAATCAGGAGCAGGTGTAATAGCCAAACTTTCAATGATGTCTTGCATAACTCCGTCCATATTTATAGTAATTGTTCAATGTTCATGACTGTACTCCTTTTTGAATATTAGTAATACTTACTTACACATTAAAAATTTTAATTTTATTTAATTATAACTTATGAGTATAATCAGTAACATAATATGTTTTAAAAATTTTGAATATTCTTAATTCAGGAGGGGATCTAGAATGTCATCTAAACAATTGTTTGATTTAACAGGACAGACAGCAATGGTTACCGGAGGTGGTAGCGGGTTAGGGCGTGTAATGGCACTGGCGTTGGCTGAGGCCGGAGCAAACGTGGTAGTTTGTTCACGTCGTATAGAGGTTTGCGAAGAAGTTGTGAAAGAAATCGAGGCGTTAGGAAGACAAGCACTTGCCGTATCATTGGATGTAACAGTTCCTGAATCTATCGTTCAAGGTGTGGAGAAAGCAGTTTCTCATTTTGGAAAAATCGAAATTTTAATCAACAGTAGCGGAACAGTTTTTGAAACGCCTGCTACGGATATGCCTTTAGAACAATGGCAATCTATGCTCGATACAAATGTGACAGGAACATTTTTAATGTGTCAGGCTGTAGGAAGACATATGATAGACAACGAATATGGAAAAATCATTAACATTTCTTCTTCAATCGGCTTTAAAGGTACTGACCCAGAAGCTGTAGATTCTGTAGGATATACAACAAGTAAGGGTGCAGTTATGACTTTAACAAAGGATCTTGCAGTTAAGTGGGGGCGCCATGGAGTGCATGTGAATTCCATTGCTCCTGGAGTTTTCACTACTGGAATGAATAACCCAGAAATACCGGGAACACTTGTACATAAGGCTGGCCCGATTATCGCCTCCCAAGTTCCAGTGAGAAGGTTAGGTAGAGACAATGATTTAGTAGGAGCAGTCCTTTATTTTGCTTCAGCAGCTTCTGATTATTGTACAGGACAAATATTGACTCTTGATGGGGGACTTGGCGCTAAGTAACTATCAAGTTGATAGCGTAAATTAATAAAATTTAATTATATGTTAAAAATAATAATTTTACTTAATTGATAATTATAAATATACTGAAAATAATAAATTCGAAATATTCAATTAACTTATTATTGTAAACGTTATCAATATGCGGATTTCAAAAAATTGAAAGAGGGGATAGAAGTGAGTAACGTAAAAAGTGTAAAAGAGGTAACGGCATTCCATGCCAATAATATTTGTCCAGACGATTTGCCTTGGATTCCTTATTTTGGAGATGCAAAATTTAAATTGCTTAAAGCCAACCCGGTGACAGGACAGACGGTTACGCTATTAAAAGTTCCTGCGGCTATGCAGCTTCCCGCTCATTTTCATCCTGGTACAGTTATTGTTTATACCGTCCAAGGTTCTTGGAGATATCTTGAGGATCCTTGGATCTCTAAAGCTGGTGATGTCGTTTATGAACCAGCTGGCTCCTCACATACACCTCAGGCTGTAGGGGATGAAGAAGTTATTACGTTGAATATTGTTGAAGGAACATTAGACTATTTAGGTGAGAATGGAGAAATTATTGCCAGAGATAATTTTGAGTCATTCCTGAAAAAATACCATGACCATTGCGCGGCTGAAGGAATTGAACCTGTAGATGTGACAAAATTTTAAAAGATAGATTCGTAAAAAAGAGAAGCCAGTCGTTCACATGCGACGAAGGTGCTTCTCTTTTTTTCTTTCTTAACTCGTAATAATTTTGGATTTTAGATAATGAATATATTTGTTGGCGAAAGTGGATAAATGTTTATTCTCTGATCGAACCAACCCTAAAGAAATATTTACAGTCCTATGATTCATCAAATCAATCGGAATGATATCACCATTGATGACAGGGGGATAATTTTTCATTACGAAATCAGGAGCAAATGTAATAGCTAAACTTTCAATGATGGCTTGGAGAACCCCGTCCATATTATTTGACGTAAATAGGATTTTTAAGGGCTTATATTTGTTAAAGAAATCTTGAACAAAATACTGCATAAATTCACCGTTATATGTAACGAGAGTTTGATCAAGTATATCATGCGGAGCTATGGTACCAAGAAACGCTAAGGGAGAATGCTTAGAAACATACACTTTCTGTTGCCCTTCAAATAGTGTTTCAAAAGCTATTCCTTCCATGTTTATGTTCAAATCGGCTGAATATGTAATTAGTCCGATGTCGGTCTTATGCTGTCGAATATCTTCAATCACAGCAGATCCACTTTTTTCGGACACCTCCACATTCACATGTGGATATTCTTGTCTAAAAGCGGCTATAGCTTTTACCAGAAACGTCGTCAATCCGGGTAAAGAAGATAATCTTAGTTCCCCCACATCCAAGGAATTGAATGAGTTGGCTGTCTCTTTAATTTCTTCAATTTTTTTCAGTACTTCGTAGGCGAGTTTTAGAATGATTCTACCTTCATCTGTTGGTACAGCACCGTGTCCACGGGAGCGATTAAGAATTTTAATCCCTAACTCCTTTTCTAAGCTGGTAATGGATTGACTGATTGTGGATTGGGTCACATGAAGATTCTGTGCTGCAATAGTCAGAGAACTGTGCTTTGAGACTTCAATAATATATAGTAATTGCTCAATATTCATGACTGTACCCCTTTTTTTGAATATTAGTAATACTTACTTACAAATTAAAATCTTTAATTTTATTTAATTATAATTTATGAGTATAATCAAAACAATAATAATATTTGGAAATTTTAGAATATTCTCGATATAAAGGAGGGTTTAGAATGTCATCAAAACAATTGTTTGATTTAACAGGACAGGAAGAAATAGTTGCTGAAGGTGGTAATAGTTTAGGGCGATTAATGGAAGTTAATGATACTCACATGGGCAGAAGAAGATGCAAACGTTGTAGTATGTTCACGTCGAATAGAGGGTCACGAAAAAGTTGTGAAAGAAATCGAAGTATTAGGGAAACGAGCACTTGTCCTAGCATTGGCGTAACAGATTCTGAATCTGGCGTTTAAGGTGTGAATAAAGCGCTTTCTTATTTCGTAACTGGATAAATAATACATGGGGAGGAGACAGATGTCAACAGAAACGGTTTTAATTACAGGTGCTACAAAAGGAATCGGTTTGGAATTTGCTAAAATTTTCGCAAGCCATAGTTATAACTTGGTTTTAGTGGCCAGAGACGCAACGTTGCTGGAACAACAAGCCGAGAATTTTAAAAAGGATTATGGCATACAAATAAATACTTTTGCCGGCGATTTGAGCAGCTTTACAACGGTAGAGAGCTTGCATCGCCATTTGAAAAACGAGGGAATTGACATCAATATTTTGATTAATAATGCTGGAGCTGGCGGGTTCGGGCTCATGACGGAAATGGATATTCAGAAAGAAATGGAATGTCTGCAGCTCAATATGATTTCGCTTACGTATTTAACTAGACTTTTTACGGATGACATGGTGAAACGAAAGCAAGGAAAAATTTTAAACGTGGCTTCACTAGCGGCCTTTCAGCCAGTTCCACGGATGTCGATGTATGGAGCAAGCAAATCGTACGTCTTATCCTTTTCGGAAGCGATTGCGGAAGAACTGAAAGGAACCGGGGTTCAAGTTTCCGTATTATGTCCTGGCTTTACCAAAACACCGCTCACGCAGCAATTTGCTGGAGCAGGAACGAAAGTGTTTAATAAGAACATGTTGGATCCGCAAATGGTTGCCAAGTGCGGCTTTGAAGGGTTAATGAAGAATAAAAGGGTAATCATCCCGGGCTTTAAAAATAAACTCATGGCTAAATCTGTGGGACTACTGCCAAGGAAATGGGTAACCATCTATACTCGAAAACTTCTCGAGCAAAAAGTGTAAAAAATAACAGACTATGGTATTGTTGGTGATTTATTTTAGGTGGTTCCACTTCTAACGGTAGAATTCAAAAAAATACTTGTAACTCTTAACAGAATCAAGGGAATATCTTTATAAATATATGACAACTAATAAATTATTCAGGTAATAGGAGGAGAAAAGGTGGCCCAAAACTTTAACTTTTATCAAATTTGGAAAGATAATTACTCCCGGTATAGCAACTTTTGGGATGAGCAAGTGACTAAAGAGTTTCCTGCTCAAGGGATAGGACAGATGTTGGAGATGAATCTTCAATTCAAAAAAATGATGAATGACACAACAGAACGTTTTTATGAATTTGTTAATCTACCAACACGGGATGACCTTGCGCATATTTCCTCTCAGATTGTCAATATAGATGCAAAGGTTGATGATTTAGAAGAATTTATACAAGAAACTCAGGATAATCAAGGAGATTCAGCGGAATTGCAACTTGAAATGGTAAATTTAAAAAAGGAAATGAAGAGTCTTGATACTAAACTGAATCAAATTATAACCTTATTAAAATCTCAAAAAGATGTGAGTACAAAAGGTACTGTATAAGTGATACAGAAAAAACAAATCTTTAAGTCTATTACTAATTATATAAGGGGTGAAGTCATGAGTGTTCTTATGACAAAAGAATACGAAGAGTTTATCGGAATGTTAACTGAGGAGTATCAACAGATGTATAGACGTGTAAAAAGTGCAACTCAAGTGTTAACATTGGATGCCGGGCCCAAAGTAGGTCCAACACCGAAGGAAGTTATTTGGACTAGGAATAAAACGAAGCTTTATCGATATATTTCTGATCAACGCAAAAAACATAAAACTCCGATTCTATTGATTTATGCACTGATTAATAAACCATATATTATGGATTTAACAAAGGGTAGCAGTTTAGTAGAATATTTAGTTAATCGTAATTTTGATGTCTATCTCCTTGACTGGGGGACACCCGGCCCCGAAGATAAAAATATGAAATTAGATGATTATATTATGGACTACATCCCACGTGCGGTTCGTAAAGTATTGCGAAAGTCTAAAGCTGATGAGGTGTCCATACTTGGTTACTGCATGGGTGGTACGATAACATCAATATTTGCGGCGCTGCACCCTGAATTGCCGATTCGCAACCTTATTTTTATGACAACTCCTTTTGATTTTGAAGAAACAGGTCTATACGGTGCTATGCTAAATGAACGGTATTTTGATATTGATAAAGTGGTCGAAACACTCGGTAATATTCCACCTGAAATGATTGACATTGGAAACAAATTACTCAAACCGATGGCAAACTTTTATGGGCCATATGTTAGTCTTTTCGATCGTGCTGAAGATGAAAGGTTCGTAAAGAATTTTAAGCTTTTGCAAAAATGGTTAAACGACGGCATTCCATTTCCAGGTGAAGCCTATCATCAGTGGATTAGCGATTTTTATCAAAAAAACAAGCTGATTAAAGGGGAACTGGTTATTCGTGGTCGTCAGGTTAAACTTGAGGCAATCACTGCTAATGTGCTCAACTTATCAGGTGAAATCGATATTATTGCTCAACCACATCAAGTAGAAGCATTGATGAATCACATATCAAGTAAAGATAAACAATATATAAATTTACCTGTTGGACATACGTCTATTGCTTTTGGAAGTAAAGCTTCAAAAATAACTTATCCAACGATTGGAGATTGGCTGGAAGAACGGTCCAGTTAATTGTAAACAATGTTCGAATAAGATAGTCTATATTCTTAACCTGCAGAAGTTGTGAAAAGCTAAATTCTATTAGTTTAGAAGACCTTTAGTCCATAAATCATAATGTAAGTGTTTATTTAGAAGAGATAATCTTAAGAAGAAAGTGAACTCCACAAAGTAAAGATTTTTTCATTTTTCACTTTGAGAGTAACTGTTACTGTAAAATATTAATGAAGGGGTGAAATTATGTGGGTCTGTACTACACACATGAAAGAAACATTACTATTTTTAGAAACCCCCCATGTTAGCAAAGCTTCGTTTCAAATTAAGTGTTCCCTTTGTGATAATCTTGCTACTGCGAAAGTTTATTACACTCACCGAACTTACCATTTTACTAAAAAACAATTCATAGATTCTTTATCAAAATCTCCTTCTAAAAAATCTGGTTAATTAGTTTTAAAAAATATAAATTTACATAAAGTGCAGGTTTTATACTTTTTTTGTGGATATGCATATTTATCTGGAATATGAGCACATTATTTACCAATAAAATGGAGGTGCTAAAGATGAATATTCAAGAACATAATCATACCAATGAAATTCTTATAACAAGCGCAAAGAGCGCGATTGAGCAAATGAAATATGAAATTGCACGTGAATTTGGGATCACACTCGGTCCAAATACAACAGCACGCGCAAACGGAACAGTTGGTGGAGAAATTACAAAACGCTTAGTACGAATGGGCGAAGAAAAGCTAGCTGGACAATATAGAATTCACTAAAATGACGTTTGCTTTCTCTTTTATTATTTTAGGGGGGATTGCCGTACACATAGTAAGTTAAGATTTTAAAGTCCCCTCCCTATATTCTACTTCATTGAAATCCATAATTAAGTAATTATTGTAACGTTATAATTTTTTTGAAATCCATTTTTATCAATAAAGTAGTTAAAAGCCTGTTTTGATGATTTTCAAAACAGGCTTTTTCTTTTACATACTAACATTTTTCTTCTTCGCTAACATGAATTTTTTATCTAAAAAGTTTGTACCTAATACACCGAGAATAATCATGATTGCCCCGATGATATGGTAGTATGCAAGATCTTCTTGCAAGAAGATTACACCAGCGAACATCGTAATTAAAGTTGATACATTGCTAAATACACTCATTTTTGACGCTTCCATAATGGATAAAGCGTAATTTGATAGAAATGCTGTTAATAACGAAGAGAGTATCCCTAAATATAAGATTGAAACTAGAAATAATGGGCTTGTAAAGGGCTGAAAATATAAATTTATCGTTCCCGCAGCAATATGATTTCCGATAGACAGTGCATTAAAACAAACAAACCCAATTGTAGTCATCATGTATGTTACATCAACTAATCGAAATTGTTTTGTCATCTTTCGTGCTAGAACGTTATAACCAGCTGACGATAATGCTGATAAGAGAATGAGTATAATTCCGATAAAACTAGTAGTATGAGAACCAAATCCTTTCGTAGCAAAAATGTAGATGACACCAGATACAGATAAAAGAAGTGAAAGTTTTTGCCAAATTGTTGTTCGTTCTTTTAAAAAGTAAGAGGCACATACCATTGTAAAGATAGGAATGGTAGCTTGAATAATGCCTGCTTCAGAAGATGATGTATACACTAATCCAAATGCTTGAAAAATAAAGAATAAAGCTGGGTATAGGATTGCTACTGGTAAAATAGAAAGCATGTTTTTAAATGTGATATTTAATTTGACAAAACCGAATATTACTGGAATTGATGCGACAAGAAAAGAAATGATAAATCGATGAGCTAATGTATCTAATGGCCCTGTAATCGTAAGGGTGAGTTTTACAAACATGAATGAAAAACCAATAATGAATGTATAAAGAATGGCTGCGGCGTATGCTTTTTTTGTTTGTGTCATATTTACACCTCGTATCATCAATTTTCTTACTGGCCAGTATATGTAAATGGTAATGCTTTCTTGTGGGTGCTACAATACAAATAAATACCATCTGTACCGGTACAGAAATATATAGAGGTGTAAGTGTGTATAAATATTTAATCGTTTTTAGTGACTTAGAAAAGTTAATTCAAAATGGGGAGTTAAAAGAAGGTGATAAATTACCCTCTATTCGATTTTTAAGTGCACGTTATCAATGCACGAAAAGTACAATTATTCGTGCACTTCAAGAATTAGAAAAAAGGCATATGATATACTCCGTTTTGAAAAGCGGATATTATGTTGTGAAAAAAACAAACGAATTTCATGTTAGTCGTAGTAGTGTAATAGATTTCGCAACTTCTGCACCTGATCCAGATATTTTTCCGTATTTAGATTTTCAGCATTGCATCAATAAAGCAATTGATACATATAAAAATGACTTATTTATATACGGGACTCCGAAAGGGTTGCCATCGTTAATTCGAGTTGTTCAAAGGCAATTAACGAATTACCAAGTGTTTACGAATGAAGAGAATATTTTTATTACATCTGGCGTGCAGCAAGCGCTGTCTTTGTTAACTTCTATCCCGTTTCCAAATAAAAAGAAAACGATTTTAATTGAACAACCGAGTTATCATTTATTTATCGAGTATTTAGAAACGCACAACATCCCTGTTATTGGAATTGAACGAACAGCGGAAGGGATAGATTTAAACGAATTAGAACGTATATTTCAAACAGAAGATATTAAATTTTTTTATTCGATGCCGCGGTTTCATAATCCGTTAGGTACATCGTATTCTAAGAAAGAAAAGGAAGTTATTGTCCGTTTAGCGAAGAAATATGATGTGTTTATCGTGGAAGATGATTATTTAGTGGATTTAGAAAGAGATGCTAAAGCGGATCCGATGTATAGTTATGATAATTCTTCTCATGTTATTTATTTGAAGAGTTACTCCAAAATTATTTTTCCTGGACTCCGAGTTGGTGTTGCAGTCATACCTAACTGTTTAACGGAAATTTTCTTTACATATAAAAAATTACTAGATATCGATAGTTCGATGATTTCCCAAGCAGCTTTAGAGGTTTACATAAAAAGCGGGATGTTTGATCGACATAAACAAAAAATTCGCGCTTCCTATTATGAAAGATCCAAGAGATTAGCTGTTTCTTTGAAAGAATGTAACGTTGTAAATAAACGTTTATTTCAATATCACGATGTGAATTTTCCTTGTATTCATACACACATTACGCTAGATAAAAATGTTATCGTTCAGCCACTTATTCGAAGGCTGCTAAAAAATAATGTATTACTAGATTCGATTGATAAAAATTATTTATCTTCGTTTCCGAAAGAAAAAATATTGAAATTGAATGTGTCGAATGTAAAGGAAGAAATGATTGAAGAGGGAATATGTAAGATTATTGATGAAATGAAACGTATATAAATCAAAACAGGTTTATCATAACTTTTGAGATGAGTCCATATGAACAAACTATTGTGAAAGGAGATGAGAATTTTGAGAAAGTCAATTCATTGCGTTATAGGAGAATTAAATGAGTTAATCCCTTTTCTCATTTCTTTAGAGGCAGTAAATGAAAAATTATTTTTTAGTCCTATTTGTCAAGGGAAATGGTCAACGGCTGCAATTATCTCTCATTTCATGTATTGGGATCGATATATTTTGGAGGAACGTCTTGAAGGTATGGTTAATGGGGATTTACTTCCAAAATCTAAGGTGAATCTAGAAGATATGAATAGGTTGGCGGAGGAGTATGCACATTCAGGAATTAGTAAGGCACAACTAATTCAAGAGGTCTGTGAAACGAGACAAAGATTATTAGATGCGTTAGTAGATAGGAATTTAGAGATTATTTTTCATATAGGATCAAAGGAAATGACAGTAAATGAATATTTTAAAGGAATGGTGGAACATGACAACCATCATATTAAACAAATTAAGGGATTCTATTTGACTCATTCATTTCCGTTCGGTAATATAACTGAGTGGTTATAAAATGTATAGGAATGTGATGAATATGGGCGAGAAAAAATACACCACAAGTTTGTTTGAAGTAATAGCTGAGGAAAACCGTAGAAAAATTATAGATCTTCTCAGAAAACGACCAAGGTCTGTTGGGGAATTAGTTGAGTGTACACAATTAAGTCAGCCAGGAGTTTCTAAACACCTTCGAAAATTAAGGGAAGCTGGGCTAGTGAGAATCATTAAGGATTCTCAAAAAAATATTTACCATTTGAATGCGGAGCCCCTTGCAGAAATTGATAACTGGTTAGAACCTTATCGAAAGTACTGGTCAGACAAATTAGATATGCTAGAACAATTATTAGATGAGGAGGAGTAATGTATGCTAGCAGTTGTAGAGAAGTTTGAGGATGGATATGTAGCCACATATAATCGACCACTACATCATTCAGTTGAAAAGGTTTGGGCCACATTAACTGAAAATGGGAAATTGGAAAAATGGATGCCAAACTTACAAGTTGTAGACCTTCGAAAAGGCGGAATGATTAAGTTCAATATGAACGACGGGACGGGGAAATCTATTGATATTTCGATTATAGATTTCAAAGAACTGGAATATTTGCAATACGAATGGGGAGAAGGTTGGGTTCGATTCGAGTTATTTCCAAAAGATGATGGTTGTTTATTAGTATTAAAAGAATTTATTCCTACCCTGAGTGATCATACTTCAAAAGATTTAGCTGGATGGCATGTATGTCTAGATATGTTCAGTACTTTACTGGACGGTCAATATATGGACTTCCCAAAAAGCGAATGGGAAAAATGGCATGAGAAGTATGTAAGGATAGTTAAACAATTATAGTGAATTTAATATTCAACTAAAGATGATGGATCTGTAATATCCGTGTAGCACAGGTGTTGTAGAACGATCTCCCGTTAGAGGACACCTGCGGACATCGTGAATAAAGACGATACGTTTGAGAATTTAACAATAGATGACCAGCTATTTTAAGTAATTTAAAAGCTTTTTCAAAACGTGAAACCTATTGACACCAAAGGCAATCACAGGATTGTTGTAATAAACTAAACACCACTATTTTCCAAAAGGAGATATGTTTAAATGAAAAATCCGATTACAATACCGGACCTCTCATCGAGACCGTTTAATCTAACAGTTGAACGATTAATGAATTCTTCGCCGGAAGCGCTGTTCAAAGGGTGGACAGAGCAGATTGACCACTGGTTTGCAGCACCTGGATCAGTACTAATGAAGGCAGAGGTCAATGAAGTCTTTTTCTTTGAGACAATCTACAAATTTGATGTACATAGTGAGGCACAGCGTCATCCACATTACGGACGATTTTTAAGACTTGAGCAAAACCATCTCGTAGAATTGACATGGGTTACGGGCGCTGAAGGAACAAAAGGAGCTGAAACAGTTGTCACGGTTAAGCTTGAACCTCACGGATATGGCACAAAGCTATATCTTACTCAAGCAGGATTTCCAGATGAGGAGTCAAGGAATCAAGCCGAACACGCTTGGCCATTTGTACTTGAAAACCTAGACAATAAGATGATGGATCGTTAATAAACAAAAAGAGAGTTGATTTAGTATGAACAACCTTACAAAAATGAAAATATTAAAGCCAACTAATGAAGTATTTGAAGCATTTGTAGATCCTTCAAAAATCAGGAATTTTTGGTTCTCATCGAGCTCCGAAAGATGGGAACAAGGCAAGACGGTTACATTGAGATATAATGAATACGATGCTCAAGTAGATATAGAAATAATGGAAGTCGAGATAAATAAGAAAATTGTGTACCAATGGGCGGCAGGACATATTGTTACAATTACGCTAAAAGAATTGGATAATTCGAGTACAATTATTGAAGTTAACGAAGAAGGCTTTAAAGAAAATGATAATGAGTTAATAAGTCAATTGATTGATAATAAAGAGGGTTGGGTTTATATGTTGACCTGTTTAAAGGGATATTTGGAATATGGTGTTAATTTGAGGGCAGCATTAGTTAAATAACTATCTGATTAATCTTTTGTCTGGCGACACAAACCTGGGGATTTCTCTGTAGAACGACACAATTCATGCAGTTTACACAAGAGAAAAATTTTTAATCAAAATTTCAATCTAAATACTTGTTGTTGATTTGTATTTTCATAACCAATTTGTTTACAAAAATTCATGTGCTTGTTGTAGCTTTAAAATAAAGTTACAACGTTTATAAAAAAGATGAGATGCTTGATCTCTTAAATCAAAGACGTCGAAATGAGTTTTGATTAAACTTTTTTATAAAACTGAAAGATTATTTAGAAGAAAGGATTCATTTTGACTAAACTATATCCAAAATGAATCCTTTTAATTTACTGTAAAATACGTGTTTGTAAGATAATTTTGATCAAACTTTATTTCAAAGCAACAGCTTGGCTACTAGATTTGAAAAATTTTAGTTTTATGATGATCAATAAAAACGAAAGCAGTGTAAATGTAAATCCGCTCCAGATAAGCTGGTGAATGCCTAGTTGAGAAATGAACCAGCCGCCAATAGAGGTTCCTAAAGTAATTCCAAGGTTGGAAAACGAGACGAATAAGCTATTGCCAAATTCCGGAGCTTCTTTTGCTTCACTTATTAACTATGTTTGACCAATAATTAAACTGTCGGAATGTACGATTCCCCAAATGAATACTATAAAAATCATTGGAATAAGATAAGACCCTAAATAATAAACCAACAAATAATTGGACCAGCATGGGTACTAACGTCGCATCACAGGTTAGAAAACCACTGGTAGATTTGCAAGAGAACGGAATTTGCTATAGTTATAAATCAGTTGTTCCGGTTCGATTGCTAGGCGAAGATTAGGAAACCGCTGTAACAATGTGCCAAATGCGATTTGTCCTTCTAGACGTGCTAGTGGAGCTCCCAAACAGTGATGGATACCAGTGCCAAATGCTAAATGATTATTTTCCTCCCGTGTAATATTCAATGTCTCTGGAGAAGGGAATTTCTGTGGATCAATATTTGCGGCAGTCAGAGAGAACAGAACTAATTCGCCTTTGCGAATCTTTTTTCCATGCATTGTCATATCTTCACCAGCAAAACGATTACCAATCATAATTGGACCAGCATAGCGCAATAGTTCGTCGACTGCGGAAGGGAGCAGGGAAGGATCGTGCCGCAGTAAATTCATTTGTTCGGGATGTTGAAGCAACGCCAGTACGCCATTACCGATTAGATTGACTGTCGTTTCATGTCCGGCGATAATGAGCAGCCAGATTGTCGAAAGAAGCTCGTTCTTACTTAATTTGTCTTCTTGCTCTTGCGCTTGAACTAGTGCGCTCATCAAATCATCATCAGGATTTAGGCGCTTTTCGTTCAGCAATACTTCGATGTAATGAATAAACTTTTCAAGTGTTGCAGTAACTGCAGTCACCTGACGAGGATCCAGAGCGGCGTTCATGAGTTCTTGTGTCCATTCGCGAAACTGGTTTCGATCAGCTGCGGGAATCCCAAGCATCTCTGAAATGACAATAAGGGGTAGTGGGTAAGCGAAATCCGCAATAATATCCATCTTTCCTTGTTCCTGTACAGCAGCCAACAATTCGTCGGCAATTTGCTGAATACGGGGACGAAGATTCTCGATTATACGCGGTGTAAAGGCTTTGGAGACTAGCCGACGTAGGCGCGTATGATCAGGAGGGTCTACCGTAAGCATATTCGGCATATTCATCATCCATTCAAACAGTTTATCCACAGATGTATTCTTCTCAATGGATTTCTGCTTATCATGGGGCGGTGTGAATTTCCGCAAATCTTTGATAAAACGGGGGTCTTTCAGTATGGTAACAACATCATCATAGTGCAATGCGAACCATGCCCCTCCCATACCATAAAAGTCATCAAGGTAAAAGAGACGCTCTTGTTGCTCGATGAGGTTTTTATAGAACATAATCGGATTACGCATAGTTTCCGGCGAGTTAAAATCGCCAATATTGATTTTTTTCATTAGTTTCCTCCTTGTCAGTATAACTAGTGAATAATATGGCATTTATACTCTTCTTTACCGTACAATCCCATGACCGTTCATGTTACAAAAACGAGTCATCTGATTCTTAGACGTAATCAAATGAATATATTTCTCTTCAAGAGCAAAGAAAAGAATTCCTTCTTTCTTAACTCGATTAGGAGAAAAAGTAAACAAGCATCTAACAGTATATGAAAATCTGTTAATAACGAGTAAACTTTTTTTATTTGCTTTATCAAAATTAAATCACTGTATCGAAGTCATTTGATTTAGGCGGAGAAGTTGCTTTTTTCATAAGTTGTTCCCATAATTGTACGGATTTTTTCCATTCTGATGCGGCCTGACCTTTTTGATACATAGTATTCTCATAACTAAGAGTAAGTTGTTGCATATCAGTCGAATTGTAAAATGTATCTATACGGAGTGCGTACTCTCGTAATGTTTGGCTTTCATTGCGGGGAATGCCTATTCTTGCAAATTGTTTTAAGAGTGCATTGTAAGCCTTTGGATAAACAGCATTACCTTTTCGGTATTTATAGTGGAGGATTATGAAAAATGTAAGCCACTTCATTCTAGTAGTAAAGAGAATGTAGCCAAGTACAATCATTGATATTATAGAGAGGAATAAGTACCACCAAGAAAATTCTTTTTTGGAATTCGTAATCTTCTTAGTTGAGACTTCTTCGGTATTTTCTATTAAATTTTTGAGCTTGGCTTCATTATTTCGCTGTTGTATTTGATCGTTGTTAGGATTAATCACTTCACTATTTTGTGAGCCAGAAGCCGGAGAGTCATTTATAAAGTTATACGTGTTGCTGAATCCTTTTGTTGGTTCGAACGGAACCCAACCGTATCCTGGAAAATAAACTTCCACCCATGAATGTGCCTCATTATTAGTAATTTTATAGACGCTATCACCTTCTAAATTAACGAATGTATTGTCTAGAGTGCCTTCGGTATAACCTTTTACCCAACGAGCGGGAATACCAACAGAACGAAGTAATACAATCATGGACGTTGAAAAATTATTACAGTAGCCGCTTTTCGTATCGAAAATGAATTGATCTACATAATCTTGTTTTTTGGCAGGTACTACAACATGCTCTGTTTCATAGATAAAAGAATTGTCTGCGAAGTAGCTTTCGATAGCTATTACTTTATCATATCGAGTGATTTTATCCTTTGTAAGATGTATCGCCAAGTCTTTTACTCGTTGTGGTAATGATCCGGGAAGCTGTGTATACTTTGTTATAAAATAAGGACTCGTTTCCATCCACTCACCCGTTTTTACAGCTTTTAAGTTTTCTATGGAAAACTGAGGAATTTCATAAGTCACTTTATATTCTTTTAACGAAGTAGAGGAGCTTTCTTTCATCGTATAAATTTTTTCTGAAAACGGATCAACGCTGAATGATACATCAGAAAGAGTTTCAACTGATACTAATCCTTCAGGATAAATAAGATGAGGATAACTTTTTTGCATATGAATTGTTGCTACGGCTGTACTTGTTTTTGTATTCGATTCATACCACTTCACTATATTGTTTTTATTCTTAAAATAACTTTTTTTTGGCTCCTCAGAAACTTCCCAACCTTTTCCGGTATAAAAGTCTTTTGTTTCTACCCTCCAATATTGACTATTTTGCGTTTGTGCTGTGAAAACAATTGTATTATCTGGTTTAAAAGGGCCACCTAGTTGAGAGTCATCTACACTGTATCCGATTTTTGAAACTTCGGCTTTCTTACTTGTTGCAGATGTATCGAATTTAAAAAAAGTGATGGGATGTTGCCATTGAGGGCCAAACTTTGGAGCAAAATATGCGATGACTACCGATAATACAATGCATATCGCAATTGGTATATGTAATTTTGATATCAGTTTGGAATGTTGTCGTAAGTGCTCAGTCGCTTTTATTTGTTCGAGATGAAGAAGATTAAGCATAAAAAAGCCTATGACAACGGTGCGAATAATTGCATGAGTGGCGTTGTATAAGTGTAAGTTATGAAAAGTCGTGATATAAATAATGGTCAATATAAGAAATAATAGTCTATGTTTTTGACGAATCACCCAGTAAGAGATGAGTGAACATAAAAACCAGAGCAACAGCAAAAATGAAAAGGTACGAAAAGCTGTGGAAAGACCTTGCCAATTTGTTTGAAAGAGAAAAGTGATATTTCGGAAAATATCAGAAAAGAATGTTATTATCCAAGATGGATTAATAAAAGTACCTTTGTAATATAGAGAATGAATAATGAATAAAATAACTGCAATTTTTATAGGGATTTTCCATTTTGTTTGCAAAAAGGAGAGAAAGAAGCACAACCCTATAAATGCTGTAAAAATATCTAATCTCTCCATATTCGTAACACTTATAAGCGGTCTTAACCATTCTAGTAACATAAGAAATCCACATAAATACATGAGGAACCTACTTATATCCCGTTGATTTTTTGTATGTAGTGTCATCATTTGCTCACCTCAATCAAAAAATACATTTGTATAACGATTCTCATAAACTACTTTTACAAATATTTTTCGCTTTTGTAGTGCTTCTAATATGCTCAGCTCGCGATTTGAGAATTGGTTTGCTTTTTCTTTCACAACAAATACTATCAGCTTTCTATTTTTCAGTACTAATCCTTCAGCTGCTTTTAGAATGTCAGGAGAAAGGTCACTTGTTATGAGTATAACTGTTACTGGGTGATACATTTTTCTTAATTCCATTTCTACAGTTTGAGAGAGCGGGAATATACTATCTGCTTGCACCTTTGCTAAATGACGAAAGATTTGTTGCAGCTGCATATCTCCGTTGTGCAAAGGGAAAACAGTCCGTTCTTTTCCGACAGATACGAATGACGCAGGTGAATTCTGTTTAAAGATAGCCTTGACAAGAGAGGCTGTAAACGTAACATTCGACTCGAATAGGGGAGATGGAGTTCTATCCATAAAGATCATCACATCTTGACTACGCTGCTGTTCAAATTCTTTCGTCATAATATTATTTTTGCGAGCGGTTGCTTTCCAATCGATCCATGAAAAGCGATCGCCAGGTTTATATTGCCGGACACTAACTGAGATTGTAGAATCTTTTGTTAAATTTATGTTTGCTGAGAGCGCTCCTTGTTCGAAATGATTTTCTAATTTTCGGTAATTTATATCTACATATTGAGGATAGATTAAAAATGTATTAGGAACTGAAAACCTGATATCTTTTTCAATAATACCGAATATATCGCTACTTTTTACACGTACATTTGAAAAAGTGTGTTCTCCTCTAGGTATAGTGTTAATTACATATTGATACGAAATATTTCGTTTAAATCCTGGAAATAATATTACTTTGGCAGCCTTTGCTTGTTTGCAATTTTTAAATTGTGGAGGAAGTTCATCTTCTATTATTAAATAAAGTAAGGGAAAGGGAATTTTTCTTTCTATTATAATAGTGCTTCGAAATTGTTCTCCAGCCATGTATTCTTTCTCATTTGTTAGCCGTCTTACTTTAGCATCTCGCAAGGCGTAAAAGGGAAGGAGTAGTGAGTAACAGGTAAAAGGAGTAATGCTGTAAAATAAAAACCAACTTACAAACCCTCCATGCATCATGGCATATAAAAATGTTAAGACAAGAAGTAAAGGGATTAGCATTAACTTTCCGATGTTATAAACTACTCGTAGTAGCTGTTTCATCAAGGATTTATCGTCCGTTGAATCGGCACTGAAGTTCGTGCGACGATTTTTGTGATGACTTTTTCTCCTGTAATCCCTTCAAATTTTGCTTCCATTTTTAGAATAAGTCTATGAGCTAAAACATAAGGGGCCAAAAATTTAACATCATCTGGAATTACATAATCCCTGTCATGAATGAGCGCGTAAGCCTGAGAAGCTTTCATTAAGGCGATAGAGCCACGTGGACTTGCACCTAACTGTATAGAATTATATGATCGAGTTTGATTGACGAGCTTTATGATGTAGTGCTTGATATCTTTTTCTATATATATTTTTCGTACGCTTTGTTGTAATTTTAGTAATTCTTCTATTGTAATAATAGCCTGTAAACAGGAAAGTGGATTTATTTTTTCCATCCGATTTAAAACTTCGAATTCTTCTTCTGGTGTAGGATAGCCCATTTTCATTTTCAGTAAGAAGCGGTCGAGTTGAGCTTCGGGCAAAGGGTAGGTTCCCTCATATTCAATTGGATTTTGTGTGGCCATTACAAAAAACGGCTTTGGTAACGGGTGGGTCATTCCATCTATTGTGACATTGCCTTCCTCCATACATTCAAGTAAGGCGGATTGTGTCTTTGGTGATGTACGATTAATTTCATCGGCAAGCACGAAATTTCCCATAATGGGTCCTGGCATGAACTCAAATTGCAGCTCTTTCGGATTATAAATAGAAACACCTGTCACATCTGATGGGAGTAAATCAGGTGTGAATTGAATTCGTTTGTAATCGGCATCAATTGACTTAGCAAGGGTGCGTACTAACATTGTTTTTCCAACACCTGGAACATCTTCTAATAGTACATGACCTTCAGCTAAAAGAGCTGTCAAGGTCAGAATCGTTTCTTTGCGTTTTCCGACCATTACTTTTTCGATATTGTTGATTATCTTTTCTACAATTGGATGTAATGAATCAAGCTGTGTCATTATACGCCTCCTAATTTTATTTTCTTTTTTTTTGATCTATGTAAATAAGAATTGAGTCTTTGGGTATGTTGTGGTGGTATTAATTTATGAGGTGATTGTTCCTTTTAATTACATTATAATTTCTATACCTGCTAGGAAAATCCTACGCTACACTTTTAAAATATTTGGTCTTGATTCTAGATGACATGTAAATAAAGTATGGTTCAAATAAGAAAAGGCTATATAGTGACAGAATAAGCACTCTACAGCCTTTTCAATTAGATTAACTTGCAATCTGATTGTTTGAATCCTTTGATTTTTCTGTTTGTAAAAAGCGCTTTGTTTCTGTAACAACGATTCCACTTAATCCAATAAGACCAATTAAATTTGGGATTGCCATTAGTCCGTTAGCGATATCAGAAAATGTCCAAACAAGTCCTAGTTTTAAATTTGCTCCAAACGCGACCATACCAACAAAAATGAAACGGTAGTATCGAACGGCATTACGGCCAAATAGATATTCAACACATTTCTCTCCATAGTATGACCACCCTAACATTGTTGAGTAAGCAAATAAAATAATTGCAATGCCAAGAATCATACTTCCGGCATTTCCAAATACAGTTTGGAATGCAAAGGTCGTCGCTTCAACGCCTGTTTTCCCAGAATTCCAAGCACCTGTTGTAATGAGTACTAAACCAGTGATTGTGCATACGACAAATGTATCAAGGAACGTTCCTGTCATAGATACGAGTGCCTGTTTAGCGGGGGAATCAGTCTTCGCTGCTGCTGCTGCAATTGGTGCACTTCCAAGTCCCGCTTCGTTTGCAAATACACCTCGTGCCATCCCGATTTGAATAGCTGAAGCAACTGTTGCTCCGGCAAAACCGCCAGCAGCTGCAGTGCCGTTAAAAGCACCTGAAAAGATGAGCTGAAATGCTTCTGGAATTTGATCTATATGATAAAAAATAATAATAAGTCCAGCAAGTATATAAAAGAAAGCTTTAATCGGAACAAAGTAACCTGTTACTTTTCCTATTTTTTTAACGCCGCCTAAAATGACTATTGCGATGAAAAGCGCCATTACAATTCCAGTCACGAAAGGCGATACGGAAAAATTAATTTTCATGGCCTGAGCAACAGAGTTGGACTGCACCATATTTCCGATTCCAAATGAAGCTGTTGTCCCGAAAATAGCAAATAATATAGCGAGCCATTTCTTGTCTAACCCGCGTTCTAAGTAATACATTGGGCCACCAGAGTATTCACCGTTAGCTCCATGAATGCGATACTTTACCGCGAGGATAGCTTCTGAATATTTTGTTGCCATTCCAAACAAAGCGGTAATCCACATCCAAAATATTGCGCCAGGTCCCCCGATAGATACTGCTGTTGCAACGCCTGCGATATTCCCCATACCAATAGTGGCTGACATCGCAGTCATCAATGCTTGGAAATGACTAATATCCCCTTTAGAAGATTTGTCCTCTGATTTTCCGAATGCTAGCTTATGTGCATATAATAGTTTAACAAATTGCAAGCCTCGCAGGCGTACCGTAAGGAGGATTCCTGTTCCAACAAGCAGTACGAGTGTAGGCAGCCCCCATACATAATGATTAATTACTTCCAATACTTGACTTACTGTTTCCATCTCTATTCTCCTTTACAAAAAAATAAAAAACCATTTCATATAAACGAAATGGTCTCTGGAGATACAAGGAATAGAAAAATAAACCGATTCGGGAATCGGTATTTTCTGTCGCTTGTCTCTGTCCTTTTACCTGAGAGATTATCCACTGTAATGGTGGATTTGCTCCTTCGGTGCTCTGTTTCCTCCTTTTTGCTATGCAATAGGAGGGAGTCTCTCCAGAGATTCGTCCCCATACAGTTCTACTTGAATACAAGACCTGAGAGTTTCAAAGCTGTCCGACCAGCTTTTTGCCCCATCGGTAGATCAAAGGATCTTCTCCTGTATGGTTCATCCGAATGCTATGAAATTAATATGAGTTATTATAATCATGATTTATATTGTAAGTCAAGAATTAAAAATATATAGATTCATAATTAATATTTTATATATCAATAATTTTTAACTGCTTACTTAGGCTGAAAAAGGCTTGTCTTTCGTATTTCATATATCATTTTAGTAAGCACATCATTATAATTTTCCTGCGTTAATTCATAAATTTCCATTTCACTATTAGCCTTTATTTCATCTATTTTAGGATGAGAATCATAGTATATTGTTCCTAACACAGTTTGAGAATTTCTCATGAATGGATTGATAGTAGATAGAAATTTAGAAGATGCGATTTGCATAGGACCAATCTCATCTATCACTATAATCTTCTTTGCGTTATTTTGAATAGATTGAATAGCTATCCTTTCAAATTTAGAAACGTTTATGCCATATCTGCCTACTCTAATATCACTTTTAGAATTAACATCTGCAATTACTGCTTCTTCCCCAGTAAGAGAGATAATTCTAAAACCAGTTCTATTAGAGTTCTCGACAATCTCCTCTGTATAAAATCCACTAAAGTTTTCTACTCCAATTTCATTTATTATTTTCTTAAGAGCTGTAGTTTTACCGACCCTAGGTTTTCCAGTTAGAAAAAAATAATTTCCCATAAAGATATACTTCCTCCTGTGTCGTAAGAGTAACTACTTGTTGAACTAGAGATGTTTCATTTCACTATTTTGTAAATGAGGACACTTAGCAATTAAAGTTTGTATGAACAATTCTTCGTTTTCTGGTGATAGTTTGACACTGCCGAATGTAGCATTTGGATAGTGAATTTCTACACCGTGAAATGCAGCTGCTGGGCGAAACCCCATAAGCATATCATCAGTTGGATGAACCCTTGTAATATTTTCATAGGGAACATTGCACCAAAAAGGACCGCACCTTGCATATAAACTCTTTTCTCGTAATTCATAGCGAATCCCAAAAATAATCCATAACATAAATAAATCAAATATTAAAATGATACTGGGAATGATGAACCAATCCACAGAATTCAATGTTTTATCTAGTAAAAGTGGAAGAGAAAGAAGTGTATTACATAACAGAATGGTTCCAATTATCATATACCAATATCCTCGATCTCGTCGTACTTTCCATCTCATTACATCACCTTCTCCTTCCAGAAATGATGGCTTTTTTGGGGTATATACAAATATTACCACATTTTCATTTGTATAATTAGGAAGATGTTACGTTAAGGAATAAAAATTGAAATTGAGGTAGTTTTTGTGAAATTTAGATGGCAAAATAAAGAGGAAAGATGTTCGTTTCTTGAAATGAAATATAACTAATATTATGGCAGAGGAGAAACACATGAAACCATTACAAGGAAAAATTGCAGTAGTGGCTGGTGGAACACGTGGTGCCGGACGTGGTATTGCGATGATGCTTGGTGAAGCCGGTGCTACTGTATATGTGACAGGAAGAAGTACAAAAGGAAATTTATCATCAATAGGAAGAACAGAGACAATTGAAGAAACGGCTGAACTTGTAACGAAGCATGGTGGAAAAGGAATTGCAGTTCGCGTTGATCATACTGTGAAAGAAGATGTTGCAGCTTTATTTGCGAAGATTGAAATAGAGCAGAATGGACAGTTAGATATTTTAGTGAATGATGTATGGGGAAGCGATCCGCTGACAGAATGGAATGTACCATTTTGGGAACATAATTTAAATAATGGAATCCAAATGCAAACAACAGCTGTACATTCTCATATAATAACAAGTCATTACGGTGTTCCGCTTATGGTGAAAAATAAGAAAGGGCTCGTTATTGAAATTACAGATGGTGTTGATTACGAATATCGAGGGAATATGTTTTATAGCCTCGCTAAAATTTCAACAATTCATTTAGCCCAGGCAATGGCAAGAGACTTAGTTCCCTACAACATAACATCTGTTGCAGTCAGTCCAGGATTTTTACGTTCTGAAGCTATGTTAGATATATTCGGTGTGACAGAAGAAAACTGGCAAGAAGGAGCAAAAAAAGATCCGCATTTCATTGCATCAGAAACACCATTTTTTATCGGAAGAGCAATTGCTGCTTTAGCGAGTGATCCTAATGTTCATAAGAAAACAGGAAAAGCGCTTAGTTCGTGGGAATTAGCAAGAGAATATAAGTTCAAAGATATAGATGGAAGACAGCCTGATTGGGGAAAATATTTTGAAGAACATGTACAACATACTTTATAAAGAATTTCCATTGATTTAGGAAAGAATAGATAAAAACTCGTAATCATACGGGTTTTTTATTTATTTTAGTCGTCTTCAATATTCAAATGATCGCTAAAAGGTTAATTAATATTGACATGAAACCAAAAGGTGTTATATTCTATGGAAGTGAAACCAAAAGGTTGTATTTTAAAATTAGGAAAGAAGGAAAAGTAATATGAATACGTTACAAGATATTAAACAAACTATCGTGCTAGAAGCACCTATTCAAAAAGTATGGGATACAGTATCAACTGCGGAAGGTATTGCATTATGGTTTATGCCAAATGATTTTCAACTAGAAGTAGGGCATGAATTTCATATACAATCTCCTTTTGGGCCATCTCCATGTAAAGTATTAGAAATAGATGCTCCTCATCACCTTTCTTTTGCGTGGGATACAGACGGTTGGATTGTTTCTTTTATTTTGAAAGATTTAGGAGATAAAACAGAATTTACATTAATTCATGGCGGTTGGAAAGACCCTGACTTTATTCTTCCGAAAGCGAACGAGAAAAGTGCTATTGTTCGCGATAAAATGGCATATGGTTGGATGGGTATTGTCAACGAAAAACTTAAAAAGGTTATTGAAGGCTAAGTGTCTCCATCAGCAGAAACATATGATGTATTCCAAGCGATTGCTGATCCAACTCGCAGAGAGGTACTTCGATTACTGGCAGAAAAAGAATTGCCTATTTCAGAAATAACATCTCATTTTCCAATTAGTCGTACAGCTGTTACAAAACATCTTCACATTCTTTCAGAAGCAAAGCTAGTGAGTGGAAAAAAGGTGGGAAGGGAAAAAATTTATCAGCTGCAGCCGGAACCTTTACAAGAATTAAAGCAATGGCTTTCGTTTTACGAACAATTTTGGAATAATAGATTATCTATTCTGAAACATGTGGTTGAAAATGGAGACAACAGTGGATTAAAGATTGTTGAAACAAAATTGAATAAACAAGAGGAATAAGATAATTTCCTTCTAAATGAAAAAGAGTATGTTTGAAACGATTTGTTTTGAACATACTCTTTTTCATATGGCAAATATGATTAGAGCTAATTTGAGGACTATATTTTCATAAACAAACGTGAAACGTCTTTAAAGAATTTCATTAATGACAATACTATGCATAAATTGCCATTAAAGGAATGGACTGTAGATGAATATTGTTTTCGAAAGTATCATACTAATCGTTACAGGTATCCTCGGTTTGAAGCTAACGGGGAGTAAAACTCTTAGTCAAATGACGAGAGCTGAAATTATTATCGTTGTATCTATTGGGCGAATTATTGTAGAACCAGTGTTAAATAAGAAAATAGGACCAACTATACTCGCTACATGTATATTTTCTGGGATTTTACTTATAATTCATTATTTAGAAATGAAATCACGAAAGGTGGAGCAATTTCTAAATGGTGATAATATCGTTCTTATTAAAGATGGAGAACTTTTAAAGAACAATTTAAAACGTGCCAAAATGACAGAACAGCAATTATTTATGCATCTAAGAGTACAGGGAATTCATGATATTCAAACGTTACAGCAAGTAACTGCAGAGCCAAATGGTCGTATCGGATATCAATTAACTGCTCAAGCTCAACCGGTTACTCGTGAGGTGTTAGAAAATGTACTGCATCAATACATTTCTAAAGAATAAGAAATATAATTATGCCTATTTTTGAAAATCGAAAATGATCTCACGTAGCTTTTGTAATCCAACAATTAAATCTTGATCTTTTAGCATAGAATAGCTGATACGCATATACTCGTGTTTGGACTCGTGAACAAAGCAAGCTGTTCCTGGTAAAAAAGAAACGTCAAATTCATTTGCTTTTTTTAGTAATGCAAATGAATTCATTGAGTCCGGAAGGGAAATCCATAAGTTAAAGCCACCTTGTGGTATTTGAAAATGAAGTATATCTGTTAAGGGTGCAAGTGTTTCTATCGTAGCATCCCGACGCATTTGTAAGGCAGTTCGTAGTTTTTCTAAATGATTCTTCATTCTTTCTGTCCGCAAAAAAGGTAGAATGGCTTTTTGCGTTATTAGTGGACTACCTATATCCATTAATGCTTTCGCAGCATATAACCAATCAAATACAGGTCCTTCTGCGACTAAGGCTGCAATACGAAGCCCTGGTGCTAACGTTTTACTGAATCCTTTTAAATAAATGACATGACCGTTCTTATCAAAATGTTTAATAGGAGCCGGAAGCTCAATATTATTAAAATAGATCTCACCAAAAGAGTCATCTTCAATAATAAAAAAATGATAAAATTCTGCTAGTTCTATAAGCTCTTTTCTTCTTCGTTCACTCATTAATGTTCCAGTAGGATTATGAAAAGCAGGATTCACGTATAACAAAACTGGATTATTCTTTTGACACACCTCATCTACTAAATCAGCACGAATGCCTTGTTCATCAAGCCCAACGGGAATAACATGAATTCCTTTGTTAACAAACACATCAATGGCAGCACCGTAACATGGACTCTCTACTATTACTGTGTCTCCAGGCTTTAATAACGTTTGAGCGATTAAGTCAATCCCTTGCTGGGCACCACTTGTAATTAATAAATGAGCAGGATCAGCTGTTAATCCTTGATAGTCTTTTAAATATTTGCAGATTTCCATGCGAAGCTCTTCATCACCTTGTACAGGCCCGTATGTAGCTAACATCATTTTGTCTTTGTCTAATATTTTTTGCATTTCGCTTGATAGAAACGGATTAGGTAAAAGACGTGGGTAGAGAATGGCCTGTGAAAAATCATAATACTTTTTGTGGCGATTGATAATATATTGAGACCTAATCACATTAACAGCTTTCATATGTTGCCATTCATAAGGATTCTGTATGTTTAGGGAAGTATTTCTTTTTCCTCTTATGTAAACCCCTTTTCCTGGCTGTATGTATACATAACCTTTTGTCTCAAGCTGTTTGTATGCTTTACGAACTGTTAATACACTTATTTTTAAATCGTCTGCCATAATACGTAGAGAAGGGAGAGCGTCTCCATCCGCTGACATTCCACCTTGAATACGCTGAACGATTTGTTCGTATATTTGCTGGTAGAACGGTATATTAGATTCTTTTCGGAGTACAATCTTCATTATCTCACCTAATCTTCTTTTTATTTTCATTTAAACTGAAAAAAACTTTATTATCAACAGAAAATTCATATAACTGTTATATAGCTTGATGTACTGTTATACACCGTTTCCTCTATACTCATTTCAACAATGAAAGGGAGGAAGCGTTATGGTTATTTTAAATTATCTTCTTATTTGTATTATTTTTGGGACGACATTTTTAACGATTAAAATAGGAATCGCAGCAGGGGCTCCGCCGCTTTTTTCAGCAGGGATTCGTTTCTTTTTCGCAGGTATAATTGTTATCATGTTTTTTATCGTGAAACGGAAACAAATCATACCATACCTTTTAACAAAAAGAATTATATTTGCTGGCTTTTGTCTTACATTTATGACATTTGCAACTTTATATTGGGCAGAGCAGTATATCTCATCGGGATTAGCGGCTGTTCTTTCCGCTACAGGTCCAATGATGATTTTATTGCTTCAAGCGAAACGAACGAAAATGAAATTGAGAAGGGAACAACTTTTTGCCCTTATACTTGCTCTTATAGGAGTAGTGTGTATTTCTTTACCGGGGTTGCAGCAGCAATTTTCTTATATGTGGAGTGTTGCTTGCCTTGTTATATTAGTAGGAGAATTTTTCTACGGAATGGGTACGATTCGTTCAAAGGAAATTTTATCAGATTTACCAAATGTCTCACCGTTTTTAATTAATGGAATTCAAATGTTTTATGGAGGTTTATTATTAATTGTTTTTTCTCTCTTAGTAGAGCAGCCAAACCTATCTGTCTTAACTTCATGGAGCGTTCAATGGCCTATTCTGTATTTAATATTTATAGGATCGATTGGTGGTCATGGATTATACTATTGGCTATTATCCAAAACAAACCCTGTATTTCCATCTACTTGGCTTTATGTTTCACCATTAATTGCTGTTATAACAGGATATATATTTTTAGGTGAACCAATTAAACCAGAAATGGGAATAGGAGCTTGTTTCATTTTGATTGGTGTTTTTATGGCGAATCGCTCTATACTTGCGGTGTATTGGAGACAAGGGAAGTTATTGAAAAAAGAGATGTAAGAATTATTATAAAAAAAATCTAATTCATACGTATTAAAAAAGCCTCTCACGTATCATTAAAACATTGATACATGAGAGGTTTATGTATAAAACGTTAATTCACTTTCTTTATAAATCCTTTGTAGTGACGTTTCACGAGCTGGCTTTCTAGCGTTTTCATTGTTTCTAACGCGACACCAACAATGATGAGTAAACTTGTCCCACCGATTTGCGCAGAAGCGGGTAAATCAGAAACTTTTGTAAATATAATTGGTAAAATAGAAATAGTTCCTAAAAAAATTGCCCCAATAAAAGTTAAGCGATATAAGATTTTTGTTACGTATTTTTCTGTCATTTTCCCTGGGCGGATACCTGGAACATATCCATTTTGCTTTTTCAAGTTTTCAGCCATTTGTTCAGGATTTACTTGAATAAAGGCATAAAAGTATGTAAAAGCAATAATGAATCCAACATATAGAAACATTCCAATTGGATGTGTAAAATCCAAGTTTGTATTAATCCATTTGGACACTGCAGAGTTTGGAAATAGCTGTGCAATTGTCCGCGGCGTCATTAAAAATGCTGAGGCAAAGATAACGGGAATTACACCTGCACTATTTACCTTAAGAGGTAAGTGTGTATTTTTTGCTCCTTGATACGGATTGTTTCCAGAAGAAGCTTTCGCATATTGAATAGGAATTTTCCGATTTGCTTGCTGAACATAAATGACACCAACGATGATTGCTAAAATGACTAAAATAATTAATGCAATTTTTATAATATGCATAAAGAGTTGATCTCCAGCATTATGAATTTGTTGTAGGTATATTTGATTCATAATACTTGGAATTCCTGCCACAAGGCCTGCAAAAATAATAATTGAAATTCCGTTACCTACTCCATTTGCAGTAATTTGTTCACCTAACCACATTAAAAACGCAGTACCAGCAGTTAATACGGTAGCAATTAATAAATAAGTTTTCCAACCTGGATCAGTTATTAATTGTCCACCTGCCATATTGTTAAAGCCAATAGACATTCCTATTGACTGAATGAATGCAAGAACAATTGTAAAGTAGCGGGTAAATTGAGCTGATTTTTTACGGCCCATTTCACCTTGCTTTGCCCACTCTGCAAATTTAGGAACGACATCCATCTGTAATAACTGCACGATGATGGAAGCTGTAATATATGGTGTGATGCCAACTGCGAAAATGGAAAAGTTTTTTAAGGCACCTCCGCCAAATACATTGAGCATTCCTAAAATATTTGTTTGATCTTGTACTTTTAATACCTCGGCATTAGTATGAGGAACTGGAATGAATGTGCCAATCCGAAAAACAATTAACATTGCTAAAGTAAAAAGGATTTTCCTTCTGATCTCAGTCACTCTCATAAAGTTTGAAATTGTACGAAACATCATTTCGCCTCCTATATGTTTACCAGTGGTTTCAAGTAAAGAAAAACTGGCTTTTATATCCTCACGTATAAACTGCAAACCTCCTTCCGAATAAAATTCATTATGACAAATGGATTTCTATACAGTTTATGGATATAAAATGAAGCGATATTTATATTTTCGTAACAACTCAATAACCATAATATAACTATAAAATGCGGATTTGTACATAGATAGGGCTAAAAAGAACGGGAAATACAAGAAGTATACTTTTTATAGCATCTTTATGGAAAAGAGGAAATTTCATATTTGATAACGAACATAAGTTATGTTTCACAATTCAACAAAGGGGTTTATTATATGGAATTTCATTTACATAATATAGATGTAGAAGAACAAACAATTACAATGATTCAAGAAGCAATGGAAAATGGTAAGTTCACATCAAGAGAGCTTGTTATGTATTATTTATACCGGATTGCCAAGTATGATAAAGCTGGACCTAATATAAACGCTATACTTGAAATGAATCCTGATGCAATTTTTCTTGCTGAATCATTAGATCATGAACGAAAGAAAAAGGGAAAACGAGGGCCTCTTCATGGGATTCCTGTTTTACTAAAAGACAATATAGAAACAGGAGATAAAATGCATACAAGTGCTGGTACACTTGCTTTAGAAAACCATGTGAGTCAAAAAGATGCGTTTCTAGTTAAAAAGCTTCGGGACGCAGGAGCTATTATTCTCGGTAAAACAAATATGACAGAATTAGCAAATGGAATGTCGCTAAAAATGTGGGCTGGGTATAGTGCAAGAGGAGGACAGACTCTTAATCCTTATGGTCCTGGAGAATTTTTTGTAGGTGGATCCAGTTCCGGTTCCGCTGCTGCAGTTGCTGCAAACTTTACAGTATTATCAGTTGGTACAGAGACAGATGCGTCTATCTTAAGTCCAGCGATACAAAATTCTGTAGTTGGTATTAAACCAACTGTTGGACTGATTAGTAGATCAGGAATTATTCCATTTACTTATTCACAAGATACTGCAGGGCCGATTTCTCGAACCGTAGAAGATGCTGCTCTTTTATTGGGTGTATTAAGTGGTCAAGACGGACTAGATCCGGCCACTTATTGCTGCGAAGGAAATAGTGTACAAGATTATACTGCATGTTTAGATAAGAATGGATTAAAGGGAGCTCGCATTGGTGTGTTCCAGCAATTTTCTGAAGAGAATTTTCTACCGGGTGAATTTGATGAATCGTTATTTTATAAAGTAATTCAAGTCTTAAAGGAAGCGGGAGCTGAAGTAATAGAGAATATTGAAATCCCTTCTTTTCATAGGAAATGGAGTTATGAAGTGCCAACTCATGAGATAAAACATAGTTTAGGAAACTATCTTTATCAACTGCCAGCACATGCTCCTGTTCATAATGATCGTGAGTTATTAGAATTTAATAGTAAACATGCTGATAAAACATTAAAATATGGACAGAATATGCTTGAATATAGAGCGTCTTTACCAAATACATTAAGTAACTCTGAATATTTAATGGCAAAATTAGAGGACCTTTATTATTCACAGAATGAAGGGATAGACTTTGCAATTCAAAAATATAATCTAGATGCAATCTTATTTCCTTCTTATATAGGATCCACTCTTTCTGCAAAAGCAGGTTATCCATCAATTGCTTTGCCAGCAGGATATATGGAGAATGGGCGACCATTTGGTATTACTTTTGCTGGAACGGCTTTTAGCGAGGGAACTTTAATTAAGATTGGTTATGCTTTTGAGCAAGTGACAAAATTTCGAAAACCGTCTAGTTTAATAGAAAAAGTATAGTAGATATAAAAGTGGTTTTGTGTAAGAAAAGAAGGACTCATGAATAAATAATATGTACGGGTAGTGATATAGTGAGGATTGGTAAATTTGGAGAAGTAAATAAATTGAGTATTGATACAATTAGGCATTATATGGATTTAGGGTTAATTGTACCTGAAAAGAAGGGAGGGCATTATTTTTTTGATGAGCGCTGTCAAAATGATTTAGAGATTATTTTAGAATTTAAAAGGATGGGCTTTAGTTTAAACGAGATTAAAAAATTTTTTCTGTATAAAAATTTTGGTGAATTTACGGATTATGAACATGATACGTACTATCAATCTTTATTTATGGATAAATATAAGCAGGTTGAGCAGGAAATAAATAATTTAGTAGAAATAAAGGACAATTTAAAGACGAAATTAAATGAGTTAACAGCAAAATCTAAAGGTTCAAGCTGGGTGATGGGGATTGATTTAAAAGTACTCGATATGCTGAAATGTTTAAGGTGTAGTGAAAAACTTATTCTTCAAGATGGAATGATAAATAGAAATCAAATTATGGAGGGAAAGTTAATTTGCAATTGTGGTGAAGAATATCTTGTTGAATCAGGCATTTTAAAGGTTGGTAATTCATTTCAAGCGACTACTGGCCCTCATCATGAAGAATTTGTTCTTGAATATATTCATGTAACTGATCCAGCTTATTTGGAAAATATCCATAAAGTTGGAGAATGGTCAAAGAGGAAACTTGGTCAATTAGACTTAAACGATAAAGTATTACTTGAGTTAGGATCCGGAGTTGGTTTTTTTCTGCGAAATATTTTTCGGGACCTACCGGAAAGTTGCTTGTATATTGCCATTGATCGCAACTTAGAGCGGCATCGATTTTTAAAAGGTGTATTAGAGAGAACTGGTTTCAAAAGAAACATTCTCTTTATTTGCGCTGACTTTTTAGATATACCGATACAGGAATACTCTGTCGATATCGTGATTGATCATTCAGGTACTAGTAATTATAGCTTTGAACACGAGGAGTTTTTGCTTCGTGAAGTGGTTTCCCTATTCAAATCTGATTGTTACTTGTTGGGATCATTTATTGCTTTTAAAAATTTTAGCACCAAAAGCAAAATCGAAGCTAGATTTAGAGACAACTTTATAGCTAGAAAAATTAAGGAAAACATCAATAGTTTAGAGTATATCCCCCTTGAGGAAAGGACTTCAAAATATATTGATCGAGGTGGAAAGTATGAAAATTTCTTTGTACAGGGGGAAGAAATATATTCATATTCATTTTTTGGAAAAAGGTAGGGTTAACCCTATCTTTTTTTCATTTTCCATTAAAAATTTATGGATTGCACCTATTGTTGTCGGGTTCACCCAGCAGCGTACACTTTGTTATATAAAAAGTTAAGCGAGGTGGAGTATTCATGGATACATTACAAATGAGTGTAAGAAATGAAAAGAACCAAAAACAAATAAAAAACCTATTCCTTTATTCTACAGGAAAGACTGTGTCAATATTTGGTACAGCTATTTATAATTTTGCATTAGGATTATACGTTTTAAAGCTGACAGGTTCGGCGTTAAGTTTTGCAGTTAGCCTTATATTAGGGGTTATTCCGATGATTGTCATCAACCCGTTTGCTGGAGTGATCGCGGATAAGGTCAATAAAAAGACGTTAGTTGTTATAATGGATCTACTTAACGGAATTCTGTTAGTTTCTGTTTATATATTATGTATGAAATATGAATTGAACTTACTCGTCATTTATGTAACTACCTTTTTTTTGACGGTGTTTACTACTTTTTTTGGGATAGCGTTAGAAGCGGCGAAGCCAAACATCGTGTCTGAAAAAATGTTGATTAATATCAATTCTATTAGTAAAATAATTGATTCCGTTTCTTCTATTCTGGGCCCGATGTTAGGGGGAATTGCTTTTGCAATCTTTGATATTAGAACTTTTATTATCATAAATGGAATTTCTTTTATCCTTTCTGGATTATCGATGATGTTTATTCATTTCAAACTTTTCAATCACCAATCAAATGAAGATCATTTAGGTGGGAAAATTCATTTGATTAGAGATATAAAGGATGGATGTTCCTATTTATTCGAAAGAAAGAGCATTAAGAGCACGTTTATTATCTTAATCTCAATTAATTTCTTTCTCGGCTTCGCTGTAACTATCCCACTACCATATATTATTAATACAGTTCTAAAGTTAAGTTCAAGGGAGTTTGGTATGATCCAAGGGGCCTTCCCAGTGGGTATGATCTTAGGGGCTTTATTGGTAAAAAAAATCACAGAAAGGATTTCTTATTCCATTCTTTTGAAATATTTAAGTTTTGCTTTATCAATTTTTATGATTATCTTAGGAGTCCCCGTCATTCTCAAAAGCTTACAAATGAATTCCATCGTTTATACTTGTTTTTACAGTGCTGTCATGTTCTTGTTTGGAGTGGTCATAGCGCTTATTGATATCCCTCTATCTTATTTTATGCAAAAAGAGATTTCAGATGAATATAGGGGTAGGGTACTAAGCATTGTTCTTAGTATTGCGAAAGTGATGCTTCCTATGGCAATGATAGCATCAGGAGTTCTATTAAATCTAATTCCTTCTTATGTCATGCCCGTTGCAGGAGGAATGTTATTTTTTCTATTTAATATGCGTTCATCGAATAAGTTGAACTTTGAATTGACTTCAAAAAATATAAGCACTTAATTTATAATAACGCTGGTTTATTGTATAACAAAAGCAGTGTTTATAGTTGAAAAAAACTCCACTTTAAGTATACTGAATACACACCTTTACCTTAAAGGTAAAGGTGTGTTTGATCATTTATAGATCAAATTTCTGGAGCGTATAAAAGAATAAAAAGGAAAAGGTGTTATAAATGAAATCGTATATTATAGTTGGAGCGGGGATTCTTGGAGCATCTACTGCCTATCATCTTGCAAAAGCAGGAGCTCGTGTCACATTAGTTGATCGCCAAGATTTAGGACAGGCGACTGATGCAGCGGCGGGAATTGTATGTCCTTGGCTCTCGCAGCGCCGAAATAAAGCTTGGTATCAAATCGCAAAAGGCGGGGCGCATTACTATGCTTCTTTAATTCAACATTTAGAAGCGGATGGCGAAACAGATACAGGTTATAAACGTGTAGGTGCGATCAGTATTCATACAGAAGAGAAAAAATTAGATCAAATGGAAGAGCGGGCATATAAACGACGTGAGGACGCTCCAGAAATCGGTGAAATTACTCGTCTATCACCTTCTGAAACAAAGAGCTTATTTCCGCCGTTATCAGAAGAATATAGTGCTGTACATATTAGCGGTGCTGCTCGTGTAAACGGTAGAGCACTTCGTCAGTCTCTTGTAAATGTAGCTAAAAAACACGGTGCTGTATGTATCGAGGGAAATGGATCATTAGTTCATGAAGATAATCGAGTTATTGGTATTGAAGTAAATGGTGAGACTTTACTAGCCAATCAAGTAATCGTAACTGCTGGTGCTTGGGCAAATGAGTTATTGCAGCCGCTTGGTGTTAATTTCTTAGTTACATTCCAAAAAGCGCAAATTGTTCATCTCCATATGCCAGAAATAAATACAGAAAGTTGGCCTGTTGTTATGCCACCAAATGACCAGTACATTCTTGCGTTTGAAGATGGTCGTGTTGTAGTAGGTGCAACACATGAAAATGATACTGGATTTGATTACCGAGTAACAGCAGGTGGATTACATGAAGTATTCGATAAAGCGTTATCGATTGCTCCGGGTCTATCAAATAGCACGGTACTTGAAACGAGAGTCGGATATAGACCATTTACACCCGGATTTCTTCCTGTAATTGGTGCATTACCTAACTTTGAAGGCATACTAGTTGCTAACGGACTTGGTGCTTCTGGGCTAACAGCAGGGCCTTACTTAGGTTCTGAACTTGCGAAACTTGCTCTTGGTGAACAGACAGAACTTGATCTTAGTTATTATGATGTATCCGGAGCAATTGAACAACCAAAGAATTAGAGAAATAGTATGTACTACATATAGGGGTAGCCTACATGCCTATCAGTCTAAAAAATAAAATAATTCATAACAAAAATTTTCTTTCTCTACAACTATTTATAAGAAGTAAGATTCTTTTTTTGTTGTGAAGAGAAAAGGATTTCTTAGCTTGATGGCCATGTTTCGGTACCCCTATAAGAAATTAATGACAGGATTCTTATTTTAAAATAGCTTAAATTGATGGATGTGATATTACCTCTAAACGTAGTTTCTTACTTATTAGTTAAACTGGACATTTCAACAGATTTTTGAGTACAACGTTTCATAGCTGAAATGATAGCTGTTCTTAAGCCTTTTTCCTCTAATGTTGCTACAGCTTCTATTGTCGTTCCACCTGGAGAACAAACCATATCTTTAAGTGCGCCTGGATGTATTCCTGTTTCAAGTACCATTTTTGCAGAACCTAATACAGCTTGAGCTGCGAATTTATATGCTTGAGTTCTTGGCATACCATCTAGTACAGCAGCATCTGCCATGGCTTCTATAAACATATATACATATGCTGGAGAAGAACCACTTACAGATGTTACAACATCCATTAATTTTTCGTTTACTATCTCTGTTTGGCCAAAACTATTAAATATATTTAGTATGTCTTCTAGATCTTTTTCTGTAACCATTTCATTAGCACATAACGCAGACATTGCTTCTCCAACAAGAGCAGGTGTATTAGGCATTACTCTAACAACCTTTAACTTTCTGCCGAAAGCATTTTCAGTACTTTTAATACTTTTTCCTGCAGCAATAGTTACGACTATTACATCGTTTTTTATCTGCTCTTTTATTTGGTTAATTACTGATGAGTATAGGTCTGGTTTGATTGATAAAATTAAAATATCAGCCTTGTTAGCTACTTCATTGTTATCAGTAGTTGTAGTTATGTCATATTTTTCACTAGCATTTTTTAAATTAATGACACTTACATCTGAACAAATTATTTTATCCGAAGAAACTATATTTTTGTTAATCATTCCACCTATCATAGCGATACCCATGTTTCCGCATCCGATGAATCCTATTTGTTTGTTCATAATAATTCGCTCTTGCTCCTTTTAGTATAAATTTTATTGGTTTGAAATTATTATTTTAAAAAAATAATAATATTCCGTACAGAAGAAATAAACATTATAAACTATATCGAGATTCGTATAAAAAAACATTTTAAGAGAGTACATTACTTTTTGCAATACAAAAAATATATAGAAATCATTTTTATTCTGCACTATACCAGTACATTTTCTTTAATTTAATATTTTTTGTTATATACCACTCAATAACATTTTAAATAATTTTGGAGAATATAAACGTATCACTATCTTTTCTTATTTTCTAAAATATCTCTTGACATAAAAATGCGTTATATCGCATACTAGATAAAAATTAAAGTGAAAATCGTTGAAGGGAACTAGTACATATGTCTTCTTGCGCAAGAGAGTGGAATCCGCAGGCTGAAAGATTCCTCGTATAGAAATTATCGAACCTATCCCTGAGTCCTAAACGAAAGTTTAGGCGTATGCCTGCGTTACAGGTGACAAGCGGATATAGATTTATATCAATGAAGGTGGTACCGCGGAACAATGACCGTTTCGTCCTTTTTTAAGGGCGGAGCGGTCTTTTTTATTTGGTTCTTTATTGCGAGATAGGCATCATTGGTGAGAGGTTCTTTGCTGCAAATTGCACGTGGTAGAAGAATAGTTTGTCTCCATTTGAAAAAAGAAGCAGCACAATTTACAAAAAAACTTTTATTTTAGACTAGGGGGTACAAAAGTGAAAAAACAACGTATTGTCGTAAAAATCGGAAGCAGTTCCTTGGCAGCGAATCATGGTGGCATCTGTGGCGAACAGCTTTCAGATCACGTTGCCGCCTTGGCACGACTGAAGCAGGAAGGACATGACATCGTACTGATTACATCTGGAGCCGTCGCCGCAGGTTTTTCCGCTCTCGGGTATCCCGGCCGACCTGTGACAATTAAAGGGAAGCAGGCTGCCGCCGCTGTCGGGCAAAGCCTGTTGATGCAAGCGTATACGGAGGAATTCCGCAAATATGGGATTGTTACCGCACAGCTTCTGTTGACAAGAAGCGATTTTTCTAGAAAAGAACAATACAGCAATGCCTACGCCACTTTATCGGAGCTACTAAACCGATCCGCTCTTCCTATAATCAATGAAAACGATTCTATTTCTTTGGAGGAGCTGACATTTGGTGATAATGACATGCTGTCAGCTTTAGTAAGCGGGCTCGTCTCGGCGGATATGCTCATGATTTTTACGGATGTGAACGGTTTGTATGACCGGAATCCCCAGAAAAATCCGGACGCGAAAAAGTATTACTTTCTCCCTGCCGTTACGGAAGAAATCGCCTCTCTTGCTGGAGATGCTGGCTCAAAACTTGGTACTGGCGGCATGAAATCGAAAATCGATGCGGCAAAGACGGCACTATCTCTCGGTGTGAGTGTATTCATTGGAACAGGACGTGGAAGGGAGAAGTTTTTAGATGTTTTGAAGGGTAAAGGTGATGGAACGTATATCGGCAATACGCCTCAAAAAGCGATCAAGATGAACAAGCAATGGATTGCGCTGCATTCGTTTGTCAGCGGACAAATCGAGGTGGATGCCGGAGCAGCCGCCGCTATCATTCAGCGTGGAAAAAGTCTTCTGCCTGCTGGTGTTACCGATGTGTTTGGGAACTTTCAAGCCGGCGAAGTCGTGGAGGTCATCACGCAGCAAGGACGTGTGATAGGGAAAGGACAGTGCAGATATAGTGCAGAGGAATTGCGGGAGCTAAAAGGTATGCAGAGCCACGACATTCAAGTGCGAGGCGAAAGACATAGCTACGAGGTCATTCATAGAGATAATTGGGTTTCGTTTTAAGAATAGAGAGATGTGCTCGTTCAAGTGAAGAACACAGGGTTCTTCGTCCTAAAAGGCGCTGTTTGTCTTTTCTCGCTCTAAGCGTTTAATATTTATGCAGGAGAAGGGGAGTCTTGGATGGTAGTACCTAGTTGGTGGAGTTGGACACGTCTCAAAATTTATACTTTTAATCTTTAAAAGGGGGAAATGAAAATGAATGAAGTGTTGGCAAAGGGACAAAAAGCGAAAAAGATTGCGGCAGAGCTTGTGACCAAATCGACTAATGAAAAAAATAAGGCACTGGCGGCTGTCGCTGAGCAATTGATAGTAGAGACATCCTATATTTTGGAGGAGAACAAACGGGATATCGAACAAGGTAAAGCGAAAGGAATGTCTGCCTCTCTCCTCGACCGCCTCATGCTGAATGAACAGCGCATTATTGATATGGCAGAGGGTATCCGGCAGCTGATTGAATTACGCGATCCTGTCGGAGAATGTGTAGCTGCATGGGAACGGCCGAATGGATTGTCTATTCGGGAAATGCGCGTGCCGCTCGGTGTTGTCGGGATGATTTACGAAGCGCGGCCGAACGTGACGGTAGATGCGGCTACAATTTGCTTGAAAACAGGTAACGCAGTGATCTTGCGTGGTAGTTCTTCCGCCGCTTATTCCAACAAGGCCATCGTCGCTGTCATTCATCGAGCGCTCAAACAAACGAGCTTGCCTCCAGATAGCGTACAGCTCATTGAAGACAATTCACGAGACAGCGCAAAGCAGCTGTTTACATTGAACGAGTACTTGGATGTTCTTATTCCAAGAGGTGGCAAGCAGTTGATAGATACTGTAGTGAGAGAAGCGTCTGTTCCTGTATTGGAAACAGGTGCAGGAAATTGTCACATTTTCATTGATGAAACAGCAGATAAACAGATGGCATTCGATATTATCGTAAACGCCAAAACACAGCGTCCGTCTGTATGCAATGCTATTGAAACAATTATACTTCATGAGAATTGGGCGCAGCGATTCGGTACCGAGCTGTTTTCTTTCTTGAAGGAAAGAGGAGTGGAGCTGCGTGGAGATAAGAAAGCATTGGCAATTGATTCTTCTCTTGTACCCGCTTCAGAAGAAGACTGGGAAACAGAGTTTGTGTCTCTTACGCTGGCAGTCAGAATCGTTTCCTCTGTTGAAGAAGCGATCCGCCACATCAATACTTATGGATCCATGCATTCCGAAGCGATCATTACAGAGAACGAGGAAAACGTCAGCAAGTTTTTCACGTCCGTCGATGCCGCGGCGCTCTACCATAATGCTTCGACCCGCTTTACTGACGGCTTTGAATTTGGCTTCGGCGCAGAAATCGGCATCAGCACGCAAAAGCTGCATGCGCGGGGACCGATGGGGCTATCTGCATTGACTTCCACAAAATATGTGATTCGTGGAAATGGGCAGATTCGGGGATAAGAAGTAGAAGGTCAGATGCAAAGCCCCTTTTGTTTTATTTTTGCTTTCAGTTTCTATCACTTTTTTAGTATTAAAGTGGTTTCTAGAAAACTTAAACTTAGCTTGATAGCGTCACATCGCCATCAAGCTAAGACTTGAAGCAGGAAATCTAATTTTTTCGCTTATGTTTTGTCAATTAGTTTGAATGAATGTATGGATAGCCGATGCAGGTTTTTTAATTACTGGAGTTGGATTACCATTACTAGGTATCACAGCATTTGTTTTTTTGGGTGAAAATAATTTACAATCTTTAGCTAGACGTGTACATCCGTTGTTTGGTATTGTATTTATGACTATTCTCTATCTAGCAATTGGTCCTTTTTTCGCTATCCCTAGATCTGGTAATGTATCATTTGAAAGATGCAAGTCCTGTTGCATTAATCATATTTACAGTCTTATTTTTCATAGTTTCATGCTTGTTATCATTTAATCCTACAAAAATTATTGATTTAGTTGGATTTTTTTACTCCTATTAAATTGGCATTTATCGAATTGCTCGTAGTTGTGGCTTTTGTTTTTGGAATTAGTATTGTGAATACAATTAAAGAAAAAGGAGTTATCACTAAAAAACAGCTTATGATTATTTGTGCAAAAGCGACGGTTATTGTTGATACAATCTTAGCTCTTATTTATACGGCCCTTTCCTATATGGGCGCTTCTAGTGTTGAAAAACTAGTTTGTTTAGATAATGACGCTAAAGTTTCAGCAAAAGTTTCGGACTATTATTTTGGTTCTTGGGGTGCAATTTTATTAGGTTTAATGATTACAGCGGCATATTTGACCACGGGTGTAGGGCTTATCACTGCTTGTTCTTCTTTTTTCATGAATTGTTTCCAGCCAGCTCTTATAAAAAAATGCTTTTATTTTGTCTGTGTTTAGTACACTTGTAGCAAATATAGGACTAACACAACTAATTACAGTTTCAATCCCTGTATTAATGACCTTGTATCCAATTGCTATCTCTTTAATTTTCTTAACATTCTTACATCATGCATTTAATGGTAGGTCAGAAGTATATCAAGGCAGGTTGATGTTAACATTTATTGTGAGTCTATTTGATGGTTTAAACGCTGCTGGAATACACATTGAAGTAATTCATAATTTTTTCACTTAGTTCCTACCTATGCATAAAGTAGGTTTAGGTTAGATACTTCCATTTATTATAGGGGGTTATCTGGTTACATTTTTAGTGGATTACGGAAGAGGAATATTCTTATTTATCGTGCAATTCTGCAAATAAGTAATTTGTCGACTGAATAACGAAAGGAAGATGAAGAATCTTTCTAACTGTTAGGAATGTTTAACAAGAAGTGAAGAATGAGTTTAGGGGGAGTTTTAAAAAAGACTCAAAAAAGGGACGCTTGCTTCATCATTTCGATACAGAATAGAGGTTGTATTATAGTATCTTGATTAAAATTTCGGTTATTAATAGTGTAAGGGGAGGAAATAGAATGGCACACGAAGAACTGAAGAGAGGCTTGAAAGCGCGTCATATTCAGATGATTGCTTTGGGCGGTACAATTGGTGTTGGTTTATTTATGGGTTCAACGAGCACGATTCAATGGACAGGCCCGTCAGTAATGCTTGCTTATGCAATTTCAGGGATTTTTATATTCTTCATTATGCGTGCAATGGGAGAAATGTTGTACTTAGAGCCAAGTACAGGTTCATTTGCGACATTTGGCCATAAATATATACATCCATTAGCAGGGTATATGACTGCATGGAGTAACTGGTTCCAGTGGGTTATCGTTGGAATGTCAGAAATTATAGCAGTTGGGACATACATGCAGTACTGGTTTCCAGATCTACCTGCTTGGATACCAGGTATCATCGCAATGGTGATTCTTGGTGCAGCGAACTTAATTTCCGTTAAATCATTTGGTGAATTTGAATTTTGGTTTGCGATAATTAAAATCGTTACAATTATATTGATGATTATTGCAGGGGTTGGTCTTATTTTCTTCGGATTTGGTAACGGAGGAAATGCAATTGGATTATCTAACCTTTGGAAAAATGGTGGCTTCTTTACAGGTGGCTGGTCAGGGTTCTTCTTTGCTCTATCACTAGTTGTTGGAGCTTATCAAGGTGTTGAATTAATTGGGATTACAGCTGGCGAAGCAGAAGATCCCCAAAAAACGTTAACTGAAGCGATTCAAAGTATTATTTGGCGTATTTTAATCTTCTATATTGGTGCGATTTTTGTTATTGTAACTGTTTACCCGTGGGATCAACTAAATTCAATTGGCAGCCCGTTTGTTGTAACTTTTGCGAAAATTGGGATTACATCAGCAGCTGGACTTATTAACTTTGTCGTAATCACGGCTGCAATGTCTGGTTGTAACAGTGGTATTTACAGTGCAGGACGTATGCTTTATACATTAGGAATGAATGGACAAGCACCAAGATACTTTACAAAAATCTCCCATAACGGTGTGCCTTTATTTGGTACGATTGGTGTGCTAATTGGTTTAGCAATTGGCGTTATTTTAAATTATATTGCACCAGGAAAATTATTCGTGTATGTATACAGTGCAAGTGTTCTTCCTGGTATGATTCCATGGTTTGTCATTCTAATTAGCCAAATTCGATTCAGAAAAGTAAAGGGAGCTGAAATGGACAATCATCCATTCAAAATGCCTTTTGCGCCTGTTACAAACTATTTAACGATTGCCTATTTAATTTTGGTATTAATCGGTATGTGGTTTAATAAAGACACACGTATCTCACTTATTGTAGGAGTTATTTTCCTGGCTATCGTTGTCATTAGTTTTTATGCTTTTGGAATAGGAAAACGTGTTCCAGTAGATGCTCAAACAGATGATGAAGTGATTAACCGATAATTCACTTTGTTTGATTAACGTTAAAGTAAGTAATAGCGAGTAAAAAAATTGGTTCTGGTGCAAAGATAGAATAAAAGACAATAAAGCGTATATATTCCTAGCGGACTTGTAGCTTATGCTGCAAGTCCAAACAATTAAAACTTCATGTACACAGTAACTGAAATCAAGGTTTGATAACCTGCTTTTGCAGAATTTTTAAAAAAACAACATATTTAGTTTATATGTGATATTATACTTAGGATAACAAAACTACATTAGTTTTTCTCAACTAAACCCTTAATAGTGTCCCGCCAACATTACGCGGATTTACAACGTTAAGGGCTCCAAGAAGAAAAAATTCCTCAATTCAGCCACGCTAAAAAACTGTTTCTATATGTCATAAAGTTTTTTGCAGGGATGACATACTGCAAAATTCTCATTCAGGACCTTGTGACATACTCTTTTCTAGACATATCGGGCCTGTTATAAAGCATGCTTTTTGATAGTAGCCACACATGAAAAATACCTTATTTTATTGTTGTTGTTTAAAAACGTTAGTCATATTATTCCATTTAAGGGCTAGATTATGGAACAATTAATTGACAAGAAAAGCTATTAAATTTATTGTAATCCATGGACTTTGTTGGATATATATTAGAGAATGCCTATTTAAGGTAAGAATTGCTCTTCTGTTTCTTTCTACTAACATAGTTTACAGGTGGTGTATTGTGAAAGAATTAATATTCGTCCAAAATAAAAAAAGAATCCTTATGAAATTTGTATTTTTAAAAAAGGATATAGTGCTTACCATTTCACTGATGCTGGCAATTGTAAGCTGTTTTATATATCCGCCAAGGATCGAATATATTAACTTTGAAGTGCTGGTTAGTTTATTTAATCTAATGGTGGCCATAAAGGCCTTTGAAGAGCTAAGGTTATTAGACAAACTTGCCGTTGCTATATTGAATAAATGCAATAATAGCAGATCAATATCAGTTATTCTTATTTTCTTATGCTTTATTTGCTCCATGTTTGTAACGAATGATGTCGCTTTGCTCACTTTTGTACCAATAACACTTGTCATTAGTAAAAGGACACAAATGAATATGATGGATACGATTATCCTGCAGACAATTGCGGCAAATATCGGAAGCAGCTTGACGCCTATGGGGAATCCGCAAAATTTGTACATCTATTCTTACTATGGAATTAAGCTCATCCCATTTTTTGGTTCAATCTTATTATTAGCTGTGCTTGGCATCAGTTCGTTGTTTATGTTTACTCAAAAGCTTCATAAAACAGAAGTAAAAATAGAATTTCCTGTTATCACCATAGAGGATCGGAAAAAAGCTACAGTCTGGAGCCTGATACTTGTCATTATTATCGCGTCTATTTTTGGATTCATCAATTATTACATTGCGCTAATAATCACATTGATAACAGTATTTAGTTTGAATAGAAAATTACTATTTAAGATTGATTATTTTCTTCTGATAACCTTTGTCTGTTTTTTTATTTTTATTGGAAATATATCTAACTCAAATGCCATGGACACATTTGCTCGCGCCAATTTAAGAGGAGGAACATCGATCTTTTTTAGTTCCATATTTTTGAGTCAATTGATTAGCAATGTTCCTACTTCAATTCTTCTGTCAAACTTTACTTCTGATTGGAAACCCTTATTATTAGGAGTAAATATCGGAGGACTTGGAACAATTATCGCATCTTTAGCCAGTGTAATCTCTTATAAACTATTCATTCAGGCTAACCGTAAAGAGAGCAAAAAATATTTAATTAAATTCAGTGTTTACAACTTTTCATTATTAGTCATACTTGCATGTATACAATACTTCATCTTTAAATTTCTAAAAATCTTTTAAAAAAATGATTACCGATGGGAGTGTAAAAAACCTATAGTGTTCTTATTTTTTTTCTGAAGTAATGAAAAAGCCCAATTTCTCAACATTAAATTAAGAAATTGGACTTTTTAATATTGGTACGCTTAAAGGGTGCGGCGACCAGTCCTTCTTTTTGGAGCCACTCACAAAAGTGGTCTTTTTTTATGCAATTTTACTATAGAGAACTAGATTTCGATGTAGTTTTTATTCATGATCAGTTATTTTTTCTTTACCGAACACACTAAAATAAGGAATATGTTTAATGAATTATATAGACTCATTTCAGCATTATTTACAAGAAGAGGGAAAACGCAATCGTACAATTCAAAAATATGTGATTGAAATAAAGTTTATTTAAAAACATCTACATCCTAGATAGCAAGAATACCGTTTTTTCGTTATGGGAGGATTTTAATTTATTAACTTGGTGGTGAAACGCAAATTTCGTACGCTAGAAAGCCGATGATTTCTACGCTAAGGAATCGTCGGCTTATTACATTTTTTTTGCTATATAGTTGTTTAAAATGATACAAACACGCTGAATTCTTTATGGGATATGTCAGAAAAACACGGGTCTACAACGTTAAACTAATTTCAGTTTAAAATATTTAATTTCATTTTCCTTAGTTATTATTCGATCCTTCTACTAACTTACTCAAATAAGGAAACCTTTAGCTAAACAAGATTTATTTTTCCATACTAATCATGTACTCTTTTCAGGATAATAGTTTCAGTATGCTAAAGGTTTAGAGATTGATTGCGATTTTTTGAAGTTTTTGCACCAAAATCACTTTTCTGATAGTTAAAAAATCTTTTTTGTAAAACTATGTCTTTTTTAGTTAGATTCTGTAGTGTTGATTATAAATTAATGAAAGTTCTGGTGCAAAAATTTGAAGAAAAGTGGAGGGAGTAAATCTATTTATATTATGTATTGATTTATAAGGGGAATACCAGAGCAGTCAAGTGCTTTTCTAAGAAGCTTTAATTATAAAATAAAGAGACATTACTCTAGAACAAATATGAAAGCGCTTGAATTTACTTTTATTTTCGGAAAATTTATTTAATTCCCTGTACAAATAATAAAAGAGACAAAAAGGATCTATATAAGTCAAATTTATAAACCCGGCATACAGAACAAGCACGATGGTGCAGCAACATTTCTGGATAAAAACTATTTTCTGCAGAAGGAGCTAGAGCATTCACGTGTAGAAGTGTCAGACTCTTTAAGATGTCAGCTGTACGGTTACATGTTACGGATATTCGTATAAACGAGGAAATACCATTTTCATAGAAAAATTTTACCTGTGTTACATGTGTATATGAGACGAGTTTAGTTATGTCGGGAAATTAAGATTTTTTATATGGATTAGGGGTTACTAAATTTTAATATGAGGTGATGATATGGAACAATTTTTGACGAATCTATTGGCATCAACAATTGACTTTATGTGGTCTAAATTGTTAATTATTATGCTTGTTGCTTGCGGAATATATTTCACATTTAAATCGAAATTTGTACAGTTTCGAATGTTAAAGGAAATGGTCCGTGTGTTAATGGAAGGGAAAGCTGGTTCTAAAGATGAAATTTCCCCATTTCAAGCGTTCTGTGTTGGTATGGCCGCTCGCGTTGGAACGGGAAATATCACAGGAATTGCGATTGCGATTGCATTAGGCGGTCCTGGAGCAGTATTCTGGATGTGGATTATTTCTATTATTAGCTCAGCATCCAGCTTTGTTGAAAGTACGTTAGCGCAAATATATAAAGTAAAAGATAAAAATGGTTTCCGCGGTGGTCCATCCTATTATATGGAAAAAGGATTAAACAAACGTTGGATGGGAGTAGTATTCTCCATTTTAATTACGATTACTTTCGGTCTTGTATTCAATTCTGTCCAATCAAATACTGTTACACTTGCTTTTCAGAACTCATTCGGTACAGATCGTTTAATTGTAGGGATTATCATGGCAATTGCTTTCGCTGTCATTATCTTTGGCGGTGTGCAGCGTATTGCAAAAATGGCTGAATACAAGGTAGTGTTCCTAGCGGTGTTATACATTGGTGTTGCATTATTTGTTGTAATTACGAATATAACAAAAATGCCGGAGGTTCTTTCTCTTATTGTTCAAAACGCATTTGGCTTTAAACAAATAGCGGGTGGTTCCATCGGCGCAGCGCTTATGAATGGAGTTAAACGTGGCTTATTCTCAAATGAAGCTGGTATGGGAAGTGCGCCAAACGTTGCCGCAACGGCAACAACAAGCCATCCGGTGAAACAAGGACTTATTCAAGCATTTGGCGTATTAACGGATACACTGATTATCTGTACAAGCACAGCATTTATTATTTTACTTTCTGATGCATACAAACAACCAGATCTAACTGGTATTGCACTTACACAAGCAGCATTAAGTGAACACATCGGTTCTTGGGCATCAGGCTGTCTAGCTATCTTTGTTTTCCTATTTGGATTCGGTGCTTTAATTGGTAACTATTATTACGGAGAAACAAATATTCGATTCTTAAACAATAGTAAAGTATGGTTGATGGTATACCGAATAAGCGTGTTGGCCATGATTGTATTCGGTTCTGTTGCAAAGGTCCAATTTGTATGGGATTTAGCGGATTTATTTATGGGCTTTATGGTTATCATAAATTTAATTGCTATTTCATTCCTATCAAAAACAGCATTTGCTGCGTTACATGATTACATGAAACAGAAAAAAGCGGGTAAAGATCCTATTTTTTATAAAGACAGCATTAAAGGGCTTGAAAACGTTGAATGTTGGGAGCATTATCAGGATGCTTCAACTTCTGAAAAGAAAAGTATGTAATAAAAAAGATATTCGGACTGTAATATGTCTGAATATCTTTCTTGGTTCTAGTGCAAATAAAATTGATTACAATAAAAAACAGTGTTGTAACTCGAGGGTTTTGAAACAGATTCTTTAACAACTAACGGATGCAGAATAGTAAAAGGTGTACATATATTGCAACTATATTAAGATCATGAAAAGAGGGACCTGAAAAGCAGAGAAAGTACTGGTCGATTCCCTTAAAATGATTTTTTAAACATTACAGTTCTATTAAGTAAAAATATGTTTAGCTGCTTATATCGGTAGAAAAAGAAAAAACAGCTGTTTTTGATTTAGCCACATTGCATTACCCTTAAGAGCAATATAGCTTATAATTGGTTAGGTTATATAAAATTTGAATGTGCTATTACCTATCAATCTATATAGAAAGGTGACCGTCTTGACAGTGTTTTTTTGCACTTTTTGTCTATTCTCCATAAAGAAAAATGTATACTGTATAAAATTAATAGGACGGGGGAATAAGGTTAAATGATAAAGGAGTGTAGCGTTCAAGTTGAGAGTCAAAGGAAGGCTTGCTTAGATCAATGGGTAGCACATTATCGATCCTATGCTGCTAAAGGACAAAACGTCAGTTATATTCCTGCTTTGGGAAAGATAAATTTATCGCAATTAGGTATTTGTATCATAGAGCCAGATGGAACAATGATACAGTCAGGCGATTGTAAGGTACCTTTTACCTTACAAAGCATATCAAAAGTAATTGGCTTTATAGCTGCTTGTTTAAGCCGAGGTATTTCTTATGTGTTAGAGCGTGTTGATGTAGAACCAACTGGAGATGCTTTTAACTCGATAATTCGTTTAGAGATGCATAAACCCGGAAAGCCGTTTAACCCTATGATTAATGCCGGAGCGATTACGGTAGCTTCGCTTCTGCCAGGAACGTCGGCACAAGAAAAATTAGAACATGTTTATGCATTAATCGAAAAAATGATAGGGAAGCGTCCAGCCATTAATGAAAAAGTGTTTCAATCTGAATGGCAAACAGCCCATCGAAATAGAGCTTTAGCACACTATTTAAAGGAGAATGGTTTTTTAGAATCGGATGTGGAGGAAGCACTAGAGGTTTACTTGAAACAATGTTCGATAGAAATAAATACAGAGGATATAGCCTTAATAGGACTCATACTTGCACATGATGGATATCATCCTATTCGTAAAGAACAAGTCCTGCCTAAAGAGGTAGCTAAATTAACAAAAGCCTTAATGCTCACATGTGGAATGTACAATGCATCTGGCAAATTTGCTGCTTTCATCGGATTGCCAGCTAAAAGCGGGGTGTCCGGAGGGATTATGACACTCGTCCCGTCAAGGCTAAAGAGCGAACTACCGTTTTCAAATGGATGTGGTATTGGTATTTATGGACCAGCAATTGATGAATATGGGAATAGTTTACCAGGAGTTATGTTATTGAAACGTATTGCACAAGAATGGGATTTAAGTATTTTCTAAAAAACATCGTGTATGTTTTGGTGCCAGAACGAACACAAAAATGTTCAGACTGTATAATGTGTCTGAGCATTTTTGTGTTACATAGCATCTTCCTGTTTTAAAGCCGAATAATATCAAGAATACTCACAATGTTCAATTCTTTCGTTTGTATCTGATATATAGTTTTTATAAAAAATAGCGTAAGTGTTATATTAATGTCAACGGGTTTGTATACTAATTGTTAGTCAAAATTGGGAAGTGATTATCTTGAATTTCAGTAATTTAGTAAAAAAAGACATCTATATTTTGGTTCTGATGATATTTACAGTACCCTTAGCAGGTGAAATAAAGTTTTTCCCCTTTAATGAGACGTTTCGAATGAGCTTTGGTGCACCAACATTTTTCTTTTTTTTGTTATTATTTCGGCGAATGCCAGCATTTTTACCGGGTTTTTTAACAGGAATGGTAGTTGTAGAATTTCGTATCCTGATAGACCTCATCACACAGGAAAATATGAATTGGATATCTTCTTTTCATATCCAATATCCTAGTTTTTTCTTTTATTTTACTTATTCTTGTCTCTTTTATTTAGCAAAAATCAAACGATTTCATCACCAACCATTGATGATTGGGTTTATTGGCTTCATCATCGAAATATTATCGGACGGTGTAGAATTAATAATTCAATATTTTGTATTAAAAACAACTATTACACCAGAGGCACTATATGAGATAATCGTTGTCGCATTTTCCCACAGTTTTATAGTTCTAAGCTATTTCAATATGATGAAACTGTATGAAGCACAGTCGAAGGAGAGGCATATTAAAAAACAAAATGAACACATGCTCATGCTCATTTCCAATTTATATGAAGATGCTGTTCATTTAAAAAAAACGTTGCAAGATGCTGAAAATATAACGAAAAAATCTTATGAATTATATAAAAGTTTAGACTCTTTAGGGAATGAACAGATGAGCTTTCGAGTTGAGGATTTACGGGATAATGCGTTGAAAATCGCTGGTGAAGTCCATGAAATTAAAAAGGATAACCAACGTATTTTTGCTGGGCTTTCAAAGTTGATTTCTGATGAAAGTTTTACAGATTATATGTCCATATATGAATTGGTAAACATCATCGTACGAGCAAACGAGAAATACGCTCGTTTACTAGAGAAAGACATCCAATTTGTGTACAAGATTAATGGTTTGCATCCTCATTATCATATTTACACAATTTTATCAATTATAAACAATGTCGTTGGAAATGCTGTAGAAGCTATTCAAGATATGGGAACCATCACAATTGACATTAATAAAAAGCATGATTCGGTTGAATTTCGAATAGAAGATAACGGTCCTGGTATTCCCTCGAAGTATAAAGAGTTAATTTTTGAACCGGGGTTTACTTCTAAATATGATGCTGCTGGTAACGCATCGACAGGTATCGGACTATCGTATGTAAAAGAAATGGTTGAACAACTTGAAGGTGAAGTTACATTTGAGGACAAATCTGAAGGGAAAGGATCGATTTTTATAATTAGATTAGGGATCGATCACATAATTGGGAAAGGGTGATTCTATGAATTTTTATTTAGTAGATGATGAGAAAGCAGTTCGCTCAATGTTGGCTCAAATTATTGAGGATGAGGATCTTGGAGAGGTTGTAGGAGAAGCTGAGAATGGTTCATTATTAGATCAACAAATGCTAATCTTGAAAAATATAGACATTTTATTTATCGATTTGTTAATGCCTATTCGAGATGGAATAAAAACGATTCGTCAAATAAAACCGTCATTCAAAGGGAAAATCATCATGGTTTCTCAAGTAGAATCAAAGGAATTGATTGCTGAAGCATATTCGCTTGGTGTTGAATACTTTATTATCAAACCGATTAACCGGATTGAAGTATTAACAGTCGTTCGAAAAGTTATCGAACGAATCCAATTGGAAAAATCGATAAAAGTCATTCAAGAATCACTTAATACTGTGCTTAAATTGGATAGTTATCAAAGTTCTCCAGAAAAATACCGTAACGAAAAACATATAAGTACTTCCAGCCATTTTCGAAAATCCGTTCATTTTCTTCTATCGGAATTAGGGATAGCTACTGAAAGCGGAAGTAAAGATTTAATGGACATGTTAGATTATTTATATAAATATGAACAAGATAAAACGTTTGAACAAGGGTTCCCCTCTCTAAAAGAGATTTTTGTGAATTTAGCTCAAAAAAGCCTTGGGGAATCAACCGAAGAGGCTGAATTAAAAAGATGGATTGAAGCCACCAAACAACGGATCCGAAGGGCAATCTACCAATCATTAAACCATTTAGCATCCATTGGACTTACTGATTTTTTAAACCCGAAGTTCGAAAATTACGCTTCTAGGTTTTTTGATTTTACAACCGTAAGGAGAAAGATGACAGAATTGAAAAATGAACCAACAGTACCTCCTCGTATTGATGTGAAAAGATTTATTCAGATTCTTTATTTTGAAGCGAAGCAGCTACATTTGGAATTTTAATGAGGAGCCCTTATTTATTTTTAATCTCAAGTGATGAATTTATAACTATCATTTGCAAAAAGGAGGCTTTAGAAACACTGGACTAAAGGAAAAAAATAAAAGTAATTTAGCTAAAAATATAACTAAATAGTTAGTTATATTTAAGGTAAAAAAGATGCTATCTAGCATCTTTTTTACTTTAAGAGGTACCTTTACATACTTATATTATTTTTAATTTGAATGTAAGCATATTAATAAGATAAAAGGAAATAATATCTAGCAAATTGCAATTAAAGATCGTAATTTAGGACAGAAAGTCTCAGTGTTAACCAATATTCAATATCGAATAAGAATAATGTTTCACCGTTCAATTTCTTAACCTTTTAGGAACTTTTTATTAAGCAAATACCAGATTTCTCAGAATTTTGCTCCTAGGATGGTACCTTTATAAGGAAATAAAAATGTGGAACATGATTATTTCCCATTTTTCAGATTAGAAAGTGTTTATACAAGCTTTTATCATATTTTTTATTCCACGTTATACGCTGTTGTAATCACCAGAAGATTATTATGAATGTTGGATTTCTAGTACGCTTCTTTGTCTATTGCGTTTCTTGACAGCGTTTGTTTCATTATTTACTCCCGCATTGAATATTTCCTTTGTCTCGTTTCATTCTGAATTAATTCCCATCAAGCTAGTTGCTTTTATTATAGGAATACGAGAATGGGTTCCTTTTCCCGCTTTAATATAAGCGTTGATTATGGAAGTAGCCATCGAGGTTTTACAGGAAGCAGGGTTGCGTTTACCTAAACCGATTGGTCCTGCAGTGGGAATTGTGGATGAACTAATCATTGGCCAGGCTGCCGTAGAAGCAAGGAGTGTCAGTACCATTATGATAATTATTGTAGCTGTAACAGCTATTTCTTCCTTTACTATCCCCACAATATAGTATAGGGATTGCATTAGCCATCCTTCGGTTTGTAACCATGTTGAGTGTGCCTTGTTTGGATTATACCAAGTCATTCTCTTTATTCTTACTTGGTAGCCATTTGGTGAAACTGAAAAGTTTTGGGTTTCGTATACCAGACCAGTTGTTTTTTATCAATTAAGTGATTGGAAAGATTTTATGGCTCGCATGCCGCAAAGGATAGCTTATGACGAAAGGAAGTGACCCTCAGTGATTACCAAATCCAAAGACCGAATTACAACACCACAAGCAGTTGTTATTGTTACTAACTTTATTCTTGGAACAGGAATCCTCACCCTGCCCAGAGCATCCGTTGAAAAAGTGAAAACACCAGATGTCTGGATAAGTGTAATTTTAGGTGGGATCATCGCAATGATTGTAGGGGTAATCATCGTCAAATTAAGTCAGCGGTTTCCCGAAAAAACCTTTTATCAATACAGCCAAGAAATTGCAGGGAAATGGATAGGCTGTTTACTTAGCTTGATTGTTGTATGTTATTTTCTGTCAACTTCTGGGTTTCAAATCCGTTCAATGGCAGAAGTAACGAGCCTTTTTTTGCTGGAAGGAACTCCTTCATGGGCCATTATCATGCCATTTATGTGGATAGGTCTCTATTTAATTATGGGTGGCATCAACCCAATTGCCCGGATGTTTGAAATCATATTTCCTATTACGGTTTTTGTTTTTTTACTAATTTCCTTGATGAGTGTCGGGATATTTGAGATAGATAATCTCCGTCCCGTATTAGGATTAGGATTTATGCCCGTGTTGACTGGGATAAAAACAACGACCCTCGCATATACAGGTCCTGAAATTATGTTAATCCTTTTGGTGTTTATGGAACAGCCAACCAAAGCAATAAAAGTTATTCTAGCTGGAATTTCTATTCCGTTAATCTTTTACATAATAACTGTCGTAATGGTCATCGGTGCATTATCTGTTGATGGAGTTGTAACGAGAACATGGCCGACAATTGATCTCATGCGCAGTTTTGAAATTCCTGGTTTGATATTTGAACGTTTTGAGTCTTTGTTGCTCGTAATATGGATTATGCAAATATTTGCTACTTATACAATCAGTTACTACGCTGCTGCTTTGGGATTGGCGCAGCTCTTCAAAAAGAGCATTTATCCTTTTATGTATGGTTTGCTTCCGATTATTTACATTATTGCTATGACTTCGAAAAATATAAATGACTTACTTAAATTTGGGGATATGATTGGCAATGCTGCATGTGTTTTATTTGGTTTACTGCCACTTCTCCTTCTTATTGTTATTCGGTATAAGGGGATACAGCATGAAGAAAAATCTTAATAATGTACGATTTTGACTTCGTTGTTGATTCCTGTGCTCCTGTTTCTGACAGGATGCTGAAGCAATAAAGAAATTGAAGGGTTGAGTTTAGCTTCAAATATAGCATTGGATAAAGGTAAAGAGTCAACAACTGAGAAAGAGATTTAAGAAAAAGAAAGGGGCTATCCTAAAAGAAACCTTATAACAGCTACTTATCAAATTGTTAGCTTACAAACGAAAATTAAAGAAGGTGCAGCAAAACCAAAGCGTTATATGAATGTTTCCGAGACCGGAGATTCTATTCATCAAATAATTTGTGAGTTTTCATTGAAAAGAGAGAGCCCTTTGTTCAGCCCACATTTAGTATATATACAAGGGATAACATCATAATGGTTTTTTTTACATAATTGTGATACTATTTACCTTTATAACAAAAAAGGACGTGACTTATCGTGATTAAAATTGAGATACCAGCACCAGATGTTACGATTACGCAGCGTAAACAAATCATTAAAGGTGATGAACCAAAAATTACTCCGATTAATGGATTTATTGACTTTCACCTGGTTCCTAGAGATAAAGGCGGCATTTTTATGTTTTATAATATGAATGATGAGCTGCTATTTGTTGGAAAAGCCCGGAAATTAAGACAAAGAATTAAAAAACATTTTGAAGATACTGTTTCACCAATGAAAGTACATAGAGATGAAGTGTACAGAATTGATGCATGTATCGTAGAAGATCCAATGGAAAGAGAAATTTACGAAACATATATTATTAATGAACTTCAAGCAAAATATAATGTAGATAAAGTATTTTTTAAATAAAAGGCTCTAACTAAAACGACCTCAGAACAATGCTGAGGTCGTTTTAGTTAGAGCTTAGTAATACATCTTTAATCTACGGCGAAGACTTGAATAGAAATCATTAAAAAGCGAAATAACGTAACGCTACGACCCATATAGAAAAGAGGACAAGGTAATATCTTTTAAGGAGGAAAGCGTGTGCGAATATTCCATGTAAGTGAAGAGAGCCATATCCAAGTGTTTCAGCCCCGAATACCTACTCGAACGGACTTAGATCCAACGAAAGGGCTTGTATGGGCGATAGATGATAAATGCTTACCTAACTTTTTAACGCCTAGAAAATGTCCACGTGTTTGCTATCATGTTGGACCAAATACATCTGAAATTGACAAGCAAGCATATATATCATCAAAAACATGTTCACATGTAGTAGTTATTGAAAACAAATGGTTTGAAACGATGAAAAATACTAAATTATACATGTATGAATTTGATACAAAGCAATTCACACTTCAAGATGAGATTGCTGGTTATTATATAAGTGAAAAAACACAAATTCCGATTGCTACATTAGAAGTAGCTGATTTATTTCAAGAACTGTTTAAACGGAATGTTGAATTACGTTTAGTAAATAATTTGTGGGATATTTGTGATGAAATTCAAAAAACAACATTTAACTGGTCAATGTGTAGAATGGGGTTTGCACAGCCAAGGTTTGAAGAATAATTTCTAATCAAGGAATCCATTTTGATCAATCTATTTTTCAAAATGGATTCTTTTGTTTTGGTTTAATATGAGCATTTTAGAAGTAGTTTTGAATGAATGTTATTTCACAACTACATTTTTGCAAGATTTAATTGCCAAGAAACACCATACTTATCTTGGACCCAAGCAAATTTTGCACTCCAAGGAGAAGCAGTTAACGGCATTAATACCGCGCCATCCTGAGATAACTTATCAAAAACTCGATCAATTTCTTCTTCCGTATCACAAGAGACAAATAATGACATGGCGGGAGTAAACTGATGTACATCTTTATTACTATTATCAATACACATAAATAGTTGTCCTTTTAATGAAAACGTAGCATGTAGCACTTTTCCTTCTTCAGCAGCTTCGTTTGCTCCATAACGAGAAATACTTTTGATTTCTGATTGATCAAATATAGAAGTGTAATGCTTCATTGCCTCCTCGGCTGTTCCAGGGAACATTAAGAAGGTAGTAATTTTTTGATTTGAGTTTTCCATTTTCTACTCACTCCTTTTATTAAATACAAAGACTTTTTCATTTTCATAAAACGAACATACATTCTTACCTATGCATTTATATTATCTTTAAGGGTTCTTCATTGTCAATTGTTATCACCTTATTTTCTAAATCACATTATTTTCATTTGGTATAAGAATCTATTAAAAACGAGTAACTTTACATAACTAAAAAATACAAACATATACTGGTACAAGCAAACTTGAAAGGAGACAATCATGAATTGGTTAGAAGCCTTTATCTTAGGAATTATTCAAGGTTTAACAGAGTTTTTACCAATTAGCAGTACCGGTCATTTGTATTTAGGGAGACACCTTTTTGGTTTAGATGAGGCAGGGCTCTTTTTAGATACGATGCTTCATATAGGGACGTTATTGGCGGTTTTTATTTACTATAAAAAAGAATTTCTCTATTTAATAAAAAATCCGTTCTCGAAATTAACTTATTTATTAATTATCGGAACAATCCCTGCAGTTGTAATTGGTTTACTATTTAAAGATTTCTTTGAAGAGATCTCAAAAACGGGTATAACGATTGGATGGGAATTTTTAGTTACAGGTTTATTTTTATATATGGCGGAGAAACAAAAAAGCGGACGGAAGAAGATGGATGATATTACATATAAAGACGCATTTATTATCGGTTCGTTTCAAGCATTTGCTATTTTTCCAGCGATATCTCGTTCAGGCATGACAATCGTCGCAGCACTTTGGAGAAAATTAGATCGTGAAACAGCAGCTTATTTCTCATTTTTATTATCAACCCCTGCAATTGTTGGCGCAATTATCTTACAGTTAGTTGATGTTTTTCAAGGAAAAGCAGAAGCAATCTCTAACACGTCACTTATTGTGGGTACACTATCTGCAGCATTCTTTGGATATATTGCCGTCTCATGGATGATTCAATATTTAAAACATCATTCTTTAAAAACATTTGCGTATTATGTATGGGCTCTTGGGCTTCTCATTCTTACCTTGCAATTTACCGGTGTATTTTAAGGGTGGAGGAACATGAAAAAATATGAGAAAATGATAAGGTTATTGTATGGGGGATTCTTTATACTAGGTTTAGCCGGTGGAATGTTATTAGAAAAACCTAACATCGGAATTTTTATAGGGATTGCTTGTGGATTATTTGCGCATTATTTGCGCATACGATTCTTGTTATGAGAAGTAGAGATGAATGAAATATCACCAGAAACTAAAATCCTGTATAAATATGATAATACAGGATTTTTAAATTTATTATGTTCAATTAAGAGATTTTAAAGTAGTAAAATTGATAGATAAATAGGGGACAAGGTAGATAGGGGGTAATATTTTGGAGAAGGCAATTGTAATTGGAGGAAGCATTGCTGGAAAACTTGCTGCAAAGGCTTTATCTCATTCTTTTCAGCAAGTAATAATTTTAGAAATAGGTGAAGAATGGACGGAAAAGATTCCTAGAAAGAGAGTGCCGCAAAGTTATCATCCACATGTTTTATTAAAAGGCGGAGAAGAAGCAGTTGAGGAGTTATTCCCTCAATTTATTTCGCAATTAATTGAGGATAAAAGTATTGTAAATAACTTTACACAAGATGTAAAGTGGCATCATTTTGGTCATTGGAAACCACAATTTACAGGAGATTTAACCATGGTTCAACAAAGTCGTCCTATGTTTGAGTGGCGTTTAAAAAGACGAATTGATCAAGTATCTAATATTGTAACTAGATATAGAATGATGGTTGAACAAATATTGATAGATGAAGAGCATAATAAAGTATACGGAGTACGAGTGAAAAACCTTGAAACAGGTGTAGAAGAAGAAATTCATGCAAATGTAGTTGTGGATGCAAGCGGGTTTGGGTCAAAAGCTGTGGAGTGGTTACAAACATATGGTATACAGGTTAAAGAGGAAAAAGTATGGATTCAACTATTTTATGCTACTAGGGTATTTCGTCTAAAAACAAAAGAACGGCTAGATTGGTGTAACCTTCTTGTTTCTCCTAGTTTTCCTGAAAACCCTTACGGTGCTCTTATCCAAACAATTGAAGACGATCGTTTTTATATAACTTTTAGCGGTTACGCAAATGAGCGTGCTCCGCAAACTGATGAAGAATTTTTCGCTTATGCTCAGAAATTACCAGTCCCTGATGTGCAAAGTTTTCTTGAAATAATAGAGCCTCTTTCAGATATAAGAATACATAAAATTCCTTATCAAGTGCGTCGCCGATTTGACTTAGTAAGGCATGTTCCGGAAGGTTTTTTAGTAATTGGAGATGCTCATTGCCGTTTTGATCCCGTTTTTGGACAAGGGATTTCGGTCGCTGCAATGGAAGCTTTAGAGTTGGAAAGGTGTCTCAGGGAAAATAAACATCTCGAAAAAGATTTTACTTACAAATTTCATAAGAGTATTTCGAAGTTGATAGCAACGCCGTGGGAAATGACTACAACAGAAGCATTTCGCGTTTCGAACATTAAAGGGGACAGACCTCTTATGCAACCATTTAAACAGTGGTACACCAAAAAGGTATATCGTCTTTCTGCTTTTAATCCGGAAATTTATATTCGATTGGTTAACGTTATGAACTTAATTCGTAGTCCCTTACATCTTTTTCATCCTAAAGTACTATTTGCTATATTTACGAGTCGAGGAAAGTAGCCTTTTTTCAGCAGGATTTTGTGACGAAATAGCAAATGTATATAGTTGATTGATTTTGAAAAGGAATGGTTAGCAAATGGAAGTCTACATAGAAAAGTTAAGAGAACAAGATGCAGAAGAATTGTTTGCTTTTGAATGTAGTAACAGGCCTTTTTTTGAAAAGATGGTGCCTAGTCGTGGTGAAGATTACTATACATATGAAACGTTTCAAAAGATTTTTTATGAAGTATTAAAAGAACAATTTGAAGGGATTTCATATTTTCACCTCATAAGAAATCAGGCAGGAACAATTGTCGGGCGAATCAACTTAGTAGATATTGAGAAAGATATAGAATTAGGGTATCTTGGCTATCGAGTAGGAGAAAAATATGTTGGAAGAGATGTTGCAACTAAAGCTGTAAAACTCCTTTTAGATGAAGCGGCGAACTATCATGTTACTGAAATTCACGCGAAAACAACAAATAATAATTTTGCTTCTCAAAAAGTATTAGAAAAGAACCATTTTTTACGTATCTCAATTGATGAAAATGCAGCAGAATTACATGGCCAAAAAATTAATTTTATCCATTATATTTGGAGACATTCTAACTAAAACAAAAAGGAGAGCAATATAATTATGGACTTACGTTATCCGATCGGTCATTTTACTTATGAAAGTATTACGCAAGATACAATAGAGAATTGGATAGAGCAAATTGAAAATCTTCCAATTGAACTAACACAGGCAATAAAAGGATTAGATAAAAATCAACTTGATACGCCGTATCGTCCTGGCGGATGGACAGTGCGCCAAGTCGTTCATCATATTGCAGATAGTCATATGAATAGTTATATTCGGTTTAAATTGGCGCTGACGGAAAATAATCCAACGATTAAACCGTATTTTGAAGAAAAATGGGCGGAGCTTCCTGATTCCCAGTTACCAATAGATGTATCCCTAGCACTTTTAGAATCATTACATACGAGATGGGTTACTTTGCTGCGATCTATGAAATCTAATGATTTTGAAAAAACATTTAATCATCCTGAAACAGGATTAAATAAATTAGGTGTAACGATTGGGCTTTATGTATGGCACGGTCGTCATCATACTGCACACATTACTTCTCTTCGTGATCGATTAGGCTGGTAATAGTTCTATAGATTATAAATTAAGAAATTGAAATGCAAGGGGGCAGTTTATATGGGGATAACTAATAAATGGACTGAGGTAGATCGCTATATAACAGATTTACTAGTTCCATCTGATCCTGTACTTGATACAGTACTCCAGGTTAACGCAGATTCTGGCTTACCCGCGCACGATGTTTCTCCGAATCAAGGAAAATTCCTGCAATTGCTTGCCCAGATTCAAGGAGCACGCACTATATTAGAAATTGGCACGTTAGGTGGTTATAGTACTATTTGGCTGGCACGGGCATTACCTAAAGATGGTCGTCTTCTTTCGTTAGAGGCAGATCCAAAGCATGCAGAAGTAGCCCGTTCTAACATTAAGCGTGCTAATTTGAATGATATAGTGGAGATTCGTCTTGGACCGGCACTAAACACTCTACAGCAACTTGTTGATGAAAAACATGAACCATTTGATTTCATCTTTATTGATGCTGATAAACGGAATAATCCGTATTATTTAGCATGGGCACTGAAACTTTCTCGCCCGGGTACTTTAATCATTGGAGATAATGTCGTACGTGATGGTGCAGTACTAGAAAATTCAGGTGATGATCAAAGTGTTCAAGGGATACGACAATTCTATGAGTTGCTGGCTACTGAGCCACGCTTGAGCGCAACGGCAATCCAAACTGTTGGTTCCAAAGGATATGACGGCTTTGCACTTGCGGTCGTTACGTCTATTTAAAGTGAATTTGAACCAAAAGAGACGATATGTCTTTCTTATCTAGTTACTAATGTAAAACATAAAAAAATTTCCAGTATAGTAATTTTTAAGATGCCAGGTGGACATTATTTAAAGTTAAAAGACTTGCATTTGTAAATGCAGGTCTTTACTTATGAGTGATGATTTAATAGGGGGATAGAAGTACCGTTTTTTTAAACTTAAGGTTTGTAATTATGTTCTTTTTGAGTAATCTACATTTCTTGTATAAAAATAGGTGTGATTATGGTTTCAAAACGATTTTTATGCAATCGTCTTCACGATTATTAAAAATTCGATAACCATGACTTGCATCTTCAAGAGGGATTTTATGTGTAATAATTTCTTTTGGGTCAAACTCGTTATTCGTTATTTTTTCAAACAGTTCTGGCATAAGATGAATGACGGGCGCTTGTCCCATTTTAAGATTTATATTTCTAGTCCAAAATGCTCCTAAAGGAAATGCATTGTAGTTTCCTCCATAAACACCCGTTATTTGTACAGTTCCACATTTTCGAACAGCCTTCGTAGCAATTTGAATAGGACCAAGAGTGCCACCTTGTAATTTTAATTTTTGTTCAAGATATTCTAGAGGTGATTTTTTCCCGTCCATACCAACGCAATCAATAACTATGTCGGCGCCGCCATGAGTAATCTCTTTTAAATGTTCTCCCATATCAGGATATTTTGTAAACTCGAATACCTCAACTTTGTTCATTTTTTTAGCATGATTTATACGATAATCTAAGTAATCAACAGCGATGACACGTTTAGCACCTTTCATCCATGCAAATTTTTGAGTCATTAATCCAACAGGGCCACATCCAAGAACAATGACAGTATCGCCCGGTTTTACACCTGCGTTTATGACACTCCAATATGCAGTTGGGAGAACGTCGGATAAGAAAAGCAATGATTCGTCTTCAAGTTCGCATGATTCAGGGATAACAAAAGGAGTAAAATTTCCAAAAGGAACTTTTAAATATTCAGCCTGGCCACCTGGATGGTTACCAAATTTCTCTGTATAGCCAAGGTATCCTCCGGAATCATAGTGAGGATTTGAATTATCACATTGACTCTCCATTTCGTGCTGACATTAAAAACAATGCCCGCATGAAACGTTGAAAGGAATTACAACACGGTCTCCTTTTTTGACCCTGGTGATATCAGGTCCTACTTCTTCTACAATACCCATCGGTTCGTGGCCAATAATATATCCTGGAGGTAATGGCATGTTCCCTTGATACAAATGTAAATCAGATCCACAAATAGCAGTTGAAGTAATCTTTACGATAATATCATCTTTCTTTTCAAGTTTTGCATCTTCTACCTGATTAACTTCAACAAAATTTGGCCCTTGATAAGTCACAGCTTTCATAATTCTAGAACCTCCTAGTTTATTGAATGCACCTTTTAGCACCTTTAAATATGTTCAGTCAAAGAAGTAAATAATATACTTATTCATCTTGTAACAGATAATAAATTTGTATGTGTTGGAAAATATATAAACAGATAGATTTTTAAAAAGCAATATAAGTTTGAAAAAGGAGGATATTCATTGTGAACATAGCAGGAAATAAACTATCCATTTTTGCTTTAGGCGGCATAAAGGAAATAGGGAAAAATATGTATGTTATACAGTATGCAAATGACATTGTGATAATTGATTGTGGTTCGAAGTTCCCCGATGAAAGTTTATTAGGAATTGATTTGATTATCCCTGACATTACATATTTAAAGGAAAATCAAGATAAGATTCGGGCTTTAGTTGTTACACACGGACATGAAGATCATATTGGAGGTATTCCATATTTATTAAAACAATTGAATGTGCCAATTTATGCAACACGTTTAACGCTAGGGCTAATTGAAGTTAAATTAAAAGAACATAAACTTCAAAATGAAACAGATCTATTTGTTATTGACTCTGAATCGTTAATTGAATTTGGACAAATAAGTCTAACTTTTTTCAAAACGAATCATAGCATTCCAGACTGTCTTGGCATTGCTTTTCATACACCAGAAGGTACAGTAGTACATACAGGTGACTTCAAATTTGATTTGACTCCTGTAAATAATCAATATCCTGATATTCATAAAATGGCTAAAATCGGAAGTAATGGTGTTTTAGCATTACTCTCTGAAAGTACAAATGCGGAACGTTCTGGATTTACTCCATCAGAACGATTTGTAGGTGAACATATTGAAGAAGCATTTCTCAAAGCTCGTAGAAAAGTTATTCTTTCCACTTTTGCATCTAATGTGAATCGCCTACAGCAGGTGGTAGATGCTGCATGTAAAACAAATCGAAAACTTGCTTTGCTTGGAAGAAGTATGGTAAATGTAGTATCTGTTGCATTAGAGCAAGGGTACTTAAATATTCCAGAGGGAATGTTAATTGAAGCACATGAAATCAATCAAATGGAGCCGGACAAGGTAGCCATTCTTTGTACTGGCAGTCAAGGTGAGCCTATGGCTGCTTTAGCTCGTTTAGCGAGTGGAAACTATAGACAGGTAGATATCCTGCCGGAAGATACTGTAATTTTAGCTGCAACTCCTATACCAGGTAATGAACGAAATGTTTCACGTATTGTAGACAACTTATTTTTATTAGGAGCTAATGTAATTTATGGATCAGGAAGTTCAACAGGGATGCACGTTTCTGGACATGCTTATCAAGAAGAATTAAAATTAATGCTCACTTTAATGAAGCCAAAATACTTTATTCCGATTCATGGAGAATTTAGAATGCTACATCATCATCGCCTTTTAGCGGAGTCCGTTGGTGTTGAGAAAGATAATATTTATGTTATGAACAATGGTGATGTTGTTGATATAAATAACCAAGTGGCATATCAAACTAGACGAATACCTGCAGGAAATGTATATGTGGACGGATTGGGTATTGGTGATGTTGGAAATATTATTTTACGTGATCGTAAACAGCTTGCAGAGGATGGTATGCTTGTTATAGTCATAACTCTTAGTAAAACTGATGGGAAAATGATTTCTGGTCCAGACACAATTTCTCGTGGATTTGTATATGTGCGCGATTCAGAAGATTTTTTAAAGAAAATTAATCAACTGGTTGTAACAACTGTTAATAATTCACAAAAAGCAAATATTAGCCAATGGAATGTTCTTAAAAAGAATATAAAAGAAACACTTGGACAATTTACATATGAACATACAAAAAGAAAGCCAATGATTCTTCCTATAATAATTGAAGTTTAAAATAGCTACTTTCATATACTAATTAACTTAAAGTGAAGTGAAAAAATTATAAAAGTCTAATTTCAAAAAAACATGTTACAGGTGATAGATAATATGCCGGAATACAAAAAGACTATCTCTATTGCAAGATAGTCTTTTTGTATTTTTAATCAAAATTAATGTATGTTGTTCCAAAATATACGGGGTAAATACTTTTGATTGTGTATAAAAATACAAAATATTATTTTATTGTGTAAGCTACAAGTGCTTTTTGAATGTTGTAAATACTATCGTCTTTTCTAAATTCTTTCGTAATCGGTGTAGACATGCTTGATACCCAAATTTTTAATTCGGCATCTAAATCGAAGTGACCAGCTGTTTCTATGCTAAATTGTGTAATACTTTTATATGGAATAGAATGATATTCTGTTTTTTTACCAGTCATACCTTGTTTGTCTACTAAAATCATTCGACGATCTGTAAATACAATTAAATCACGAATTAATTTATAAGCGTGTTCTACTTGCTCATCATCTAACATAATCGCTTGTAGATCACGTTCTACGCTACTTATATCTGCATCAGATGCATTTCCTAAAATACCACTAAATAAACCCATTATAAATTCCTCCTTTATATATAGAGTCAGTTTCTTTTATTGTAACATGTAACGGAAAAGCAGGTTCTTACTTTTCGATATAAGAATTAATTTTCAATTGCAATGAAACAATTTGATACTTCATCATAATATCTTATGCTAATATATTTATGTAAGAACTTTTGGACACTATGAACTAAAAATGTGATAGAGGGACAATATATGAATAATATCGGATTAGTTTTAGAAGGCGGAGGAATGAAAGGACTTTATACAGCAGGTGTATTAGAATTTTTCATGGAAAAAGATCTTTATTTTCCTTATGTGATAGGTGTTTCAGCTGGGGCTTGTATGGCCGCTACGTATTTATCTCGTCAAAAAGGAAGAAATAAGAAAGTAAATACGGAACTTGTAAGCGATCCACGTTACATATCATTTCGAAATTTTTTACGAAAACGTGAGTTGTTTGGCATGGATTTTTTATTTGATGAAGTACCTAACAAAATTGTTCCATTTGATTTTCATACATTCCTAAACGGGGCAGAACAGTTTGTTATTGGCACAACTGATTGTAATACAGGAGAAGCTGTGTATTACAATAAGCACGAACATGGAAATGATATTTTAAAAATTATTCGTGCATCAAGTTCAGTGCCATTTATTGCGCCGGCCGTTGAATATGATGATAAAAAGTTACTAGATGGAGGGATTACAGACCCAATTCCCATTCAGAAGGCACAGGCTGATGGGTTCCAAAAAAATGTGGTCATTATGACAAAACCAGCAGGATTTGAAAAACAACGGAATAAGCTGTCATCTATTGCGAAATGGTTGTATCGACATTATCCTAATGTGGCAAATCGTCTCGTGGAGCATTACGAAATCTATAACAATACTATATCTTATCTCTATTCAGAAAAACAAAAAGAGAATTTCTTTGTTATACAACCAAGTGTGCAATTGCCTGCAGGGGGATTAGAGCGGAATAAAGAAAGATTAGTTCATTTATATGAACTTGGCTATAACGATGCAAAGAATCAGTTTGAGCAGCTGAAACAATGGGTTAAGTAAAATAATATTTTGTTAGATGGGGGAATTTGAAATCGTTGGTTTTTTAAACAGATTTGTATTCCTTATGATTGGGCACAAGTAGAAGAAACAGTGATTAAAAATGGTTGTCAAGATTGTGCGATTGTATTGAAAAGAATAACAGCGTAATGAAATTAGATTGAACAACTTATGTTCAATCTAATTTCATTTACCGTATTTTTACAATAAAAACCCAAACCGTTCTAACAATATTCATCTATATTCAACTAGCAAAGGAATTTGACTTCTTACATTAGAATTTACTATCTGAAAAGTAAATAAGGAGGACCAAAATATGAAAACTCGTTTTCACCACGTTGTCAGGGGTGTACTTATAAAAGATGGAAAGCTTTTGGTAGCACATTTTAAGGGACATCATTCTTTTTTACCAGGGGGGCATATTGAATTAGGTGAGTCAGTCGAAAATGCACTTATACGAGAGTGGGAAGAAGAAATAGGTACAGCTTGTTCAATCGAAAAATTCCTTGGTGTAATTGAAAATCAGTGGAAAGATGGAGACACACTACATTATGAAATTAATCATGTATTTAAAGTTAACAGTGATAACTTAAATGCAGAAACACCTCCTAAATCTAGAGAATCTCATCTGGATTTTTATTGGATTGTACCTAATGAAGATAATTTGAAAAGATTTAAAGTCATGCCAGATGCTGCTGTACAAACACTTATGAAAAAAATTCAAGAACATGACATAGAAACATGTTGGGTTAGTACACTTTAACTACTTGAAACTGGATTTATGTCAAAAAGGGTGTTTTCACGTCTAGAAAACACCTTTTTAGTTTGTAAAGCTTTTACATTATTCTATAAAGTCCTAAATATAAATTTTGTTCACAAAATATACATTATAACTACAGTAAATAGCAAGGAAACGATTAATTGATAACTGAAATAAGTATAGAGTTAGAAAAGAAAAGGAGGCAAAAAATGAAGAAACTAATGAGTCCAATTATGCATGATTTGGCGAAGCAATTAAATCAAGGAAATCCTTCTGCTGTTACATTGTTTTTAGAGAGCATAAAGAAACAAGAAACACCTATTGTGGAGACTTGTCCAATTGATGCTGTGTACCATCTTGTTACATATATTTGGTTAGGTGATGAACAAACTGAAAATGCATATGTATTTGGCAGTTTTCCTGGTTGGGATATAACGGCGAATAAAATGGATAAGCTTTCACATACAAACATATGGTTTAAAACGTTTCGAACAAAAGAAAAGTTTGCTTCGACGTATTATTTTTCAATTAATGATGACTTTGAACAAGATTGGGTAAAGCGAAGTGAAAACTATAAGCGTGATCCATTGAATTCTAAAATATTTGAGCATAAAGCAGGACCAATATCTGTTTTAGAGTTAGGCCTATCGTCACAAACTGACAAAACAAAGCAACAAACTCATATTCCAAAAGGAAAAGTAGAAACATATCAGTTTTATAGTTCTATATTGAAGAATGAACGACAACTTTGGATATATACTCCGTATAATTACTCACCTGAACAAGCTCCTTATGACCTTCTTATCATGTTTGATGGCAGTTCTATGCTGCAGACGTTATCAGCAGCTGTAACACTAGATCATCTTATACATACAAAGGAAATTCCACCTTGTATTCTAATTGGCATTGATCATGTAGATCGATTTACAGAACTCACATTTTATGAGGAAATGAATATGTTTTTAACAAAAGAACTACTTCCTTGGATTCAGTCTCGGTGGTTTAGCAGCTTTTTATGCAGCGTTGCAGTATCCAGATATCTTTGGAAATGTTTTATCATTGTCTGGTTCTGTACATTGGAAAAAAGAAAATTACGCAGGGTCACATCCTTGGATTGAAAATCAATTTAAAAGAAGCAGCACATTACCACTACATATTTATATGAGCGCTGGGGAGTTGGAAAATAAACCATTGTTAGAAGCAAATAGGAAGTTATCACAAGTACTTAAAGAAAAAGAATATCAAAGCACATATGTTGAATTCCTTGGTGGTCACGATGAATTGTGGTGGTATAAACAGCTTGCTCAAGGATTAGTATCCTTACAACAATTTAAAATACCTATGAAATAATAAAAAGGGAGGAGAAAACATATGAAAGATAGAGAAAAAGAAATAGATAAGGCATTAAAGAAACAAGAAATTTTAGTGAAAGATGAAAAAGTATGGTCATTTACGTACGAAGATCATATTAGTTCGATTATTAAACGCGCTCAAAAAGAAGGTGTATTTGATGACTTAGTAGGCAAAGGGAAGCCACTGCAAATTGATAAAAGTCTCTCTTATAATCCAGAAAAACAACTATATAAAACGATGAAAGATAATCATATATTACCGAGGTGGATTGAACTTTTGAAAGAAATTGATGCGTTAAAGGAAAAATTGCATACATGCATGGAGAAGGAAGAATTTACTGCAATGGTTGAAATGATTAATAAAAAAATTTACGAGCACAATTTAACTTGCCCGCCATCAGCACAAAAAATGAAAATTAGTATACCAGGTTAATATTGTAAGGTTGTTACTCTTTCTGAAGATAAGCTCGGAAAGAGTTTTTTTATAGAATAATTCGTTATAAGCGGATTTTAATAAAAAAATACTGTATAAATCACTTGATTATATAAATAAATTCATCGAGAATTCTCTTTAAATGGATTTTTTATGTGCGTTATTTAATAAATACATATAACGAAGTAAACTGTTAGGAAGGAAGTGAAAAAGATGCATTCAGAAACTATTATTTTACGTAATATGAATCAATATATTGAAGCAGAAGGTTTAAAAAGAAAGCGTTTAGCGAAACGTTTGAACATGTCCGAGTCCAATTTCTCTGACTATCTAAATGAAAAACGAATGAATGGTATTTATGATTTTGCAGCTAAATTAGCTGATGTTTTAGGGCATGAACAAACGTTTTTTATGACTGATTCGTTTCATCATTTAAATCAAGAGCTAGAGGAAAGGGCTTTAGCTTTTCGGCCGGTAATCTGTTATCAGAGAGAGGGATAGAGGGGTTAGCTCAGTTAACAAAAATTTGTGATTTACTCGAAATTTACGATAGAGGTGATTCACATACCTGAGCTTTCGTTTGCAGATCTTCCGCAAATTTTAGAAGAAAATCAAAAGATAAAGTCTGAAATAGAAAATTTAATGAAAAAGTATTTGTAGCATTACCACCCAAGAGGCTGGACAATGATTGAAGGTGCGAAAAAATATATTTCTATACAACATTTTTTCATTGAAGCACCAATTCAAGATCAGTCTTTGGGTGGTTTTATTCGTTCTACAAATACGGATAAGTATATTTGCTATGTGAATACGTATCAATCTCGAATTTATCAAAATTTTAGTCTGCTTCATGAACTGTATCACCTTATTTCATTTCAAGAGCTTAAGTAGCAATTACATATTATTTATGTAGGCCTTGATAAAAATCAGTCTGAACGAAAAGCTGATTATTTTGCATCTGTTCTATTAATTGATGAACACGAGTTAAAAGCTTTTTATACGGGTACAGAAAATGAATTTGAAACTACATTAACAAAGATTCTTCTTTGCATGAGTCGTTTTCAGGCCCTGTATAAAGCAATTCTTATTCGTCTCTATGAACTGTACCTAATTGATGAACAATCATTAGAAACATATTTTGATAAAAAAGTTGATTATCATAAAGAATTTGAAAATCTTGGGTTAGATCCTTATATGATTGAACGAAGTAACGTTGTGAATTTTGGAAAACTAGAAAAATTAATGAATCAGCATGGTTTACCTCATGCAGCACAACAAGCTAATCAACAAGTTCTTGAAGAAGTTATTGGGTATTTCTATAATGTGAAGGGAGAGGCAGCAGAGTGACATCTTCAGAACTAAAAGGTTTTTATCCAACAACAAACCGCAAAAGAAATGCGTCTTACAGAGGATTTAGAAAGACTATATTTAGCTTATTAATACAGTCCTTTATGTAGAACTTAAAGTAGAATACGCAGCAGCACAAGCGAAACAATAGTTTTTAATTGCAAGTAAAAAAGCATTTCCCTGCATAGAGTCATTACGAGAAAGCATTAGAAAAGCAAGAAATACATTTCAAATTGCTGAAAAGATTGTATTTAACGACTATGAGGCTTTTTTTGTGAATTGTAACCATAAAAATCATGGAGAAATGTCATTATTATGGACAGCCTGTATATTGAATCAAATCCTAAGCAAACAAACCATCACATTTGTTGGAGTTGATCAAGACTTATATACATACGTAGAACAATGCTATTTTCTTATGGGGAATAAAAAAAGCATGCTAAATAATCCTCAGGTAATATACATTATTAGTAATAAGGTCTTGTTGCAAAGTTATTACATATAACAAGGCGATGTTGATACACTGGCAACACTAGTGCAAGTATATCGAAATGAAAAGCGCAAAGTGATTTATCATAATCGAAAAAGTGGCATTCTACATTTAGTTCGTCAAACAGAAAAGATAGTAAATAAAGAGTTTGTAGAAAAGACAATAGCTAATAGAATACAAGTTATTTATTAAAATTCTTCCTAAAATAACAAGGGAGGCTTTTTTTGTTCTATAAATGCATTATGTTAACTAGATGATAGGAATTTAGTAAAGGAAAATATAGGTTAGAGCTGAATGATGACAAATTTTTATGTAAGACATATTTCTGTATATATTTAGGGAATAAGATATTAATCGTATAATAAAAAACAAGCCAGAAAAAAACTTTTAAGTGCAAAATAAATATAAATTATAGCTTTGAACATTTAGCGTGAAAATTCTCCAGCTGTGTGCGAATGATTTTGCTGAATGAAATTATAATGGTTCATTTAAAATATGGAGTTTCGAACGATTATTTAAATCTGCTATAGATTGTTTCAAAAATATCCGTTTCGTCTCAAAATATATAGTTTACTTGGTTTTAGAGATATGAAACTCCTTCTATTTTACAACTTCCTATAATTTATATTATGTTAACTAGTAAAAAATAATCAACATAATTAAAGTAAGTTCTATTTTTAATCCCTCCCTATTTTTATCTTCTTGTCATAAATAAAAAATCAGTTAGTGTGCTTGTTTAAAGTCTGCACACTAACTGAAAGATAATTTATTTTTTCAGTTGGAAAATTTCACATTTCCTTTGTAAGAATAATTCTTTGTCTTTATAAATCTATTCAGCAAAATGTTGAATTTCGTTTTTGCCACTTAAGTATATATGATACTGTTTTTCTTTGTTAATAAACTTAGGTTTGTGGTTCTGTTCGGTTAGCACTTCTTTTAAAGAATTCATAAAAAGATAACAATAAAATAAGGACTTTAGCAACTAAAGAAAGATGCTAAAGTCCTTATCTTTTACTTAAATATAAAATCTAGTTTAAATGAGTATAATTCTTTCACTCTACAATCTATTTTTATTTATTGTCAAATTATCCAATCCAAACACCGCTACTATTGAAGTAATACCATTTGTTATCAATTAATGCCCAGCCCGTTCTCATATAACCTGAAGAGTCAAGGTAGTACCACTTTCCGCCGGTATTTAGCCAGCCTGTGTGTTCTGATCCATTGTTGTTATAATAATACCAAGAACCATAGTTTTGTACCCAACCTGTTTGCATAGCTCCTGAATTTTTATCAAAGCAGTAATATGCATTGTCTATCCATCGTCTTCCTGTTTCCATTTGGCCGTAAGAGTCAAGATAGTACCACTTTCCGCCGGTATTTAGCCAACCTTTGTATTCTGATCCATTGTTGTTATAATAATACCAAGAACCATAGTTTTGTACCCAACCTGTTTGCATAGCTCCTGAATTTTTATCGAAGGAGTAATATACATTGTTTATAGACTGTCTACCTGTCTGCATTTGGCCAAAAGAGTCAAGGTAGTACCATTTTCCACCGTTATTTAGCCAGCCTGTTTGCCTTACGCCATCGTTCTTTAAGAAGTACCAATATCCATTAACTTTTACCCAGCCTGTTTTCATTTCACCGGTATTAGGATCGAAATAATACCATGAATTCACTCCAGTTTTTTCGTTTTTGATTGGAACCCAGCCTGTTTCTCTAATACCACTATATTTATCTAGATAGTATTTCTTTCCGTTTAGTGTTAGCCAACCTGTTACTTTTTTACCATTCTTATCATAGTAATACCAATTTCCGCGTTCTTGTATCCAGCCTTGCTTTTTGCTTACATTACTAGCATATGTAATTTTAGAAGCATTAGTAGTATTTTGCGTTGCCTTAGTTTCTTCTGCATGAGCAATAGCTGGAATTAATAGTGTTGTAGAAAGTAAGCAAGTAATAATTTTCTTTTTCATTTTTATCATTTTTCCCCTTCCATTCAATTGGTAACATTGACAATTTTATCAAAAATATGGTATAAATTAAATGTTTTTTTATTAAAATTATATTTTGTCTTAAAATTTGCACATTTAAATTACATGCAAAACAACACATTTATACTTTGCGTATTGAATCTATTAGCTGCTATTCATCAATCTATTTTTTGGTGAACAATTTTGTGAGAATAATTCTATAACCCCTCTCTCCTGCTTCTGCTGCTATTTTAATTTATGTATAGTTTAGGTGTTAAGGAAACATTTCATTTTTACTCTTTATTTCCATAGCTCTCCTTTTTTACTGAAAAAACGTTTATAACATTAAGGAAACGGGAGTTTTTAATTACTAGAAGGACTTTAAGATATTAAATCGAAAATATACCAATTAGTACATATAAATTGGAGTGATAAAAAACAATGAATAACTCTTTGGAAACAGAGGTAAATAAAGTTGTTGAGTATTATTCTGCATTTGATGAATGGGGACGCCTTGATCGTGAACCGCTAGAATTTCAGGTTAATTGGCACTATATACAAAAATATTTACCTAAGACAGGAAAGATACTAGATAATGGAGCTGGACCGGGTAAATATGCTATGAAATTGGCTGAACAAGGGTATAGAGTCACATTAACTGATCTTGTGCCTAGATTAGTTAATGTTGGTGAAAATAAGGCAAAAGAACTGGATTTATTTAACCAATTTGATGGGTTTCATGTTGCGGATGCAAGAAGTCTTACTATATTAGAAAATGAGCAGTTCGATGCTTCTCTTATGATGGGGCCTATGTACCATTTGCAAGCAGAACAAGACCGTAATTTAGCAATTAAAGAGTTATATAGAGTCACAAAGAAAGATGGGATTGTTTACATAGCTTTTATGCCAAGGATTAAACATGTTCTTTCATCATTGTTGTATCCTCAGACGTGGAAACCGAATGATAACATGGATTCCATTCAGCAATTTATGCGTACGGGTGAATTTAATCATAGTGATGAAGGACGATTCACAGGAGCTTATTATTTTAATATTGAAGACATTCAACCTTTTATGGAGTCTTATGGCTTTGAGACATTAAATCTTATTGGTTCATCTAATATAGGTACTCTTTTATCCAAAGAGCAATGGGAGTATTGGCAAAATCGTGGAGACAATGAGTTTGCTCAACTTATTGAATTATTAAAAGAAACAGCAACCAATCCTTACGTTTTAGGAGTATCTTCTCACTTGCTTTACATTGGAAAAAAGAAAAAATAACTGAGGTTTGTGCCACTAGACAATTAACATATATCAAGAACCTCAATTCCGCAAGTTCTTCATAATTTTCCCTTACAGAATTGTTGTATTTTTAGAGATAATCCTATCGTTTTTAACGGTAACTTTTAGAAGGTTGATTGCACATGCACTATACATCAGAGTATACCGAACTATTGGAATTCGAGTCCTCAAGTTTATAAGAAAAGCCGCGGTTATTTTCGCGGCTTTTCTTTACTTCCACCAACCATCAAAAATAGTTACAGGAAGTTGTCGTTTATGTTCTGAAACTAAATATCGTTTTTCGATTGCTTCAGCCACTTCTTGTGCTACTTGCTTGCCTTCTAAATAATCGTCTAATTCCTCATAAGAAATTCCTAGCTCGGTTTCGTCTGCTTGTTGTGGTTTGTTATCTAATAAGTCCGCTGTTGGAACTTTTAAATATAATCTCTCAGAAGCGCCTAAAGCCTTTAATAATTCTCTTCCTTGTCTTTTTGTTAATCCAGCTAAAGGAAGAATGTCAGCACCGCCATCGCCGTATTTCGTAAAGAAACCTGTTACAGCTTCTGCTGCGTGATCTGTACCAATTACAAGAAGGCCATGCTGTCCCCCTACTGCATATTGCGTAATCATTCGAACTCGAGCTTTTACATTTCCTTTATTGAAATCTGTAAGTTGTTCTTTTGCATCCTTTTTATACTGCTCTGCAAAAGCATCAACTGTAGTTTTAATATCAAATGCAAGTTCTTCATCTGCTTGAATGAATTGTAAGGATGCTTGTGCATCATCTTCATCTTTTTGAATTCCATAAGGTAAACGAATAGCTACGAATTTTACATGATGTCCTTCGTTTCTTAGTTCTTCTACTGCTAGTTGAGCAAGTCTGCCAGCTAATGTTGAATCTTGACCACCGCTAATTCCTAAAACGAAGCCTTTTGCTCCTGTTTTACGTACGTAATCCTTTAGAAAATCTACTCTTTTACGAATTTCTTGAATAGGATCAATTACTGCTGATACATTTAAGTCCGACATGATTTTTTGTTGTAAAATTGTCATTTCAAAATCTTCCCTTTCAGTTTATAGAAGTTCGATATTAAATGTAGTACCACAAACCTTTTTGTTTGATTTAATAACATAGCAGCTATCTTGGAGAAGGTAACTTGTTTTTTCTCCATTAGAAAATTTTTCACGAAGATATGTAGAACCAATGTCCTTGGCTAACCTTTTATTAATTAATTGAAAGATATCATTTTCTATCAGTGATATCTGTTAAAAGATTTGCATCCATGATAAAGAACAAATCGGATTCTTTAAGCATGTTTCTAAACGTAATATGTATAGTGTTTGCCTGGTAATACATTTAATTCATGAGTGTCCAAAATGAACTTAGGATTCTCTTCTATAGCTAAACTTACCATATCAGAACGATAATCGCCAAGAATTTGTGTGTTCTTATTATGTAAAAAAGTACGATTAACCAAAAGTCTAATCGTACTTTTTTAAGATATATTATTCTTGTTCCGACATTGCTTCCTTTGGCACACCGAAGAAATAGGTTACGATAAATCCACCGATGTAACCTGCAATTAATCCAATGACGTATTTCCACCATACTCCACCAACAATTAAAGGAATTAATGTCACACCAGATGGTCCGATAGCAATTGCGCCAACGTTACCAAGTAATCCAATGACGGCTCCTCCAATACCTCCACCGATACATGCGGTGATAAAAGGACGTCCTAATGGCAATGTAACACCGTAAATTAATGGTTCCCCAATTCCAAGAATTCCTACTGGAAGTGCCCCTTTGATCATATTTGTTAAAGATTTATTTTTACGACAGCGAATCCATAATGCGATTGCTGCCCCAACTTGCCCAGCCCCTGCCATCGAAAGAATAGGAAGTAATTGTGTCATACCTGTTGTATTAATCATTTCAATATGAATTGGTATTAATATTTGGTGTAATCCTAACATAACAAGTGGTAAGAATGTTGCGCCAAGTACAAATCCTGCAAATGCACCACCGCGTAATAATACCCAATTGATAGCACCAATTAAGTTATTTGAAACGAAACCTGCAAATGGCATGATTAAGAAAATGGTTACAAGCCCTACTATTAATAATGCGATTGTAGGTGTCACGATAATATCAATTGCATCGGGAATCACTTTACGTAATTTCTTTTCTACAAATGCTAAAATCCAAACAGCCAATAATACGCCAATAACTCCACCTTGTCCTGGTGATAACGGCTGACCAGTAAAGATATTAAGAATTGGATTTTCTGGCGTCATGCCAATTAATAGGGTAATACCACCGATTACTCCACCAAGTGCTGGCGTTGCATCGAATTCTTTTGCTGCATTAATGCCGACATAGATTACTAGATAACTAAAAAGTGCATTTTTTATTACATTTAAAACTGTTACGTATTGTCCCCAAGTTTCTTTTTCTAAATTTCCTGCAGTAATATTATTTAATAGAATGGAAGCAATACCAGCAATTAACCCTGCTCCAACGAATGCTGGTATAAGGGGAATGAAAATGCTTCCAATTTTTCTTAAAAAATTTTTAAAAGGTGTATTATTCTTTTTCTTTAATTCTGCCTTGATGTCTGCACCTTTTGCTTGTAGTTCTTCTGCAGAAGAAGCTTTTGAAGAAACACTCTTTCCTTTTTTCTCTGCTAATACAATACCGAATTGTTCTGCTACTTTTGTTACAACACCCGGTCCAAGAATAATTTGGTATGTTTCATCATCAACAGTACCAAAAACCCCATCAATCTTTTTTAATACTTCTTCATTAATTAAATTACGATCTACAGGTGTAACACGAAGACGTGTCATGCAGTTTGTATATGTTGAAACATTTGCACTACCACCAACCGCATCTAAAATTTGAGATGCCATGCTATGATATTTGTTCATCATGTCTCCTTCTTTTCGGTTATTTTAATGCTTGTCTAACAGATCCTTGCGTTTCGTCTAATTTCTTTAATGCTTCTTCTTTTGAAAGTCCTGTCAAAATCATTACAATTGCAATTTTAGGCTTATTATCTGCTTTTATTAAATAGGTTTCAGCTGTTTCATAATCACAAGATGTTGCTTCCATCACGATACGCTTTGCGCGCTCAACTAACTTTTCATTTGTTAGTTGAACATCAACCATTAAATTCCCGTACACTTTCCCGATTCCTACCATAGAGGCTGTTGAAAGCATATTGCAAATTAATTTTTGAGATGTGCCAGCTTTTAAGCGAGTTGAACCAGTTAATACTTCTGGTCCGTTTACTACTTCAATAGCAATGTTTGCGACTTTTCCTAATGCTGAGCCTTTATTACAACATACTGCAACTGTTTGTGTACCAATTGAATTTGCATATTCTAACCCGCCAATAACATATGGAGTTCGACCGCTTGCTGCAATTCCTACTACAATATCTTTGTTTGTTAAATTAATATTTTTTAAGTCTTGAATACCTAATTCTTTACTGTCTTCTGCACCTTCTACTGCTTTAATGAAGGCTTTTTCACCACCAGCGATTAATCCAATTACTTCTTCTGGATAAGTTCCGAATGTTGGAGGACATTCAACTGCATCTAACAAACCAATACGTCCGCTAGTTCCAGCCCCTATATATATTAAGCGGCCGCCTTTTCTTTTTGCTGCAACAATCGCTTCAACTGCTTTGGCGATTTGTGGGAGTTCTTGTTTCACTGCTTCTGCGACTTTCGCATCTTCTTCATTCATGATTGTTAAAAGATCAATTGTTGACATTTCGTCTAAATTCATTGTTTTTTTATTGCGTGCTTCGGTTGTTAAATTTTCTAGCATAATTCTCATCCTCACTTTTTGAAATCGCTTTCTTTTGTTGGTTACAGAATAATATCTATGCACTTGATGATTTTTTATCTCCTTCATAGATGTTATATTAAGATTTCGCTTTACATACAATACGTAAAGATTTTATGACACCTCCTGAAAGAATAAAATTTTTTATTAGATTTAAATCTTAGAATTTGTGATTATTTTTAGTTCTTCATTCAGTTTATATGGCTTTATTGTGAACTAACTGTTTCCTTTATACATTAGTACCTGAATCCTATATAATAAGAAATGTATTCTTAAAAACTTAACAGAATGGATGGACATAATGAAGATTTTAGTAATTGAAGATGATCAGCCTCTTCTAGAAGGAATCACAGCAGTTCTACAAGAAGAAGGATATGAAGTTGATTGTTCTATAGCTGGCGATGAGGGCTTATTTATGGCTAAGCAAAATATTTACGATGCTATTATTTTAGATATTATGTTGCCAGAACTTAACGGATTTGAAATTGTGAAAGGGTTACGTACTGCTTCTGTTAAAACCCCTATTCTTCTTCTTACTGCTAAAGATAGTGTAGAAGACCGTGTAAAAGGTTTGGATGTTGGCGCAGATGATTATTTGATTAAGCCGTTTGCAGTACCAGAACTACTTGCAAGAATACGCGTGTTGTTACGGGAAAAAGGAACAATTGGAGAACAAAATTTTTCCTATGGCCCTATCCAGCTACATGTACAAGAACATGATGGATATATAGCTGGCAATAAATTATATTTGACTACTAAGGAATATGAACTACTTGAATATTTTATACGAAATAAAGAACAAATCTTAATCCGTGATCAAATTTTCAGTCGTATTTGGGGGTTAGATTCAGACGTAGGGCTCGGTGTTGTAGATGTATATGTGCATCATCTGAGAAAGAAATTAAACACATTTCATGATGAATCGTTTATTCATACCGTACGTGGTGTCGGTTTTATATTCAAAGGAAATGACCAAAATGTTTAAAAAAACAAAGATTCAACTTGTTACCTTAAATACGGTTGTTTTTTCATTGATTTTATGTGTATTCGGTGTTGTTTTGTATGTTTATATGAATCATTTTATTTATACGGAGATTGATTCGAAGCTTGCCGGCGTGTCTGAAGAAATACAGCAAGAAGGCATGAAACATGTTTTGAAAGAACATGAATCCAAACGAGAATCAGAACGGAAAACTGTGTACTTAGTTTGGGATGAAAACGGGCATTTCATAAAAAGTATACCTGAAAATGCTGTCTTTTCTAACGATATTAATGATTTTTCCCCTTCTCGATTTCAGGACAACAAACTATGGACACAAACAATCAATAAGCATAGTTATCGTATCCTTAAGTTTGAACCACCATCCAGTTATTTGGAGGATATTGGGATGAAATCGGCTCATACGGTTGAGATTGTCTTAAATATAGATTCTGAGGTCACTATACTGCAAAACTTGCTTATATTGACTATAGGAGGCTGCCTTGCGGGGGTAATTATTTCTTTCTTTATAGGGTGGTTTTTAGCAAATCGTTCACTTGTACCAATTCAAAACTCTTGGGAAAAACAAACTCAGTTTGCAGCAGATGCTTCTCATGAACTTCGAACACCGTTGTCTGTTATCCAGACACACTTGGAATTATTATTCCGTCATCCGCAATATACAATTGAACAAGAAAGCATGACAATTTATAAAGTGCTACAAGAAGTAAAGAGAATGAATAAACTTGTATCAGATTTGTTGACTCTCGCAAAGACAGATTCGAATCAGTTGCTTATTCAAAGGAAGGAGTTTGCAATAGGTGAATTAGTCAGCACAATCATTCATCAATTTGAACCAATTGCAGAGCTGCAAAATATTTCGATCCTTGAAGATGTCGACAAGCAACTCATGTATAAAGGAGATAAAGAACGGATACATCAGTTACTCGTTATCTTGATGGATAATGCCATGAAATACAATATTAAGAATGGACAAATCAAAGTTACCTGCAACAAGAATGGCAGTTTAGTCAATATCATAATAGAAGATACAGGTATCGGCATATCAAATGAGGAATTGCCCCATATTTTTGACCGCTTCTATCGCAGTGATAAGAGTAGAACGCGTTCTGAAGGCGGAACAGGGTTAGGTTTGTCCATAGCTAAGTGGATTACGGACGCTCATGATGGAGAAATAAAAATACAGAGTGAACGGCATAAAGGGACACGTGTTACCATTAAATTTCCAATATAACTAATAAAAGGGTGCTAAAAGGAACTGTTTCCTTTTGACACCCTTTGTTTATATAAATTTAAAATACAGATATGATCAACTTGTAAGCTGTTTTCTGTATATTTATTTCTTAAATAGCTGGTGAAGCAGATGATACATGTGTTGTTTTTTTGTTTTTTGAAAATTTTAATGCTTTCCACCCATTTGCAATCAATATGCCTACTAATAGAAAAATTAACCCTCCAAACATCATATAAGAAACTATACTTGCTATTGCTGTAATAATCCCGAATATAACTTGATCTTTATACTTTCCTAGAGAAGTCGGTGGATCAGTAAGCATAAAGAATGCTAAGAATAAGGTTGAATTTATATAAGGGACTCTTAGCATATCCCCCACATTTGCAGTTCCTGTAATTCCTATAATCAAAAGTATAAGAAAATAAACACCTAAAAATGAAAAAACTTGTGGAAACTTATTTACTTTCTGTGTTACAAGAAATCCTGCGATGCATACAAACATAATGCACCAAGTAGGAAGCATAGATAATCCCCCCCACCAACTTTGTCCGCTTGAAAATAAAAGAGCTGTAACAAGTAATCCGAAGGCAGCAGGATTAAATATAGGTTTTTTCTTAACTGTAAATAGATGCTTTGATGCAATTGCAATTGCTGCCGTTAATGCTGTAATATACGATGAAACCATTGGACTTAGTACGAGTGCGACAATTATCCCTGTTATAGCAGCTCCATCGGGAAATGTAAGCTTTCGTTTTTTTTGCATAGCGATGAAGGTATCTATAAACATTGCAGTTGCAGCTGCAATCCCTGCATGAACAAGACCGGTATAATTGGTCATATTTACCTGAGCTATTAACATTAATAAAAGCAGCATAACTAAGACGAGTCTTTTAGGAGTCATAAAGGGTTTATGGTTTCGCTTTTGTTGCCGGCTTTCTCTTGTTTCGTCCATGATCAAATATCCTTTTGGTGTACGAATATATTTTTGCCCACTCCCGCTCTTTACGTTTACTTTTTTATCCACGCTCATACAAATATTCCTCCATTCCTTGTGTCATATTTATGTCTAAAGAGGATGTAATCCATATACCTTCAAGATCAACATTTTTCAGCAGTGTAGCTCCTTCTTTTCTGCCTAATAGAAAAGCTGCTGTTGAAAAAGCATCTGCCATCATCGTAAAAGACGCGATTACAGTGCAGCTTACGATATTAGATTGAGACGTTCCTAAATGTGGGTGTATGAGATGATGCTCATTCATTTGAACAGGACTCTTTCGTTCATAGCTGCCAGAAGTGCAAACCGCCTGATTGGTTAGCTGAACTTTACAAATTGTTTTTTCCTTTTGGAAAGGATGTTGAATACCAATGACCCATGGTTCTCCCTTTTCATTCGTACCACTAGCAAAAATGTCTCCGCCGGCGTCGATAACAAAGCCTTCAAAATCACGTAGTTCTTGAACTGCTAAGTCAACTGCTAAGCCTTTTGCAACAGCACCTAAATCTAACAAAAGCGGTTTTTTCAGCAAAATAGTCCGTTTTTCTTCATCTAGAATCACATCTTGATAATTAGCAGGAACTACCGTAGATGAAACAAGTTCTTCACCTGTTAAATAATGACGGTTAAATCCGTACTCCTCAAGTGTATGCCCTAACGTTAGATCGAATGTTCCTTGCGTTAAATCAGCTACTTGCCATGCAAAGCGAACAGCCTCAAAAAGAATATGACTGACTTGGATTGCTTTACTGCTTTGAGTGCATAGACGCCGAAGTTCACTCTGATGATTGAAACGGCTGCATAATTCTTCTACAGCGTAAAATGCTTGAAATGCCTTTCCCACTTTTTCTTTTATATATCTTTCTGTGTGTGATGTGACTACTTTGATATGGATAATTGTTCCCATGTAAAGGGCGGATTGTTCATATGTTTTTCTTATTCGATTATGCATTCCCTGTCACACTTCCTGAATTTTGTGTTTTATAAGATACATTGGCCTGCTTTGCCTGTAATAAAGCATTCTGAACTGCTTCTTGAAAATCTTCCGTACTTCTTGTTGCGCCGGAAACTACATCTACATCTGCACTTTGTCGATCCACGACTTGTTGAGGCAAGTCGTCAATGTAAGATTGAGAATAAGAAGTGGTGCAATCTGTAATTTGCACAGATGTAATTTTATCTTTTTGAATGGTAACTGCTACTGTTACTGAACCAATGTGATTTGCGCCCTGACCATTATATGTTCCGTCTTTATAGATACTTTTAGCCTTTTTAATTGCTATATCAGAAGTACTAGAAGGTGCCTTAGGTTGCGGCGTAGATTCCACTATATTTTGGGAGGTTTGTTCCACTTCTGCTTTTGAAGACTCCGTAGTAATATATCCAGCTGTATAAATCATTCCTACAGCAACTGTGCATAGTGTAATCATTTTATTTCCCATTTTAGCCATACTCATGACCTCCTGCATCATTATTAAAATATTTGAATATCTATTTTGCATTTTACAAGGCTATTTTTAAAAAAGTTTTAAAAAACTTTTTCTTTAGTAAAAGATTCTTGTTTTTCTTTTTTACCCTACATATTGAATCTATATACAAATTTAAATCTTTCATAAAAAAAGAACAGCCTTTCCCGATTAAATATTGAGAAAAGGCTGTTCTAGTTAGCTGTTAAATTTTTAATCTAGTATACGTCTTCTTTATTTCTCATCTTGGGGTCCCGCTCCATGGCCATCAAGCTAAGGAGAACAAATACCCTAAAACGAAAAAATCAGCATCTTCAGATTGAAAATGTGTAAAATTCTTGTTTTGGGATTTTATAAAATTTTTAAGTTGATGACAATGTGGCGCTATCACAATAACAGCTTAAAATATTCTCTATTATGTTAAGGAATGTAACATGCTGCTTGTTCATGATGAAAAATTGTTTTTTGGTATTCTTCTAAACGATCATAGCATATACATAATTGAATATGGGAAATCCATGTATAGCAAACTTCATGGCTTTAGGTTTAGGTCCTTTAATTGTTGCATTTTAGATTATTATAAATCTTAAAATAATTACTATTTTGAGTGTAATATATTTTATTTACATCAACAATTTGTGAAAGTTTATTACTTGATGATCTTTTCATTTTCTGTATGGATATTATTTTGTTTACAATGCTATGCTAAATACACAAAAAAGAGTCTTAATTATTAAGACTCTTTTTTGATAAACAATTTGTATTTTAGAGTAACACTTACTAACGGAATCCAAGATTTCTATACTAAAATTTCTTCAATTCTTTCAAAGTATCCAGCACAGCAACCGTAAACAAAGAGTCTGCTTCTTTCTCCAAAGCTCGGAAATACAAGCTTCTTAAAAATGTTCTAATATTTTGTACTAATATATCATTTTGAGGAGCTGGGGCGGCTTCAATTATCGTAAAGCTATAAAGCCAGTTTTTCCATTCTTCTTGTGCCAAGATATTTTGGTTCCATAAAGACATTACTGCTGTCACTAATCTCTCATCTTCAAAGTTTATGTATAAGTAATCATGCAGACAAACCTTATGACGAACAGCAGCAAGGATTGCGTGCGAAAATTCACGATTTCGTATCGTACGGGATAAAGCGTCTAGGGCATCTGCGACATGCGCAGTAGAATGCGCCCACCCTTTTCCTTCTACATATCCTCTTACATCCTTTTCAAGGTATACATACTCAAGAACTTGTTCTGCGACGCTGTACAGTTGTTCTTCTGATAAGAATGGTTCTTTTTCATGAATGGATACAATAAGTGGTGGAATTAAAATAGAAAATGCACGCTTAAAAACAGAGTCTGTTCCCTTTTCACCAATTTTATAAAACAAATAATCAGGACTCAGCGCTTGCAGCAGCAGTCCGCGTAACTCTTTCTGTCTAAATACTTCGCCTGTAATCCATCGTTCGAGCGTACTGTAAATCAAATCATCACGAAGCTCGGCATCGGATGATCCGATATATTCAAGCATCCATTGTGCATATGGATATGCATCTACATCTTCCGGGACGGAGTAATTGTTATTTTTGATTTGTTGTAGCTCTTGTTTCAATTCGTATTGATCCATCATAATATGTTCTGTCCTCTCTTAAAGTTTTTACGTCATATTTTTTATACTACCTTATATTTCGCTGTATATGCCATACTATATTTATAATTTCATAGCATTACGTAAGAACCGCGCCTATTGTTCGCTTGTAATTGCATCCCTAAAACCAAATTTAATCTATTTGTTTACTAAATCCATAATTGGGATAGTGTCAGGAAAATATGGATTTACAACGTTAAGGAAATTACAATATTAAAAAGCCCCCTTTGAAACCTTTGCAGAAACGTTTTTCCTAATAAAATAAATGAAATAATAGTGGCAAAGAAGACAAAAAGGGCAATGATGACCAAGGTAACGAAAGAACTTCCATTCGTTGGATATCTAGGACAGGAACTGTCTAAAGTAACGCCTCCCTCTACCTCTAAGAGGAGCGTAGGTGGCGGGTAGAGTTCACTCAAACAATATTCACAATCTTTATACATTCAAGAGTGTTTGCGTTTTTGAGTTATACTTGATTGAGTTTCCTGCTGATATATCCAAGTTGCTGCACCTGTTGTGATCCCCAAAAACAACCACTCACCGTATACTAAGGCGACAAGCCACGCACTATTATCAAGAGGTATGGGACCATCAAAACCAAGTAACTGCATGAGAGACCCAAAAATGGCTAGAAAACCGAAAGGCACTGTTGCACAAGTTGCTGTCCAACCTCCAACAAGCAGTATCCACCGCGGAAAAATCCGCCCCCATTTTTGAACAAGAGCTAGGGAAAGTAATGCGTTTGCACCAAACAATACAATTTCTCCATAGGCCGCATGATGTCCAGATGCATGTATCCCGGCTAGACTTCCACCGAACGAAAGGTAAATTTTCAATAAAGGATATGGAAGTGATAATACAAAAGCTGCATAGCCAAACCATTTTTTTGAATGTGATTCCATTTTTATTATATAGTTAACCATATCACGAGAGGCATGCTGGAATTTCACGGTAGTTAAAGCCAGCAAAATCGCTGTCATGAGGCTGATCGCACGAGTCGCAAATCCAATCCAATCCACGATGGGTGGCAAACCGGGAGTCCCAAGGATTGCTACGGTACGAAGAACATCAAAAATGATGCCTCCCGATGACCAGATGAGTAGGATACAAGTGCCCCATGCTACAATGAGTACGATGAATCGAGGGAGGAGTCGCCGATAATTCCAACCTATCATAAGTAAACTAACAATTATCCCGAGAATCGCGGTCAAAGCTGTGATTTCAGTAGGAGCAAATCCCTTTGTATAATCATCACCGTTAGAAAAGAACAACTTGAATATTACGGCAACAAACGTTAAAGCAGATGCTGCAAACGTAGACCACATTTGAAAAGTCGATCCATTTGTATCCTGATTGTTCGAAGTCTCCACTTTATTAATATTTTTGTTCATACTCACACAAGCCTCCACATTATTAATTTTATTCCACACTAGAGACAACGTTCATGGCGGGTCCAAGAATTTTATAAATTCACTTGAGAGAGGTTCAAAGGAAGTGGTTAATTGTATCCAGAGTGCTTACATCTTTTTTTGTTTTGGGGTAACCATTCAGTTATCTTGATAGACAGAATATTGTGCCCCTCTTAGCACTCTCGATTTCCGATTGAAATGAATTAGATTTTAAAGAGAACTGAAACCTCATGACAAGGAAAGTTTCCAAAACTAATAAAACAAATAGTAAAATGATATGAGGAAGCAACGCACGCGTAAGAATCAATGAAACCAAAATCGTACACAAAATATTTGCCACATGTCACACAACAAAAATTTTTGTCTGCCTTTGCTTAATGTTCATAAGAACATAATTTAAAAAAGCAAGGAAAATAAGTAAACAACCGAAACTCGCGAACCAAAGGTCATTGATCGTATATCCCTTGTAACTGATTAGGGTCACAGCAATATGGCCGATTCCAAAAATAAAAATAGCGGTAGTAATTATTAAATTTATTTTTCTCATCTTGAAATCCCCTTGCGAATTTGATTAGAAAGTACTTTAATCACGTTAGAAAACTTAAGTTATGGCGAAGATGGAAAGCAAAGCAGCATTTTTTTCAAAACCGATCATCATCCTTTCTTTTTTAACTCATAAAATAACCCCACCTTCATCTTAATCATCGAAGGTTAAAATGAAGGTGGGGTTGAGTTTAAATTTCGTTTAACTATTTTTCTATTAAATAAATCCTCGTTCCGCAAGAGGAGCTTTCGAATTCACATTAATCAAATTTAAAAATTATATATAAGTATACATGAAGAAGAGGGACTTGCTTTTCTAATGAAAAGTAAATCCCTCTTTTTTTGACTGTAAACCTTAAATACGTCTCTTCTTTGGATGCAATAAAATAAAACATGCTTACGCTGCCCCGCGATCAATCTTTTGTTTTTCCTTTTGCTGATTAGGTGGTCGAATCAAAATCGAGATGATAAATGACACAATACACAATGCGCCAATTACCATAAAAGTTGGCTTAAATCCACCTAGAAGTGCACCAATAAATGAGCCTGCAAGTGCTCCGAAACCAAAACCTTGATACACGATACCGTAGTTTTTACTATGATATTTTAGACCAAAGAAATCACCAACAATGGCTGGGAAAATCGTGATATTTCCACCGAAACAAAAAGCAACGCTTGCTACACAAGCGAAATAGGTACCATAATTTAAGTTCACAAAACTAAGAACAAAAACAGACATAGCTATAATGACAAAAGTTGTCGTAACAATTTTTAAACGGCCGATTTTATCTGACAACGGCCCCAGAATGATTCGACCAACCGTATTAAAGATCGCAACCATAGCGACAGCATTAGCTGCCGTTGCCGCGCTAAGCCCTACAAGTTGAACACCAATATCCTTTACCATGCCAATTAAATATAAGCCACTCATACATGATGTAAATAACATGATAAATAGCAGATAAACTTCTCTTGTATGTAACATTTCTCTTGTTGTATAGTCATGGCTCATTGTTTCATGAACTGCATCTTGCTCAGGGGCTTTATGGATAAAACATGCGCCTATAACTACCATAATTGCAACAATTAAGCCCCAATATAAAAACGCTTGTGATACGCCAACTGAATCAATTAGCTTTCCATTAATGTATTTAAAAATTAAACTACCTGTGCCGTATGAAGATACGGAAATACCAGAAATTAAACCTTTACGCTCTGGAAACCACTTTATTAAATTGGATAGTGAAGTGATATAGGCTGTACCATCTGCGTAACCTACAACAACTCCTGCTAGTACATAAAGCATTAGTAACGAGGAAACTTGTGAACTAAGTATCAAGCCAATTCCTAGAGCTAATCCGGCTATCATAATAAGTTTGCGAATTCCCCATTTCTCTTGTAATTTACTCGCAAACAAAGTTGAAAATGATAAAGAGAAGCTAGTGATTGAAAAGGTTATGGCAACAGCATTAAGATTCCAGCCAAATTTATTTACTAAAGGCTGATTGAATAAGCTCCATGTATAAATCGTTCCAAGGCCTATTTGTACAATAATTGTACCGAGGACAACAAGCCATGGATTAACAGATGAAGGTTTCATATGATCCTTCCCTCTCTTTTCTTATTTCAATTCTTTTCAATGATTATCTAACGATGTTTATTATAACCACAATGCTACGCGAGATACGGATATTTAAATGAAAATTAATACCGAATAGTACCTTCCATATAAAAAAGACTTTATTGTTCTTTAGCAACAAAAAGACACTTATCAATGAAGTGTCTTTTTGTTGATTACATATGTACGATGATATTGCAGTAAAGCTATGCTAAGGCATCTTCAAATTTAGATGCTTTTACTTATGGTAACAATCTGTATGAACAAAGGGTTTAGTGAGCAAATGTATCAGCAACTATATTGCTAAATTCTCGTAAATAGTAAAGGTAATTCTTTCCCCCGTAGTTATATCTTTTGTTATACATCTTTGCGACAACGACATTATATTCAGGAATAACTAGAATTGTTGGCCCTGTCACACCTAATATTTGATAAGATCCTTTTGGAACTCTTTCACCTATTTCACTTTGTAATGCTGGTGTATTTTGAACAAACCAAAATAATCCGTTCTGTGGTAAATCTTTGTTTTTATAATGAGGACTTTGAATTTGTGTTGCTAATTCAATGACTTCTTTCGGGACGATTTGTTTTCCATTCATATACCCTTTATTTAGATGAAGGTGTCCCCAATAAGCAAATTCCCTAGCAGAGACAAAAAGATTTGTTTCTGTTCCATCATCTGTTGCTCCTATTTTGCAAACAGCTTCTTCATTTGGATTTATTACTACTTTTACTAAATCTTCATAATCTGCTGTTTGCCAGGCTGTTTCTTTAAAATCTGCTGGTATAAAGACTCGTTCTCTCAGCAAGTCCGGAAAACTTTTATTATTTAATTTATAGATTAGATTTGTCATCATTTCGATGTTAACACCTCTATAAGCCCATTCTTCTCCTGGTTCAAATTCTCGATACATGATTCCGCTGTCATTCATATGTAAACCGTGAGAATGTGTTACTAAATGTCTTAAAGTTGTTTTACCGAGTAAAGTTTTATCATAGTCTTCGAAGTAATCTACAGCATAATCGTCTAGACTTCTAATTTTCCCCTCATAAAGTGCATAGGCAATCGCGAGTCCTAAATAACTTTTTCTTGCAGAAGCAACATTAAATTGTGAAGTTGCTGTAATAGGGGGACTGTTTTTTGAATTAGAATGGTTTCCACTATAGTGCTCTAGTGCAACTTTATTATCTTTTATAATAAATAGTGCCGCTGCCGAACTGTGGTTTCGTTTTTTTATGTTTTCTATCCATGAAATTAATCGATTGTATTTTTCCATTTTTTAATCCCTTTCTTTATCAGATGTATACCGACATTTCAAATTCGACAAAAAAAGAAAAACACCTTTTCTTAGTATATAGAGTTATGATTATAAAAACTGCATGCCTTTTTCACACCTAAAAAGCAAAAAAAGCAGGAGATTTCCCCCTACTTTTTAACTAAAATTTTAGATGTCTTATTCAGTTGAACTCTCTTCAATTGACCCATGATTCATATTCTTTCCGTAAAATATTTCATCCATTTCCAACTTTAACTTCTTTGTAATTTCCCCCTGTTCGTTTATAGATAATGTTTCCTGTGTATATCCAAACAAATAGTTATTGAGGTCAAATTCTTTTAGTTTACATTTTGTATGAAAAATATGTTCTTGATATACATTGACATCAATCATGTCATACAAATTTTTTACATTCTCAGGGATGTAATTTTGGATTGAGCTTATTTCGTGGTCGATAAATAATTTATTACCTGTTATATCTCTTGTAAATCCTCGCACTCGATAATCAATTGTCATAATATCGGTATCAAATGAATGAATAAGGTAATTCAGTGCTTTAAGTGGTGAAATTTCTCCGCATGTAGACACATCGATATCAGCTCTAAACGTACTAATCCCCTCATCGGGATGATATTCAGGATACGTATGAACCGTGATATGGCTCTTATCTAACTGTATGACAACCGACCCAGGAAGAGGACCAGGTGATTCGTTAAATGATTCAGTCGGAACTTCTACAATTGGTCCTTCTGAAACTAAAATTGTTACACTTGCTCCTTGTGGAACATAGTCTTGCTTGGCTACATTTAATACATGTGCACCTATAATGTCAGATACGTTTTTTAAAATCGTTGTTAATCTATCTGCGTTATATTGTTCATCTATGTATTCTATATAAGCTTCTCGCTCTTCTCTTGTTTTTGTATAGCAAATATCATACATATTAAAACTTAATGATTTAGTAAGATTATTAAATCCATGCAACTGAATACGTTGCTCTGGTGTTAGTTTCATGGCGAAACTCCCCTTTTTTTATATTTAATAATGATTTACACATCCTTCATGAAATATAGTTCCATCCTATAATTTTTTAATGCATATTTTGCTTATTTAGAATTACTTATAAACCTTTTTACTATGCTTTAATTTAAATGGTTTGTGCATAACTTTCCTTTATATATTTAATTGTTTTTTTATTTTTACCAAAATACGGTAAATGAAATTCATTTTTTTATGAGAGGTATGGCTGAATTTTGTTATATAAAAAAAGCTTGAATCTGGTTGAATTCAAGCTTTTTTACGATTTATTGTTCAAAACATTATTTATTTAAATCTTTTTTCGTTACTTTGCTTCTAATATTTACATCTTTGGAGAATTCAGTATCGTTTTTTAGATTATTAGGATATTTGTTTTTACGTTCTCGATTATCATTTCGGTTCGTCATAAATTTACCCTCCTTTTGTTAAAGTTTGTACCTATTTTGTACGAAAGAAAAGATTTGATACAGATTAGATTTTTTCTTTTTATGTAATGAAATTTACAACCTTGTTTCCACTTTTTGTGAACTTTCTTTTAGGCAAAATATACACTTGTTAGCACATACTATTCTTATTGGAGGTGACAATCATGGGACACAATCAAGACCCGTTCACAACAAAGAAGCGTAATGCCAACGGACAGTACGATAAGGAAGCACACAGCATCGACAGCCATGGGAATTTTGTACCTAACACACCAACGAATGATGCTATTCTTCGTGCTGAAAGACCAAAAAAATGACTAACATGAAGGATAAGATATTGGAATTAGTACCAGAAACGGTAAAGAAGTTACTTCAAAAAGAAATTCAACCTAAAAAAAGACTTGTCATTGATTTGGTTATTGATGATGCAACTACTTATCAATTTGAGCCAGAGCAAGTAATCCCTTGTATTATGGCAGCTTATTATGTTTACGAATCCACAGCCTATCCTGATGAAATGGATGAAGAGTGGAAACTGAGCTTAGTTTTTCATGCTGCTTATCGTTCAGCGATGAAACTTTTATCTTATGGTAAGTATAAAGCGGAACGATCTGAGTGTGGATGGATGAGGTATACAAATTTATAAAGTTTTATTTAAAAATCGCTAATTAAATCACATTATTAAGTTTGTTTTCACGTAAAAAAGTCCGATTTTAACCGTATTAAGGTAAATCGGACTCATAACAAACGTAATTCTTGAAGAAATAGTATCTAGTATCCCAAACTTTCTAGATTTCTTTATTATTTTTTTGTATTTGATAACGCATTATATATATTTGCCTCACCATCTCCAAATAAAGCATCGTGTCCTGGTTTACCGTAATCTTTTGCTGTTTGTTTAATTAAGTTTGCTACTTGTGCAGGAGAATATGTTGGATGAGCTGCTTTAATAACCCCTGCAATTCCCGCTACTTTTGGCGAAGCCATTGATGTTCCATGAAGTAAAGCGTAGTTATGCAGATTTGAAGTAAAATATGGAGCCAAATATGTTGGCCATGTACTTAATGCACGATAATGGAAATCACGCTGGTTTAAATCTCCTGTTTCAGCATATGTAGGACCGTTATCACCACCTGGTGCCGCTACATCAATAAAGCTGTTTCCATAATTAGAGTAGAATGCAATTTTATCTTTTGACCATTGATTAGAAGAAGATACAGTGATTACACCCGGAATTTGACCAGGAGTTTCAACAGATGGACCTTTAAAGATAACGTCAGCTGAGCCGTATTCCTTATTTAAGTAATCTGTTACCATTTTCTTATCGTTCATATTCAATGATTCGTTTCCAGCTGCAGCCACGACTGTTACATTTTTTTGTACAGCATACTCAATTGCACGCTTCCAAAGAAGAACATCAGCAATATCACTATATTTTTGTCCATTATTATAGTATTTCAGGCTATCAAATCCGCCAATAGACATATTAATAACGTCTACTTTATCATTTGCAGCTGCAACAATAGCGTCTACAATCCAAGCTGTTGGCGCACTTCCTGATTCAGGGAAAACGCGATATGAACGAATTTTAAGATCTGGCCCAACCCCTTTTAGTTTACCGTTCGCTGCAATTGAGCCTGCTACATGAGTTCCGTGTCCCCCGCGATCCTTCACATCAGCAGAATTACCTGTTTCAGTTTCGTCTACACCAGCTGGTACAAAGTTTTGACCACCGGTATAGTTTTTTATTAAATCAGGATGATTAGCGTCAATACCGCTGTCAATTACACCAACTGTTGCTCCTTTTCCTGTCCCTCCATTAATCTTATAGGATTCACCATCATTTGTTATATTCTTTATATCCCATTGATAGTTCCAATAGTTGTCTATATTTTCTGGCTGTGGAATATCAGTTACTGGCTTTCCGTCTGCAGCTGCTGGACTTATTTCTTCTTTATCTAAAGTATGGACAATCTCTTGGTTCGCAGCTTGGATTGAAGAAACCCCTTTCAAATTATCTAAAAAGGAAGTGTTGCTCGATTTTACTTCTAAAGCGCCGATGGCAGGAATGGCGCGGATAACTTGTCCACCTGCATTCGAAATAATAGATTGATAATTACTTGGCAGATCCTTCTTAAATGCAATCAAGTAATTTTTTTCCGTTTGAGCAGAGTTGGTTGTTGTTTTTGTTTGTGCTGACACATTGTTTCCTGCTAGAGCGCCAAATGCTAAGGCTGTAGCTAATGTTACAGAGGCTAACTTAAAATTCATTACAATTCCCCCTAAAAAAATTAGTAATGTATAGCTAAGATTCTATTCCACATAAGAGAGGATAAAACCTCTAATAAATTACCTATGTCAAGATTATTTTTTACTGTCCCCTCCTTTATGAATTAAGTAGCTTTCGAACAGTAAATGATCCAGGTGGGAGTGTTGTTGTTCTATATTTTAAGGGGGAGAGCCAATATTGTTTTTTACTCGAAATGATTCCCCTAATCATTTCTTGTTTCCATACATTATTTTTTATAAATAGATAACCTGTCCAATCAAGAGGATATACATTTAAATAGAATGGTATGAGAACTACCTTCAAAGACCACCGTTTTTATTCTTGTTTTTCTAAACGCTACTTTATGTGTCTATCTACATATGAAGTATGGTTATTTGGAAAGGAGAGGTTTACAATAGCTTATTCATTCGAACAATGCATGAATATATGTTTAGAAATTTTCATTGCTCCAGATACAGATATAGAGCTTTCTATTAGTGACTACAACGAATGTTCGCCAGGGGTTACAATTCATGGTGACGTAATCATCATTGTGTTACCGTTAGTTGCATGTGTAGAAATTACAATCGAGGATGATTTTAGCATTTCGGTTGAACTTATTGGTTCATTAGTCTTTCTTTCTCTCCCGCCTGATAATAAGGAATAACACCAAAAAGCTGTCATCTAATATGGATTATTCGAGGACAGCCACATCACGATCGAGCTAAGCTTATGTAAGGATTGTTTAACGAGTTTCACGCTGCTTAATCGTCAAACATGATACAATTGTAAAGGACACCTAATATATCAAAGACGGTCTTTTTCTCATTCCCATGAGCTTTTCACATGTTTTTCTGTAGGAGAGTGAACAAGTGGACTAATACCTTTGGTCACTCTTGAGTGTTTTTGTATGGCTTGGAACAAAAGATGAGATGACTTTATAATGCTAACTCTTTTTTTAACAAGGTAAGATTATAATCATGAAATTTTTTCATTGCTTTTGGATAATTATATTTTTTTATGAGGGCATATGTTTCTTCTTGTTTGTCTTCTAGTAATAACTGTTTAACTTGTGAAATATAATCAATTGATTCGGATATTCTCTTTTTCATCTCTGTTTTATCATTTGTAAATCCACCATGTCCTGGTATTAAGATGTTGATATCATATTTCTCTATTATAGATTCGAATTTTTTTAAAGTTGCTAAATAGTCATCACTGCTATGATAAATATACGGAAACTCTACATTAGATAAGTAGTCTCCAGCTATTACGATACCAAATGGTTCGAGAACTGTAATAATGCCATCTTCAGTATGACCTGGAGCCTGATAAAAATAAAATTTTATATCTCCTATTTCTAATTCCTCATATTCTTTGCTAATTGAAATATCTACATTTGGAAACTTTATTTCATATCCTCTTGTTAAATAATAGGAATCATCAAAATCTTTAATGCTATTGATAATTGATTGCTTGTCGGGGTAATCATTTAATTTCTTACTTGCAATTACTTTGATGTGAGAAAACGCACCGTAACCTAAAATATGATCAAAATCGGAATGTGTAAAAAGTAAGTAAACGTCTTTATGTTTTTTATTTTTATAAACATAGTTCTGAATTTCATTTACTTCATTAGGTAACCAAGTAGGATCTATTACTAATACCAATTTATCAGTTTCTATAATAACTGAGTTTGTTTGATAAAGAGCGCTTTGAAAGATGGTTATGTGATTATCTTTATACTGAATCATAGTCCTATGCCCCCATTTTAGAATTGTTCATTTGTTTTGATGAGATTTAGATACATATCTCTATAAAATCAAAAATTATAAAAAAATAAAAGGAAATTATTACAAATACTCTACAGAAAGAATATCATTCTTTTTGTTTGTAAGCTATGAAATCTTTTAGCTTGCTGGGTATATGAATGTACCCCTTATTGAATTATCACTATCTGCACTCTTCTTCTCTTTATTAGTGGCTTATAGGGAATAGTGCATTGAAAAAGAAACCGAAACAATATTGTTTCGGTTTCTTTTTGTTCATTGATTAATATTCTATTTCATCATAATCTTTAGGCTGTGGTACTGGTTGCATATTACTTGCGTCTTTTGGATCGCTGTAAATAGCATTTTCCTCCGTATTTAATTTTCTAATGTTTGATTTTTTATTATAATTAGGCTGTTTTTTCATCTGAATCATCTCCTTAACATCTTTTCAAATGTAATTATGTCCTATACTACTCTTTTCTACTCTACTTGAATAATTAGGAGTTGATTCACATATTTATTTATTTTTTTGGTTTTTATCAATTGTAAAAATACGGTAAATGAAATTAGCTATTGATTTTTTATTATCTAATTGTTTTATCACGTCATCAAGATTCTAAAAAACAAAGAAAGTTTCGGGATAAACCTTTAACGACTTACATGTTAATTTTGTTTTGCTTTATAACGTCTTTCTTCATATAACTGATAGGCCCAGATGGATGCGGTAAGCCAAGTTCCGCTAGCTAGGTAACCTCCCAGTACATCACTTGGATAATGAACTCCTAAGTATATACGACTTACGCCAATAGCAATAATCATTATTGTGCTAATTAAAATTAAAATAACACGTCCAAATGAACTTTTGACGTGCCGCCACAACAAAAAAGCGACGATTCCGTACAAACTAAATGCAGCCATTGAATGTCCACTAGGAAAACTGAACCCATTCGCATCAACAATACGATGAATACTTGGTCTGGCACGCTGAAATATCATCTTTAATATCCAATTTAGAAGTGCTGATCCTATAACAACCCACACGAATAAAATCAATTCTCTTCGATGGTGCAAAACCTTATATAAAAAAAGGATGATAGCTACCGCAAGAAAAACAACGGATAGCCCCGACCCGATGAAAGTAAAGAATTTCATGATACTTGTAAGTGTTGGAGATTCCAGTCCTTGAATAAAAGAGATGACGGCATTGTCAAATCCAACAATTTTTTGGTCACTTATAAGCAGTGCAATGAGCCCAAATGCACTAGCACATAAAAGACTAATAAAAAAAGCGCGAGTTAGTTGTAATTTTAAATTCATTTCGTTAAAATAATCCTCCTTAAATACACATGCCTATCATCAATTACAGCAATCATACTGCTCTTGTTACAGGCAAGCAACGATAGATCCGAATATTTGCCATGATATTTGCCGGTATTACTGGCAAATCCGTTATAGCATTAAAGGTACCTATCACTATACTTCTCTGTCCTTCGGATATAATAAGCTTTTTGTCTTCTTCTGTAAAGGTGTAGTAAAGTCCGTATGAAACAAATGGTATCCAAGCCCGAAATAAATGACCGCAAAATCTAGAAATGAGGACAGAGCGTCGGCCAAAATGGTCAAACAACATCACAATTGGTATTAAAAGCTAGAGAAACATAAGAAAAGTGGCCAAGCGTAAAAAGTGTAGAAATCATAAAAACCAAATAACACGATGATTTATATTTATAAAATCTTATCCTCACTATTATTTTTTAGTCTCACTTCTTTATTCATTCATATAGGAAACAGGTAATAACAAGTCCACATCGGTTCCTTTTCCTTCCTCGCTTCGTATCTTGATTTCTCCCTTATGTTGTTTCATAATATTTTTTGCAATAGCTAGCCCTAATCCTGTTCCCCCTGTCTCTCGACTCCTTGCTTTATCCACCCGGTAAAATCGTTCAAAAATATGTTCTATTTCTTCCTTGGGGATACCGATACCATAATCGCTTACTCGTATAACAGCATGATCTTCCTTCTTCTCTAAGAAAATTTCAATTTTGTCAGAACTATACTTGATAGCGTTATCGAGCAATATGATGATGACTTGTTTTATCTTCAGCTCATCCATTTTAACTATAATAGGTGCTTGATCGTAATGGAGTGTAATTTCTCTTCTATAAACATCTTTGAATTGCTGTAAAATGCTTTGACATAGTGATACTAAATCAGATGATTTCATTTCTAAAACAGTTTCTTTTTCTGATGCCGCTAAATCCAGTAATGCTTCCGTCATTCTTTGCATTCGAGTTGCTTCTGAATGAATTGCCTCAATTGCTTCTATTGTCATTTCTTCGTTTTTGATGCCTCGTCTTCTTATTAAATTGGCATAACTTCTAATAACTGTAAGAGGGGTCTTTAGCTCATGAGAGGCATCCGAAATAAATTGTTTTTGTTTTTCGGAGTTTTCTTGTAGTCTCTTAATCATAAGGTTAAACGCTGTAGCCAACTTTTCAAGTTCATCCTTTGTTTGTTTATGAATAGCTATTGTTTTTGGAACACCGCTTTGTTCAATATCTTCCATCGTTTTAATCATATTGGAAATTGGTCGCATAATAATATTTGACAACCATCTTCCACTGAGAAGAGACAATATAACGGCGATAGCGGAACAAGCGATAAGAATAGATAATAAAATATCTTTTCTCGTTTCAAGTCCGGTTAACCGCTCGCCAATCTCCAATGTACCCACCACATGATTATCAAAAGTAATGGGAACGCGAGTGATTAAGATTTGTTCCTCACGAATTTTGTATAGCTGTGACTCAGATTTTTTAGAGAATTTAGCTCCTATATCAAATAAATGTTTATCATCCGTAACTTGGCTGATCACATGAGAATCAGAATCTATAATCCGAATGAAGGAATGCTCGACTAAATATGATTTTAATGTGTCTTCTGTCAGCATCGTTGTATTTTGTTTATGAAGTTCTTGTATAATATCGTGTGTTTTTTCAAACAGTACTTGTTCTTCCATATTTACAGTTGTTTTCATAAAAGAAAAAAATACAACAACGTTTATAATTAGTAATATACAAAATAGCCAAGCTGTCGTTAACAAATTAATTTTTGTTGTGATCTTCATCTTATTTCTCCCTTATGGAATACCCTATTCCCCGGATTGTATGAATTAATGGAGAAGAGAACTCCTCGTCTATCTTCTTTCTAAGATGACGAATATACACGTCGATTACATTCGTTTCTCCTTCGTATTCATATCCCCAAACATGAGTAAGAATACCCTCACGTGTTACAATCTTGTTTTTATTAGTAAGTAGATATACTAATAAATCATACTCTTTTGGAGTTAGTGAAATGGATTTCCCGTTCCTTGTCACTTCTCTCGTATCCATATTTATCGATAAATCAGCAATGGATAAAAGAGTTGCTTGTTTATGTAACGGAACCCCAGCTGTCATCATGGTGTTCGAACGAATGCTTGAACGTACCCGCGCAAGAAGTTCCTCCATTTCAAACGGTTTTGTAACATAATCATTTGCCCCTTGGTCTAAGCCCATGACTTTATCTAATGTTGTATTTCGAGCCGTTAAGAGGATTACCGGTACATGGATACCAGCCTTTCTTAATCGTCGTAACACTTCTATACCGCTCAATTCCGGCAACATTACATCCAGCAAGATTAAATCTAAATTTTCGTGTAAGGCTACTTCTAATCCTGATTTCCCATCATGTTTTACTAATACTTCGTACTCTTCATACTCCAGTTCTAACTGTAGTACCCTGGCTATTTGCACTTCATCTTCTACAACTAAAATCCGTTTGTTCATAATCTCCTCTTCTTTCTACATTCATTGTCTGTCATATTTCTGTATGCACTGGATATTAAATTTGCTTATTTACGATAAGGCGAAACATCTCAAATAGTAAGAAATTCAAGAATATCCACACCGCGCCATATACATATCCACCCACGATATCGCTTGGAAGTATATGAGAAAACCCAATATTTGCAATTGCTATACATAGTAATAGTAATATACCCAGAAGAGGGAGAGCAAATTGTATATACTTATTCTTCAGGTGGCGTACCATTAGAAATAAGCAGCTGCCAAACACAATAATGGTAATGGTTGCTTTTTCATCTGGAAAAGTAGAAGAACGAGTTGCCGCATCTTTTCCAATAAAGTGAAAATAAGACAGTGTGTGTATGATCGCATTATGGTATATATGCGCTCCAAGTATGGAAACGATAAGTAAGAGGCCTTCAAGCCATCTATTCCTTCCTTTTCTCCAAATGGCTAAAATCGTAATCATAATGAGAACACTAAATGCGATAGGTGACTGCAACGATAGGAATCCTTTGATACTACTTGTCCATCCTGTTTGAAGTACAGAATGAACAATATAGGTAGTAACCTCGTTAAACTGAGTAAACTCATTATATAAATAATCCTGTGCCATTCCCAACATTAAGGTTGTCATTCCTAGTAAGACTAGTGTAAGACTGATAAGGAATACTTCCGTTGCTCGGATTGTTCGAAAATAAGAAATAAGCCGATTAAGCAGTCGAATGAAAAAGCTTTTGATTTGATTTTTGTAAAATTTGTAAACTAGTAACCCTACTATAACGATAGCGAGTACAAGGACAATGTAGATGAGATATCGACCGGCCAATTTATGAAAATCCTGCCAGCGCGGTCCTAATATTTTACCTAGTGTAATAAAGCTAATTGCCCATAAACTTGCCCCTATATATGCTGGAATAAAGAAGGTTCGATACGGCATTCTTGAAATACCAGATACGTATCCTGTGAAGTGCCGAACCCCAGTAATGAAATAAGCAACTACCAACAATTTACTGCCTGATCGCTCCATCCAAGCGGCTACTTTTTTGTAGTTCTTAGGTCCAAGGTGAATATACCGTCCATACTTCTCAATCAGTTTATAGCCTCCTAACCTTCCAATCCAGTATGTGACTGTAATTCCGACTCCTCCCGCAGCAATAGCTGTCAGAATGGCCAAGGTGTAATCCATTTTTCCTTGAAACACAAAATATCCGGCAAAACTCATAAAGAATTCAGCCGAAATCGGAACCGCAAGCAGTTCAATCAAAATAACAGTGAATAAAATACTATAGCTGTGCTGCTCAAATAATGAAATTAAATGTTCCATGTCGTTCCTCCGAGCCTCATTCTTTTTTTTGTTTTTATTTATAAACTACCATAGCACCAAATACTCGTTTTTTTTCATTTTTAATTCAATTTTAATGTAATTTTCATAGGATGTTCAGCTTCCCTCGGTACACTTAGGGTACATATTTTTGGTGAGTTTGAGTGTTCACTTTTCTAAATAAGTCACCAAACTCTAACAAGTAAGGAGTTGAACAATATGAACTATGAAATATTTCAATGGATTAACGATTTGGCCGGTCGCTCCTCTTTTTTAGATAGAGGTATGATATTCATCACTAATAGCGTACCTTATGTCGTAATCGCATTCATGTTATTTCTATGGTTTACTACAAACAAAGAAAAAAGAGTAGAAAAACAATATACAGCTATATACATTGTCTTTTCTTGCTTACTTGGATTGTCCATAAACGCAATCCTTCACCTTGTCTACTACCATCCACGTCCATTCGTGGCACACCATGTTCATCAATTAATACCGCATCCTGCTGATTCTTCGTTTGTAAGTGATCACTCGGTATTAGTATTCTCTATAGCATGTACGCTGTTGCTACGAAAAGATTCTTGGAAGTATCCGGTATTAATATGGGCAATAATTGTTGGCATTTCGCGTGTATTCGTCGGGGTCCATTATCCTGCAGACGTGATTGGTGGCGCTCTTATTTCATATGGGGCAAGCCTATTGGTTATGAAGTTCTCTAAAAAGTTGGAGCCTTTAGTACAAGTAGTGTTCTACATGTATAAGAAATTAACGAAACATATCCCTTTCCTAGCTAAGTACAGCTATAAGATCTAAATCTAGAAAGATAAGGATGTTTCTAAGGAAAAAGAGCGCAAGCTCCTATGATTACTAGAGAAACATACTTTTTCTTATATTTCGAAAATTACATTTACACAAATGAAACGAGGAGGTCAGAGAATGAAGAAGATTATTGAGGGATCGATGCAACGAGGCATATTAATGATTATTTGTGCTCTCATTATATTGGCTTGGGGAGGCATTTCTGCTTTCCAAATGCAACGCGACTACTTACCAGGAATTAACAACAATACTCTTACAGTAAGTATGCGTGTTCCAGCGGAGCAAGCAGATCAAATCAAGAAAGAGATTACAGACCCGCTTGCGAGTGCTGCACAAACTGTAGACGGATTAGCGAACGTAGAAACAACCTCATATGATGGTGGTTTGTTTATGAGTTTGTATTTTCCTATGAATTTTGACATGAAGAAAGCAGAAGACGAAGTAAACAAAGCGTTGGCAAATGCACAGTTACCGCCTACTGTTACAGCGAAACCAACTGTGACGAGAGTCACTACAAGTTCATTTCCTGTTTTAACGTATAGCTTAACAAGCTCTAAATTTAACGAACAAGCACTGCGCTCTAACGTACAACAAGACATTGTAAAACAACTCAAATCTGTACCAGGTGTTTCAGATGTGAGTGTCTTTGGCGGAGCAAAGGATGGATTTGTATTAAACGTACGCATGAAGGATTTAGCAAAAAACGGACTAACACTGGATGATGTAAATAAATCTTTAGCTACATCTCTTCCAAGTTTACCAAAAGGAACAATGCTAAATAATCAATTATCCATTCCAGTAAGCTTTGATGGATTAACACTAGATGAACAACAAATAAAAAATGTACCTGTTAAAAATGCAGAAGGGAAAACTGTACCGTTATCAGCGATTGCAGATATCTCTCATTCCTTAAATGATGTGAAGACTGTGTCTAGAACAAATGGTCAAGCTAGCGTAGTGCTAAATGTTATTAAAACTCCTTCTGCTAATATTACAGACGTAGCACAACAGGTAAAAGACCGAGTACAACATCTTGATTCCGTTAAAAATGGTGACGTTTCAATGCAAGTCTTATTGGATCGCGAACAGGAGTTAAACAGTTCCTTATTCGGATTAGTTCGAGAAGGATTACTCGGCTGTGTATTCTCCATGATCTGTGTATTTTTCTTTTTCCGTAATGTTCGATCCACTTTGCTTATCGCAATCTCATTGCCGATTTCCCTATTGGCAACAACTGCGATATTAAAATCTATGGGTATCACGTTAAATATTTTAACAGTTTCCGGTTTGATTGTAGCGATGGGACGAATTGTGGATGATTCGATTGTCATTTTGGATAACATGTACCGTAAAAAAGAAGAATCAAAAGAGAAATCTTTACTCTCATTACTAGGGTCTGCGGTAACGGAAATGTTACCTGCGATTCTCGCATCCACTTTAACAACTATTGCAGTATATATACCGATCACCATGGTAGGAGGTATGATCAGTGCATCTTACAGTGGATTTGCTTGGTCAGTAGTCATTGCGCTTATTACTTCATTCTTTGTTGCGATGTTCGTCATCCCAGCTTTAGCATTCATGGGTTGGAAAGGTGCTCCATCCAATAAAAAATCAGTAAGCATAGAGCCGAAGATGAAGCCGGTTTTACAATCTGCTTTAAAACATAAAAAAACAATGGTGTTTGGGTCTGTTATTATCTTTGTGTTCGCAGCCATTTATGCTGCTTTCCTTCCTATTAACTTTTTGCCAAGCGCCAAATCTGGTCAAATTGCCGTTAAGGTAGAATTACCAAAAGGAAGTACATTACCAGAAGTAGATGCAGAAGTTCAAAAAGTGGAAAAAACTTTAAAAGAAAATCCGAAGGTGAAATCGTATTCTTCTAGCTTTGGTTCCACTATGACTCCTCAAAGTGATGATGTGTTCGACCAAGGAGGAGGATTTATTCAAAGTCCAAATGTCGCGAATCTCTCTGTTGCATTGAAAAATGATAAGGATGCAGATTCTGTTATTCAAAATTTACAATCTCAATTGCCGCATCTTTCCGATAAAGTAGCCTATACCGTAACTAGTCAAAATATCTCCGGTGATGATTCACAAATGAAACTATTGCTCACTGGTGCAGACCAAGTTACACTCGATCAAACGGCTCAAAAGGTAAGAACGGAGTTAGCAAAAATACCTGGATTAAGCGTAGATGGAAAAGTAGATTTAACGAATGGATTACCGAAATATAAAGTAACTTTAAATCGTTCAGCTATTGAACAACAAGGTGTGAACGTTGCCGACATCCTAAAAGTAGTAAACAGATATATGGCACAGGCGAAGGATGCAACGATTACCATTAATCACAAGAACCTTCCAGTAGACGTATATCTCGATCAAATTGCTTCTGGACAGGATTCAAAGGTTCAGATCGATGCTTCGCCAAGTGATGTAATGGCTTCATTAGGAGCTGAAGCGTTCCAAACGAAAAACGGAAATAGTGTAAGATTTGACCAGCTAGCAACGATTACAAAAGATTCATCTCCGTCTACAATCAGTGAACGAGATGGCCAACCATTTTCTGTTGTTACAGCTCAAATTACTTCAAATGACATTAACAAAGTTTCAGGCCAAGTGGATCAAACACTGCAAAACATGAAGCTTCCGAATGGTGTAAGTTATTCTATAGGAGGTATATCAGAACAAGTTAAACAAATGATTTTTGATATGTCCGTTGCTATAGCGTTCTCCATTTTGTTAGTGTTACTGATTATTTCATCAGTATTTAAAGGTTGGAGAGCTCCATTAGCTGTACTCCTCAGCATTCCGCTTGCCTTAAGTGGTGTCGTAGTTGCACTCGTGCTATTTGGCGGGGAATGGAACTTAGCAGCCCTAATTGGGGTACTTATGTTGACGGGAATCGTGGTAACGAACGGAATTGTATTAATCGACAAAATCGAACGAAATCGAAAAGAAGGAATGCCTATTAAAGAGGCTGTTTTGAATGGTAGCCTTTCAAGGATTAGACCAATTTTAATGACAGCAGCAGCAACAATCCTTACTTTGTTACCACTTGCATTTTCTCATAATGCGGATACGGTTATTTCTCAAACATTAGGTATCGTGGTTATAGGAGGAATGGTAACATCGACAATTAACAGTTTTATTATCATTCCAATTATTTATGAGTGGCTTCATAAGAAGTCCGCTCACAGTAAAATAGAAGTAACAAAGGATGCTAAACACTTATCCTAAACATTATAGAAATACTGCCAATAAAAATAGATTTTTTAAAAGAAAATTTTGTTCCTCTAATTTAAAGAAACAAAAGCCTCAAAAACTGTAGTTTTTGAGGCTTTTTTATTTTAAGAATGTTATATCACAAAGAGATGAAAGTACTGGAACTCTCCATTGTGAATTTTTCTTGCAAACTATGAGAACTAATTCTTCTGTCATTCAATTCATTTACGATTGGTAAAAATGCAGAAAATTAACTTATCAGTATTTATAATGAATTTTAAAAAAAGACCGCCTCATTGACGATCTTTTTAAACTACATCTCCCGTTACTAACATAGAATTTTTTTGAAGGCCATCGGAACGCAGGCTGTACGCGACTACTTTCTTCTTGTACTGTTTGAACACATCAACGTGATCGTCATAGCTGTATACAGAAAACCTAACATCCTTTTTTCCCCTCTTAGTATCAATTATTACTGGAGTCCCACTGCTCTGTGGAGGAAAGTAATATTTCTCTAAAAATAACGCTTCGTTAAAATGATTAATAACTTCAATTTTTCCTTCGTTTTGTAAGCGTTTTCCGTCGAACGTTACAGTGACACTCTCGTCATTAAGCGTTGGATGCAATTCAAATTTGCTGACAAATGAGTCTACAACAGAGGTTGGAATAGATGTCACTATTATTTTAATCAAACCAAAAATAATCAACGAAACTATAAACCAGGTCGTCATATTTTATCATCTCCGTTACGGTTTAAAATAATATCATTACATAACTAATATTACCATAGTGCAAATAGTTAAATTTTGTACATTATGTGAAACTTGATAAAGTTATGGGGAAATGTCAATGGTAAATCATGGTCACACCAATGGTCTTTGATATTTTAGGCATCGTATACAATTGTTCTATGCTACACAATCATGCAGCTTAATTAAAAAAATGGAACCCCCCCGCTTCAACTAAAATTAATCTTATATAATCTTAGTTTGGCTTGATGTGCATATGGTGCTATCCATACATAAAATGTTTACTACATTAAAAAGCTTGCATTCAATTGAATGCAAGCGATCTGGGATTCCTTATAAAGTGAAACTTTAATCAGTGGGGATTTTCTTCATCTCCCACTGATTATTAGCCCTCACCAATCGGACTTTTACGGGCAGTTTATCTCCCAACTAACTTCTTTGTTTTTGTCGAATTTTGAGGTGAAGTATTACTGCCCGTTAAGAAGGGATAAACTAGGGCTATTTTTAATTTGCAACAATTTAACAATGCAAACTCCCTTTCAACCAAGGACGTTGACGATGGAAACCAATCGGTATCTGGATTAGGCTCGTTTTTTCTTCTGAACTAAGCTTATAAATTTCATCACACACGTTAACATCGAACCCAAGAAGCGGGTGTCCTCCTAGCCCAAGGGCGGAAGCTGCTAACAATAATTTTTGTACAAGAATGCCTGCTTCCATCTGTTGAATGCGATATCCTCTATATCCAAGTGCTGTTTTAAGGTGATTTTTATCCCCTACCACATGTAGACAAAGCGGCACTTGGAATAGGTTCACATTGTGGAATGTCATTCCGCTTTGCAGTAAAAGTCGATGATCTCCAAGCTGTACTTGTCGTAATGCATGAGCATCACTGTCATAATGATAAACGCCGTTCTGAATACCTTCAACGCCAAGCACACATACATACAGTGAGACTCGGATCATGCGTGCTTCGTGCGTTTCATCCAAATCGTTTTGATAAGCAAAGGAATCAGTTGCATCGTATAGTAACTTAGTCAATTGTTCTTGACTCATTTTCTTAAAAGTGAAATCCATTTCTGGTGAAAATCGATTTTGGCACGCAGATGCTAAGTCGTACGACATTCGCTTTATACGAGGAAGAACTAACGCTTGACCATCACGCATTTTATTCGTTTCACTCTTGATTTTTTGAAACGCTCGTGTAGATTCAAGCATAGATGCTTCATTCATTTGAATTAGCATCGGATACTCTGCAATCTTTCGTGATCGGACATAGTGATTATGATGAATGATTGGTAATTCTTCGCATAGTTGAGTAGCAGAGACTTCTATATTCGTAGCATCATCTTCATTATTAAACTGTGGGGTTTCAAAATTTATCGATAGAGGGATAACTGCATACGCACTCTCCTCTTTTTCGGATAACCCAAGTAAATGATTGATGGCCCGGTCTAGAAATTGAAAATGCACGCTTGATGTGAATCCAAATTTTTTTGCCACTTCTTGCAATTGTCCTATTAGCACGCCTGCATCCAATCCTTGCAGACGATAAGAAAAGTTATGGTATTTAAAAAAGTTTTTCCAAAACATTGTCGATACAAAAACAACACCAAAACAAGTGGATATGTCACAACTATTTCCAAGAGCCCGCGTTACATAGGAATCAAAATGACCTTCTCTTACTAACACTAAGCGGTGGTGTGCTACATCATAGTGATAAATCCCAACAGGCACATTTTCTGTCTTTAAATATATATACAATTCATTTGGATATAAGCCTCCACCCGAGGGAACAAATCTCCGATACGACTGCATAAAATTTATTTCTGGTGTTGGTAAGGTTGACTGACAGAATTGAGTAATCCCAAATACGTACCAGAGAAAATGACCGATTTCGCGAAGATTTGGTTCTGTTGATACTTCGAGATTTTCAAGTGTCAGTGTTACTTCTGAAGATAACGGAATTCCCGGTAAGTCCCGATAAAGCTTATATGAAAGTGGACCATCTTCCCAATCCACCTCCCAAGTCGAAGATGTTGATTCGTCGGTATTAAAATGTAAATTGTTCAAAAATGTCTCTAAACCCATCCTTCTCCCTCCTAATCATCACTTACGCAAACGGATGCGGATGTGGATTGAGTTGTTCGAACGTTAGCGATTGATTCGTATATCCGAGTTCCATTGGGACCCGTAATACTCTCTCTAGACCTGTTAAACGCGTAAGATGATGCCCAAATGTCATTGGCAACATTCCTGGAATGAGTACTTTCACACAATGTAATCCATTTCGCATTATTTCTGGAGTCGTCTGATCTACTACAATCACATCGAGGTTTAACTGGTGCAACATCTGAAGTATTTCGCTTAAATCATCTGTCAAATCTGCATATCTTGTTTTCTGTTTGAATGCCTCGGTAAATGTTTGTAGCGGACGATTCTTATCTAACAAAAACTGAAACCGCTCTTCTGCTTCTGGCAAACCGCATACCATAGGATGGTCAGGCATTTGCTTCACGAGCGAAGGATTGTGGAACATCTGTACATATTTTTTACGATTCGCCTCAAATTCCTTATCAAGTGTTAACATCATGCCAGCTAATTCATATATTGCACTTTTCGTTGCCCGTACTGGATCTAAATGAGCTCCAGCTGCACAGATAATATTTATTCCCTTCTCTTTTCTGTTTTTTGCCAGTGCCCAGACGCTTGGAATTCCGTGCTCCATTGTCGAGTTAAACAAATGTATATCATATCCCCCTACTGCACGCACGCGTTCTACCATCAACTGCAACTCTTGATCATGGACAGAAGAAAGATCAAGACGCGGGAGAGGAAGCTGAGCATACCAAGTTAACAAAAATGAATCGCGCTCAATTACTTCCAAAATGCCATAAAAAATCGCTTCTTCTAAACTGCCACCCAATGCACAACCATTGGAAGTCTCATAAACAAAACCATCTCTACCGCCTAAACTATAATAAGCAAGTAGTTCTGGAACTAAAATTGGACGTTCTTGCAAAAATGAATAACCCCATACCCAATTCATTGGACGATCTGGATGAAACGGTTTAAATGGAAAATTAGGTTGCATATATTGTTCCTTTGCATGTACACCCACTTCAAGGGGATTAAGTGCTTGATGAGCTAAATTGCGGAATGTGTCCTGAATAACTGTACGTTTCCCCCGAGGTTCTAGACCGCAATATCGTTCTAATCCTTCTAAAATAGCAGTTAATTCGCTAGTTGCATATGAATGGGTACGGCCAGCTGTTACTTCATTTCCAAAGAGAAACGGAAGATTTACAGTTACCTCGGCAAATGGAGGTGTAAGGTTATACATTTTAGCATTTAAAAACCCCGTTTCATAATCTAGATAATCCTTGGCTAATACTTTACTCAGTTCAGAGATTGAACGACAACGATAATCATTTATGTTAATCTTCGGGCTTGATTGCAATGAAATCTCGGCTAAATTTGATGAATCATTAGGTACTTGACTACAATTTGAGCATAAAGGATGAGGTAGAAAAAAATGATACGAGCTTTTCAATGTTTGTAAATTAACGAAAAACATGTGTCCTTCTGATCGTGCATGATCATCTTGTAAAATGCACCGCACTTCTTCTAGCAAAATATGCGTCATCTGTAATAATCCATTCCTTGATGCCCATGTGTCTCGGGGCATTTCCTTTTTTGTTGTTAGGCTCTGCAATATCTTCCACATCTCTTTAGAATCATTTCCTGCAAAAGTACGGCGTATATCTGTACATTGGGAACATCCTGGTGTGCCAGGACGAACTAGTGGACCGATTATTCCTTCTCCAAATGAAACGAAGGCTCGCAGCCAAGGAATATTTGTTGATTGAAGTATACTTTCTGCTTCTTTATGAAAAGAAGGATTCCAAGTATCGTGTAATACGAGAACTAAATCCGTTGTTGCGGGTATTTTTAGATCAAAGTCAGTGTGTTGATTGATTTCATATTGGACAGATAATTCTTCATATACGCGATTTGCCAATAGTCCCTCTCCAATAATTAAAATGGAAGCGCTCACCGGGATTCCTCCTCCCCCAATAATACCCCAAATATTCCTGCCAATTCCTCCTTCCAGACTTCTTCTAGCGTTATTTCAAATACGCAGAGCCGTTTTCCATTCTGTTTTAGCGTTTGTTCAGCAGATTGTAATATTTCTAAGTGTGTCTTGTCTTCGTAAGAAGAAATAACGAAATGTAATGGCGTTTTATCTGGTAATAAAACCGATGAAGGCTCTAATGCTTGTGATGTAAGACAATCATCACAATTTTGCGCTTCTATAAGCGCCTGCTGTAATGCATTTCGTAGTGCTATTGTTATATCGAATCCTACACTTCCGTACCAACGATTATTCGTGCCGACCCATATAACAGGAAAATCGAAAATAGGTTCTCCAAAAGCGATTGTAGGTGTTCCTTGCAGAGTGGTAAGTGCTTGTAAATAAAAGCGACAGTGCTCATCTTCTATTGCGTCTAATTCTACCCGAGAAACAGCAATATTTTGGCTCATCTGTCTTTTATGAAATTCTTCATTCAAACACTTTTGTAATCCTCGTAAAACACATTCTGGAATTGTTTTTCCGGTTCCAATTCCTACAACATTCTGTGAATCTGTCATATTTCTCTTTATTTGCGGATGTTCGGAAAGTTTTGAAACAAGTAAGCTAGCCATTTGTGACATATAAGCCTCAACTCCGGCTAATCCAGCTTCGTACCTTGCTTCCATATGTGTTAAACCTGTACAAATCATATCTGGTAATAATTCAGCAGGTCCTTCTGACAGCGGATCAACCGTTTGAATGCGACATTGAGCCAATGGCAGCTGTTTCAAGTCCCCTGCTTCCCAAATATGAAAAATCCCTGCTTCTTTTGATACAAGGTAATTCAAGTTCAGAATAGATTCATCCAATTCATTTTTATTTGCGTTCTGTTTGATTCTTGTATGGAAATCTCGAACCCATTCGATTTCCACTCTCTCAGTTACTAAAGGATGAGGTAAAAAGGAATGCCAGTTTCCTTCTAACGTTTCCGAATTTAGCAGAAAAAATTGATTCGTTTGCGTGGGTTTTGTTACATCAGTAACATTTTTAAACAGTTCAAATACAACTACATTTGCTAACATTGCTTCTGTTGTAGAAGAAAAAGTGTGTTCTTGAGAAACTTTAGAAAATGCAGACTTGTGTATACGTCGCCAAGCTGATTCCCAGCAAGCATCACTTTCTGGGTGTACGAGTGGCCCGGCTAATCCGACCCCTTGCATATATATGGCAGGGATGAATATCTTTTTTTCTTCTTTACAAATGGAATGAAGAATTTTTACTTTCTCTATGTCTTCTTCTTGTGTTACATACAAAATTGTATGAAATGGTTGCAAAGCCCTTTTTAAAATATTTACTTTTTCTTTTTGTGGAAAAATCTCTTCGACCCTCACCTCGGGGTCTGTTTTTTGGGCATGTTCTATTAATTCTTTTATTCGTCTTTGATTGGTTGATACTGGGTCAGTAATCATCATATGAAATTTCGGTAACCCAGATTCAAGTAATGCGGAAATAAGAGAAACAAAAAAAGAACCAGCGCCAACAACTAATACTTTCGTTTGGCGATAAGATTGAAAACGATATGCACCTGAAACGCCTGAGTTATCTAAAAATTCAATCTGAGATGCGTATTTTTGGAGAATGTTTTCTGGTAATTGGTGTGGATGATCTTGACTTATATCTGTTGCAAATTCATTTTGGTACAGTATTTCTGCTATTTCAAATACTCGCTTTCGATATGGCTCAGATAAGCCATCCGTCAAATTTCCTAATGTGTATTCTCCATTGAACATTGGTATCAGTTTTTCAATCCATTGGTTGATAGAATTCCCTTCCATTCGGAATGAACTAGCATTATTTCTAAAATACACTTCTCCTTTTGGATCAGAGAGAAAAAAAGTATCTCTTTTCATTTTTAAACGTGTAGAAGCGTTTAATTTTGTCATTGTACTCCTCCTTCTCTGTTCATTGTTCTTGAATGAGCAGGATAACTTCCGTCATAACAATTTTATGTATACTATTTTTTCTTATGTCAAATGGAAAAGTGAAGAACGGTTCAAGAAAAGTATTTCTACAACAAAAATCATGTAGCAACACTTTTCTTGAAGTAAAATTCCCGTTAACAAATCAGTATTAAATAAACCAGAACAACGAGCATCCGAAGCAACCACCGCAACCACCGCATCCAAAGCATCCAAAGCATCCAAATCCTCCGCAACGGCCAAATCCTCCGCAACGGCCAAATCCTCCGCAACGACGAGTATAGTCCTCATCAACATAGTATGGATAAGGAATTTGGCTATCCCAGTATACGACATTTCCAGTTTGATAATCATTCAGATTTAACGCTTGTAATTCATGTTGAAAATTATTCATTTCATAACCCCCATGTAAATAATTAGCAAGCCATAATAAAAATACGTCCTGTAATAGATAAGACATAGGAATTAAATAATGCATACTCCGTCCACGCAGAATCCGCCACCACAACCGCCGCATCCGCCACAACCGCCGCATCCGCCACATCCAAATCCAAATCCAAGGCATCCAAAGCATCCAAAGCAACGGAATCCGCAACGGCCAAATCCTCCACAACGACCGAATCCTCCGCAACGGAATCCTCCGCAACGACCACATCCTCCGCAACGACGAGTATAGTCCTCATCAATATAGTATGGATAAGGAATTTGGCTATCCCAGTACACAACATTTCCAGTTTGATAATCATTCAGATTTAACGTTTGTAGTTCTTGTTGAAAATTATTCATTTCATAACCCCCATATATATTTTTAACGAGCCATAATGAAAATACGTCCCGCAATAAGTAAGACGATAAATTATTGTGAATGCACTCTTCAACAAAGTATGACCTATAATTAGGGATTGTAACTTGTTCAAATGCCTAATTTGGGGTTATATAAAATAATCATAGTTCTAGGCTTGTGAATACAAAAATCCCTCAAAAATTCAAAATATAAATATATCAATATACAAAACAAGTATGAAAGAATGAAAGATATAACTGTAAAAGAGGATGTATATATTTCTATATTTTTCATTCCCTGGACGTTTTTTGACAAAAGAAAAACACGCAGTCTATGCGTGTTCTCAAACTTATAATTTCATTAACAATGTTTTTATTTCGTATTGCTCTAAGCACCAATTATATTTATCTATAATCTTTTTAGGAACCGCAGCTAAATCTACTACTTCTTGATATCCATGATTACTATAAAAAGGTTTTAAATGTTCAAATGGAATACAATATACATTTTGAATTTGAAGGTTCCGAGCTTCTTTAATAAGAAATGCAACGATACTATCAGCAATCTTCTTTCCTCTATAGTCTTCTAACGTATATATTCCACCCATTTCAAAGATGTTTTCATCAACTTTTACTAATCTTCCTAAGCCGGCTTTTTGACCATTATAATACGCAATTCCGATCTCTTCATTGTCTAAATGTGATGGCACAAAATTAATCTTTTCATATTGAAAATTAACCCATTGCATATCATCTAAGTTAGCTTTCTGTATATATAGCATTTGCTTTCTCTCCTTGATATAAAGTGAAACTTCCATCTTTGTTACTCTACATTTTGATTTATTGACTGATGTGCTGCAACGCTTACTTTAACACTTTTAATCGGTAAAAATGTTCCGATACATGCAATACATGCGCAGCCAGCAAAGACAAATGGTAATGTATTAACGGCTAAAAATGATAGTGTTCCGAAAATAGCAAGATCTAATATCGAATCTAGAATAGATAGTAACGAAATCGTTGTTGCTCGTACATGAGACGGTATAATGTCATTACTAAGCTGCGAATAAATCGGATATCGAATTGTGCGTACGAACCGTAAAATAAAGAACGCTCCTAATACGACCCACAGTTTATTTCCATAAAACGTTGATAAAAGCAACCCGCCAACAGCTAAACCACCTGTTACATTCATTAATACTATACGTGAGAATTTGCTAGTAAGCCATCCGATTGATATCGAAGAAAAATATCCAAGGATGGCAGCTAAAGCGTACATAATACCAATTGCAAATACAGGAAGGCCTGCATTCGTGAACAATGGTTGGTTAAATGTATCATAAACTGCACTTGCCGGAATGAATACAAGAGAGACATTTAAAAACATAACAAGTAATTGTGGTGCCTCACGAATAACCTTTATTCCTTCGATTACTTGTGAAAAAGACTCTTCTCGGTAAGATGACAGTTTCTTTGGACTTTTAATAAAAAGTAATAAAACAAGTTCTATCAGATGAAATAATATTCCGAGTATAATTAAAAATGTAAATTGTTCTTCACGTAAATCTTTAGCGAAATACGAACCGAAGATTACTGCGATTAACATTGAAATGAAGCCTGCTGATTGGATTTTCCCTATTGCTTTATCCATTAGATCGTGCTCATTTGTTTCCTTTAATGATTCATAAATTAACGCTTCGTCTGCGCCAGAGAAAAATGTAACCGAAAAACCGTTCAATAAACTATATAAACAAAATAACCATAGATTATCTGCAAATAATAAGATAGAAATACTAAAAGTTTTTATGATAGATCCTGTCAAAAATGATAATTTCGCACCGAATCGATCAGCAAAAATACCTGTTGGTAATTCTCCAACAAGTACAGCTCCACTCCAACACATGAGTACAATAAATATATTTGCTGCCGTTAATCCTCTTTCCATATAAAAAAGTGTCATTACCGGCTGCAAAAAACTTATCGTTCCAAAAAACTGTACCCAAAATAAAATTCCAATGTTATGTGACGCGATAGTTTGTTTCTTCAATTATTCTCCTACTTTCTACCATTCGTTTTTTATGATGATTTTAGAAGTAGGAGTGTTATCTTGCGCTAGTTGATATTCACTCCTCTTCCTTCATTTGAAAATGTTTTTAGTGTTTTTTGCATGTTAATTCCTCCTTCAATATAGATAACTTCATTATAACAATCTTCTTAATATTAAATAAACTTATTTTTAATATTGAGAAGATTGTACGAATATGTAAAGTGGTATATAATAGAAAACAATAAATGATTATTTTAGGTATTCCTAAAATAAAGGAGCGATACATATGAAAATTACTATTTATTTTGGAAGCCATGAAGATCAAGATGTACGTACAATGGATTGTCATTTAGACGTTGAAGATGCAGAAGAAATTACATCCATTTCTTAATATAAATATACATAATTCATAAGGGGTGATTAATCGCCCCTTTTCTTAATTTAGATGCCTTTTTGAGGCATCTTTTTATTTATCCCGCTATTCGTGGACAGTAAGAGCACCATCCCAAAGTTCAAGATAGGTGGGGATAACTGCTGGCATGCGCCCGATTGGTGAGAGCTTTCCAGTTGGGGAAAAAACCCACTGATGGAAGTTTCACTTTATTTTTGAAGATAAAACATTTACTTTTTAACCAGTAAATAGTACAATATAAACATAAGAACAAATGTTCGTTTCATACTCCCTCTCCCCTATCGGATGGGTATTAGGAAGGAAGGATTACATTGACTCAAAATAAACGCAGAGGAAGAAAAAAGCATACTCCTACCATTTCAAATACAGGCTTTATTGGCTCTGTGTTTATCGATACATTGGAATTACAAAAAAAATCATATTATTTTTCCCGTAAACGACTACATATTGCACATCATGTATTAGATGGTCTTGTACAAGCAACAAGTTCTCTTTTTGCTGAACATAATGTTGCTGCCTATTTATCATGCGTGTATTTACATAAACAAAAGAAAATCGGTTTCGTTCTTTCTACGAAACCTTTTAAAGAGTCTGAAGGCGTTGCTTATTTTAAAAATTACTTAATTGAAAAGAATTTTTACAATGGAAAGATAGAAGAGATAGATTACCAAGAAATTTTTAATACTGGTTTTATTGGGGTTGTTTTTGCAGACTTATCTAGCATTGATCGCTTTAATTTTGAATTTGAAATGAGTCTTTTATCAAAGTTAATGAAAGACATGATTATTCCAGTTAAAGAGTTATTTTTACGTAATAAAATCCCCGCCTATATTTCTACGGTTGAATTGGAAGAACAAAATAAAATGGGATTTGTTTTATCTGCGAAGCCATACGATGAGCGTGCTGAAGCTGATTTGTATTTTGAGATGTATTTGAAAGAACGTGGTTTATATGTTGGTGATGAAGAAGAGGACATTGACAAGATTGTGATTCGAAAAAAAGTTGAGATATTATAGTAAAAAGGATGGCTAATATGTTGTTAGCCATCCTTTTTGTTATAAACTATTTAAAGTTTTCATTTTCTAATATCACAACATCTTCATTTGTTAGTCTTCCGGCTTGTTTCGTATATTCTACAAGCCTGATAATATTATTACAGGCTTGTTTTGCGCCGACAACTAATAATGGTACACCAATAAAATCGATTTTTAATCTTCTTGAAAATAAACCACCAAATGTCATAGCGATTGGAACAGTTGGTGATGTATTAGAGAATACAATTTTTTCATGGTTTTGATATCGATCTTGTAATAGTACACTTAAATTTTTTAAAGCTGGAACGACAACTTTAGATGCACCGTGGCCAACCGTATAAACAGGATTTCCATTTTCATCTCGTCCATGAAAAATAATTTTCCCCATATCAGAGGTTTTTAATTTATTGAAATAATCAACGTTTAATATTTCATCTTTGGTTAATTTTCGATTAGTAGGCAGCTTTTTCAGATGGTACGCTGCTGCTAATGAAGTTGTATGTGTTCCGCCATAGTCAGTATAGATATAGATCATACTATCATCCTTTAAATTGATGTATATTATTACTAGTATGACCATTTATCTGTATACTAAACTTTTTCCAAATAGCATAAGCTCCGATTTCAGATAAAATCAATTGTCAGATCATTAAATTGTGTGATTGTACTTAGATAACAACGGAATTCGTTTTGTTATTTTAGCATAAATTAGAAACAATAGATGTGCCAAAGGCTCTATTTTACTTGTATATTTAATGACTAAAGTACTTGTTAGGAAAGTTAAAACGGCTCCTCCGATAATATCTGCTGGATAATGTACACCAACATAAATACGTGAAATCCCAACCAATATAGCCCAAAGTAAAGCGATATTTTTCCAAGCTTCTCCACGTAAAAGCATTGTAAATGCGATAGAAAATACAAGTACAGCATGATCACTTACAAACGAAGAATCATTAGCATGTGGTACTAATTGGTGTACATGGTATGTGATAAATGGTCGTGGATGATAATATACTAAGTGAATCACAGCATTTAAAAGTAATGCTATACCAAGAGAAAGAACCATATACAAAGCTGTATATTGCTTACGAATAGCGTCTTCTTTTTGTTTGTTGCTAAACCATAAAGAAAGCAGGAAAATAATTGCAACAAAGGGTGCGCTCTTTGTAATGAATATCATTCCTTTATCTAGAAAAGTAGACGACCCTGCCCAGCTATTGATCCAGTGAAATATTGTGTAATTCATATCAGTTCTCCTTACTTAATTAAACATGTTATCAATTATTGTTGATTTACACATTATACACTAGCTATATGAAATACTCTTTAATTTTTTCTCATCTTTTTCTCATTTTTCTTCTGTATCTTAAAAAATTCTATGCTAGTCCTTTATAAATAAAAGCGGAAGATATATGAGATATCTTCCGCTTTTATTATATATTTTTTACACAATAAAACGATAAAGTAACCTTTGTTCCTTTTTGTTCTTTACTGTCTATCATGATACGTCCATTGTATTTTTCTGTAAGGCGCTTTGCAATGGAAAGACCTAATCCATTACCACCTTGTTTCCGGCTTCTTGCTTTATCAACTCGATAAAAACGATTGAGTACATATGGTAGGTCAGATTCAGGTATTCCGACTCCATGATCTGTAATGATGATTTTAATTTTATCTTCTTCTACTTCACTTTGTAAACAAATGTGTTTTTCATGTTCTTTTGCATATTTTATAGCATTATCTAGTACGATGACTAAAATTTGTTCGAGATAAGAAGAAGGAATAGAAACATATGCATGATTCGCATGTAACTGTCTATCGAATTGAAAGTCAGCATGCAACAATTCGAAATTTTGTGTGACTTGTTCTATTACTGAATTTACATGTACAGGCTCGGCTGCAACAGGATATATTTGTTCAGATTCTGCTCGAGATAATTCTAATAACTCTGATACAAGCTTATTGAGACGATCCACTTCTTTTAAACTCGAATTCAGAGATTTTTGCAAGACATCAGGATCGTCTTTTCCCCAACGATTTAACATTGACAGATGTCCTTGTATAATCGCAAGTGGTGTGCGTAATTCATGGGATGCATCTTCAACAAATTGTTTTTGTTGCATGAAGGAAGTTTCTAAATTGTCCATCAGCTCATTAAAAAGTAATCCGAGCTTGGCAAATTCATCGTTATTTTCGTGAATCGGCACTCTTTCTTTTAAACCATTTGTCTTTATTTTATTCATCGTATCTGTAATAGCTTGAACACTTAATAAAAGTTGCTTTGCAAGAATTGTACCGCCTAAAAAGCTAAGTAATAATCCGCCGATGCCAGCAGCTATCATAACGAGAAAAATCAGCTTCATCAAATGATCGAAAGCTTCGAAATTTTGCCCAACTTCAATTGTGCCAGTAAATGTAGGTGTTTTAATAGGCATACGCTGCACAAGTACCTTATCTTCAAGATGCCTTGTCATAGAGGTTTCTGATTGATCGACATTCATTGGAACAACCCAGTTCGGATTAAAATCGCGGGAAACAGTGACAAGTGCTTTTCCTTTTGCATCCAAAATTCGAATCATTTGATTTTTATCATTTATACTTGCAAGAAACTCTTTGCTATTTTCAATCGTATTTGCTGTGTGATTTGTATTTTCATTATTGAAATAGGCTTCTATTTCTTTTACTTGCCTATCAATTTGTTTTTTTTCATAATTAAGCGTCCAATGGTCAATAATAACATACTGTAAAATATTATATAAAAAGAACAAGATAAATAATAATGTACTTGACCATAGTGTTAATTTCCATTTTATAGGAAGATTTCGGATGTGATTTTTTAATTGCTTCATCATCGCATCACATACCCTACGCCTCTGACAGTTTGAATATAAGTTTCTTTGTCTTGGCTACTCAATTTATTACGTAAATACCGAACATATACATCTACTATATTTGTCTCGACAACTGCATTGTATCCCCATACTTGCTCCAAAAGCATCTCTCTCGTCAATACACGATTAATATTTTTCATAAACATCATAAGTAACTCGAATTCTTTATTTGTTAATTCAATAATTTCTTCGATTTTGTGCAACGTGCGAGATTCTACATCGAGTTCTAAATCTTTAAATCTTAAAAGGAGTTTATTTTTATGTTCCTTTTTTTGATTCCGCCTCAAGATTACACGCATTCTTGCTAATAATTCTTCAATGGCAAAAGGCTTTGGTAAATAATCATCTGCGCCGCTATCTAATCCAGTTACACGATCCATTATACTATCACGAGCTGTTAGCATAATAATAGGCGTCTCTTTTGTTGCACGTAAACGGCGACATACTTCTATTCCATTAAGGCCAGGAAGCATTAAATCAAGAAGAATAATGTCATAATTATGATGAAGAGCAGTTTCTAATCCTTTTCGCCCATCATACACAACATCTACTGCATATCCTTCATATTTTAGTTCTAACTCTAAAAATTCTGCTAAACTTTCTTCATCTTCGATAATTAAAATACGTTGCAATACTATCACTCCTATACGTTAAGGTGAATGAGTAATCCAATCCCAAATATAATGGCAACAATTTGATGAGCTTTTCGATACTTTATATATTTTTTCTTATCTTTTAGTTTGTGTAATAGAATCCCTACTATCGCAACAAGAATTAATCCTATCAAGGTGAAAATTCCACTATAAATCCGAATCATGTGACGGCTACCTACCATTAAAAAATATATCCCATGACAAGTAGCAACTGAAAAAACTGCATATCCGATGAACATATGATATTGCTTTAGTAACATATAAAGTTCTTTTGTGTATTTCGCAACCGTTATTTTCCTTTTATGAAAATATAACCAAATATTACGAAATAACCATAAAGAACCTGCTGCAATCGCTCCGTATTCTGCCAAAGAACCAAGATTTTTATTCAGACCTTTTAATACTATTTGATCTCCTACCATGAAATCCAACACTAATATTGTAACACTAAATGCAATAATACAAGACCCTATAATTTTTATAGATAAATGAAAAATTTGATTGAATAGACTTCTTGACATTTCCATCTCCTTCTCTCAACGATTATGTAAAGTGATTGTTCATTTATATTTTAACCATAAAAAAAGAAAAGACCGTGAAAGAAAGATTAAAATTAGATGAGAAAGTGTATAATTGATTCTTAAAGAAGATACTGAATTTAGCAATTCTCTGTTTAGCTTTCTTAAATAGAAGTTTTACTTTATAAGTAAGTTGTTTTAAAATATTGCTCTGTTAAAAAGTGTTGTTGAATTTCTTGTTAAATTAACTGATAAGTTAGTTTAACAAGACAAAAAATAAAAAAAAATAGAGATAAAATAATCTCTATTTTTTTTCATCAGATTTATTATAAGAGCCATACCATTCCCTCTAAAGACTACTTAAATGGAAATTTAGAATGTTCAACAAATGATCGGAAATCATCTGTATTAGCAATAATTTCACCCCACTGCATAAAATCTTCGTCAGATAATTTCCATGTGTGTTTCTTCGTATCATGGCGTACGACAGCAAAATTATGTTTATCAGTAGAATAGATTTTAAAACCATTCTTTTTACAGCTGTCTATAAAGAAATAATCTTCAGCTCTATTTACTTTTTCAAATTGAACTTTTTTGAATACTTCTTTTTTGAAAATTAGAGTAGCTCCTGCCACAGAATCAGTGAAGGCTTTTTCTGTATTTGATACCAACATCAAGGCTTTTTTATTCTTAAAATAAACATAATAAGAGCTTTTACCTAAAACAGAAATTTCTTTATTTTTAAATTCGGGCATTGCATGAGCTAAGTAGTATGCACCATAGTAATCATCATCATCAAATTTGGCTATATAATTATATTTAGATTTTTCTACTCCAAAATTTAAACAATCGCCTAACGTTGCCTGTTCATGTAGTTGATACACACGGACATTACGAAATTCGAAAGCCTTTTTTTTCCATTTATCTAGATTCATAGTATCCTTATTTAAAATAATAATTAATTCTTTATCTTTCCACACTTGCTGTTCATAGTTTCTAAAAACATTTTCTATATACTCCTCTCTAATTGTACAAGTAATGATTGAAACCATTTTCTTTTTCACTCCTAACATAATATAGATACCTTAGACGAAGAAAGGGTATAAAATACACATTAAAATTCCACAATCTATTTTAGGAAACCCTCTTTATTTTGATTTTTTGTCAACAATTTTCGTCAAGATATAAATTAAATTGTTGTATTTTTTTAACTCTTTTATTTTATCCATATCAGATAAAAGTTCATTTTTCTCTTCCAAGTCAAAACCTGCTGCATTCAATATGTTAATATGTCGAATATCAACCTTTAACAAGAGTACAATAGTTTCTAGAATCGCAGTGAACTTTTTTTGAAAAGATAGTAAATCATTTGGGTGATTTTGAACGAGTAACTTATATTCACCTAATACTTTGTTCATCGTTAATAAATCTGTAATTCGAGCAAGCTCTAAGCCTAGGATAAGAATGTCCACATCAGGATGTTTTAGGGTAAATAAGTGGTAATTTGCTATCGCTTCTTTCCATCTGTTCTCTCCGATAGGATGCTCTTGATGATAAGCTATAACTGTCTTACTAACTAAATATTTAGCCCCAGCCTTATATAAGCGGTATCCTAGCTCCCAGTCTTCATAACCATAATTTATAAAATCTTCGTCGAATGGACCGACTTGTTCAATTAATTTTTTACGTAAGGAAACATTTCCGGTTAAAAATGCCATCCACGGGAACTGAAATCCATTTAACTGCGCATCAAAATTTTTTAGTATTGTATTATACCAATATGTTGAAGGGGTCTTAACTTTTAATTCTCTATAAAGCCTGGTATCTATATCTTTTCTTTCTAATAACGGATAGGAAGCAGTAATATTGGAATGCTTAAAATTTTCAAGTCGATTGTAGAGTACTTGGTTATTTTTTGTCTTAGTGTATATTTCTTTTATTTGTTCTTGATTAAATTCTGGGAATATACAAGAATATACGGCGTTATAGTGCATACCTCCTGATAAAACCAAGTTATCCGTTAATTGATGATGTTTAAAATGATTTTCAACGAATTCAGGCTCTACAATCATTTCTGCATCTAAAAATATAAGAACTTTTCCTCTCGAATATTCAATCCCAATATTCCGAACTTTCGCTCTACCAAGATTTTGTTTACATCTAAAATACCTAAGATGATAAGAAAAATGATGCTTTCGTATCATTTGTAAGGTTTGATCAGTTGAAGCATCATCAATAAAGAGGACTTCCATTTTCGAAAGGTCGAAGGTTTGATTATTTAAAGAGTATAAAGTTAATAAATTTAGCGGGTATTTATTATAGGAAGGAATGATAATACTTACTTCTATACCATGATCTTTATTTAGATCCATCTTATTTTGACTAGGGGTATTTAACTTTTTTTTATCCATATAGTTAAATTCTTCACTCTCCATTTCTATTCTCTTTCCTTTTCAAACTACTAATAGTTAATGCGAAAAAAAGAGTAAAAGATTGGACAACCTCACTAGGTAAAAGCGCTTTTTAACAAAAAGTTTTTCGATTGTAGAAATTGGCCTATTCTAGGTAATACATCATTTTTGAGTATTCTTACATACTCTTCTAGTTCATTAATTATTATTTAGATTTCTAAAGCTTTATAAAGGTAATAAATAAAAACGGATATATAGGCACGATGTCTTTAAGGAACCCTATCACAAAATGATCGCGCAATGACACGGAGGTCTATTTATATGCAAAATAAGAGTAAAAGAACTTACCCAATAAAAGGTAGATTCTTTTACTCTTAATACATAAGTTTATTTTAAATTTACTAATTAAATTTAAATATTTTGCTTTTGTTATATTATCTATTAACATGTCTATCAAATTGAACCAACAAAAATATTCCTTATTTAAACAGGTTGAGAAATTGGTAAATAAATTTCTACCGAGGTTCCTACTCCAACTTTACTTGTTATATGAATCCTTCCTTGATGACTTTCAATAATTTTATAACTAATCATTAGACCAAGGCCTGTCCCTTTTTCTTTCGTACTATAAAAAGGTTCTCCGAGTTTTATAATTCTTTCTTCCGGAATACCTATTCCCTCATCTGAAATACAAATAACTACCTCATTGGCGTTCATTTTTTTAGCAGTAATTTTGATTTCCCCTCCATTTGGCATTGCTTCAATAGAGTTTTGTAAAATATTGATAAATACTTGCTTTAATTGATTTTCGCAGCAATCAATATACAAGAAGTCAGGATTTGTTTGGCATGCAATATGAATATTTGTCATAATTGCCTTTGTGTTAATTAATGACACAACATTTTCCAATATAAAACAAAGGTTCTTCCTTTCGAAAGAAGTAATCTCAGGTTTAGCGATCGATAAAAACTCATGAATGATAGATTCGATTCGCTCAATTTCAGAAATCATGAGTCGAAAATATTCTGTATCATGCCTTTCTCTAGTTTGTAATAATTGTATAAATCCTTTAATGACTGTTAGAGGGTTTCGTACTTCATGTGCAACTCCTGCAGCTAGTTGACCAACCGCAGCTAATGTATCTGACTTATTTAATAATTCTGCCGTCATTTTCTTCTCTGTAATATCACGAACCATAACCATAACTTTATCTGTTAAAAGCGGCAAACATCTTGCTTCAAAAAAATAAGTACTATCATGCATTGGTAAGGAATACTCTACAATTTCCAAAGAAGGTTTCTGTTGTATTTTTGCAATTGCTTCGTGCAGCTGCTGGGCGACATCTGAAGGTAAAACTTCTTGAAATCTTTTTCCCATAAATTGTTCGACAGGTACATAAAACTTTGATGGGCAGCCTGCCTTATAATCAACAATTGTTCCGTCAAAATCTGTTAAAAAACATAAATCTGGTAGAGCTTTAAAGATTAATTCTAACTCTGAAGATTTTTCTATAAGTTTCTTTTCTACCTTTCTTCGATGTGTAATATCAATGCCAATTGCCCAATGGCTTAATCCAGGGACAGGGAACTTATCTGATATATTTGACCACACAATCGTTTTTTTATCACCATTTTTACAAGTAAGCACCATTTCCCAATCTCGGAAGTTTTTACCTATAACAGAAAATTCATGTAGCAGTTGATTTCGGTATCCTTCATCGGGATAGAGTAGTTCTAGAGCATGAGGATTTTTAATAATTTCAGCTGCGCTATAACCTGTTACTAGTTCGCATTCTCTATTCCATACAATGAAAACACCTTCTTCATCACATGCATTAACTAAAACCGGCATGTTTTGTAAAATGGTATATAGATTTCCAGCAGGTATGAATAGATTTTCTTTAAGCTGCTGTAATTTACTAGTCATTAATGCTGCAAGAGATTTGAAATATATTGTGCAAGACTCAACAAGGTTTTTGGGAGCAAAAATGATGAAGGCACCAACAGCTTGTTCATTTATTATAATCGGAACATGAATTTTTATATGTAAATTTAAATCGATGGATTGTGCACCGTAATGAAATAATACCTCTCCATTACAATCAAGAAGCTGATGTGAAATATGTGTTAAAAGATAAAATTGTTCTGTTATTGTTTGTATTTCTTCAATATTAATAAGTTCTGTAAGCCGGTACATATACTCCCACCTCTACCTCTATAAATGTAATTTAAATGTATTTATATTAATTTTTTAATTATGTCTAATTTTTAATTTATTTAGCTTTTTTATTATACGAGTTATATTCATTAAGGTACATAGAAAAAGAAAAGTTATTTAGAAATTTTTTGTTTTTCAATAGAATTGATGAGGAAAGTAGATAAAAACAAAAAAAAGAGAACAAATTCCAACAAAATTTGTTCCCCTTTTTTCATCATTAACTATTTATCTCGCATTAACGAACAGTAAGTCTTTCACTGATGGAAGTTTCATTTTATATTATTTAAGACATAGCGGCGAAGAGCATAAGCAACACCGTGGTCATCATTTGAAAGTGTTTTGTATCGACAAATTGCCTGGATTTCTTCTACTGCATTTCCCATGGCGATAGATATGTTAGCTTTCTCCATCATAGACATATCGTTTAAACCATCACCAATTGCAACAGTATGTTCTCTTAATATATCAAGATGGTTCGCTAACGTATATAAGCCATTTCCTTTTTGGGCGTGAATATGATTGATTTCAAGATTGTGCCAGTAAGATGCAGTAATTGATAATTCCTTATTATTGATGAATTGATCTTTTAATAACTTTAAACTTTCCTTCTGATACGAGAATGGTAGAATTTTATGAATATGAATTTGCTTTGAAAATAGTGGTTTGCAACTTGCAATTTTTTTGATTTCAGTATGCTGTAAATATAAAGCTGCTATATGCTCTAGTTCTTCTTTATCAGCATATGAATCAGATTCTATTATAAAATCCATCTCAAATTGAACGCTTTCTTCGCCATATTCTGGAACGTATACACCTTGATCTGTATACAATTGATAAAACATTTTTCTTTCTTCTAGGTAATCAACAATTTCTTTCGCATGTTCATTTGCTATTGGAAATCGATGCAACATTTTATTATTTGAATACAAAATTGCACCGTTTTCTGCAATAATTGGACATTTTAAATTTGCTTCTTGCAAAAGTTTTTGGACATCTATTATAGAGCGCCCTGTACAAATAGCTACAACATGCCCTTTTACCTGACATTCCTTAATAGCGGCAGCATTTTCTTCACTAATTATCTTCTTTGATGTAAGAAGAGTTCCGTCTAAATCAATTGCAATAAGTTTCATTCTATTCCCTGCTTTCGTTTCTATATAACGATTGATATCGTTCTCATATATGAGTGTATGCAACAACATCTTAGTTATAATTTATGAAACGCATTTCAGGTCAAGGGTTAAATGCTGGTTTGGAATAAAATTTGTTCAAAAAGGTCCACTGCATAGGAGTTTTCTTTAACTAGCGGTCTGTTCACACGTCGGTTCAAATTCACTTTATATTGCAATTCCCTGAAAAATGCTACTAACTTTAAGAAGCTATATTTCTAATGAATATTGAAAATAAAAGAAGAAGATACATATCCGAGCCTTAAAAATCATATTTAGTAACGATTGATGGAAATTAAATTTTGGAGGATATAATAATGAATGAAAAACATCATAAACAGAGGCAATCTTTATTAGAAGAAAGCCATTATGAGAATCGAGACTCCAATGAGTCAGCTAAACTTCATTCCCAGACGATCGGCTCTAAGGGACCTGTACTGGAACAAGATGGTGTACTACACGAAACCTTACAAGAATTTATTCATGAAAAGATTTTAGAAAGACCTGTTCATGCAAAAGGATTTGGTGCATTTGGTTATTTTCAAACGATATATTCGATGTCCGGACATACAAAACTGAGCTTTTTACAAAACCCTAATCAGAAAGTTCCTGTTATGGTTCGCTTTTCGTTAGCTGTCGGTATGAAAGGAACACCTGATACATCTAGAAATGTACGTGGTTTTGCTACAAAGTTTTATACAGAAGAAGGCGCTTTTGACCTTTTATGTAATCACATTCCTGTCTTTTCTGTTCGTGATGCGATACGATTTCCGGAATTTATTAAAGCATTCTCACCTTCACCAAAAAATAATTTAATTGATCCTGATAGGTCCTGGAGCTTTGTAGCAAGAGCTCCTGAATCGATTCATTTTGTTATACGTTTATACTCTGATGCTGGTACGGTAAAAAGTCTTCGCCGCATTCCAGGACATAGTGTAAATACATATGTATGGAGAAATGCTCAAGGTATTAGAAAGTACGTTAAATACCATTGGTACCCATTTGAAGGTGTACAATACATTGATCGCGAAGAAGCAAATAGATTAGCCGCTGAAAATCCTGATTACGCTGGCCAAGATTTATACGATGCGATTGCGGGTGGTAAACCGGTGGTATATGGCTTATATGTCCAGCTCATGGATCCAAAGGATGAAGCAAATCTTTCTTATGATCCTTTAGACGCTACAAAAGTATGGGATGAAAAAGAGTATCCCCTAATACCAGTAGGCAAAATGCTATTAAATAGAAATCCTGATAATTATATGGAACAAGTAGAAAAAGTCGCCTTCTCCGTTTCTAATTTACTAGACGGCGTAGAATTATCTGATGATAAAATACTGCAGGGCCGTGCCAATATTTATAGTGATTCTCAAAGAAGAAGAATTGGAGCTGAATTTCGTAAATTACCGGTTAACCAACAGCAAAATTGGACACCAGCTAATCAAATTACAAGTGGTGATGGGAGATATGTTAAAGGCAAACTAGAAAGAGCTTCTATAACAAAGCAAGACGATTTTGGGCAGGCTAGTGAATTCTATACGAGGTTAACTCAAATAGAAAAAGAACATCTTGTCGAAAATTTAGTTAGTGATTTGAAAGTTATATCTGATGATATTAGAAAGAAAGTTATGGAGTATTTCAATAAAGTATCATCTGACTTAGCAAAGAGAATTGAGATTGAAATGAAAAAGTGATAAGAAGATTAAAAAACGTCATTTTTACGATTAAAATGATGTTTTTTTGTATGAAATTTATTAATTTCCACCATGTTCTTAATAACCGTATACTTTCACAAATACTACAATTGTTGCATTGAATTGAACTACCCCCATCTACCGCTTCGCGCTTGAGGTGGGGGATTAATCGCCAGATATGATAAAATTTAATTAAAAGTATCGCGCGAACCCATATTTTACGATAAATAAAAAGAAGCCAAAGTGGTCATGTCCGCCATTGGATTACTCGGCGCAGGAAATGAAACTACAACGACACTGATTTCCAATGTATTTTATTCTATGCTGTTTGACCAGCCGGGTATTTATCAAGAATTGCGAGCAGACGTATCGTTGGTTCCCAAGTTGATTGAGGAAGTGTTGAGTTTTCGCTTTCCGTCTACAAATGATCGTAAGGTGGTGCAAGATACTACGATTTTTGGACACGAAATGAAGCAAGGACAAATGATTATGGTATGGACTGGCGCTGCTAACCGGGATGAATCTCAATTTACCCACGCAGAAGAGTTTGATATCCATCGACCAGAGAATCAATCCCATCTCGCCTTTGGATCCGGTCCACATTTCTGTTTGGGCGCCCCGCTCGCTCGGATGGAAGCGCGCATCGCTTTGACTTCATTTGTGAAACGGTTCGCCGATATCCGTCAAGTAAAGGAGTTTGATGTTATCGAGCATTTGACCGATTCGCCGATGGGCCAAACCTTAAAGAGTTTACCTATTTTAATTGATCATAAAAAATATGAATGAAAATGATATTTATTATCGATAATATAAATAATAAAAGGGTAACCTATATCGTGGTTACCCATAGAGAGTTAAACTTCTGGTACAAATGTTTTACAATCTGTTTCTTTACTATCAGATGCCTGTTTACCTGTATGACTTACTACATAAATCGATTCTGCATTGCACTTATTTCCATTACCCCAGTACTGGCAGTTATTTACTTCACAAAGAACATCTTGAGCCATAGTATGACACCTCCTTTTTATTTAGTATTAACAGCATCGAGAGGTGTCATACTGTTTCGTATTCATTTGTCTAGAAAGATAATGGTAATTCTTCTAATGATCGCATTAAATAATTACCACTCCACTTTATATCCTCTCTTCTTTCTTTTATTTTAAGGCCAGGCATGCGATGTAATAAGGTAGAAATCGCGATCTTCGCTTCTAAACGAGCGAGCGGCGCACCAAGGCAGAAATGAATGCCGTGCCCAAAGGAAATATGACGATTATTTTTTCGTGTAATGTCAAAAACATCAGCGTTTGAAAATACCTTTTCATCACGATTGGCAGAGGCTAATGAAATAATAATCGCATCTTTTGGCTGAATATTTTGACCATGTAATGTAAATGATTCCGCAGCCCAGCGCATAGTCGTTAATTCAACAGGGCTGTAAAAACGTAATGATTCTTCAATTGCCGAATCAATTAAATCAGGATTTTGTCGCAGAAGTTGCAACTGATCAGGATGCTCAAGCAACGCAAACGTCATGTTTGTAATTAAATTTACAGTTGTTTCATGTCCAGCAACGATAAGCAGCATAATCATCGAACTTAATTCAGGTGCACTTAATTTTGTTCCTTCGCTTTCTACTTGTATTAATGCACTTATTAAATCGTCTGAAGGATCTTCTCGTTTTTTATCTATTAAATATTGTAGATAGTGAATGAATTCACCTAGTTTTTTATCGACTTCAAGAATAGCTTCTGGCGTCTCTGGAGAATCAATGACTGCATGTGACCATATTCTAAATTTATCTCGATCTTCTTGAGGGATACCAAGCATCTCGCTTATCACAATAATTGGTAGCGGGAAAGCATAATCGTTTACAAGGTTTATAGTGTGCTGGTGTTCTACTTTATCTAGTAAAGTATCAGCAATGGATTGGATACTATCTTTCAGCTGTAAAATCATCTGCGGGGTAAAAGCTTTTTGAACAAGGGATCTTAGGCGACTATGGTCAGGTGGATCAAAGTTCAGCATTTGTTTTCTCAAAAATTCTCCATTTTCTAGTGTAAAAGAGGCTTTAAATTCTTCTTTACTAAATACATTTTCAGCATTTTTCAGTAATCGTGCATCTTTCAAAAGACTCACTGCATCTTCATATCTTGTAATAAGCCAATTATGAGGATATACCTGATAGACAGGATGAGATGCGCGTAAATCTTTGTAAATGTCATATGCTTCATGCTTAAATTTTGATGAAGTTAATTGTATCTCAGGCAATGTATTGCGATTCAATTCATTGTTTGAAGACATACTTCCAACCTCCATCTTTAGAAATAATTGGTGACCATGGCACCTAATGACCATTATAACGCATTGGATTTTATAAAAGTTGAGAAAATTGCGACTGAATATTACTTTTTATGTTGAAACAAAAAAGAGATGTTCAGATATACACCCATTTCTTGTTGATTTATATAATGTACTACTCTAACTTTACTATGTTAGGTACATCTTCTCTATCATATTTTTTTTGTGTATGTATTTCCATCTGGAGTTACAAATAACAAAGTAATCTTGCCACAAACACCGGAGTAAAACTGAAACTCCCCTTGTGAATTTGTAACAGTGCGTTCCTGATTAGCAATTGAATTTTCATAAACTTTCACATTAGATACAGGTTGATTCTTATAATCAACCGCAACAGCTTTGATTTGAACAGCATTCGCTCTACAATCTAATTCATTTTCATTATGCATTTTATTGAATACAGCAATCACTATTCCAAAAGCAACTATTACAATACATGTAAGAAAGGCTATTATTCTTCTTTTCTTCAAGACGGATCGCCTCTTTTGTTTCGTATTCATACATACTTTTTAGCTATCATAGTTATTGTAAGAAGAACTATTACTTTTTTGGTTTTTGATTTGTTTTAGTTGTGCCACAATCATAATGCTAATGACAACGAGTAAAAACCATGAACTAATTTTTCCAATGTGAACGAGTTTCCATGTTCCATGTTGATTTGGATATTGCCACGCTCCAAAAAAAGTTGCGATATTTTCTGCAATCCAAATGAAAAAACCAATCAATAAAAACGAAAGAACAAGCGGCATTTTATATGTAATTCCCTGCACAGAAAAATGAACATAAGTATGAAAAAAGACTACAAATAATAAGGCTGTTAAAAACCAGCGGAAATCATACATAAAGTGGTGTGTGAAAAAGTTAAAATAAATCATCGCCCCCAGTGGTATCGTCCATATCGCATTTGGCCATCCTTCTACTTGCAAGTGTAGCCTGCGCCATGCCTGACATATATAGCTAGCAACACTCGCATACATAAAACCACTATAAAGCGGCACTCCCATCACCTTTGTCCATGCTTGTTCTGGATAGGACCAAGAAGCATGGTGTACTTTATATATTTCTAATGCTAACCCAATGAAGTGAAAAACGGTAATCACTTTGAGCTCGTCTTTTGTTTCTAGCCCGGTTTTATACATTCCATATTGAATAAAGAGGCAGACGAGTAAGATAAAATCATAACGGTATAGGCCAGGAATATGGATAAACTTCGAAAGAGCAAGTGTTAAAAAGATTAGTACAGGAAAAATGCAGGAAAGAGCTTGTTGATAACCAAAATAAAATAATTGTCGTAAATATACCATTCTTACTCTCCTTAAATCGTGTATCAGCTGTTTGATAACTACCATTTATTTCATTTTTGAAAATCTTTCTATAATCTTCGCCTTAAGAAATATTTGGTAAACGTAGCATTTAATCCTCATTATAACGCATTTGATTTTATGAAAGTTAGGAAAGATACAATCGTATATTACTTTTTATATGAAAATAAAAAAGGAGATGTTCACATATACATCTCCTTTCATTCGCTATCATTTTTCTGGCTGTGCTAATCGTACATTATAAGACCTCATAGAATGCAAGGATCCTGTCATATGAAAAATCCCCTTTTGTATTAATGTTTTCAGGCGATATTCAATAAAATCGTCCCCTACGCATTGCTCAAAATGTCCTAAAACTTCTCCAACTAATCGAGCAGACTTATAGAATTGATCTGTAAATCCATCAGTTTCTAAACTTTTAGCACATTGTATGATGAAATGATCCATATAGTCTTTAGAAACAGAAACAACACGATTATTCTCCCAAATACGTAAAACTGCGTGCTCTTCGCGTAATGTTTCCCATTCATTTTCAAATACTTGTCGCTCTTCTTTTGTTAAAGGAGATTGCTCTTTATATGCTTCGCGTATTGCCATTAATCTGCTAGGAGCAAGTTCTGCGGTATGGCGTACTGTGTAATCCAAGTTTGGTGTGCGAAATAACTTATCAAAACCATCAGCTGTATTCACGACATATATATGATGAGTAGCCTCTTTTAGTAAAAATAAAACAAAAGTAAGTCCTACATGTTCATATGCATTATTCCCTGTCCAAATTGTAATCGGAATATGAGATGGAATCGCATATGATTTTTCTAAAATTGCTTTCATTTCTTGCAAATATTCTTCATAAAAGCAGCCGTCTATCGTTAATTTTTCCTGGAGCCATTGCTGACGTGCCACTTGCCCTGCTTCTTCATCTAAATGAAAAAGAGGTCCAACAGAAAAAGCATCGGAAAATAACAAAACGTGCTCTTCTTGAATGTTCGCTTCTTTTAAAGCGCATTTTAATGACCCTGCTGCTGAATCACCAAAAGCGATATGAACATGTTTACTTTTCGTAATATCAGTTTTTTGTATGTACTGTTGAATCAGTTCTTTTGGTGTATTTATAAGTGAAGTTAATGTTTCTTTATTAAAATGTGTTTCTAGTGAGTGAAGTTGTGTGAGTATATTGAAGAGCACTTCCTTTGCTTCTTCTTCAGTTAAGTGTTCGAGTGTTTTCTGTAAATGTTTGAGCATAGTTTCTCCTTTATGTGTGTATTATTATTAGGCATATAATTGGCATAGGCTTTACGTTACTCAACTTCCTCTTCTAACCAAGGAATATAAATGATATAACTAACTTAATAGATACAAAATATATTTGACTGTTTCTCATATCAATTATACATTATCTACATACTCAAAAAGGAAGAATAGCTAATCATGCCGGTAATCTAATTCGGCAAAACAACAATTGAATAAGACATCCAGTATACACAAACAAAAACAATTAACGTAACAGTTGAATGAAGTGTACAAATATTAGCACCTAAAGGCATTCCTGATGAGCAGCTACTTCCTGTATTAAAAAGAAAAGCATCATGGATTGCAAAAAAAACTACGTGAAATTAATAACATTGAAGATCCTATCAAAAAAGAATTTGTAAATGGAGAAAGATTTTCGTAACTTAAGTCGTAATTAGCGATTAAAAGTATATAAAACAGATATACTATCCCCTTCCACTTTATAATATTTGCAAGGAAGGTTTATTGCGAAAATCCTAGATGATATGGAGAATGCAATGGAGAACAATGAGACAATTGTTTAAAGAATGGTAGATTTATATTTTCCTTCATTATTTTCTCATCAAAAACCAAGCTGGTTTATTATTTGTCGTTCGATTCCCTTTCGCCATATAATGGAAAAAGATTTTATGTTCTATTAGTGGGAATAAAATTTTATTAAGCTCCCTACCGCCAATAATCCATAATGTTCCGCCGCGATTGCGTTTATCTAATATTTCGACATCTTGTGCTTTCAAATATGTCATAAGATCAAACTGCGTGGCTTCTGCCTGCTCTTGCTGTGCATCTTGTTTTGATGTTGTCTCGCTTTTTTTATTTGTTAAGTATGAACCAAATAAAAACCAAGCTGGTTTATTTTTTGTCATACGATTGCCTCCTGCCACAAAGCGAAAGAATATGTTCTTTTCTTTTAATGGAAATAAAATTTCATTTAACTCCCAGCCGCCAAGCACCCACAATGTACTTCCAAATTCACGTCTGTCAATTACATCTACATTGTATTTTTGAAGATATGTAACTAAATCAAAAGTTGTGTCAGGTACTTGTTCTATTTTTTCTTCATTAGAAATAGCAATTGGTGTTTCTTCTATTTTCTCTTCATTAGAAACAGCAATTGGTGTTTCTTCTATTTTCTCTTCATTAGGAATAACAATTGGTGTTTCTTCTATTTCCTCTTCATTAGAAATAGCAATTGGTGTTTCTTCTATTTTCTCTTCATTAGGAATAGCAATTGGTGTTTCTTCTATTTTCTCTTCATAAGAAATAGCAATTGGTGTTTCTTCTATTTTCTCTTCATAAGAAATAGCAATTGGTGTTTCTTCTATTTTCTCTTCATTAGAAATAACAATTGGTGCTTCTTCTATTTTCTCTTCATTAGAAATAACAATTGGTGCTTCTTCTATTTTCTCTTCATTAGAAATAACAATTAGTATTTCTTCTTGTTTTTTGAAAGCGACATTGATTATCTCTTGTTGTTGCATCATTTGTGCGAATACTTCTTGTATCGTTGTTTGAATGGATTTTCCAATCGTTTCTTCCACTGTTTTACTTAATAGTTCTGTTAATTCATCGCTACTAATCTCAGATGTCATTTGTGGTATCTCCGGATCGCGATATTCCGGAGCTTTGAAGCTGAAATCGCCATATAACTCCATAAACCAAACTGCGATTTTAAAAACAGTACGATAAATTTGTATGGATTCTACGATACTACCGTAATGCACATTATGGGCAGCTTTATTGCCGATTTTATGAATTAAGTCAAAATAATTACGGAACTTTTCATCTATAATTCCTTCATGAAATAGCTTATATATGCGCTCTATATACTTTATCTCATATCCACTTTGTAAATTTTCTTTATCCCAAATCTCATTTGCAACAGCTTCTCCAAATAGACGAGCTTTAACGATTGTTCCATGCGGATCATTATAGATGCTCTTTTCTATGCTATATGCAATATGAGCTAGGTTTGGATACTGCGGTTGCAAAAAGGCGAGTACATATTTTTCTTGCATGATGTCCTCCCTGTTATTAATGTATTTTTATTTATTTTACTATAAGATTGTTGATTATATATTTTGTCTTCATAAAAAATTTCGATATTTAATATACAGTGAAAAAACCCGCATACCCCATTGATTATTACAGGGTATTACGGGTTTTTATAGTTGTACAAACATAGTTTCTAAGCATTATAACGATTTCTTCTTCGTTCCATTCTAGTTTGTCCTTGCTCTGTTCCGTTATGTTGCTCTGTTTGTGTTGTATGGTAAGTTGGTATTCTTTCTTTATGATTTCGTTCATACGGACGAGTCTCTCTTTGTTTGGAAGACTTTTTACCGAACTTGAATATTTTAAATTTAATTCGTGGTAAACTCGGAATGCGAATTTTAAATGTAGGTCTCATTCGCTTCTTTTTTTGTTTAAATATGGTTGTTTTTTCTTGTCTGTTACTACTGTTATCACGATGTAGTGCATTTGCAAGTAATCCACCAATTAAAAATCCTGCTACTAGAATAATTAAATACAATCGTTCTGTTGTGAGTAAGTTCATCATTCGCCCTAAAACCGCTAATGATTGAATTTGTTTTATATCCCACAACATAGCACCCCATAATGCGAGCAAACCTAGTGTAATTGCATACGTGCGGAATCGAAATAAAAACGGAATCACAGCAATACATGCAGCGATTTTTGCATTTGCTACTAAAGAGCTGGTTGATACGAATTGATTCCAAATAGTCAGCAAGAGTGTGATAAATGCTGTATAAGCTACCCAACTAAATATTCGTGAATGCATTCGTTTTGCATGATAGCTTCCAAAACTAGTTAAAAACAATAATCCTCCCATATATAATGATAATTGTAGAGGCATTTGTTTCATTATACCCGCAACTGGGAACAGGACGCTGAGCACCATTAACAGTACATCAAGTTTCTTCACAATTCTCAATCCCTTTCAGCTTTCTTTCTAGCTTCTATATCATAATGGTATTTTTCTATTTTGTATATGTATAATTCGTCAAACAACTACATTCTTAAAAAACATCTTAATCCTATTCATGCCAAAAAGTAAACAAAAAAACACAGCTTTAATTAACAATAGATAGCTACTTTTTAATAATGAAATGACAAATCCCGCTACTTATAAAAGAGCGGGATTTTCACATAATCGTATGTAAAGCTACATCAGATCTTTCCGATACAGATTAATTACATCTTTTAAAGCTGCAGCTGCAGCTCCTCTTGGATTAGAAGCCCCGCCAATAGAAGTAACTGTTCCCATTGTATCCGTGTAAAAGGTAATTCCTTTTTCAGTTCCTATAACGCTTGCTAGTGAGTGATTATGTTCTACTGCATATGGATGTACTTCAAGCCGCACTTCTCCTTCATCTGCTTTATATGCTTTCGCTAGAAGTTTCATTTGCTTTCCTTGTTCTTTTGCTTTTTGTATATCTTGTTTTGATAGATTTTCTATCCCTTCAATGCTTATATCTTCAAGTTTATATTCTGTATGCAGTAAACTGTTCGATAGCAGCAACAACTTACAAGCACTATCCATTCCGCTTACATCTAATGAAGGATTCGTTTCAGCAATTCCTTGTTGCTGCACTTGTTGCAACGCTTCTTCGTATGAAGTTTTGTCTTCATGCATTTTCGTTAAGATATAATTTGTTGTGCCGTTTAAAACTCCTTCTATACGTTCAATTTTACATCCTGCTAAGCTGAATTGACCAATATCTAATGTGGGAAGTGCTGCAGCTGTTGCACCGCTATAGCGAATACGAATATTTGCAAATCGAGCCGCTTCGTTTATTTCTTTCCATGACGTGACAAGTGCTCCTTTTGAAATAGAAACAATATCCATTCCGTTTTCAATGGCCTGTAAAATATACTGCTTTCCTGGATTGCCGTTTTCGAGATTGGTTGGTGTGGATTCAATGAAAACATGACCGTTCATTTTTTCGTTATTAACAGAATGTTGTTCTAAATATTTGTGTAAAGCTACTGATCCCTCACCTAGTGTAAGTAAAGTGTCGATACAAAGTCCTTCTGGATGATATAATTTCAAATCACGTCCAATAATACCAACAAGGACTAAATCTAAACCGAATTCTTTTTGAATAAAGGATGATTTTTCATGAATGAGTTTTACAAATTCTTTTCCAACGGTGCCGTAACCGGCAAGAATTAATTTTACCTGCATAGTATCCTCCATAAATAACTACAATAGTTTCTGCTTTGTTATTAAAAATCCTTATTAAACGGATATAAACCCTCACATTATACATATACCTTTTAGTTATTATAATATGATTATTTTACATTGTATTTTCTGAAATTTTATTTTTCAATGATAAATATAAAACAAATTGCGGTCCAATTGGCCCTATTCTACGATGTCCTCTATCTTCAAATCCGACTGTTGTATATAATTTTTGAGCGGGAATATTTCTTTCATTGACCGCTAAAACAATTTCCTCTATGTTCGGAAAATATGTATCTACATAATTCGGTAGCTGATATAGCGCTTGTTTCGCATATCCTTTACCTTGTTCTGTATAATTAATTGAAAATGAAACGAGTAATAAAGAATTTTCTTTATTTGTATATTCCTGTACACGATTCCCTGATTGCAGCGCAAAAATACCGACTGGCTTGTCGTTAGCTAATATTACAATAGGATTCCGAGTTACATCCTGCTCTGCTTTGGCTAAAAGTTCCATTGGATGAGATGTAAATTGCACTTGTTCTTCAGGTAAAGTAAACGCTTGTAGTGATTCTTTAAATTTTTCCGTATATGGAACGAGTTGAATAGATTCATTCATTTGCATGACGTATATCCCTCCATTTATAAAAACATATGTTTCCTTTTATACAAAATCATACAACATTTTCAGTAATAAACAAAACATTCAGTTTTTGTTTCAAGAAATAATCCCCGTGCTGTATAACACGGGGATTATTTTACCGTTTTAAATTTTGATTGGATTGATCAACTTGTTCTTGTTTTAGTTCATTTTGTTCACTTTTGTTTAATTGTTGATCATTTTCTTTAGTTGGATTGATCTTTTTGTTTTCAAATACATCATTTGGTACTTGCGGCATTACACGACCAACTATTGCTGCGAGTTCATCAAGAATGCCTTCACCAGCTTTTCCTTCTTTTATTCGTTTGCCCATGTCTTTTAACCGCTGATACGTATCGATATCTGCTACAACTACTGCATTTGCTCCGAGTGGGTCATGCTTTATGCTTTCCGCTACTGAGTATTTGATTGTCTCTACCCTAGAACGGTCTAGTTTTGCGTTGACATCGATTCCGACAACTGCATATTTTCCAAGTACAACTGCTGTTGCATCGTTTACACCTGGTACGCTCGCTGCTAATTTTGCCAAGTGATCCGCCACTTTTTCATCTGATTTATAAGTAACATCCTGATTTGTTTCGCTTTTTGTTCTTATTAATTTAGCATTCGAAGTTGGACTTGGACTCGCTGCATTATCGTTCTTTTTTGTACTGCAGCTTGCTAATAGAAGCAAACAAATACAAAAGTAAAAGATTTTCCTCAAAGGTGTCACTCCTATTCATTAGTCATAAACTTGTTCTACACTTTGTAATTTTTTCACTTTTTCTTCCATGCCATTATTGGCATTAATAAAGATTTGATATGTGTCTTTGCCAAGTGTCCCTAAAAATTCATAACATAGTACCTCTTTATGCAAGTCATTTACAACGACTGCTTCACGTTCTTCCATAACTTTTAAATTGGGATTGATTTTCTTCCGTGCATCCGAAACCGATAATGTTGGTTTTGGGAATTTTAAATCTTTACGAGAAGCTAAATAGTCTTTTGCCGAGAAGCCGACAATCGAACCATCATCGAGTGCAATTTTCATTTGAATGGATTCCGGATATATACGCACGTTGTCCCGATTCGTTACAAATGTGAAAACACCGACAGAATCGTATTGCGAACTTTCATATAACTCCATGTTTTTGAATTTATTTTGTTTTAAAAAGGAAAGCCCCTTATCTCCTGCATCTTTTAAGCTAATTTTTTGTTCTTTAATTTCCCGATTGTTCATGACCCAAATTGGAAAGCCACCTTGTTCAGTAATGTCCATATTCGTTTCACTATTTGTCTTTGGATCCTTTACAGTAATGCTATAAAATTTTTCTTTTGCTCCCTTACTACTTTTTTCAACAGAAATGTTTTCAGATCCCTTTAAGCTAAGGAAAGATTTTGCAATATTTATTGCTTGGTCTTCCGAAATTTTTGGACCAGATATGTGCGTCTCGCCTTTTTTCTCTTTTTCCAAACTTGTAAACGTTGGTCCAAAATGGCTTTGGGAGTAAGATTGACTGTTTTTTTCCACTGTTTTAAAGCCATCGATGATTGTGTTGTCAGCTGGATTATTATTAGAGGCAAGAGCTAATTCAACATCCATCCAACGTAAGTTGTTTTTTAGGGCAAGATGCTGTACTTTGCGCAGTTCATCTTGAATATTTGCAGCATTATTATATAGCTGCTGGAGTGTATTATATTCTTGATCGTTTAATGGTTCTTTATCTAAATCGCGTATAGCTGTACGGTAACTAAAGTCTCCAATATTCGATAGAAATTCTTCTGTTTTATTAAACGGAAGCAATGTAAGTGGCAATTGGCCAATATCAGAGTGTGCCTGAGATGTGATGCGCCACACGTCAGCTAATGCAGGTGATAATGATGTTCGTGAATTCATTGCTAATGTTGTCCCAATTTTATCGTGTAATAAATCGACTTGATACGCTAAATCATGGAATGCCCGCTGGTAGTTATTTTCAGCATGAATTAATACCGCATTTTTCTCTTGGTGTTCTTTATATCCCCAATATCCTGTACCTACAACTCCAATTGTTAATAAAACGATAATGAGACCTCTAAACATATCTCATCCACCTCCTAACTAGTTACAAAAAATGTGTCTTCCAATTTTTTTAATTTGCGGACGACTCCAAATCCATTTGCTTGTTGCTGTATCTGGATTAAAGTAATAAATCGCGCCTCCAGATGGATCCCATCCGTTAATCGCATCAAGTACAGCTTTTTTTGCTGTTTCATTTGGTGTTAAATTGATTTGTCCATCCGCAACAGCGGTAAAGGCACGCGGCTCATAAATCACACCTGCTACTGTATTTGGAAAAGACGGGCTGCTGACGCGATTTAAAATAACAGCTGCTACGGCAACTTGTCCTATATAAGGTTCACCGCGAGATTCTCCGTATACAGCATTTGCCAATATTTTAATGTCGTTTTGCGAATATCCATTTGGAACATTTGTACCTTTATTTGGTGCCGGTTTGTTATTTTTCTTATTTGCTGTGTTATTTGATTGTTTTTCATATTTTGTAGCTTTAACGAGTTTTTGTTTTGTAGCTGTACCTGCAAGTCCGTCAACTGGTAACCCGAACTTTTGTTGAAAATTCCGAAGTGCCCAATATGTACCCCATCCAAAGACACCATCTACTTTTCCATTGTAAAATCCAATATATTTGAGCCTTGATTGTAGTTCGATTACATCTTCTCCAGAAGCTCCTCTTTGAATGACTTGATTGGAAAAAGCCTCTACCTCCTTCTCATGAACACTACTTACTAACAAAGCGGCCGCCAATGTTATGAGTAAAAGCGGTACTTTGAAGAAAGCTTTACGACGCATAGTTCAACCTCCTTGAATATGGCGATGATTTCAAGGTTATTTTTTGTAAATGATGCGGTTTTATGTAATGAAGACAAAAAAAGGCAAATTCATATGAATTTACCCAAGTGTAAACACTATAAAGTGAAACTTCCTCCCCGCACTGATGGTCAAACCAATCGGGCTTTTACGAGCAGTATCTCCTACCTACCTTCTTTGCTTTCCTCTGAATCTTTGAGGCTGTTCATGCGGGATAAAAAATTCGATAAAGGAGCTTAATATGACACGTTTATTTACTCGTTTACTTCTGTGTATTGGACTTACTGCAATTATCTTAGTTATTTATAAACCTTTTCCTGCTGTTCATGCGCAGCCACCATACGCGAAATGGGGAAAACTTGCAGTGCAAAAAACGAAAGAAAAATACCCACAAGCTGATATTATCGATTATCTTCATATAGGAAGAAGACCGAAAACAGTAAATACATCAGTTGAAAAATTTAAGTTGTGGTTGCGGGATAAGAACGGAAAAGAATTTGGGGTATTTGTTGATGTAGAATTTGAAACAAAAACAGAAAATTTTATAAATATTTATTTCAAAGAAACACCGAAATAAGAAAAAATAAAATATCACAACAGAAGAACAAGCTTTATGTAGAGTGGGTTTACAAGTAAACTAATGTTGTTTTGATTGCCTTTTAAATATTTATGTTCGGAATGAACAATCACAGATGTGTATATTCTTAGAAGCATGGTTGTCGGAATACACTTAATCATTACTTTATGCAATTAAATGTCTCGAAATAAATGGATTTTAGATTGCATATAAGTATTGTACAAATTATGTAGGTAGGTTTGTCATTTTACAATGCAACTCGTATAAAGTTCAACTAGCCATCAGTGGTTTTTTCAGCTTCCACTGATGGCTAATTGAACTGATTGGGCTTTTATAGGTAAAATTTGTCCTTTTTAATACGTTTCTTGTAAATGGTTCATAAACAATTCAAGCGGTACCAACCCCCGTTTTGGCATTTGGCTACTAATAACTGCAACTAACTCTAATTGCGGTACAATAATAATATATTGACCGCCATATCCCATCGCAAAATATGTATGGTATGGTATGTTGAAGTTGTTTGGATCTAATACCCACCAATGATAACCGTATGCCCCAATATGTTCGTATGTTGTAAATCTTTCTTGATGGGATTGCTCAATCCAGCTTGAAGAAACAAGTTGCTGTCCGTTCCAATATCCATTTTGTAGACATAACAAGCCGATTTTCAGCATGTCTTCTGCTTTCATTTTCATGCCAAAACCACCGACAAAAATCCCCTGTGGATCTTGCTGCCACTCATAGTCGGTAATATGTAAAGGATCAAATAGATGTATCTTTGCAAATTGTTCCGTCGTCATGTTAGTTGTTTTTTGTACAATATAACTTAACAAATGTGAAGAACCTGAATTATAATTCATTTTTGTTCCGGGCTGATTCATCAGGGGCTTCTTTAAAATATAGTCTATCCAATGATTGGACTCAACAAAATCATTCGGGAAAACAACACCATTTCCAAATTCCTGCCATTCCTCACCCGTTGTCATCGTTAATAAATGATATATAGTCAGATCTTGTTTTTCTTTTGGTATATTTGGAATCCACTCTACAATGGGTGTATGTATACTATGGATATATCCTTTTTCAATTGCAATGCCAATTAGAATAGAGATAATACTTTTTGTTATCGAATTAATTTTATATACATTTTGTACACATTTCTCTGTTTTATAATATTCTGTAACGATTTCACCTTTTTGATAAATGAGAAAAGCATTTACTTTTCTCTTCTTAAATGCATGTTCTAATTCTGGTAAGTTCAATAGAAACTCCTCCATTACTACTTATTGCTAATTTGACTATTATAACGGAATTTAAAATGAGAAACAAAAAAGAGTAGATTTTTTCTACTCTTTTTATATGTATTCATATGAGCGGTTTGTTTAAGGAAGCGGCGGATTATCCCATTCTTCGCGTTTCCAAGGTGCTTGGCGAGGATCACTATATTCATCTGAGTATAAGAGATAAGCCGGATCACCGTAATAAAATGTATCAGGAGCAGCTACATATTTTGTTACACCATCAATTGGATCATTGCTATAGAGAATCCATGGTTGATTCGTTTGATCTCCTTCATCAAGACGTCCGTTGTGTTTTGTGATATCTCCATTATAACGAATTTTCACTCCATCTTCTTTATCCCATTTCATCGCATGAGCTCCTCCATCAACACCAATTAAAGGATGCCCATCATCTTTTGGGACTTCTGCCCATGTCTTTATTTTATAACCATTGTGGCTCGATATAAGCAGATGAATTGGAACACCATTTTTTAAGTAAACAAAATACTTTTCCCAATCGTGTTCATGGTTGTTAATCCAATCATTGTCAGCATAATAAAGCCAATATTCATATATTTCATATTCTCCTCTTTTAGCAATATGAAAATAAACAGCTGGTTGTTGATTATTGGGACCACGATTTGTTACCCCTGTTGATCCTATCCCTGTTACAGCATTTCCAATTTTGAAACGAATTTCATTTTCTTTATTATGTTCAATATCGTTATCATAAGACTGGAAACGAAATGCGTGAGGGAAATTTTTTTCTCCTGTATCCATCCAATCTGTTCCATCAAACTGAAGTGTTGCTAAATAAGCAGATGGATTGGGAGCTGCTTCAACATTTGATGAAAGAATTCCAAAAGATGTCCCTATTGCAGAAAATAATATGAGTGTCTTTTTAAAGACATTTTGTTTACTAAACATAATTTTTTCACCTTCTTTGTTTCGTATAAGAATAATATAATTCATAATTTCAATTTAAAAATATGCAAATAAGCATAAAAGCTTTTTCATAGAGAAAACTTTTATGCTTATTGTTTAATCGTTTATAGTTTTGTTCGAATAGCCCAAAGCTCTGGGAAAAATGATTGATCCAGTACACGTTTTAAATAAGAAACGCCTGAAGAACCGCCAGTTCCCATTTTATGTCCGATAATACGTTCTACAGTTTTCATATGACGGAAACGCCATTGCTGCAGCCAATCTTCGATATCGATTAACTTTTCAGCCAGTTGATATAAGTCCCAATATTTCTTCACATCTGAGTAAACTTCTAACCATGCTGCTTCTACTGTTGCATCTGCTTCATATGGTTGCGTAATATCACGCTCCAGCACACTTGGGTTAATTGGAAATCCTTCTTTTGCAAGTGTTTGAATTGCAACGTCATATAAACTCGGTGTATGAAGTGCCTCATCCAGACGAGCGTGCAATTCTGCATCTTTTTCATAGATTTTTAGAACATGTGGCGTTTTATAACCAAGCGCAAATTCAATCATTCTATATTGAAAAGATTGAAATCCGGAGGCTTGACCGAGTGAATCGCGAAATTCAATATATTCAGCTGGTGTGAGCGTAGCAAGAATATCCCATGATTGGATAATTTGCGATTGAATTTTTGAAACACGTGCAAGCATCTTAAAAGCGGGTGCAAGCTTTTCGTTTTTGATTGATTCAATAGCTGCTTCTAATTCATGTAAAATTAATTTCATCCAAAGCTCGCTTGCTTGATGAATTACAATAAATAACATTTCGTCATGATGATCAGAGAGTCGTTTTTGGCTAGATAGTAAGCTATCTAGTTGTAAATATTCCCCGTATGTCATGTTATTACGAAAATCTGTATGAATTCCTTTTTCCATAATTACTTTTTCATTTTCCTTCATATGTGGACATCCTCTCTATGCAGTGGCTCTTTTTATAATGGTTTTATAACAGCACGAACCGGGCTACCGTCTGCATCTGTTAACAAAAGCGGCAGAGCTATAAGTTCGTAGTCTCCGTCTTGTACATTTTCTAAAACAACATTTTCTAAAATGTGAATGCCGTGTTTAAATAATTCATGATGTGCTGCTAGCTCCTTATCATCAAGCGGATCAACAGATGGAACATCTACACCGATTAAGCGCACACCTTTTTCATGAAGATAGGGTGCAAGATCAGTACGTAAATACGGAATTATTTCAGGAAATACTTGTGGATTTGTTTTTGATGAGGTCCGCAATAATAATCTACTAACCCCTTCTAAATCATGCATTTTTAATTCTTTCGCTCCTATGCTTTCATAACCCGTTACATCAATAATTCGAGCAGGACCGATGTAAATGTTAATATCAAGGTCACTTACTTTTTTACCATCATTATCAAAGTGAAATGGCGCATCAATATGTGTACCAGTGTGAATACTCATTGAAATTTTACCAACATTAACAGATCCGCTCTGTTCTTTTGTCCATGACACTTCATAGGAAAAAGGTGTATCGCCAGGCCAAGTGGCAATATTATTGTTTAGAGGTTGAGAAATATCAATCCACTTATTCTCTTTCATCCTTATGCCACAACCTCTCGTTTATTTTCGAATTGTTTATACTGCTCTTCCACCATAATCTTTTTCAAAATTTGTACGGCTTTCCATACTTCTTCATACGAATTGTATAAAGCGACAGGAGCTAAACGAATACCGTTTGGTGCACGAAAATCTGGAATAACTCCATTCGCTTTTAGTGCCTTACAAATACGCGCTGCTTCTTTATGTTCTAAATAAATATGTCCACCTCTTATTTCATCTTTTAACGGATTACCAATTGTAAAGCCCATATCTGTTAATTCATGATGTATTAGATTTATCATATAGCGTGTAATATGAAGAGATTTTTTTCGTAATCGCTCCATACCCGCTTCTTTAAAAATTTCTAAAGAACCGATAAGCGGTGCAACACTTAACACATGCGGTGTACCAATTTGATATGCACCTGCATGCTCAGCTGGTGTAAGCTCGTGCTCCATATCAAATTGTTTATCTTTTCGAGAACTAAACCAGCCTGCTAATCCTGGTAAACGATTGAAATGCTTTTTGTTAACGTACAGGCCGCCAACTCCACCTGGACCGGCATTTAAATATTTATAATTGCACCAAACTGCAAAATCGACGTCCCATTCTTGAAAGTGATGCGGAATAGAACCGATGGAATGACAAAGATCAAAGCCAATATGAATACCACGTTTATGTGCTTCTTTTGTAAGAAGCTTCATATCTAAAATTTGCCCGCTTCGATATAACACGGCCGGAAGTACAATGAGCGCAATATCTTCTGTCATTGCTGTAATGATATCTTCTTCATGCAACATTCTTCCATCTCTGCTTTTCACTTGAACAAGATGTTCGACGGGATCTAGTCCTTTTAAACGAATTTGGCTCTGCAATGCGTAAATATCAGATGGAAATGTTAATTCATCGGCAAGGATTTTTGTCTTCCCTTCCTTTGGTTCATAAAACGTAGCGACAACTTGATGTAAATTTGTTGTCGTGGAACCGGTTACAATCACTTCTTCTGGTGAAGCGCCAATAAGCGGAGCGCTCAATTCACCTAATTGTTCGGATAAAAAGTACCAAGGATACTTCCCTTCTGTCCAACCATCAATACCGTATTGTTTCCACGAATCAAGCATTGTAAGTAACGACTGCTCAGCTCGTTTTGATAAAAGTCCAAGCGAATTTCCGTCTAAATAAATGACATCTTCTTTTTTATAAAATTCATGTTGAAACGATGCAAGCTCATCATAAATGTCGCATTGACGAGCATACTCGTAAGATGGTTCAAATGGGTTTGAATACATTTTTTCACCTTCTCTTTAATTTTCTTTTAATTCTAATTAGTAAAAATATATCATCAAAACTGACATAACGTCAATGACATAATATCAGTTGACATTATATTACTGTTTCCCCTAAAATAAAGTTAATTTTTCTGATATTTCAGTATAAAGGTGTGGTACATATGAACAAAGATACTTTCTCAGCTAGACAACGACGTTCACTAGAAACGAAAAAGAAATTACTATTCGCTGGTCGTGAAGTCTTTATAGAACAGGGGTTTCAAAAAACAACAATTTCCCAGATTATAAGAAAAGCGGAAACAGGATATGGAACCGCATATGTATACTTTAAAAATAAAGATGATTTACTTATTGTATTAATGGACGATGTGATGAACCAATTTTATACGATCGCAGAACGTATCTTTCAACCAGTAACGAAGCAAGAAGCACGTAGTATGATTCGGCAGCAAGTACATGCGTTTTTGCAAATGGCGGAAATGGAAAGACAATTATTACAGGTCGTTGAAGAAGCAATAGGTACTTCTAAGGATGTTCGCCACAAATGGAGTGCTATTCGTGAACGATTTATTGAGCGAATTGTTCAAGATATTACGTATTCACAAAACAACGGTTTAGCACGTAAGGATTTGAATTGTTTTTTAGTAGCAAGGAGCTGGTTCTTTGCGAATGAAATGTTTTTATGGGAAATTGTACGAAATGAACGAGAGTTTTCTCTCGAAGATATTGTACATACATTAACAGAAATGTATATGGGTGGGCTTTATTCATAAAAATTAGTTTGTCTATACTGCTTAGATTATTTTAGGGAATAAAAGCACTTTAGTAATATTTCCCTGGTAAGCGCATATTCTGACATAAAAAAAGCAAATCCCCTAAAAATCTACTTTTTTATGTCAGAATATAAATATACCTATTTAAACAAATCTATTGAATCCCCCTTCCTCCTTTCGATATGATAATATCAAACTGCATTCCTATAGAAAGTGAGAAACAAATGACAGAAAAAATTGCGATTATTACAGGTTCGTCAAGCGGATTTGGGCTTCTTACATCATTAGAATTTGCTAAAAAAGGCTATCTTGTCATTGCTACGATGCGAAACATTGAAAAACAAACAGAATTAATAAAACAGGCTACATCGTTGCATATAGAACAAAATATAAAAATTCATCAGTTAGATGTAACTTCCAAAGAGTCTATTGGTAAATTTACAGCTTTTATAAACAACATTGAACGGGTAGATATTCTTATTAACAATGCGGGCTACGCAAGCGGTGGTTTTGTAGAGGAAATTCCAATTGAAGAGTACCGTAAACAATTTGAGACAAACGTGTTCGGAGCTATCGCAGTAACAAAAGCTGTTCTTCCAATTATGAGAAGACAAAAACGAGGGAAAATTATTAATGTTAGTAGTATTAGCGGGAAAATGGGTTTCCCTGGTCTCTCCCCTTATGTTTCTTCTAAATATGCACTTGAAGGTTGGAGTGAATCTCTTCGCCTAGAAGTAAAACCGTTTGGGATCGAAGTTTCATTAATTGAGCCGGGATCATATAACACAAATATTTGGGAAATCGGACAAAAACTTGCGGAAGCTACTTCAGGATCTGAGTCTTCTTACAAAGAATACATGAAGAAAATTGAACAACATATTCATAACGGCAATGAGACTTTAGGAAATCCGAAAAATGTTGCTGAGAAAATAGTAGCTATTGCTGAATCGCAGCATCCAACTTTACGTTATCCAATTGGAAAAGGTGTAAAGTTAATGATTCTATTAAAGAATCTACTGCCGTGGAAATGGTGGGAATTTCTTGTTTTAAGCCGTTTTAAATAATTTCAAAAAAGACAGCTTGCGGGCTGTCTTTTTTACGTAACAAGTAATAATCATACATCTTTAACTGTTATTGATGATACAAATTAACTTTTCTAATACTTCCGCTACACCCTCTTCATCATTAGATTTAGTAACGAAATACGCCATTTCTTTTAGTTCAGGTATTGCATTTTCCATAGCAATTGGAAAACCACAAGCATAAAAAAGCTCTAAATCGTTCCAATCATCACCAAATGCCATTATGTTGTTCATCGGAATATGATTTTGAACACAAAGATCCATTACAGCTTGTTTCTTAGAAACACCTTTGGCCATAATTTGAATTAAAGTTCCTGAGTCGGTACATACAGTGTTTACTTTATGTTCAAATTGCTTGTGTAATTTCTCGTAATACGGATATTCTGAGATTAATAATTTCGAAGCATGGATTCTTTTAAATTCATGTAAAGAAACTACAATTGGATTTACAATTGTATTCATAGATTTACTATAATCTAATGATTTGTTACTGTACCACGTATCTTCTGATTCAATAGACAAACACGCATCCGAATGATGAGAAATTACATGCTCAATTATTTCATTTGTAACAGTTGATTCAATCGTATAATGTTTTCTGTATTCTGATGTATTGTCAATGGTTAAAGCGCCGTTGTAATACACAATAGCTGCTATCTCTTGAAGTTTCCGAGGAAGAAAGGCTTTTACTGAACGTGGGGGTCTTGCCGTTGCAAAAATAACAGTTACTCCTTGTCTATAACATTCGAGTATGGCTTGTTTATTTCGTTTAGATACTTCTTTTTGTGAATTTAGTAACGTACCATCTAAGTCTAAAACAATCCCTTGAATATTTGATATAAGATCCATGTAAATATCTCCTTGTTTGAAAGTATTTTTTCATATTCTACATACGGTATAGAAATCCTCCTCTCTATTTAATTGAATCTAATAATAAATTAAAAAATTATTGACAAAATATTTATTTTATGTTATGATTAATTATTTATAGTTGACTTAAATTTCAAAGGCGTGATAAGTTAATCTATGTAGTAGTTAACTACAATACAAACACGCCTATTAAGGGGGATTTAATCAATGAAGGTTTCGAATGGAGTTGCAATGCTTGAATTAAAAATACAAGGTTTCGTTTTACACCCTACACTTATTTTGGACGATGAAACAGCTGTTTTAATCGATACAGGTATGCCTGGACAGTTAGATCAAATTCGTGCTGCTATGAATGATGTGGGGGTTCCTTTTGAAAAATTAAAAGCAATCATTGTAACACACCAGGATTTAGATCATATAGGAAGCCTTCCTGAAATATTACAAGAAGCTATTCATCAAATCGATGTGTATGCACATGAACTTGATAAGCCATATATCGAGGGGATATTCCCGCTTATTAAAACAAATCCTGAGCATATGAATAAAGATGCATGGGCATCTCTTCCTAAGGAAATGCAATTCTTATATAAGAATCCTCCTAAATCTAAAGTAGATCATTCTTTAGAAGATGGACAAGAGCTTCCTTATTGCGGAGGTATTCAAGTAATTTATACACCTGGACATACCCCTGGTCATATTAGCCTTTACTTAAAGAAAAGTAAAACTCTTGTTGCCGGTGATTCTATGATATGTGTAGAAGGTTCTTTACAAGGACCTGTTGAGAAAACAACATTAGATATGAATACGGCCCTTTCTTCTTTGGAGAAATATTTAGATTTAGATATCGAATCAGTAATTTGTTATCACGGAGGCATATGTATAAACGCTCCAAAAGAACAAATTAAAAATCTTGTAAATCGAGTTGAAAAATAAAGTATTAGATTAGGTGTGCGATTTAAAATACTTAAAGAACGCAATAAAGTAGATTTTTAGATACAATACCTTCAAAAGAAAAGCCTCTTTAATATTTTTAAAGAGGCTTTTTATATTCACTTAAATCTTTATACAACTTTTCTAAAAGGGGGCATTTGTTTGCTTATTGAGGAGCTTTTGCTTGAAATAACTTCAACCCCATACCGATAAAAATGATTCCTGTTATTTTGTTCAATACTTTTCCTATCTTTTCGTTTCCTCTTATTTTTTTTGTAACATAAGAAGAAAAGTAAGCAATAAATAGACACCACAACAATCCAGTAATCGTAAAAGTAAGTCCTAATATAATAAAAGATATAGGACTGGAAACTTTTGTATCTATAAATTGCGGGAGAAACGCAATAAAAAATAAGGCAACTTTCGGATTCGTAAGACTTGTTAAAAGTCCCTGTACATATATCTTTTTAATGTTCAGTTTACTCGGCGCATTAGCTTGAAAGTTTACATTCGTTTTATCAATAATCATTCTAATTCCTAAATAGACTAAATAGATAACACCAATGATTTTAATAGCATTAAACAATACAATAGATTTTGTAAGTATGATGGATAATCCAAAAGCAACTAATAACGTGTGAATTAACGAACCGGTAATAATACCAAAAACAGAATACACACCTGCTTTCCTACCTTGCGAAATACTTCTTCCCACTATATACATTGTATCAGCACCAGGAATTAGATTTAAAAGAATTCCTGTAATTAAAAATACCTCATAATTTATTATTCCATACATTTTGACACCTCTTTCTATTTTTTGGTGCCCTTATTCATAATAAAACAAATTTTATAAAAACAACAGATTTTTACACTGTATTTTATTCCTTTTCTTTTGCTATGATTCATAATACCGTTACACGACAAAATTTCTTTATAAATATCATTGGTGGTCAATTTATCCCGCTATTTGCGGACAGTAAGACCCCCACCTCAAAATTCAGAGAGAAACAAAGAAGATCGTTGGAGAACAACTGCCCGTAAAAGCCCAATTGGTGAGAGCTTTCCATCAGTGCGGGATGAAGAAACCCCCCACTGATGGAAGTTTCATTTTTTCTTAACATATATTCTTACTAATTATAATAAAATGTACCATAATCCTATAATAAAGGGAGGCATTATCTTTATGAATAGAGAATTTTCAGGTAGAGGAAAACAGAGAACAGAAAATACATCTAGTACGGAAAATATACCTAGCATAAACACTAATAAAGAAAACGTAACAGAAGCAGCTATAATATCTGCAGGAAAATCACCATCGACGGTTCAGACACATGTGCATGAATTTGTTGCTAGTACTAAACTAGCAGGAGAAGGAAACGATAGGCATAATCATCGTTTTGCTGGATTTACAAGTGAAGTAATTCCAAAAGGAGATAGTCATGTACATATAATAATGGTTAATACTGACTTTTTTAATCATCATCATAAGGTCGCAATAGAAACAGGTCCTGCCATCCCTGTTGCCGATGGAAAACATGTACACTATGTTAAAGGAACTACTACATTAGACGACGGACATGTCCATGAAATAGAATTTGCTACTTTAATTCAAAAACCTCTTATATGAAAAAAACGCTGATGATAAAAAGTCAGCGTTTTTTTGTATCCTTTATACATGTAAAATCAACATAACGCGCGTTATTGGAAATAAATATGGTTGCTCAATTAGCACTCGTTAACTTAATAACATCATCCATTTCCTTCATTGAACGGATAGTTTTTTAATAAACCCTTTTTAAATTTCAATACAGGACTTCGAACAATCTTTTTGTTTATTATTTAGATCTCTTTAACACAATTTCCTGTTATTGAAACCAACGATAAAACTTCCATATAAGAATCATGAAGAGTGTGTATCCGAAAAAAGAATAAGAATGATGCCATGCTTCGCTATGAGTGAACCATCCTAACTGCTCCGCAAACCGTTCAGAAATACTCATACAAAGTCCAATCAAAGTGATAAATAGGATTTTTAAAAATGAAGGTAACATTCTTGCAATCCATAAAAAGAACAAAGTAAAGATTGGTAATATCAATAATGTAAACGCGACATTTATTGTAAATATATGCGGGAACGGTCTTACTGGAAAGTCATACATTTGTTTACTGACAAACAGTAAATCTAAATATGTTCCAATCAAACAAGAGAAAATGATAGTAGCTACAACAGCTTGAGAGTTACTCCTCCCTTTCTTCTTCTCGGAGCAGGACATTTTTTTTGACCAGTATGGCAAGTTCGATTTTTTCAAGCGTTTTGCAGTATTCATTATAAATCTTTCCATTTGTGTTTTCTCCCTTATCGATTAAATAGTCCATGATACGCCAGTCTTCAAACCAGTCTTTACTTTCCGCTTCTTCATGATGAAGATCTTTCCATGCGTATATTAATCGCGGACTATATAAACGGTTTGCGCCTTTTCTTAATTGGCAGTTTTTTATTCGACGTTCATAAAATGCACGAGAGAATGATTCATTCACATCATAAAATAAATGCGGCCAGTAGTCTTTTCGTGAGCCAGTATGCGGATGATCATGAGCCCAATTTACTACCCTTTGTAAGACGTTCTCATGTCGAAATAGCAGTGAGTATAATCGTTTTCCGAGCAAAATCCGCTCATGCAGGGAGGTGAAATGTCTCATCGTATCACCAAATAGCAATGTTTTTTGTTTGGTCCCATCTTTATAGAATGGAAAAAGGATATGATTAAAGCGGAAAAAATCATAAAGTTTGAATCCAACACTACTTAGTACGGTCTTTTTAAAATGAGGATTTTGAATAACTCTTTTTTCTAAATAGCTTTGTTCATTAATAACAGTGGCAATAGCTAATGTATAGTGGTCACCTGTGTTCCAAAAATGGTTCCATATTGTTTCCATAAACGTTGATACATGGAGAAAAGGTAGAAGATAAAACAATCTTTTAGATTTTTTCACACTTTGTTCGTATAACAAAAATTGTGGATACACATCCTGGAAGATTAACCAGTTTCCTCTTTCTAAAAAAGAAAAGAAGGTAAGTTGATCTTTTTCTGATAATAATCTGGTATATAACTCTCCTCTTAAATCTGTCATATTCCAACCACCATTACGTGATACCATATGTCCAAGCAGTGCCCAATGTATCTCTGGGTATCGGAGGTAAAAGCGATAATAAGCATGCGTTCGCGTCACATTATTTTTGTTGTGCTTTCTTGTTTGCTCTTTAATTTGGTGAATTAGCATAGTCTCTTCTTCTGTTAACCTCCATGTTTTAACAGGAAGTTGTTTTTCTTCACATTTTTTCTTTAATTCATTTTTCACCTCTAAAAGAGAATGCGGGATCGTTTTGGAAAAGTTTTTCCATTTTCTTTTCCGGTCGTTATGATGCATTCCTTTTCCTCCCATTAATATGAATGTCCTTCTATTATTTTATTACGAACGTTAGAGATAAATGATGATTGTTTTTTCATACAAGAGGTAGCCGCCAGCAAGATAAAGCTAGAAAAAAAGAGATACCTCAAAACAAAAAAATATCTTTCTACGATTATTTTTTGTTTTGGAGGTTCTCTGTTTCTCTAATTTGCTAGCAATGCAATGGTGGGCGAATAATGATTGATAGAGGTTTATTACCGATTAAAACTTAAATGAAGGTTGTTGCTTCTCTAAGAAAAGCATAAACTAAGTGAATGTAACTTTATCTAAATCTTTTATAATCCTCTTGAAGAATACTATATATTTCTAAATCAACGATTCCTTTTCCAGACCATAATGTAGCTTGTCTTAATAATCCTTCTTTTATAAATCCGTTCTTTAAAAGTACTTTCTTTGAGAAGTCATTTGCTGGCATAACCTCAGCTTGAATTCTATTAATATGGACATCCTCGAATAAAAATTTTACTATTGTATGAACTGCTTCAGATGCAATACCTTTTCCCCAATGCACTTCTGCTAAAAAGTATCCGATTGTAACCATATTGACCTTTCGATTAAAATCCATTGCTTCAATGATTCCAACTAATGTATCACTTTCATTCTTTCGAAAAATCCCCCATTTAATTCTACTCTGTTTATTATAGTCCCTCTCAAAGTGTTGAATCATTTTACTTACCGTCTTCATATTATGTTTCGGTATAATTCCGCAGTATTCAAACACTTTATCGTTATTGAAGATTGCATATACGTCCTGTAAATGAACATCTTCAATTTTCTTTAATACTAAATTTGCAGATTCCAAAACTGGAAATTCTTCAAAAACTATTTCAAAATCCATGTTACTCTCCTTCTTTATATTCATATTCATTCACCAAATACATTTTAATCCTTTCATATTATAGTTCGATTTCTTTTTCTCTTTGTAGAGGCGCCCCTGACCATGATGCAATTTTTGCTGGGGACCAAAATTCTTTCGGAGTGTTCGAATAGTACGGGATAAGATGCCTGTGCATATACGGTACACCATTTCCAGATACAAATGCATAAATATGTTCCGCACCTTCGCATTCTTTTAAAGTTTGGCTCACTCTGCTAACGGTGAACCCGAATACTTGCGCTTCTTTTTCACTTAACTCTACCAATCCCGGTGTGTGTCTTTTCGTAGCGATCATCAGATAGTCTTGTTTTTTCTTCCCAATAAACATGTCCAACATAGACAAAATCAGCTTCATAAATGACACCACCTGGTACGGATATACTTCCTTCGTGTTGGTTACAAATAAAATAGTTTTGATTATGAGAAAATACACATAATCAAAACTATTGTTAATCTGTTATTTTAAAATTTCTACTAATTTATCTAACGGCAATGCATGTACTTGTCTTTGTTTTTGTCCTGTTATATTTTCCGCCATACACATAGAATTAATAATTGCTTCTTGAACAGATTCAATTGCCGCTTCAAATATAAAATCTAGCTGCTCTGATGGAAACATATCGACTGGATAAGCTTTTTCGTTATCATAAGAATAGCAATTCCCAGTGGAAAAAGTCAGGAAGAAATCGCCGCTACCTTCTTCGCCAATACCACCTAACCTAGCCATTGCTAACGATGCTCGTTTTGATATTCTTTCACATTGCGAAGGTAATAACGGAGCATCTGTTGCGACTGTAACGAGAAGAGAGCCTGCGTTTTCCGGAGTACTCCATGGTAGTGGTACTTCCGTTTCATTTAATATACTTCCAACAAGTTTATTATTAATGATAAGATCTTCTCTTCTACCAAAATTGGTTTGTACAAGAGCACCAACTGTATAAGTACCGGATTCACACTCAACAATTCGGGAAGCAGTACCGATTCCGCCTTTAAATTCAAAACAGATCATTCCTGTGCCACCACCAACATTTCCTTCTTCAACTACTCCAGATTTAGCATGTATAATCGCTTCCTCTAAATCTCCATATGTCATGGAGGTTTTTTCTAAATTACTTAACCAACCATCCCAAGTCTCTGCTACTATTCCATTTGAAAAAGGTTCTAAATTTTCGATTCTTCTTGTAGCGCGCGAAAGAAAATGGTGAGCTAATCCAAGTAAATGACTGCCGGTAAAAACAATAGGTGTTACTAAAGTACCTGTTTCATCAATCCAATGACTTCCAGTAAACTCTCCAGTTCCATTAAAAGAAAAGAATCCTGCTGGGAAATGCGCCCCAGCTAGATTTCCATTGTTAGGTAGAATAACTGTAAGTCCTGAACAAACATCTGTGTGTAAAATTGTTTTGTGACCGACGATTACTCCTTCTACATCGGTAATTGCGTTAAATGTTCCTGGTTTTAATTTTCCGATATGAATATCTAAATCTCTTAATCTTTTTCTTTGCATTATAGGCCCCTTAAATAATATGTATTTTATATATAAATAACAATGAATATATAATATTTTCATTTTATTCCATTAATTGAGAAAATTCAATTGTTTTCCGATCTAAAAAAGAGGCCATTGAACAATAATGTTTCAATAACCTCTTTTCAGTGTTAACCGATGATTCCGTCTACAATACCATACGCTTTTGCTTCTTCTGCACTCATAAAATAATCTCGTTCTGTATCCTTTGCTACTTTCTCAACTGGCTGCCCTGTTTTATCGGCAATGATTTGATTGATATGTTCTTTCAACTTCAAAATCCGTCTTGCAGAAATTTCAATTTCAGTTGCTTGCCCTTGCGTTCCGCCAAGTGGTTGATGAATCATAATTTCACTATTTGGTAAAGCGAAGCGTTTCCCTTCTGCTCCTGCCAGCAGCAATAATGCTCCGAATGAAGCAGCTAAACCGATACAAATGGTTTGTACATCCGGTTTAATATAATTCATCGTATCTAAAATCGCAAAACCAGCAGAAGTAGAACCACCAGGACTGTTTATATAAATAGATATGTCTTTCTCTGCATCTTCTGCTGCGAGAAATAACAACTGCGCAACAACACTGCTGGCGACTTGTTCATTAATTTCTTGACCAATCATAATGATTCTATCCTTTAATAATCTGGAATAAATATCATACGAACGTTCTCCAAGTTTCGTTTGCTCTATAACATAAGGAATTGTATTCATAAAAAATCCCTCCAGCATTTTAGTTTAAGCAGCACATGAGAAACAGTTGTAAGAAGATTTTTGATGTAATAAAAGTAATGGTTGTTGTAGCGAGATTCTTGAAAATTTCAGTGTTGGTATAAGGTTTACCAACAACTCTGGTGTTTGTTGCCGAATTGCTTTTACAAGTATTTCAATTTCTTCTTCCATATCTTTTGAAGATACAAAACCTTCCTCTTCTTTTATCATTTTTAATTTATTGCGTGTTCGAAACAAAGAAGCTTTTACGGCCCCTTCTGACATAGAAGTAATGGCCCCGATATCAGCTAAGCTATATTCAAACACATCCTTTAATAAGAAAATGACAGTTTGCATTTCATTTAAACAAGATAGCATTGTTTCGATTAAAGCGTATAATTCAGCAACGTTTGCATGTGGTTCATAAGAAGCTTCTTGATTATTTTCTCTTTCATATGCTTTTGTTCGCATTTGATCCAGCCATTGATTACGAGCCACTTTGTATAACAACGTTAAACAAATACTTTGGTTACATTCCGCATTTGTATATTTCTTCAATACTTTACATATCGTTTCTTGTGCAAGATCTTCTCCGTCCCATGTGCTTTGTGTTAAAAATGTACAATAACGCTTTAGTTCCGCATAATGTTTAACAATAACAGATTTATTTGATTGTTGAATATCCGAATCGGATTGTGAAATCATCTTTCTCTTTGTATTCAAAGTGATCACTCCTTTTAAGCGCGCTTACTTAATAAACGATTTAACAAAGAAAAAAGTTACGGCATCTACGAATTTTTCAAAGTAATTTTTTCACTAATGAAACGTTATATAGTCTTATGTTTACCTTATACATGGCAAGGTGATAATTATGTTATTAACATTTTATACAAGGAGGAGTTAAAATGCCAAAAATAACCGTTCCAGGAACAGGAACTTTCGAAGTGGAAACCGGAACAAAATTAGTATTAGCACTGGAAGATAATGGTGTAAACGTTCTTCACCGGTGCGGTGGAAAAGCAAAATGTACAACTTGCCGAGTAGAAATATTAGATGGTGATTTTTGTGAACCTAACAAGGTTGAAAAGCATGCATTTGCGGAAAAAGGTGTGGAAGATTACTTACGTTTATCGTGTCAAGTGTATGTAAATGCAGATATGACAGTACGTCCTGTTTTAACAGTGGAGACTTCCGGAATGGATGCGGGACCAAGGCCAGCTGAATAAATTGTACGATGAGGAGGTAATATGTTGCATGCAAAGCGCTTAGCTGGTGAATATGCTGTTGATTTCATAAGAGAAGGTATGACAATTGGACTTGGTACGGGTTCAACTGTATATTGGACAATACAAAAATTAGGAGAGCTTGTAAGAGAAGGTCTAGCGATTCGTGGTGTACCTACTTCTAGACAAACAGAACAACTTGCGAAAGAGCTACAAATTCCTTTAGTGTCATTATCTGAAGTAGATGAACTTGATTTAACTATTGATGGAGCAGATGAAATAAGTGATGATTTACAATTAACAAAAGGTGGCGGCGGTGCACTTCTTCGTGAAAAGTTAGTTGCAACTGCATCAAAACAGCTTATTATTGTAGCAGATGAATCTAAATTAGTGTCCCGTTTAGGTGAATTTCCATTGCCTGTTGAAGTTGTTCCTTTTGCAGCAGAGCATACAGCACAGAGAATCCGCACATTATTAGGCTGCACAACTACTTTACGTCTTCAAAATAATCAACCATACATAACAGACAATGGAAATTTTATTGTAGATTGTGCTTTTCCTGATTTCATAACAAATCCAATTGAAACACATCAATTTTTGAAAACATTAACAGGTGTAGTTGAGACAGGTTTATTCATTAACATGGCTCAAATAGTTGTTATTGGTCAAAGTAATGGTGTGAAAAAATTAATATCTCAGAACAAATAGATGTAGCCCTAAAGGTACTAGTATAAAGTACTTTTTTGCGCTACATCTTTTTAATTTCTGTTCTAGTTTGATTAAACATCCATCCTTTCTTCATACAATTCTCTTGGAATTTGTTGAATTAAAGGTGAACATGTCCCTGAATAAAAAATCCGTAAGTCATGTAGAGAACGAGTACATCCGACATACAGCAATTTAGCATCTTGTTTTGTTTGTTTATAGTGAGCCTCATCTACATCGATAAGTAGTACTGCGTCGAATTCTAATCCTTTTGCTAAATAGACAGGAACGACTGAAATACCACCTTCATATTTACTTTGATTGGCTTCTATTATATTTGTAGAAATACCAGCTTCTGTGAGTTTTCCATATATCTCACGGCACTCTTCCTCAGTTCGTCCAATGATAGCAATCGTTTTTACATGTTGTTCTTGCATAGTCTTCACAGTAGATAAAACAGATTGAAATTGATCATTCGTCGAGATTATTTTTACACTTTCGCCACTGCGAAAGACAGGATTGGCAAGTCCTACAGGAATATTAGCATTTTGAATGACTTCATTTGCAAAGTGAATAATTTCCTTTGTTGAGCGGTAACTTCTCGTTAATTCGAAATACTGGGCATTTTGATTAAATACTTCTTGAAACTGTTGCCAATCGTGAATACCTTGATATTCATGAATAGCTTGTGATAAATCACCTAAAATAGTAAAGGAGTTTCCAAGTGTTATTTCTTTTAAGATGAAAAGTTGAAACGGGGAAAAATCTTGCGCTTCATCAATCACAACATGATGAAATTTTTGCTCAGGTTTTATTCCCTCTAAATAGTGATGTATATAGATAAGCGGTGCTAAATCTTCTAGAGTAACCTCTTTTTTTCGGCAATTTTTTGCTGTTTCTTGTATAAGCTCAGCTGGCAACACACTTAAAATATCTTCTTGTTTCATTAACATACTGTAAAAGGATAGTGCATTCATCTTCGGCCAAAACTTTAAATAGCTATTAAGTCTTTGCGTTGCTTGTTTTTTTAGTTGCTTCTTTTTATTTGTGTCTGAGATCGTCTTGAGTTCCATCTCAATCCAGCGTTTCATACGAGCAACAATCCGTTCTCTTCGCTTTCCTAACGGATAGTGTTTATATTCCGTTTCAAACCACTGCTGAATTACCTCTCCTTGTAATACTGAATAGTCCCAAGGCTCAAAATTTCTCGTTAGCACAATACTTTTTTCGTAATCGGACAGACTCTGATTGATAAACGCTTGAAAGTCTATGGATCCTTTTAATTTACCAGCCGCTATCTCATCTTTGTCCTTATGAATAGAGAATGCTTGTTGTAATTGTTTATCAGTACTCTGTACAGAAACACTATTTTCTAAAGTATGTAATGCCCAATCTTGAAACGTAGTTTGATGAATATCACCAACACCAAGCTCTGGTAATACGCTAGATATATAATCAAGGAATATACTGTTAGGTGCAAAAACTATCATTTTCTCAGCACGAAGCTGCTCGCGATATTGATAAATTAGAAAAGCAAGACGATGCAAGGCAATCGTTGTTTTTCCACTACCTGCAACACCTTGAATAATGAGAGGGACATTTTTTTCCGCACGAATAATTTCGTTTTGTTCTGATTGAATCGTTGAAACGATATCTTTTAACTTGTTATCTTTATTTTCTCCTAAGCGATAGAGAAGAAAGTCATCCGCAAGTGATAGATCATCACTTCCTCTTACATATGTATCTACAACTCGTTCTAATGTTTGCTTTCGAATAGCAATGTTCCGTTTTAAGTGAACAATTCCTTCAACGATTCCTTCTGGAGAATCATAAAAAGCTATATCCTCTCCTCCAGTAAATGAATAAAACATACTTGCAACAGGTGCTCGCCAATCAACGACGATTGGTTGCTGTGTTTCCTCATCAGAAGCGCCAACTTTACCAATATAGACAGGTTTTTGCTGTAGCTCTCCTTCTTCTTGAAAATCTAAACGCCCAAAATAAGGTTCCTGACTAGCGATTCGAAGTTTTTGGCGATTAGATTCTCGCATAGTTTCAAGCACTTGTTCTGTAAAATTTTCTCCGTAATACACTGGAGTATTCTCTAGCTTATCCAATTGCTGATTAATTTGCGAAAGCGTGTTATTTAATTTCTCTAACTCTAGTTCAAATATTTCCTTCATGTTCGTATTTCCCTCCTATTCGTTGAAATTTTCAGTCGAATATTAATTCTATTAAAAATGAAGCCTGTAAGTCAAGTGTTTAGAGGGAATTTTCTAAGGGAAATCTATATGCAAAATCAAAAGGAGCTATCTCATCTGAGAATAACTCCTTTTGAAAGTCATCAAATTATGTTTGGGGATTTTGTTAGTTCTGTATTCCCGCGTGTTCAATGATGCGCTTCATCGCTTGAATTTGTCCTAAGTGATTTGCTTCATGCATTAATGAAAGACCGGCTAATTCTCCAAAGGTTCCAAGTCCCATAAATGGTTTTTCCAGTGTTTCATTTAACCGTTCAGCTGGAATTTGTTGAAGACGAACTAACTGATCTTTCAACTCTGTAATGAGTTTATCTACTGTAGGTACATCTCCCTTCCAATCAGCCGGTTTTGTACCATTTCCAAATAGCTCGATATAATTTGTAGGAAGATGCGTCGTTTTATGTGGAAAGCCGAGCATAAACTGTTCAGTAACCGTTAATACATGGCCAATATGCCATTGGATCGTATTGTTAAAACCGGCTGGCTGTACATTTGTTATTTCCTTTGAAAATGATTCTACGTTTTTAATAAAATAACTTCTTGTCATCGCAAATTGTTTAAATATTAGTTTATTCATACCTTGCGCCCCTTTCAGATCTCTCTCATTCATTAGCGTATTAAAAATCTGGATAAATTAGAAGTGACATGAAATAAAGATCGATTATATTCTATACGAATCATTCATATCATGTAAAGCGGAATGACTTCATACAAATTATCATATGTTCATTTGTATATAAGCACGAATCATAAAATAACTACACGAACTGTTTCATCCATTCTGGTGAAGGCATTTGTTTTTTTATTTGTTCTGATTGAATCATCGGCATGGTTTCTCTATCTTTCTGTATATATTTATGAAAAAAGGAGAGGGTTCTCCCTCTCCTTCCATTATCTATCCTTATATAATAATTTACGATAGGATACCCAATCACCTTCTACAATCTGATGCTGCAGCATATCTTGCTTTTGTGATATATATACATAAGCTTCTAATATCTTTTCGTTTATATAGATAGCTTGTGTAATTCGGTTGTATAGATCTTGTTCAGAGTCCCCTGTATATTCTTCTAATTTATCCAAATCCCTTAATACAGCATCTGTTACTCTATATACTTCCCCATATACTTTCTTACCCTTTGAATGAATCATCGCTGGATACCCTTCATTCGTATCAAATAATGAACCGTATGTCCAAGCTTCGTTTGCAATACATATGGAATCTTGTAAAAAATGAGCGTTTGCTTCATTTTTTCGCAGCGTTCCATATACAAAAACATAATGCATATTCTCATCCCTCGCTATCACTCTGTTATTTGTTCATTTGTATATAAGCACGAATCATAAAATAACTAATATTATCAGGAAGCTGTTCTTTAATAGCTTTTAAACCACCTTCAGCTTGCCCTACTGCGGATGCAATCATAGATTCATATTCTTTCGGAACAAAGCTTGACCAATCTACTTCCATTCCTTCCTCAAAACAACGAATTAAATGATTTTCTACAGTTTGCTTGGACAGCTCGCGTACTTCAGCGATATGAGAAAGTGTATCTCCCTGTTTATACATTTCATATGTAACATGATGAGAATTTTTCATTGTCTTTTTCGATTGCTTTCGTTCTATTATAACTTCTGTCGTAATCATCGCATCTATATCGGGATTCTGTTCGAGGAAGTTTGTGATAACTTGTAAAAATACATTCCCGTATTTCTCTAGTTTATGTTCACCGATTCCTTTTACTTGTAGCATTTCTTCTAGTGTTTTTGGCAGTTTTGTACACATATCTTGCAATGTTTGATCAGAGAAAATAACAAACGGTGGTACTCCTTCTCCTTGTGCAATTTCTTTACGCACATGACGCAATTCTTCGAATAATGGATGATCTTTCACAATTTGTTTTGTTTCTACTCTTTCTTTTTGAAAAATAAGCTGGTTACCAAGTAGAACGTCTTTCCCTTTTGTTGTTACTTTTAATGTTGGATACGTCCCATGCTCAACTGCAATGAGATCCTCAGAGATTAAAAACTCAATGAACTCACTAACTTCTTTTACACTTTGATTTGATAACAATCCATATGTCGGTAACGTATGGAAATTAAATTCGATTACCTTTTTATTTTTTGATCCTGTTAATACTTGCGCAATCATTTGTTTACCGAAACGTTGATTTGTTCGAATCATACATGAAAGTACCATTTGTGCTTCCTTTGTAACATCGACACTGTTTCGATCATCTGTACAATTGCCGCAGCGACCACAATCTTGTTTTGGCTCTTCGCCAAAATATTGTAAAATAAATGATTGCAAACAATTCTCTGTATGGCAGTAGTCTGCCATATGTTGCAGTTTCTCCAGTTCATTAGAAAATCGAGAAGCTCCTGTTGATTGATCAATTAAATATCGCTGTACTTGCACATCTTGCGGAGAATATAGTAGGATACATTCACTATCTAAACCATCACGTCCAGCACGTCCAGCTTCTTGATAGTAACTTTCCATGTTTTTCGGAAGTTGATAATGAATCACGTATCGAATATTAGATTTATCAATTCCCATTCCAAATGCAGATGTTGCAATCATTACATTTACTTCATCTCGTAAAAAACGTTCTTGCTGTTCATTACGATCGTTATCATTCATACCAGCATGATAACGTGCTACAGAAACGTCTTCTTTATTTAGTTTTTCATAAAGTTGATCGACAACTTTACGTGTCGCTGCATAAATAATACCCGCTTCTTTTTTATTTTGACGAATATACCCTGACAAAAAGTCATCACGGTCTTGTCCTTTTACAACGGAAAACGATAAATTCTCTCGTTCAAAAGTCGTCATAATCGTATTATGTTCTGCTATTCCTAAAGTACTGCAAATATCTTGTCGCACTTGCGGTGTTGCTGTTGCAGTCAATGCAAGTACGATCGGCTGTACTGGAAGATAATCAAGTACACGATGAATATGTAAATAACTCGGACGAAAATCATGCCCCCACTGTGAAATACAGTGAGCTTCATCAATTGCAATTAACGGGATTTTCATATCAATCAGTTGATCAATAAAATCAATAGAATCAAGACGCTCCGGCGCAATATATAACAATTTATAATGTCCTTGTTTTGCTAGTTGAATGCGCTGATTGGCTTCTGTAATTGAAATAGAACTATTAATGTACGTAGCCGGAATTCCGTTTTGTGTTAAGGTATCAACTTGATCTTTCATCAGTGAAATAAGCGGAGAAATAACTAATGTTGTGCCCTCTAATACGAGTGCTGGAATTTGGTAACATAAAGATTTACCGCCACCTGTTGGCATAATACAAACTGTATCTTTTCCATCCAATATATTTTTAATTGTTTCATCCTGCCCTCTACGGAATGACGAGTAGCCAAAATAGGAAGCTAAAAGTTCTTGTGCTTTTGTAAACAAAAAAGATTCACCTGCTTTTCTTAGTCTTTCATCTATTAGCATTATATCATTAGTTAAAAGTCATTGTACTCTCTACTTCTCTCCAACACTTCGTATGCTTACGAATAATTATTAACAACTTATGCAAAGCTAGAGAAAATCATTTTTAGTAATAGCCTTAATAAAAAAATGACTAATATCAAAATTATCATTCGCTATTTGATATGATTATTTCCATTGTTATCTAAGATAATTTTTGAAAACAAATTACATGTATATAATATTTGCTTCTCCAACATAATGAACGGATTCTTTTCTAAATCCACCTTATCCCTTTACATTTAACTTATATCGATATATTTTATTAGTATCTTTTTTTATACCGTATTAATAGGCAGTAAGGCCCCATCTCAAAATTCAGCAAAGGCAAAGAAATTAGTTGGGAGATGTACTGCCCGTAAAAGTCCGATTGGTGAGGGCTGATTAAAGTTTCACTTTATATTTATAGGAGGCAACATATTGATTAACGCAATAGGTATCGCTTTTATTCTTTCTAATAAGCCTGAAAAGAAGAAAAAAGTTTATCTTAATGATAGATTTGCACTAATAGACATTATTGAATCTAAAGATGTATATGATTCTGAAGGTAACCCACTAGTAGAGCTAACATGTAAATATAGCATTTATCTAGATGAAAAATACTATTGTAAATCTCTCGAAGACTACACTGGACAAGTATTCCCTTTCCTAAAGGAAAAAATCGGAAAAGGTCTTGTTAGAAATTTAAATTATTATTTTTCACATATTGATATATACGATAAAAAACCACCAGTTAAGGAAATAAGAAATCTTATGAAGCAAGTTATAAACTATAACTAACATTGAGTATGATCCTAATGAAATTCTCTTTAAAATAAAGGGGAATCCCTAATGCCCCTTTATTTTTCAATAACTAATTATTAATCTTCCTCATAAATCAAATTCTTTTAACTTTTACTGAATCTCGTTATGATTTTCAACTGCCTTCTTCAGCCCCTGCAACATATATCCAATCCCTTTACAGCCTTCTAATGGATAAGAAATGATCTCTTCTAGATATAACTTTGTCACTACTTTTTTATGCTTCTTACCTGCAAGCAGAACAATTTCATCAAAGTCTAGCAAGTCTTTATCTATCATCTGTTTTTTTAGTTGTTCTATATTAATAATCTCACTACTTTTCGAATTAAAAGCAAGATCATAGTTTTCTTTCACTATATCGGTTGGCAGTAAAAACCCATGCTTTGCGGATAAAATAACCCAGTGTGTAAAAAATTGAGAAGCATACGCTTGGCACGCTTTTCCGAATGGACTAATGTACACTTCTTTTGCTTCTGTCGGCCCTATATTAGGAAATTTATCCCAAATCTTCCTTTTCCCACATGGAATTATGCATAGTCTTCTCATTGTTACCTTCTTACCTCTTTTCTCTTTCAATCCTATATAATCTGCTTCATTTTTTCATTATTACTTTTAAGCTATGACATAATAATTAGCAATAAAATCATAGCATTTTTCATTCACAGCTAAAAATATCAGGTCTTTCTTTTCTCCCTAGCCACTTTCCATCTTTCCTATATGAAACATTAAAATAACAGATCTTAATATCCGAAATTTTATGCTTCCTAAAAATAAAAAAAGAACAAGTAGACTGTATATCTGCTTGTTCTTTCCTTTTCGTCCAAGTCTTCTCTTAAAGAGTTTGGAATGTTTCTGTTAAAACAGGAACAATTTGTTTTTTACGAGACACAACGCCTTTTAAAGTAGCTGTGTTGTTTTCTAACGTTACGTTGTATGCTTTCTCAACAACTTGTGCAGCTTTACCAATTGCAAGGCCAACGGAATCATTTGTTAAGATGTCAGTAACAACGAATAAAAATAGGTCTAAACCTTTCTCTTCTACTACTGCAGAAATTACTTTTTCTAATTCTGCTTGGTGTACAAGAACATCATTTGTATCAACAGCGTTTACTTGTGCGATTTCAACTTTTGCATCTCCCATTTGGAATTCTTTTGCATCAAGGGAAATTAATTGCTCCATTGTTTTACCACTTAAATCTGCACCTGCTTTTAACATTTCTAAGCCATAGCTTTCTGCATCTACACCAGCGATTTCTGCTAGCTCACGAGCTGCTGCTATGTCTTGATCTGTGCAAGTTGGAGATTTAAATAATAAAGAATCTGAAATGATTGCAGATAACATTAATCCTGCAACTTCTTCACGAATTGCAACGCCGTTTTCTTTGTACATTTTATTTAAAATTGTAGCTGTACAACCAACTGGCTCGCAACGGTAGTATAAAGGATCGCTTGTCTCAAAGTTAGCAATACGGTGATGGTCGATTACTTCTAATACACGAACAGATTCGATATCATTAGCACTTTGTTGACGCTCGTTATGGTCAACTAAAATAACGTTGTCCACTTCGTTTGCTACTGTCTCAACAAAACGCGGTCCTTCTACTTTAAAATGATCTAACGCAAATTGAGTTTCACCGCTGATTTCACCTAAACGTACAGGTTCAGCATTCATTCCTAATTCTTTTTTCAGCTCTGCATAAGCAATTGCAGAACAAATTGCATCTGTATCTGGGTTTTTATGCCCGAAAATAAGTACTTTTTCCATGATTTCCACCTCTTCATGAAAAGGATATCTTAAAGAAGCGAATATGACAATATTTTAGACACATTTTTTTATAAATAATTGCACTTTCTTCTAAACATTTCATTTTGACACATAAAAAAGCAAAGGCATCTCCCTTTGCTTTTTCTCTTCCTTATAAAGCTTCTGTATTATTATTTATCATTCTTTCTTTTGGATCTTTAGATAAAAATAGTGCAATACCGAATAAAACTTTTATTACCCCATCAGCAATTGCAACATACATAAATGGAATATTAGAATCGATTAGTCCAAATAACGTGATTATGATTAATGGAATAGAAAGATAAACCATACTTTTCCCATGAAGGATTGCAAATGGAATAAAATGAATACCTGTTGCAAGTAAAGCTCCCATCCAAATCATACGATAGTCATTCGTTTCAAAATATCTTCCTGAAATTAATCCCATAAGAACAAATAAAAGAACTATTGATAGATTCCCAACTTTAGACTGAAATTTAGATAGCGGTCCAAATGAAAGCTTCTTTCTTAAATATTTATTTCGTAAAATGAATATGAAACCTGTAAAATACCCAATCCCAAAAACTACGGGATGAATAAAAAATTCCCCACCGACAATCGTAGCCATAATAATAACGACTCCAATCCATATTAACCATAAACCAACGATTCTTTTGTTTAAAAATTCTAACTTTCCTCCTTTCTCATAACCTAATTTCATTGCCAATTTCTCGAGTACTTCCATCATTCATTCCCCTTACTAGCTTTTATATAATTTCAATATAAAATTATATAGTTATTATGTATTTTTTACCATTTTTTTAAAATTTGACTATGAAACATAACCTGATATTATAAAACTTAAAGTAAAAATAATTAAATATAGTGCTCACCTGTTTTTATAAGTATCTTTGAATACACAGCTGCAATAAAGCATATTTTTGAATATGTAAACTTATTTTTTCTGTGAAAAGGAGGTTTATGTACATGCCCTATATAAAACTTGATCATGATGTGAATATATATTATGAAGATCAAGGTCAAGGAACGCCGATTATATTCGTACATGGTGTTTGGATGAGTAGTCGCTTTTTTCATAAACAACTTCCTTATTTTAGTGAAAACTACCGCGCGATTTCACTGGATTTGCGAAGTCATGGCCGTTCTTCTCACGCTCAATCTGGGCATACCATTGCAAACTATGCTCGTGATTTACATGCTGTTATAGAAAAATTATGTCTTGAGAACGTTGTATTAGTTGGCTGGTCTATGGGAGCATTTGTTGTTTGGGAATATTTGAAACAATTTGGAGAAAGTAATGTGAAAGCTTCTGTTATCGTAGATGAACTAGCTTCAGATTTTAAATGGCCTGATTTTTCAATTGGAGCATTCGATTTCTCTGATCTTATTCATATAATGCGAGAAATTCAAATGGATCGAGTTGGTTTTTTGAAAGGATTTATACCATTAATGTTCAAAAACCCTCTTTCCGAAGAAGATTTTGAGTGGATGTTAAAAGAAGTGACAACTATTCCAGAGTCTATTGCAAGTGCTGTATTATTTGACCAATCTGTTGTGGACTATCGAGACTACTTAGGTCAAATTACCACTCCGACTCTCCTTTGCTTCGGGAGAGAAGAAAAACTTATTCCTGTTGCAGCAGGTGAACATTTACACAAACATATTAAAAACTCTCAGCTTATAGTTTTTGAAGAGAGCTGTCACTGCCCTTTTTTAGAAGAAACAGACCATTTTAATAAAGTAGTAGAAACTTTCGTTCAGTCGTTAGATGACAATAATGCACCATGATTAATATGTTCCTTCGATTCGTTTTAAGCAATGAGCAAAAAACTCCTTCGTTCTGAAGGAGTTTTTTATCTTTCAATGCTTCTGTCGGTGTAGTTCTTCCATACATTCCTGTACAAGTGTAACAGCTTGGCTCATTGCAGCACCACCGGCAAATGCTGCTGCAACACTGCACGATTCTAGCACTTCTTTTTCGGAGCATCCTTGATCAATACAACCTTTTGTATGGTAAATTGTACAATATTCATCTTGCATAGCTAAACTAATACCTAATGCAATTAACTGCTTTTCTCTTTTTGTTAACGTCCCTTCTTGGAAACAAGCTTGTGTAAAAGCATTATAAGCTTCAGCAATTTCAGGAATTTGTTGTGTAAACTTTCCTAACCCTTCTTTATAATGTTGTAATGATTGGTATGTTGAACCTTGTTGTTGAAAATCCACTATATTCCCTCCATTTTTTCAATATGTACTACAACTTAGTATGCACGAAAAAAATGATGGTATCCTAATTAATCATCATTTTTTTCGTGCATACTTTCTCTTATAAGCATAAAAAATAGCTGCTGAGAATAGTTACATCTCAACAGCTATTTTTATATTACTCTATCAATTATTTAAATTTGCAAAAGCGATAATACCCTCTTCATCATGTAATTCAAGCTGTAATCTTGCTGCGAATGGATTAATATGATATTCCATATCAAGCCATAGGCGAAGTGCCTCGATTAAATTTGCCTGAATTAAAATTTGCTGACGACCATTTACTTCTACTTCAGCTGAGAAACCATAATCGTCATCATACATTAGTTCCACAAGAACATGTTCCGGAGCAACTTGACGTTTTTGTGCAATATATACACAGAGTGCATTAATTAACTCTTGTTCAGAAATTTTTATCGTTTCCATGCTGCTTCTTCCACCTGTTTCTTACGTTGATTTTTAAAGTATCTAAATGCGCGAACCGCTAGCATTACAATACCAGCCATTACGAACATATTAATCATAAATGCTAATACAGAGCCAAGAGCTCCCATGTTAGCAAATAAACTTCCCATTAATAAACCACCAAGACCACCAAGTAAAAGACCTTTCATAAAGCTTCCTTTATTACTTTTTGGCGCTGTATTTGTTGCTTTTGTTTTTGAATCTGTCGTTTTATTTGCATTTACATTAGAATCTTTTTTCTTTAAATCCACTGTTGATTTTTGTGTTTGACCTGAGCTTGGAGTATAAGATTTTTTACCAGATTTGTAGGTTTTTGCATAAGCACTATCTACTGAAATGAAACTACTTGCGGCGAAGACAAACATAAATGCGGTTAATATTGTAACGATTTTTTTTAACATATAATATTCATTCTCCTTCTACTATAAGTAATACTATCTATCTTTCTCTTAAAATATGAAAAAGATAATTGAATCTTAAAGTTAATTGAAAGGTTCTTATGAACTTATTATATGAACTTTCAAAAGAATAATCAAGGGTTATTTCTTATAATTACTAAATTCTTCGCCCACAGGAAAAATCATGAGAATACAATTGACTTTATACAAAACAATACATAATATAAGTTCATAAGAACTTTTATATTATCGGAGGTGAAAAGATGGAAACATTTCATCTCACACGAAACGAAATGGCAATGCTCCTCCTGTCTCTTAGAGGATGGAATACAAAAAAACCTCTTGCAATTTTACAAGAGGCCTGGGCAAAGTCACATAAAGAAGATATTGAGAGCGGTCAAAGTTTTACAGCACTTATTACAACCGCACTAGCACCTATTTTTGAAAAGCTTATTAAAGTAGAAGAAACGGATATTGGACTCTCTTTAAATGAAATTGTTGCTCTTGGGAATCAAATAGAAAACACTAACTTTTCTATTACAGCACTGCAAAATTGGGTGAAACGTGATATAAAAGAGATGATTGGTTCTCCGCAAAAAGGAAAAAAATATTCAATTGACCAAGCTGCCTTATTATTTATTGTGGAAGATTTAAAAACAGCGCTCGATTTTGAATCCATTAGAAAGTTGTTAAAACTAATTGTGAATGATCCTGCAGATCGCACTGATGATTTAATTAATCCTGTTCAATTATATGTTTTTTACTCTTCTTTATTTGAAGAACTAAATCAACAAGGTTTCGCTCAGTTCAATGCAACGAATACGATTCATACTATTGAGCAAATAATTAAAGAAAAAGCTGATCAATTAGCAGCTAAAATTGAACATATAAACAAAGAACAACGCGAAGCAATTCGAAATGCAATTGTAATTGCAACATTATCTGTCCATACTGCTTATGTACAAAGGTTAGCGAAGCGCTACGTATCAGCTACTTTATTTTTACAACATTTAAATTTGAATTAAACTTTTATACAACCACATATAACCGATAACATTTATTTTCGGTTATATGTGGTTTGATTATTTGTTCGCCCAATTATGATACCGCTTATCATATATAGAATTGAAGCGACATAAAAAATAGTTCCAATGGTTAAAAAATCAACTAAATAACCTGTTAGAATAATAGCTATTCCTGCTCCTAAGGATGTCCATACGTGATATTTTCCGATTTCATAACCAGCTTCTTGACGTTCTACCTTTCGTGCAAGCGATGTTTTTTCTGCATTTTTCTGAATAGCTCCCAAACACCCCATCATAATTTGTAAAATATACACATGCCAAACTTCTGTAGCAATTGGAAAACATAGCATCAAAACAGCCATTGACCAAGAATATATGATTAAGAGCTTCCTATCACCAAATTGATCGGAGATTCTACCAATTAGAGGATACACAAGTGCTGATGTTAACGTAAATAGACCATATGCCCAACCAAATTGTGAAAAACTGTTTCCTACATTTCTAAGTAGTAATACATAGAAAGGAAATACCATACTTCCTGCCATCATTATGAGACTTTGCGAAACTACAAATCTTTTATATGTCATTGACCATACTCCTTATAAAATAGATTAACAAACCGTTCTTGTGGGTCATATTCCCTCTTTTTTTGAAAGAATTCGTTTACACGTAAGTAGGCATCTTGTAATTGCTGTTTTTCTGTATAAGGATAATATGGCAAATAATAGCTTCCATTATGTTGTAACGTAACGTTTACCATCTTCTGTATCACTTTTTTTGTCTTTTGTATGTCTTCTTTAGAGCGTCCTTGATTGATAAGCAGTACAAGAGCAAACATATCCTCTTTCGCATATGACAAAACCGCACTATCATTTTTTGTCACATATCGAACAGTAATATTAAGAAGATTTAGTTCTTCTTGTTCTAATACTTTTCGCAAGTCATCTATATATGAAGAAAAGTGATCAACAGGAATAAAGTATTCTTGTAAAATTTCTGTATAATTAGGATTTTCATATTCCATGAATGTACTATCTGATCGCATTACATTATTACGAGTTTCATAAGACCCATTCGTACGTTCAAAATATTTTTTTTGGATATTCCAAAACATTGCTTTTCCCCAGTCGCTGTACCTAGATAATCCAAGAAAAAACTTTGGCAGGGCAACAGTTGTCTCTTCTTTTAAAGTGCTATACCGCTCTCGCGTTTCTCGATTCGTAACAAAAACATAATTTGTCACATACATCTCACGTAAAAATGAGTCCGGTGCTACAGAAATACGGGCTAAATGCATGCGCACCCCTTCATTACCTTCAACGTGTTTCTTGAAATAGGAAGCATATTGATCATAGTCTAACATTTTAGTTTGTATTTGATACAGTTCATCTTCCGTTAACTTAAGCGTTACATCTAAGATGACTCCAAATAAACCATACCCCCCAATCACTAAAGAGAATAGTTCTGAGTTTTCATCTCTACTTACATTTTTAATTGTGCCGTCTGCCATTAACAAACGAAATGAATCAACTGTATCTATAAGTGCATCATGCCGAATATCCCTTCCGTGTACATTTGCACTTAAAGAACCACCAATTGTGAAGATGTTTTGTGACTGCATAACTTGAATGGCAAGACCATATGGATTAATAACCTTTTGAATATCATTCCACGTTGCACCACTCTGCACTCTTATTCTTTTTTGCTTCGGATTGAACTCCAATATTTTATTATAACTTTTCATATCTAGAACAGTGCCATTCGGATAATATGTATGTCCTCCTTGAGTATGCTGCATCCCAGCAATAGAGAGTTTTTCATTTGAAGTATTTGCATCTCGAACCAATTGTTGCAGCTTTTTTTCATCATCAACACTCTCTATTCGTTTAACCTTTGTTGGAAGTAATCGTCCTGAATCTGTTATAACAGGCTGAGTTAATTGTTGTCTATACGTATGTACCGATACAGTTAGTAAGGTAGTGTATATGACTAAAGAAATTATTATTTTACCTCTTTTCAATTGATCCTCTCCTTTCAACAAAAGTGTAATATTACACTTTTATTGAAATTATATCATTTGTTTTTAGGTATATAAAGCGATATTTTCATTAGTAGAGGTATCTTTTTTGTTTTTTTTAAATCTTTTAACCAATGAATAGTGGGATAAATAAAAAAATCGGCACTTTATCGTAAAGTACCGATTTCCTCCAAATACTCATTTCTTTCTTCAGCAAATTAAAATTATGCTCTTCTCCATACCGTACCTCTTTTTTCATACTCTAGTCTGCTTTCGACTAAATAAGCTACTTCAGAATTTACAAATCGTTCAATGAGCCATAGAGCTAAATCAATACCGGAAGTTACTCCTCTTGCTGTAATAATATCATGATCATCAACAATTCTAGCACTTAACACTTCACAACCGTATGATTCCATTTCATTTTTAGCAAGATGGTGCATAGTAGTTTTCCGTCCTGTTGTAATTCCTGAAACAGCCATTAACATTCCGCCCGTACAGACACCGGCGATAATACCCCCTTGCTGATAAATTTTAGCGATTAATTCCGGTAATTTACCTCTATCTGCTTCTATTCTTGCTCCCTTCTCTCCTTTATGATTCCATCCACCACCAGGTACGATTAAAATATCTGGACAATTGTCTTCACTAAGAAAGTCATTCACTTCAACTGTTAAGCCATAAAACCCAGTCACCGAATTCAAATTTAATGTAACCATTTTCACATCGAATTTTGCTCCGAACTCATTCGCACGTTTTAATACCTCATATGGTCCTATGGCATCCAGTTCGTCAAAGCCATCAAATAATACAATTCGAATATTCATCGTTGGCCCCCTAACTATAAGCATCTTCACCATCCATATTAAATGAGTTAACAGAATAATAACATAATGTTTTCCTTATCAATGTTTATAAAAAAATGTTATTTACTCTTTCACCGCAAAGGTTTGTAATATCAGCGATTCATTATTTTTGTCGAACTCTTATACAGGATTTTAGTCAATCTATATCGAATTTCTAAAGGGCTTTATTTTTGTTAAGGAGGAATTTATCGAGATGAACTATTTTTCTATAATTAGTGATTTAGTGTTTATAGACCGCAAACATCTGTTTACAGAAACAGATATTATGCTGTATCATCCTGGTCATTTCCCTGAATTGAACGAACTTGTTGCAAAACATTGCTCTCAAGAAGTTGTAAAATACATTTTCATTCCTTCTATTTTCAATACATTTCTACAAGCGAATGAATTTGAATATCATAGAGAAATATTAATTCGATTAGGTGTTCCTCATGAGAAAATCCAACCGATTACAGGAAATTTTTCTAATGTAGAAGGTGTAATAAAAAGTGCGTTTAACATGATTAATAATCAAGAGGTAACAAATGTATTACTCGCTGGAAAAAGTTTTTTCTGCCGAAGATTTTTATTACTTGCTTCACTATATGCTGCGGAAGATAAAATATTAGATGTTCTCCCACTGCAAGATATTCGACAGATTAATCGCGATACTTGGCACACAAGCGAAAAAGGAAGACAACGAATCACAAATGAAATTAAACAATATCACGAAATTACGGAAAGAAATTCTTGTTCTTTCACTCGAATTTCCAATACATAAAATTATTATGTAAACTATATACAAAAAACAGTCCCCAAATATATCCAAATGAATTTAAGGATCCTATGAATCTCGCTATAGAGTTTTATATGTTACAGGTATAATATCATTATTACTTATATAACCCCCCCTAATAAATGAATCTGAAAGGTCGTTTTTTAAGTTTTTTGGATATTTTTGTATATTAAGAGGCTTATCTACATGATAAGCCTCTTAATGTTTCATTGTATATCGACCTAATTTTTCTCGTACAGCAGAAACAATAAATTCCTCTATTGAAATTTTTTCTTCATTTACTATATTTGAGATAGACTTATACTCAGATGAAGATAGTACAATGCTTTTTGTAACACTATTACTGTCTAAGTAAATGCTATTATTTGGACGTTTTACTAATTTCCCTTCTATTATATATGGCATAAGAGAGTCAATCCACTCTTGTTGAAACTGCATAGGAACTTGAATAAGTGATTGGCGAATTTCAATGATCCAAAAATTGTGTTCTTCTGAAATTCGAAGGTTTCGTGGTGATACATATTGCAATAAGAAATCAATTCGCTGAAAAATATCACTTCGTAAATTGTGTGTTTTCAAAAAACGAAACTTCACGAATTTTTGATGGTGACTTCTCGGTTTATCTGATAATTGATAAGCTGGCAAAAAGCCCCTTTCTTCCGCTTCCTGCAATGTCATATCATTCCCAAATTCATCCGTTACGATAATGTTTCCTCTTTTCGGAATAGATGTTATACGTGCAATTGTATTTCCCTGTATAAACTTTTGAAATAAGACGAGATTATATTTTCGAGAGTATGTATAAAGACTATTAGCATCATCTAATTTTTCAGCCAAATTCTTTACATCTTCTTCTTGGACAAACCTTGTTTCTTTATTTCTATGCAATTGAATTGTATAGGTTAACTCCCCTTCTTCAATCCATTTCCATAATTGATACATACTAATGTGAAACTGTTTACTTGCTTGGTTTAATGTAATTCCCTCTATGTGTAACTGTGATTGTAATGCAGTAACTTCCTCCCTTTGAAATAAAAAACTGCCATCTAATCGCCACGTATCTTTATTAATTGGGGTTAATTTATTTTCCTTCATCAATTTCTTAAATGTGAAATTTGTGATACGTAAATACTCTTTGACTTCATTTGTATCCATATATTGTTCATATGTATGCTCGTACATGCTAATAAATCCTTTCCATTCAAAACTTAATATAATTTATATAAAAATAGAATTTAAAAGAAAAACAAAACACAATGTAAATTTATTATATCACATATAAATACGGAACTATAATTATATTATAAACATACATAAATTCTTTTTATTTTAAAATTAACTTTTCTATCATTTTAATTCAACTTATAAAATTCAAAATTTATAAATCGATTTTAAATCATAGAAAATGTATGATTTTCTATAGTTAAGGATTAATATTGTATTTTAGATACATGCACTTTAAAATAAATTATATATACATTTTATTTTTTTAAATTAATACTCTATGCAAAATAAATAAGGATTTGATATAATATGGAATTTAATTTATTACCAATTTATAATAGTAATTCGTTATTACATAATAAAAATGGTAAAGAAAAGTTTGCGAATACTATTGCAATATGGAATAAAGATTTTTTAAAACAAGCTGAAGATCAAAAAGAGAAAAATGAGCGTGAAGATACATATACATATGAGGGTTTTTCTGATGAAGAGATTTTATATTATTATTTGAATCGACAAACACATTTTGATAAAAACAAACGAGTAAAAGACACATCTCGTCTTCTATATTCTAGAGATTTATCACAGTTTTATTTTTTTATTCGAGAGCATATAGAATTTTTACAAATGGATGTGGAGAATTTTATCGAAGGTAAAATATGGATAAATTTAAGGGAACGACACATTCGCAATTATCAAAGGTGGCTTGTTGAAGACGCAATCTCTTATCAATCTAACCAAGTATATAAGCCAGCAACGATAAGTCGAAAGCTACGAATTATTCGATCCTTTTTAAAATGGTTATATGAAATTGAATATATTAAAGATCCTATTTACATTGACATGCTCAGTACAACGATAACCCAAAATCATAAACCAAGAAGAGAATTATCTTATGAAGAAGTAAAACAATTGCTATCATATTATAAAAATAATCCTATTAATTATGCTTTGCTTTCAATATTAGCAACAACTGGACTACGTATTGCAGAAGTTGCACATGCAAAGTGGGAAGATTTAGAGTACGATGCATTGCGTGATCGATATTATTTATATGTAAATACGAAAGGTGATTCTGAACGAATTGTACCAATTAACAAAGCTGTATTTCAACGGATATCTGCTTTTCGACACCGTCGCCGTTTGCCAACTGAGTTAGGCATTAAGCATGGTGGCACTATTTTTCAAACAAAAAATCATACAACATATAAAGAAAATTATTTGTCTCAGTATATCACCAAAATCATAAAAGAAACTAATTTACCATTTACAAAAAATGCAAAAATAACTCCTCATTTCTTTCGGCATTTTTATGTTCAATATTTATATGATTATAAACAATTACCACCTCATATCATTGCAGCAGCTGTTGGTCATAAAGATGATCGTACAACAAAAGAAAATTATTTGAAGCAGCGATTAATGAAAGATCATGATGCAGGGAATTTAATTCATGAGGATGAGTTTTAACTACAAAACAGGAAGAGCATATGTTATGAGCCCTTCCTGTTTTGTAGTTTACAATAATTATCTTATATTAAACTATATCTATTTTGCTTGCGCCCTTTTCCACTCTCTTTGATTATATAAGATTTCCTAACTAGTGTTGTTAAAGAGTCTACCATTGTTTTATATGATAAATTCGATAAAACAAGCAAATCATTCGTATATAATATTCTATGTTTTTCTAATAGTAGTAAAATAAGTCGTTCCGATGGTTTTAATTCCTCATCGCTTTCAAGAATAAAATCAATATTTTTCATGAAGATACACCCTTAAAATAAAATTTAAACGTTATTAAATTAATATTTATTGTATTAAAATTATATAATAAATTTAATGATTTGTCGTGATAATTATCATATATAGTATCAATAATAGTTTAAAAAAATAACAAAAAAGCTGTTTCCTAACAAGGAACAGCTTTGAAAAATGCCTTTCATTTTTTATGCAACCCAAGCGCCATCGTTACCAATTTTATATCCATCAATTATAGTGTTCATCGCCATATGACCATCTGTGTACATGTAATACCATTTTGTTCCTACTTGTATCCAACCAATTTTCATTGTTCCAGAATTCTCAAGGTAATACCATTTCCCGCCTTCACTTAGCCAACCTGTTTTCATTGCTCCAGTATTCTCAAGATAATACCATTTCCCGCCTTCATTTAGCCAACCTGTTTTCATTGCTCCAGTATTTTCAAGGTAATACCATTTCCCGCCTTCATTTAGCCAACCTGTTTTCATACTTCCATTATTATAGTAGTACCAATTGTTATTTTCGTATTTCCAACCACTTTTAGGTTTATCATATTTTTTTGTAAGAACTGTTCCTGGATAATAAAAGCTTAAAATTTCTTGATAACCTTTTCCTAAACGAGCCATTTGCTGAGCACCATATTGACTTAGACCAACGCCATGTCCATTACCTTTTCCTTGAACAATAATTTCGTTAGTAGAATCGATTTGCTTACTAACTAAATAGCTCTTCATAACAGAACTTCCAATAATCGGGCGTATTTTATCTGCATTTACATCTATTAATTTTAATTGTTTTGTAATTAGTTTACCTTCTGTATCGACTTCACCTTTTACAAAAAATTCTACAACAATATTTCCTTTTGAAACTCGTCCACCTGATGTTGGTTTTGTAAAAGTAAGTGTAGGAATAGAAACAATCTTAATATCTTTTCCGGTATATCCGTAATTATTTAACCAAGTTTTCATAGTTTTTGTGATTTGTTCGTCTTTCTCTTTTGTTACATTCCACCAAGATTCATAGTTTTTTAAGTCTTTATTTGCTATATCAATTTGTTGCTTTTGAATTTTAACCTCCCATGAAAATTGTGGATCATATGGATCATCTTTTACGACAAAATAAGGAAGTTGTTCCGCTTGCCAAGCATTGGAATTTGATTCAATTTTCCCTCCGTTTGAAGAAGAAAATACAGCGTTAATAAGTGTACCATTATACTCCAGCACTTGCCCATATGTATCTTCTACTGCTTTTGTGCTCTTTGGGTGTAATGCATCATACCCACCATATACTTGATATTGCACTGTATCATTAATTTCTTTTCCTATATATCCCATTGCATATGTACGAGCAGCTACAGCTTGACTTTTTACAGCGTCTGGATACCATTCTGCTGGCATTTCATCTGGAACTACACTTTTAATATAACTTTCAAGGGGCATGATATTCACAACTTTCAACCATTTCCCCTCTTTTATTCCGAATTCAAACGAGCCTTCATATCCACGATTATTAATTTTAATTATGTTTCCATTTTCTTGTTGTAAAGAAAGTGTATTCATTTCTTTAATAAGTTGATTTCCTTGATAAAGAAAAAGAATAGAACCATCCGTTTTCAACGTATAAGTAGTATCAGCTTTCAAAGTAATACTAGAGTTGCTCGTCTTTGTATCTTTTAATGTTTGTACTGAAACCTCTGTTTGATTTCCTAAAAATCGTTTTAGTTCAACTTTTATCATTGGTTCGCTTGTTTGTGCCTGTACAAATGTTTGCGGAAAATTAGAAATAAGTAAAAACATCATGGCACATACTATTAAAAATTTTTTCAAGATTTCCCCATCCTCACATAAAATAATAGTTTACAATTTTATAATAAACCTGTAAGCATTTGGAAATCAATGATTTTTCGGAATAAAAACAAAAATGTCTCTTATTTTAAGAGACATTTTTGTTTTTACGCTTCATTTAAGAAAAATATAGCTAATGTTCCCGGGCCGGCATGAGCTCCAACAGCTGCACCAATTGAATTTACTACAAATACTTTACATCCAAATTTTTCAGTAATCATTTCTGTTAGTATGTTTACACTTTCTAAATCATCACCGTGTGAAATCCCAATTGTTTGATCTTTAAGATCTTTCCCTCTTGTTTCCATAATATCTACTATACGCTGAAATACTTTCTTCCGGCCGCGTATCTTTTCAAGTGGAATAAGTTTTCCGTCTTCTACATTTAAAATAGGCTTAATATTTAATAAGCCACCTATAAATCCTGCTACTTTGCTTACTCGTCCACCGCGAACTAAATATTGTAAATCTGCAACAGTAAATATATGTTCCATATGTTTCATCATGAAAGCAATACGGTTTAAAATTTCCTCTTTTGTTGCTCCGCCTTGTGCCATCTTTGCAGCCTCTAATACTACAAGTCCTTGGCCAGTTGATGCACATTTTGTATCAATAATGTCTAAAGAAAAACTAGGATACGCTTCTTTTACTTCTTCTCCTACAAGAACAGAAGATTGATACGTACCAGAAAGTTCAGAAGTAAAAGCTAAATAAATGCATGTTACATCTTGTTTTGCGTATGTAGTGAATACTTCTTGAATTGTTTCTAAAGAAGGTAATGATGTTCGATATACTTTTCCTTCTTTCATATTTCGAAGCAAGTCTATTGGATCTAGTGTTACTCCATCTAAAAATTCATTCTCTTGTTCATCATATACACGAAGCGGAATCACCTCTATATCATAAGTATGAAGCAACTCTTTTGGTAAATCTGCCGCGCTATCTGTAATGATTTTTATTGTCATTGTTCGTTAAACCTCAATTCTGTTATAAATATACATAAATTCGATTAGTCCCTCCTAAATTATATATGCAATACATGGATTAAGAAAGTGAAAAATCTTATATAAAACATTTCTGTTATATTGTATTCATAAAGACAAACAGCAATGAATTTTTTCTAGTATAAATAAAAAAATGTTTTTTTATTTATATCTATGTTACTATTTCATGTTTTTCACGAAAACCGTTATAATAATATATAGCCTCTTAGATTAAGAAATAAAGGAGAATACAATATGGCTAAAATTAAAGTATATCAACCAAGAGAAGAGCATGTAGGTGCAGTGAAAAGTATAATTGATGTTGAGGAATTAAACCCAACGGCTGCTGATTTACAAAATTTATATGCATGTGTATTAGAAACTGAAGATATGTCTTTGCCTGAATCCTACATTGAAGAAGACATTTTAATCGACTCTGTTGAGGGTATGGTAAATGCTTCGACAAGTAAAATTAAAAATTTAGGCGCGTATGATGTAATTGAAGTACATAACAAAAGTAAAAAGATTCAAATTTTATTACTTGCAGATGACGAATATGAAATTATTGAAGAATAATTTCAATTTATTATTTATGAGTCATTAAAATAAAAACACCCTTTTCATAAATAATATGAAAAGGGTGTTTTTCGTTAGTTTCCACTTAAATTCTTCTTTATTTCGAATGACCATCTTTTCATTTCCCACGAAGAATTTAAACTGGAATACTTTGGTCCGTACCAGATAATTTACCAAATATTATTATACCTACTATCTCTACTGCCATGTAAGCAGAGACGATCCAAACGAAATTTTCAAGTTCATGCAGGTGACCAACAATTGTTCCCATCACTGTTACAATGATTGTATTATTCATCGAAGCGAAATAAAAGACCAGTAACGATGAAATCAAGATTACGACCTTTAGCAACAATAGAATCGTTCTTCCTCCATATAATTATATTTGTTTATATTCTTTCACAAGTGATTGACCTTCATTTTTATAGCTTTCATGATATTCTACTACACTAATTTCACATTCTGGTCCAATCGTAACATTGTTACCTCGAACAACATCAGCTTTTGTGTATTCAAGATAAATTTCATCTCCTTCGATTACATTGGCTTGAAGATATCCTCCGTGTTTCGAGAAAGGAAAGAATGATGATTTTTTTCGAACTGTAATTTTCTCGCCTCCTATTTCTTTTACATTGCTGTGCTCATACCTTATAATGATATTAATATTTCCAGCATTCAGCATACCTGTAATTGTAAAACCGCCATTTAGTGTGAAATTCTCTGCCTCTAAGTTGCCTTTCACATTTATTCCACCTGTTACATCGACTTCTTCACCAGCAAAATTTTCACCAATGTCAAACATCCCTCGTACTTTTGTACGTTTCACTCCTGCCGAACCACCAACTTCAAGATTACCGTTAACTTTCACATTTTCTGAATGCAAATCTCCACGAATTTTCGTTTCTCCAAACACAGTTACCATGTTTGCTTTTACATTTCCTTGCACTTCACTCGTTCCAAACGTCTTAAACACATCGCAATCAATATCATCCAAAATCGTTCCTTCTCCGCGAATTTTGACATTTTTGTAAATACCGCCAGATGAATTACCAGAACCATTTAAACTAAGGTTATACTGTTCTTTCATGTTATCTGTCCCTTTCTATTAAAAAATTAAATTTTTCGGCTCTCTTTTACGTTAGCGTTTTTATCGATTGTACAAACCCCTGTATATTCAATAAGATTAATTTCACAATTTGGCCCAACCGTTACATTGTTACCTCGAATCGTGTTCGTGTTTGTATACTCAACTATAATATTGTCACCTTCTATTAACTCTGTTTCCATTCGAGTAGTAAACATTGTTTCGAAGAGCCAACTTAAAGCGGATTTCTTATATTTTATGTTAATCGTTTGACCGCCTATTTCTTTTGCTTTACATTCTCCGTGCATATCAATAAAAATATCATCTGCACTCAATAAGCCACCCACGATAAATTGTCCTTCTGAATTGAATGTATCTACTTCACAATTCCCATCAATGATTGCTTTACCTTGAATATTCATGTCCTCACCAGATACATTTCCTCCGACTGTTCCTTTACCGGAAATTTTTATTTTCTTTACAACCGCATCCTGTTGTATACTGCCGCTGCCTTCAATGCTCATTTGTAGAGCATCTATTTTTCCATTTATCTTTCCGGAACCACTTATTTTTACTGTCTCAGCCTTTATATCTCCATTTACATGACCAGAGCCGTTACATTCGAAATCCACACATTCTAAGTCCCCATTTACAGTCCCTCTTCCGTTTAATTGCACATTGCGAAACTGTCCTCCGTTCGACGTTCCATGTCCATTAATTAATAAGTCATCAGTTTTCACTACTTTCCCTCCATCATAACAACTTCGTTTTTAATTCTTCTGTACAATTCATTAAAGGTAAACGAATAACAATTTTAGTACCTTGATCAAAATAAATATCCTCTACGCTCGAAAGTAAGAAACATGTTGAAACACCTAATTTTCGAATAAAAATAAGTTCGCCATTTTTATTCTTCATCGCTTCATAGTGTTCATTTAATACATGTAACACCATTTTTCCTTCTTCAAGGCTAACTTCTCCAGACTGAAGAATTTTTTCTAAAATATAAACGAAAAGAATTTTTGAAAAACGAAATTCAGCTAATTCTTGACTTTGTTCTATAAAAAAACGTACAACGGATTCTGAAGCAATCCCACGCTGTATAATTCCTTCCTTAGTTAAACTAATCTCAGTCACATTGGGTGAAAACATGTTTGCTAAATCATCAAGAGACAAATTCTCTTTCATCGTCTGAATTTTTTCGATTCTATCTAAAATTTTTTCTTTAGGAAAAAACGTCTCTTGTCCAGTAAAGGTTGATTTTCGCACAAACCAATCTTCTGGTATTAAGTTTTTTCTTTTCCACCTATATAGCTGACCATAAGAGATTCCAGTAAGATCTAGCAAATCTTTTTTCGAAATTAAGTCCTGACTCAAAATTCTGCTCTCCCTTCTTTTTATTCAACATAACATAACATTGTTACGCTATAAAGATACATTATTCCATTTTTATGAAAAATAGACTAAAATCATTGATACGCTTAACCTTTATCTACTCTATCTAAAGAATAAACCCACCATTTCATCGTATGACGGTCGAAGAAATGATGGGTTATGGGCACTTTGTTTTACTACTTTGTTACGTTATTTGTATGCTTAAACCATATATGATAAAAATTAATCCAGCCCTGGGAGTTAATTGCTACATTTTTCACTCCCTCATGCGTATGTATCGTCATATAATTTCGGTACAAAGGAATTACATGAATATGTTGTAACAGCTCCTGTTCAGCTTCCTCTAAAAATTGCATACGCACATTCGGATCTTGCTCCTTAAATACACGTTTTAATTTCTCGTTTAAATTGAAGGAGCTATGCTGATGAAGAAAACTATTTGTAGTTAGCAATAGATATAAATAACTTAATTCAGCATGTTCGCTTATCGTAGCACTATCATGAATCAAGTCCGCTTTTTGTATTATGTGAGGCGTAAGAAGTTCATGTGCATCTAAAAAAGATAGCTCTACCTTAATTCCATATTTGGCACATTCACTTTGAATCCAATGTGAATCCTCAACATGATCCTTATCTTGAAAGGTATATAAATATAATGTCTCTCCGTTATATCCACTATTCCCCAACAATTCTTTGATTGAACTTTCTTCACTTATTTCGATTGTTTTTCCTAATAATAGATTTGTTGCTACTTCTCCGCGTTCTCCTCTTAAATCGTTTAGTATTTGCATGCCGTTGATGATTTGTTTTAAGGCTTGCCGAAATGCTATATATTGCATTGGACCTTGCTTCTTTGTATTGAGTGTAATATATGTTACATTCGCTTCTAATTGAGACATTTCTTTTTGAACGTTCTTTATATCATGCTGCAAAGAAGCTAATAAAACTTCATAGCCGCTTTGACTACTTATATCTTGTGAATACCAAAGTTCAATCCGATCAAGAAATGGGCGCTCACGAAAATACAAAGGATTTACTTCTAAAATAAGTAGTGCATCGTTATTTTTAACAAGTTTGAATGGACCTGTTCCATTTAATACGTATTGATTATTCTCCTTTGCGTATGATTTAGGAATAATAGAACAATGTTCTCCAGCTAAAATATGTAAAAATAGTTCATTTTCTGTTTGTAAATGAATTTCAATTGTATATTCATCTACAATATGTATTTTTTCAATATCTTGTAACATCCAGTGATAAGGATTTTCTTTTGTAATTAAAAAACGATTGAACGTGTACTTGACATCATGTGCAGTAAAGGGTTTTTGATTATGAAAATGCACTCCTTTACGAAGATAAAATGTCCATATTTTATGTATATCATTGTACTCCCAATAAAAGGCGAGGCGAGGTTCGACTTCATTTGTCATTTCATTATAATGAACGAGCGTATCACAAACGTGCTTAACAATGTGACACTCGGAGCGAAGCGTTACATACATAGGATCTAAACATATAATTGGCTGTATGCGCATGTTTAAACGTAAAACATCGATTCTTCCTTGGGGTGACTGTTCAATGTGATATCCAAAAAGTGTATCAATCCATGTTTGGAATTTTTCTAATACGTAGGGAAAATGCTCTGCAAATGTTTGAATAAAAGCTTTTCCACTTTTGATTTCACCTTGCTTTACAAGTTCTTTTCCTTTTTCATAAATAAGCGTTGCGGGGTCTTGTAAAAAAGTAATTTTAGATCGATTTCCTCTTCCACGTCCTGGGACCCAACCAATCCACTGCATTTCTTCTAGTTTTTTTATTGTAAATTTACTATTTCGATCTGTACAATATAATGACTTTGAAATGTCTTGCAGCGATATTTCTATGTTGTCGCCAAGATTTTTCCCCCTTGCATACTGAAGCCATAGCTGTATATAATGGTCCAAAATTATCATGCCTCTCCCCCTAAAAGATGAAAAATTTCTTTGCTTCATTCTACTCTTTTTCCTCTTTTCTTTCCATCATAGAATTTTCATATAGAAAGGAGAGAATGAAATGATGATATTTGCAAATCGTTATAGTAAACCTATATGGATTCGATTATTTGGAGAACTACTAACGAGTACAACCGGTGCAATGCTCGCACTTATTTTTATCTTATATGTAAACAAAGCATTAAACGGAAATGCCTTATCTACCATGTTACTTTTCGGATTACAGCCGCTTAGCGAAATTATTTTTACACTTTTTGGGGGGAGTATTACTGATCGCTTTGGTAGAAAATCAATTATTTTAATTGGATTACTCTTACAGGCATGTGCTATGACTGGTTTTATTTTCGCAGAATCCGTTATACCATTCGCTCTCTTCTATATTATGAATGGTCTGGGCCGTTCTCTGTATATTCCTGCACAACGAGCACAAATTGCTGATGTGACAGAGAAGGAAAAGCAAGCTGAAGTATTTGCTCTTATTCAAACAGTTGGAGCCGTCGGAGCCATTATTGGTCCAGCGCTTGGATATCTCTTCTACAAAGATGATCCGACCATTCTTTTTATCTTAGAAGCTACTGCTTTATTTCTCTATTCTATTCTTGTATGGACGCAACTTCCAGAGACTGCTCCACTTCTACAACATGATGAACAAAAAACTCCGCCTACGAAATGGAAGCATTTTCTCTCACAACATTATAGCGTGTTTGGACTTATGGTTTTTATGCTGCCTATTAGTTTTTTCTACGCACAAATGGAAACGAATTATCGTCTTTATGCTGAAAAGGAATTATTCACTAATTTTATGTTTGTTTTTACGTTTATGGCTACTTGTAAAGGAATTATGGAGATTGTTTTGCAAGTTGGGGTGGTAAAATGGGCGGAGAAATTTTCTATGCAAAGAATTATTGTTATTTCTTATATTTGCTATATGATTGCAGCGATTGGTTACGGATACTCCAATACATTATGGTTACTATTTTTTACACTACTAATTTTAACAATTGGAGAAAGTATAGCTTTAAATCATCTGTTACGTTTTGTTTCAGAATTAGCACCGGAACATATGCGAGGGATATATTTCTCTATTTACGGTACGCACTGGGATATTTCACGAATGCTCGGTCCTGCAGCTGGAGCGTTATTATTACAACATTTTAGCGGGAGTTTTTTATTTAATATTTGCGCCGTATTTCTTATTATTGGTGGCATCGCTCAATATTTCTTTATAAATCATATTCTTAAACAAGACAAAATAAAAAGGCTGTCCGCATAAGGAACAGCCTTTCTTATGTAATTAAGCTTCAATCTCTTTTCCATCTTCTACAATATGATACAATAAGTGCGCTAAATGATGAATTGGACCGTATTCTTCTTCTTCTTCATCTGTTTCACCTTGGAATTCAAGATCATTTAAATAAAGTGCTACAAATTGATAAAATAGCTTTAAATCGAAACCGTAGCAAGCGTTCGGTTCTTCTTGCTCACCTTCATATTGAAGCATTAAATATTGCTCATTACCTTCTGCATCTTCTGCATCAAAGAATACAAAAAAGCCAACATTTGTATCTAAATCAAACAGATGACGAGTTCCGCCTTCTGTTGCTTTGTTAAAGTCATCTTCATTTAACTTATAAACATTCGTTGCTTTTACATTATCTTCTTGATGAAAATTAACTGTAAATTTTTTCATGTTGACACCTCCAAATGGTATGTCCCTAGCATAACAGATTTATGAACATAACACAAAATTAACAAAAAAGGACTGTCTACAAAAGTAAACAATCCTATTGTTTAATTGTTTTATTTTTTCATCATCCGAAGCAAAAAGCTAACGATAAAGATCAGTATAAGGGCACCAATTAAAGCCGGTACAATGTAAAAGCCACCAATAATTGGCCCGAATTTTCCAAATAAAGATGTACCAATCCAAGAACCGATGATGCCGGCAATTATGTTACCAATAACACCACCAGGAACATCTTTTCCAACAAGTAGGCTAGCAAACCATCCTAAAATACCACCAACAATTAATGACCATATGAATGACATAAAGTTATTTCCTCCTTATAACAATAAATATAGTTATACATAATACAAATGCGGAATTACTTATCATTAGTTATGCTACATTGTTATGGAACTATGCAGTAAAGTCGCTATTTCTTCACGAAATTACATAGTTAGGATATCGACTTTTGAACATCCTTTTTGGAACGAAAACTCTGTTTTAAATCATTATGAATGACATTTCGTTACTCCCTGTGGAAACGAGAATACATTTAACGGATCATATTTCTCTTTCACTTTCTGTAATTCATTTACATTTCTTCCATAGTAAGCTTCTTCATAATCTTTCAAACCACTATAAGGGAAGTTCACAAATGATCCTTCTGTTATTGATTCTATATATTTAAAACGCGGTTCCACCCATTTGATATTATCTTTTTCAAAGTTTGCATTCTCCCATATAGTTTGAATCCCCATTATATATTTAGCATCTCGATAATAAAATGCTGTCGCTTCTTTAGTTATCTCTTTTACTTTTCCTCCAAGAGCATGTAGGCTCACTGCTGCAAAAATACTTCCTGCTGGTCTCTCTTGAATGAGGTCAACAACGGCATTGATTTCCTGTTCATCATACTCCTTATACACAAATCTTCCTGTAGATTTAAACTTCTCTGATTCTGGATAATGTGATTGTAACTTTGTAATAGCTTCAAAAAATGTTATATATTCTAAACTTATTCTTGCGCCATCTATACTAATTAACATTTGTAAAATTTCTTCTGTTTCTTCTGGCGTTCCATAAAAAATTCCTCGTCCATAAATCGCCATTCCCTCAGTTTCTGCGTTATATATACTAGCGCCGAGTGTCATTCTACTATCTAGATTAACTAGCCACCCTTGCCACTTATTCAGAAATTCTCTTTGTGTTTCTAATAAAGCATCTGGCCAATATATTTCAACTAAGGTCACTTTATCTACTTTTGGCGGAAGTTTAAATGTCATGGATACAACAACACCAAAGTTCCCACTCCCAGCTCCGCAGCATGCCCAAAATAAATCTTTATGAGACTTTTCGTTTGCAACAATCAACCTACCTTTATAATCCACTAATTCCAGCTCCAGTAAACTATCACATCCAAGTCCAAGATGCCTGCTCGAGTATCCCCATCCGCCCCCTAATGTATACCCACTTACCCCTACAGTCGGACAAGTACCACCAGGAAACGAATATCCTTTTGCAGAAATAAAATCAAAGACTTGTTGATTCTTTACACCGCCTTGTACTTTTAACCTATGCTTATTCTCGTTCAATTGCATACGATTCATTCTACTTATATCAATGACAAGAACACGATTTCCTATAGAATATCCTTCATAATGATGTCCTCCTGATCGAATACGGATTTCTATACAATTTTTTCTTGCCCAAATAATTGCATTACTCACATCCAATTTTGTATAACAATACACAATAACTAAAGGAAATTTTTGAATTGCTTGATTCCACTCTTGTCTAGCTTCTTCATATTCCTGATCATATCTTGTAATTACTTCACCTGTTAACCCTTGATAACTCATTTCAAGCATGATAAACATCCTTTACCTATTCCAAACAGAAGTTGTTTTCTTTTCAAAATAATATATGTCTATTATGCATTGTGTGTTCGTCATATTTACAGATGTACATGTTGCATTCAGGCTCTCATCGGCTATTCATCAAGTTAATAAGTTATAAGTATCGTTTTTTCTTTCTTATGCAAAATAAAATAACCAATCCTAAATAGGATTGGTTATTTTGTAATCTATTATTTTATTTGTGCTTTTTGCTTAAATGTTAAATACGCTAAAACACTCTTGCTATTTGTATACTTCGGATTATTTCCCTTTCGCGGTTCACGAGAATGTGTTTTTTCATATCCTGGTACCTCAGGCATATCTTTTAAAAATTGCATAACTTCAGCTTCTGTTCCTTCAATACGTACACGAATCATTGTTATTGCTCCTTGCTATATATGTTTTACTCTACCAAGTATATCGACTAATACAAATCCTGCAAGTACGAATTATCGTTTTAAAGTAGATGATTTTCTAGCAACGAACAATGTCATTTCTGTATAAAAAGACTGTACTTCATTCTTTTCTATTGTGATATGAAACCACTCTTGTATTTCTTTAGGAGCTTTTATCATATAGTGTGTTAATTCATCTCTTTCATTTTTAGGAACATTTATCATATCACACCACCATTCAAACATGAATTTTTTATCAAAAGTAGTATATGATTGCACCTGCAAACCATTTTTTTCTAATAAGGATATCCACTCTGTTTTTTTATAAGCACGATTATGACTTGGATCACGTTTCTTCTCTAAAAAGTTATAAAAAACATCGTATTCTTCAACTTCCGGAGCGACATTGTCAATAAGAAAAAAGAGACCATCTTTTTCTAATGTTCGATGTACTTCTGTAACAAACTGATCAATATTCATAAAATGATGTGCAGCGATGCGACATGTAATTGTATCAAACGATGCGTTTGGAAATGGTAATTTCTCTGCGTTCCCTTGTACAAACGAAACATTTGTATACCCATTTGAACGAATAAATTGCTCTGCTTTCTCTAGCATGCTCTCCGTTAAATCAAATGCAACGACATCTTGAAATAAAGAAGCTAATGCATTTGCAACGTGTCCTCCGCCTGTAGCAATGTCAAGAAGGCGATTATTCTTATTGTTTCGAACATTTTCAATGAGAAATTGTAAATCCTTTCCCTTTGCATGAATTTGACTTGTTACATATTTCGCAGAATTTTGACCAAATTGGTTCATAACTAATTTTTCATTATTTATTTACATCAGCCCCTTAAATCATCTTTTCCTTCAAAAAGTGATATGAATAGTTACTAAAATCCCGCTTACACTAGTTTTTATAACGGAAAATATAAAAATAGGTAATTTAATATAATAAACAGTTGATTACATTTGTGTATATGTACAAGGTAAATTAAACACAAGTTGACTCTTCCCAATCACACATCTGCGACCAGCTGATTATTGCTTTTGAATCACGTTCTCCCATAACCCCTACCCAAACATGTTGAGTTGAATGATTTTCTAAATAATGTTGTAATACAAAACGATTACTTTCTGTCATTTCACGCACAAATATGTTTTGACTGGAAATCCAATGTAACTTTCCTTCTATCGTTTGACCTACATGTTTTGTAATTGTTTTTCCAAAATAAATATACTGCTGACGCAACTCATTTTCTTTCTGCCGTAAAATAATATACTTTAAAGTTAATGATGAAATATGTTCTTCTGTTAACCCTGTTTCTTCTTTTATTTCCCTTAAACAAGATGTTTTTATATCTCTATGTTCGTTCGCTTCAACATGTCCTCCAATACCAGACCACATACCTGGAGCAATTTTTTTATTCATGGATCGCTGTAAAAGTAATATTTCGTCTTCATGAAATAAATAAGCTGTCGTCATTACACGTAATTTGTTTACCACATTTAGTCCTCCCGTGTATACATTCATCATATTTATATACGCCTTTATATCCTTATTTCCTTGTTGATTTTATATATTAATAGTTAAATGAATTTATTTTAATCTTTCCATTTGCAATAAGAATAACTTCTAAATCAAAAAAATTGAAATTCCTTTTTTAAACCCTTAATATATACTCTGATTCAAAGTATAAAATTATAAGATGAAATGGAAAAAGGAGGTTTTATATACGGTTTTCACTACAATTAAAGACTGAGAGGTTATTCTATGTGGCGTAATAAAAATGTATGGGTTGTTCTCACAGGTGAATTTATTGCTGGAGTAGGTTTATGGCTTGGAATTCTAGGTAACCTGGAATTCATGCAAAAGCATGTTCCATCAGATTTTATGAAATCCGTTATTATGTTTATTGGATTATTAGCCGGAGTTCTTGTTGGTCCGATGGCAGGAAGATTTATTGACCAATATTCTAAGAAAAAAGTCCTTCTATATGCAGGATTTGGCCGTGTATTAAGTGTTATTTTTATGTTTTTCGCTATTCATTACGAGAATATTTTATTTATGATTTTATTTATGATCGCCATTCAAATTTCGGCAGCTTTTTATTTCCCTGCGCTGCAATCTGTTATCCCACTTATTGTTCAGGAACATGAATTATTACAAATGAACGGAATTCATATGAACATCGGAACAATCGCTCGTATTGTCGGCACCTCACTGGGCGGAATCCTTCTTGTTGTAATGAGTTTAAAATATATGTATGCTTTGTCAATGGCTGCATACACGCTATTATTCTTTTCTACTTTTTTATTAAACTTTAAAGATACAAAAACAGATATAACAAATGTAAAGAAATCGCAAAATACGGGCTTTATGGAAGTTTTTCATATTTTAAAAGACGTTCCTATTGCATTTCGCGCTCTAACTCTAAGTACTATTCCACTTTTATTTATCGGTGGCTTTAACTTAATGGTCATTAATATTAGTGAAATGCATCATGATACAACAATTAAAGGCTTTATTTATACAATTGAAGGTTTATCGTTTATGCTCGGTGCATTTGTAATTAAACGTTTATCAGAACACGTTTCATCATATAAGTTACTGTATATCTTTTCATTTTGTATTGCTTTCTCTCACTTATCTCTCTTTTTTAGTAATATAAAATGGATGACACTTGTATCTTTCGGTATGTTTGGATTTAGTGTTGGCTGCTTTTTCCCTGTTATGTCAACGATTTTCCAAACGAAAATTAATAAAAGCTACCATGGGCGTATATTCTCATTCCGTAATATGTTTGAACGTGTAATGTTCCAAATTGTCTTACTCGGAACGGGTTTCTTCTTAGATACAATTGGATTACAATATATGGTACTTATTTTTGGTGTTATATCGTTACTTATTATTTTCATTTCAGTATCACAGCAAAAACAACCGAGTAAAAGTAGTTCTCAAACAACAAATATGTAGGAGCCATCTCATTTCGGAGATGGCTTTCGTTATTATGAAAGTAGTTCACCAAAATCGCCTGTCTTTATATTTCCACTGTTTGCTTCATCCGTATCGATATGCATATCTAATGCAAATGTATCTTTCACACGAACTAATACTTGATGAAAAATTAGCGCTCGGTCTCCACTTACTTTAATACTCACATATTGCCCATCTCTCACTTGAAAATGTTCCGCATCTTTTGATGTCATATGAATATGCCGCTCAGCAACAATTACTCCTTTATCAATTTGAATTTCACCATTCGGACCAATTACAGTGATACCAGGCGTTCCAACAATGTTTCCCGACGAACGAATAGGCGCATCAATCCCAAGTTTCCGTGCATCTGTTTTTGAAATCTCAACTTGTGTAAATTTGCGAACTGGTCCAAGAATTCGTACCTTCGCGATTTCTGATTTCTCTGTTTTGATGGTAACTGTTTCTGTTGCAGCAAATTCTCCTGGTTGAGAAAGTTCTTTTGCTACAGTTAACTCATAGCCGTTTCCAAAAAGTTTTTCTAAGTCTTCCTTGGTCACATGAATATGACGATTTGATACACCAATAGGGATTTGCTTCATGTTTATTTCTCCTTTTATCAATTTCTATTCTCTATTGTTACCTGATTTACGAAAATTAGTTACAAAAATGTTCTTTGACGATATGAATACCCTCGAATAGAATGTTATTCATTAAAACAATATATCAATATTTTTTAATTTATACTTTTATGATTTGGAGGACATTAAAGAAAAGTTTTACTTAAGCTTTGCATACAAACCTTCAAGTAAAACAAGATATTATGAAAGAATTAACTTTAGCTGCTCTTCAAGTTGAAAAATATCCAAGACATTGTGTTGAAGAATAACGAGTGTTTAAAAAGAAAGATTGCTTCATGTTTTTAAAGCGATCTTTCTTTTTATCGTATTTATCCCGCTATTCGTGGGCAATAAGACCTCCACTGATGGAAGCTTCACTTTATCTGAATAAGGAGTTCACACTTTAGTGTAAATTTTAGGGGAATTATATTTTTTTATTGTATTTATAAAAATAATATGGTGAATGAAATTTTGTTTTCATTGCTAGTTTTGTGTTTTCGTAAAAAAATGTTAAAATATAAATATGTGTGTTTTCAGAAAAGTATAAGAATATGAATACTAAAACAAAAATCCAATGACAACAATAGCATTTTAGGAGGGGTTATTCATGAATTACACGCTAGCAACAAGAATGAAAGCATTCCAATCCTCAATTTTTAGCGAATTAGCAGCCTATAAAAAAGAGAAAATTGCAGAAGGTCATGAAATTATTGATTTAAGTATCGGAAATCCAGATATGCCTCCGGCTGATATTGTAAGGGAAGCACTAGTAAGTGCAACAAATGAAAAAAATAATTATGGATATACATTGACAGGTACAAAAGAATTTCATAATGCTGTGACAGAATATTATGAGATTCATCACCATGTTACTTTAAATGCTGATAACGAAGTATTATTATTAATGGGATCACAAGACGGACTTGTTCATTTACCAATGGCTTTTGCTGATCCAGATGATATTATCCTTGTTCCGGACCCAGGTTATACAGCATATGCAACAGGACTTGCAATGGCAGGTGCAACTCCGTATTTTATGCCGTTAAAAAAGGAAAATGATTTTCTTCCTGATTTACATACGATTCCGAAAGAAATTGCTAAAAAAGCAAAAATGATGATATTAAACTTTCCAGGTAATCCTGTACCAGCAATGGCAACGGAATCATTTTTCACTGATGTTATTGCTTTTGCAAAAAAATATAATATTATCGTTGTTCATGACTTTGCTTACTCTGAATTTTATTATGATGGACAAAAGCCTATTAGCTTCCTATCCGTTCCAGGTTCAAAAGATGTTGGTGTCGAAATCAACTCCCTATCTAAAAGTTATAGCTTGGCAGGTAGTCGTATTGGCTATATGATTGGAAATAAAGAGATTGTAGAAACGCTTAAACAATTTAAATCAAATCTAGATTACGGCGTCTTCCTTCCTATTCAAAAAGCTGCAACTGTTGCTTTGCGAGAAGGTGCTTCATATTGCGCTGCAAACCGGGCAATATATCAAAAACGAAGAGATACATTTATTGATGGACTAGTTGAAGCTGGCTGGCATGTTGAAAAACCAGCTGGAAGTATGTTCATATGGGCAGAAGTTCCAAAAGGTTGGACTTCTTTAGAATTTGCATACGCATTGATTGATCGTGCTAATGTCGTTGTCACACCTGGTCATGCATTTGGCCCGCATGGAGAAGGATTTGTTCGCATTGCCCTTGTTCAAAATGAAGAGAAGCTAAAACAAGTAGTTAACAACATTAAAAATAGTGGTATTTTTTCTAATGAGAGTGCAGCAAATTTAGTAAAAAATTAATTACCTTCCCTCTGCTCTTTTTTTAAAGCAGGGGGTTATTTTTATAAAAGGAATAAATAGCTACTACAGTTCCCATTTTTATCTAGACTTAGAAATTGCACTTATAATATACAACCAGGAGGTAACTCATGAGCAAAATTAGCATTCAAAGTGTATTGCCGCACCGATATCCTTTTTTAATGGTTGACCATATCGTTGAAATGGAATCTGGCAGATGCGTAAAAGGTTATAAAAATGTAAGTTGCAATGAATGGTTTATAACAGAATCACAAACGACAATGCCACACATGTTGATTATTGAAGCAATTGCACAACTCGGAGCATTTGTCAGTCTTGAAAATACTGTTAGGTTAGGATTTCTCTCATCACTAGAGGGAGTAGAATTTTTAGGATCCGCTCAGCCTGGCGATCGATTAGATCTGTATTATGAAGTTATTCGAAATAAACGTGGATTCGTTCTTGGAAAAGGTCATGCCGCTATAAATGGAAAAACAATTGTCAACGTAGATAAATTGTTAGTGTATATGGAGTCTGTATAACAATAGGACCAAAATCTCAATTTATAAAAGTTAGAACAGTGATGTTTAAATTCACTGTTCTTTTCTGTTCTTTAAAAGAGATAGAGTCTCCAAAAAAGGGTATTAATCCTAATGTCTACTATTATTGATTTTAATTGATTTTTTTTACAAAACTTTGCTTCTCTTAACATGAATAGATAAAAAACTATTGAGGAAGGAATCTCACTCTTAAGACCCTTTCGCGCCATAATCCTTAATAGTTAATTTTACGCTGTATTTGATTGGAACCTCACTAAATGTTTTATCCCAATCTTTTTTAACTTTTTCCCATGTTTTAGGATACTTAATTCTTAATCTGTTTCCGAAGCCAGCAACGTCGACTTGATATTCTTTTTGAATTTTCTCCAGTGTATGTTTCACTAATCGATCTACTTCTTGCGTAGCCGCTTTTTCTGCCCTTTTTAGAAACTGATTTTTAAAAGGTGTACCTGAAGCAACCCAGTTTTCAGATATCCGTCCCTCTGATTCCATTTTTACATCAAAAGAGATTTTATTTCCTTTAACGTGAGGAGTAATCGTGCTTTTCATAGATACGACCTCATACATAATCAGCTGTCTTGTTTTTTTATCAACACCTTTCACTAAACCACCTTTCCCCTTCCCAGATATCCATGTTAAACCTTCCAATTCCTTTTCACTCAAAAAGCCGCGCAGTTTTTTTGTCTTTCCTTTGATTACCGCAGCTCCCGAAAATTTTACTTCCCCATTTGACGAAATCACATTTTGCAAAAGAAAACTAGATTCTGATTGCATTTTTCCTGGTAACTTAGCAAGCGGAACAGGAGGTAAAATCCTTGATGTTCTATATTGATTATCTACAATCCCAAATAACCGAAACGCCGGAATTTCTCCTGGTTCATCTGTTTCTAGCGTCTTGCTAGCTCGCCCCTTGCTAATTAACATGAGGCAACTTGGTCGAATCTCGTTATCACGAAGATAAACATCAAGTACCTTTTTCAAACTATATGTGCGTGCGAGATCTGCACTAATAACCATCACTTTCGTGTGGTGAAAAATTACAGGACGATCCCTTCTTAATGCAACTTCACGAATCATTTGGTGGAGAGAATCGCCGGTTTCAGAAACATTCTTGTAAGATTTTTGTTGCATTCCTCCACCTTTCCCTCCACCACTGGATAATTGGGGTTCAACAAATTGATAGGTCGATGTTATAATATTCTTCTTTGGATACCCCCCGCCTTGTTTTTGTAGTTTTTTCTCAATAGTTGACTCCTTTCCCTTATCAAATGCCAGACCTACCTCAAAACCCAGCTCTTCAATTTCGTGACTGCTCCAGCATCCTGTGAGAGATAGAAGTAAAAGAACCCACAGTAACATCAAGAGAAACCGTGTATGATTAAGAATTTGTTTCATTCTTTCTCTTCCTCCATTTGAAGATTATGAGAAGAGGCAGTGGCAATGCACCGAATAATAGCAAAGCAGCATTACCAATCATATCCCCAAATTTAAATAGATCATTGGTGTTTTTGGGAATTATAGAAATAATATAAACAATTGGAAGTAACCCATACAGAAACGAATGAATGTCCTTTTTAAAGAGTTGTGCCAACCCCAAAGCAGCAGCGTAATAACAGATTGCATAGGTTGAAAAAATTTGCATAATCCATATTACAAGTAATAAAGATTCAAAACGTTCAAATATTAAGCCTGGGATTTCAAAACTTCGCATGAGATCAATCGTTGGCCATGTTCTCGTTATCACTCCATCCACAGAAAATGCTCCGATAACCATCACAACTGTAATCACATAAAAAATAGAAGGAATGAGAGCTCCAACTAAAACAACCTTTCCGGCCTTGTTTGGCTCTTGCATGAACGCCAAAAGGAGCAACATAATTTCAAATCCTGAAAATGCAAGCGTTGTTGTTTTTAACCCTTTTAGTACTGGCATAATTCCTAATCCTAGTACTGGACGAAGATTATCTATCTCAAATATTCCAATACTCATGAAGGCAGTCAGCAAAAAAAGGAAGACCGTAATTGGAAATATAATTTCAAACAGACGAGCCATTGGGTTTATGCCGCCTAACATCAAATAAAGACTCGTCCACATAAATGTCATGATAATAGCCCAGCCAGGGGTTCCTTCCAGTAAAAAAAAACTCGTTACTTCTTCCAGTACTCTAACTTCAAATGAGGAAAGGGTAAAAAAGTAACCTATTATAAGTAGACTGATTACACCGCCTATCCATTTTCCTACAATGTCTTGGCTGTATTGATAAAATGTTTTTTCAGGAAATTGCTGGCTTAATTTGACCATAATCAATCCTGCAACCATCGCAATTAGCCCGCTTAAAATAACAGTTATCCAAACATCTGGTGTCTTTACTTTCTCCCCAGCTGCTCTAGGCAAGGTGAGAATACCTGCTGCAAGTACATAATTAATAAGAATAACAGCTGCTTGCGACGTCTTAATTCGATCTTTAGGTTTAATAATCATCACTGGTCACTTCCTTTTCAAAGTAAGCTATCCTTTTCGTATTGGATCTTTTGGATTTAGCATCTTCGGACGACGTTTCATCATTTGAAATGGCATGCGAACCATAAAGTCTTTCCAATCACTTAATCGATAAGGAACAGCCGGACTGACATAGGGTACGCCAAAACTCTTAAGTTTCACCATATGACTACTTAGGAAAAGAAAAAACAAAATGACCCCGTACAATCCAAACATGGCAGCGCAAAACATGGCTACAAAGCGAAGAATGCGCAGTGGAATCGCTGTACTATAATGTGAGAGCGCAAAGGAAGAAATGGCAGTTACTGCTACTACTATGACCATAATCGGACTAACAATCCCTGCTTCTACCGCAGCCTGTCCAATGATTAATCCGCCAACAATCCCCATTGCCGAACCAATTGGTTTTGGCAAACGCAGTCCGGCTTCCCGTAAAATTTCGATAGCCACTTCCATAAGCAGTGCTTCTATAATTGCAGGAAACGGAACACCTTCTCGTCCTCCTATGATAGATACGGCTAGCTTGGTCGGAATCAATCCAGGATGAAACGAGATAAAGGAAATATACAAGGCCGGTGTAAAAAGAGAAATGATAGCTGCTCCAAAACGTAATAGACGGATGAGCGTGCCGGGAATCCAACGTTCATAATAATCTTCGGGCGATTGCATCATCATACTAAATGTAACTGGTACGATCAAAACAAAAGGTGTCCCGTCCAATAAAATTGCAACCCGACCTTCCATTAGCGCAGCGATGACGCGATCAGGGCGCTCCGTACTCTGCGCTTGCGCAAAAGGACTAAAATAATTATCTTCGATGAGCTGCTCTACGTAGCCTGATTCCAGTACATTATCAATATCAATTTTCTGAATTTTTTTCTTGACTTCTTCTACTAATTCTGCGTTAGCAATTTCTTTCATATAAGCGACAACTAGTTCTTTTTTTGCCCGCTTTCCTACTTGAAATTTTATTAACGATAAGCCTTCATTTTCACCATGGCGTCGTAAAAGAGCAGTATTATCGCTTAAAACTTCTGTGAAACCTACCCGTGGACCTCTGACCGATACTTCTGATATCGGTTCTTCAACATTCCGCGTTCTCCCTTTCGTTGTATCAAGAATTAACACATCTGACGATCCATCAATCAAAAGTGCCGTTGAACCTGTCAACACTTTTGACATCAAATCTTTTATTTTATGGACTTCTATTACTTCACTAATAGAAAGAATTTGATCTTTAATAAACTCTTTTGAAACTGTACCTTTCATATAAGATGAATCACGTTTGTATTCTGCATTAAAATCGAGCATCAATGATTTCAGAATATGTGTGTTGATGAGTTCCTTATCTGACAATCCTTCCACAAAAAAGATTGCCGCCTGAATACCTGTACGCCCGATGTTAAACTCCCGAAAGTGTACATCTGAGTTATAACTTATTTCTTTCTTTACAAGTTCTAAATCCAAGGTGAAATCGCCTGTAAAATATTCTGTTGAGTCCTGAAAAGACCTAACTTCCTGCTTATCTTCATATGTATTGGTTGTTTTCTTCATTTGTTTGATCTTTGATTTCTGCTCACTCATTCTCATCACTCTTTCTCTTAAAAAGCTTAGTGTACATTCTAATTAAACTGCAATCTAGTACGGTACTAATGTCAGCAGGAATCAAAGCATCTTGTTTAGCATCACAACAATCCAACATTTCTCCCAAACGAAAAAAGAAACATTATGGCGAATGTTTTCCGTGTTGGGAGGATATTCATTCATAAAGAATCACTATTTTTCAGTTTATCCCGCTATTCCCACACCTTAAGATTCAGAGAAAAGCGAAGAAAATAGGTGGGAGATGAAGATTACCCAATTTCACTTTATTATTTCCAATATTTCATGGTATATGTGATTCTTCCCCTGCTTTTCATAAATTAACTATAAGCTTCTCACATAAACATTCGCCTATTTCTCTTTTTGTTTTTCTTCCCAAGACTTAAATGAAAACGGAATTCCAATCATTTGCGCAGTCAAGTAATCATAGGATACTAAATCTTTTTTTGACAACTCTTTTAAAGAGCGTTTCCCCATCGCTCTTAATCCCATTTTCATTTCTTCTGTACTTGATATTAAGAATTTCTCCGCTGTTTTTACCCCTTCTTCAATCTTAAATTGATCCCTGAATTTCCCTTTATTCCAAACAACTTGTGTAGGCGGTTCAAATGGAAGTGATTGCAATACTTGACTATGCGCGACCGTAAATAACATGACAGACCCCAAATAAACCGCATCGGCACCAAGTGCAAGCACTTTTAAAAAGTGGCCAGGTGTAAAAAGTCCTCCTGATGCAATTAAACTAACTTGTCCTTTCATATTTCTTTTTTCTAAATGATTTGCAGCTCGGACAACCGCATGCAATGTTGGTATTCCAAAGTCATCAGATAAAATGGGTGGTGCGCCAAATGTGGCTGCTTGTCCGCCGTCAATTGTAATAAAATCAACACCTATGTCAATTAAACGATCAATATCTTCTTCAATTTTTCCAGCTGCGCCAATTTTCACGCCAATTGGAACACCGCCCGACATGTCCCTAAGTTCCTCAATAAGTCCTTTAATATCCTCTAGAGTTTGATTTTCAAAAAAATGTTCAAAAATCACTGCATCTTCATTTTCTTCAAGTCCCATCACTTCACGAGCGCGGCCAGTTAAATTATTAGGTGAAATTTTCTCTCCCATCCCCATTAACGCGCCTTGTCCAAACTTAATTTCAATCATGTTAGCACGCTGAATAACGTCTTTTTCCTTTGACCATGATGTTTTTGAAAATTGTAAAATATACATTCCCACTTGATCTAATTCTTCAGGTAAGATTCCACCTTCACCAGAATTAATTGCTGTTCCTGTGTTTTTAGCGGCTTCCGCCAAAGCAACCCTCACTCCTTCATTAAGGGCTATCCCATAGGCCATCCCGCTAATCATAAGCGGAATTTTAATTTCCAATGGCTTTTTTGCTTTTGGTCCAATTTTTACGTTGACATCTACCTTTTCTTCCCCATCAACTGGGAACGGTGTTGTCTGTGCAGGAATAAATGTAATCGGATCAAGATGCGGCCAGCTTTTTGAAGAGCCGAGTGGACGATGAAGAATATCGCCTGTTTCTGCACGCAAGCTATTTTCAAGTACATTTTGAATGCCCATATGCCGAAAGCCTGGTATCATCTCGATAAGATTTTCTTGATAGCTGTCGGTTAAAATGATGTTCCCCATTTGTTTCACTATGCATTTCATCAACCAACGCCAACCAACAAGCATGAATAAACAAAGGAAAAATAGCATCGTAATCATTGAAAAAGCTAAATAATATAAAAGATTCGACATATTTATTTCTCCACTATCACGTAAATTTAATAATTCATAACTAACATTATTTCCTTCAAAAAGAAATTTATGTTATTGTATAAAACCGATTCTTTATCAGATAAAAGCTATTGCAATAGTGAAATCAAGTTTAAAATAGAAGAAATGTTTGTGCTTTTTTGGAGATTAATAGATTCGCTAACTTAATTAATTGAGTTAATCGTTTAAAAATGTCTAATATTTAGAGTAGCGATTTGTATTAAAATCTTTGCAGGAGAATAGATTAGAAGAAGATATTGAAATTGGTATAAAAGCGAAAGTGGCCTGTTTCATTCTTTCACCTTAAACTAGACACATATAAAAATAAAGGAGATCATTTCATGGATTTAATGAATAAAATCAATCACCGCCTTTGGCCATTACCTTCAAAAAAATGGAATATGCGGCAAACTTGGAAGAATGCATTGTTTGTTCATTGGCCTATTCCTGCTGAAATACTACAACCACATATTCCTTCTTCTTTAAAAATTGACACCTTTGATGGATACGCTTGGATAGGCGTGGTTATATTCGTTATGGATGGAATATATCACCGTAGATTACCATCTGTATCACTAGTTTCTAAATTTCCAAAAATCAATGTACGGACATATGTTCAATACGATGGTAAACCTGGTGTTTATTTCATATCCCTTGATGTAGAGGATTGGGTTTCATAAACAATAGCGAGGAAATGGTTTCGTTTGCCTTATTACTCCGCACAAATTTCTTTTCAAAAAGAGGGACAAACTTTTCATTGCCAAAGTATTCGTAAAGAAAAAACAAATACTCCTATAACTTTTAACGGAAAATACGTTCCCTTATCAGAAATTTATTTTGCTAAAAAAGAGACTCTCGACTATTGACTCACAGAGCGATATTGCTTCTACAGTACCGATAACAAATCCAATATTTATTGCAGTGAAATACACCATCTTCCCTGGCCATTACAAAAAGTAGAGACGGAAATATATATGAATACACTTTTTTCTCCTTTTCATTTTGGCTTTACTGAAATAAAACCGATTTATCATTTCTCTAAAGGTGTCGATTCCATCATTTTGAACATTAAGAAAATACAATTGTAGTGTAAAGTCATCAATATTCTGTATTCTTTTTTTAGTTGAACCAAAAATGAATACACTTAATAATGCAGTTCATCACTCATCCTCTAACGAATGAATCCAACTAAAAATCTTTGAAATTACATACGGAATGAAAAATACGATAAAAGCTTGCCCGAAAACTTTCCACTCCGGAAGATAGGAAACAATCATTTTCCACATTTTAATCATCCTATATCAGCAGTTGACACCACAATTTTTTAATCTAATCGGAATTTCTTACATATTATTATGTCTTATGTGCGGAAATTTCATCCTAAAAAACACTCCATTTGTCTTGAATGAAAAACAGTGTAACCTTCAGCTGCCATATAAAAATGTATGCTAAACAGAGATCACGCTATAAATCATGATCTCTGTTTGTGTGGTTATTTATCCTGCGTATAAGTATGTGCCTCGACTGTTGATAAAAATGGGCTGATTTCATTTATATAATAAATTTCTAATTCGTGCATAGCACGTGTACAAGCTGTATAGAAAAGTTTACGTTCACTTTCTTTTCTATATTGTTGGTTTGAAGCATTATAAATAATAACAGCGTCAAACTCTACACCTTTCGCTAAATAAGAAGGTACGATAAGTACACCTGAATCGAACGAAGCTGTTTCTTTTTCGATAAGATGAATTTGTACATATTGCTGCAATATGTCATATGCATCTTTACTTTCTTGAGCAGTTTTGCAAATAATTGCTATCGTTTTGTGACCATTTTCCTTCAAATTTTTAATTCGACTTACAATTTTCTTATGCAGTTCCTCTTCTTTTTCTATTTTTGTTATAACTGGTTTGCTTCCCTCACGTTGGAAAGGTTCAATAGAATCTCCCCCTGAAATAAGTTGCCGTGTGAATTCAATAATTTGTTTCGTCGAACGATAACTACGTGTAAGCTCAATGCGCTCACTTTTTTCTTCTCCATACAAATCATATAAGTGAGAAAATTCATTTTCAGCAGCATGTGCATGTATTGTTTGATTAAAATCACCAAGTATCGTCATTTTACTATGCGGGAATAATCGCTTCAAAAAGGTAAATTGAAAAACAGAATAATCTTGAGCTTCATCAATAAAGATATGCTCTACAGATGTATTTCTTTGCAAATCCTCCAGCTGATCTTTTATATATAAATAAGGTGTCGCATCCTCATATGCCATATAAAAGCGCTGTATGCGTTCTACCGTTTTTTCGCATATCTCTTTCCAATTTAGAGGTAAACTATTATTATCTGTAAATTGCTTTGCAAATAACGAATCTGTAAACAACCGTAAATAAATTGCGGGCGTATTAATGAATTGAAGTCTCTTCACACGTTTACGAAGTGGTTTAAAACGTTCGTTCACAATCATTGCAGCTAACATTTGTTGTTCGCGTTCAAAATCATCGAATGTATTATCACCATACTGTTTCTCTTGTTGAAGTTTCTTATGAACTTTAGCATACATTTCTTTATCTAATAGCTGTATTTCTTCTTCAACCCAAAGTTCTTTTCGTTCTAGTCGCTCTCTTTTCTTTAGTTCTTTTAATAACCACTCAGAAATTAATTTTATTCGATTAGGAATTCTCATAGAAACAGGAAAAGAATAAAATTTCTCTTTTATTTCTTCCTTCGAAATTAATAAATTTCCGCGAAATTTCACATCTTTAAAAATCATTCCATCTCGGCTCAAATACGTCACATAGTTATCTACAACTTTCACGAAAGAGGCACTTGCTTTATATCGAATTCCTTGCATACGTACTGAGTATTCTGGTTCTTCTATCCCTGAAAGCACATATTCCATTTGTGTGAATGGATCTTCTACATCAAAAATCTTATCTATATGCTCCTCTACATACTCTTGAAATGTTGTCTGTTTCATATTTTCTTCTCCTAATTCAGGAAGAACAGTCGAAATATAGCTATTAAACATTGAATTAGGAGAAAAAAGAATAATTTGATCCGCATGTAATGTATCTCGATATCGATATAATAAATAAGCCACACGCTGCAATGCAGCTGATGTTTTTCCGCTTCCTGCTGCTCCTTGCACAATAAGTAAACGGCTCGTTTCATTACGAATAATTAGATTTTGTTCTTTCTGAATCGTAGCAACGATACTTTTCATTTGTGTATTCGCATTCTTCCCTAACACTTCTTGTAATAATGCATCACCAATTGTTACTCCTGTATCAAACATACTTTCCATTTGACCGTTACGAATGATAAATTGTCTCTTTAAAGTTATTTCTCCTGTAATGATTTCATTTTGCACCTTATATACAGCCGATCCTAACGAATAATCATAATACAGACTGGATATTGGTGCTCTCCAATCATAAACAAGAAATTGTTCTGTACTTTCGTCAAAAAATGAATGAATGCCAAGATAAATCTGATCTGTACTACTTTCACTTTTTTCTATAAAATCAATTCTCCCAAAATACGGAGATTGCTCTAGTCGTTTTAACATCGTAAGCTGCTTATCTGCATGATAATGACTCCGTTCTCTTTCAGCTAGCAACTCTGCTTGTTGCTTTATACTTGCTGCAGTTTCCACGGCTTCTTCAGCATTATCAAAGTTAACTGTTACATCACTCCAAAAGCTTTTCCGAATACTAACTACCTCTTTTTTTCCACTACTTACATATTGCTGAAGAACATCTTTATCCTCTTTAATTCTCTTTATTACTTCCTTTATTCGTTGCTGTTCTCTCTTCTGCTCTTGTTCATACTGTTCCATATTGTCACTCCTTATCGACAAAAATAATTTGACCAAAAGTTTGACAAACACAGTTGTTTTTTGATAAAATAATATTGGGTAATTATTGAAATAAACCCAATATTACCCTGTTGTCATTTTTTCATTGTAACATATACATCTTTCTTAGTTCAACAAAAATAGCTACAGTTATCAAACAATTCCACTCTGTATGAGAGAACTAAAATAAAATTCCAGACATTTTACACATTAAATAGATTACACTAAATAAAAAGTCGATTTCCTTTACAGGAAATCGACTTTTTATTTTATATATTCAACTACTTCTTATCCTTATTAAGAAAAACATCTTAAGACAATTTCATCAAAATTTGAATTTAAGTTATTTGAAATTCCCTTTCAAAAGTAACCGTATAACCTTTTTCGAACATCTCATGAATGACTTCAAACTTTCTCGTTTTGGATATAGCTTTTATGCCTCCTTTTACATCCCTAAGAGCTTTTTTAACATTTCATTCTCCACTTCTAATCGTCTAATCTTAGCTTCTGAATCTTCTGGTTTCGTTCTTGGTCTCCCTAGACCTGTTCCTTTCGCTTTACCGCGTTTTTCTTCTAGTCCTTTGATCCCTTCAGCTTCAAAGTGTTTCACCCAACGACTTACGACTGAGTGATGAATTCCTAATTCTTTAGCAACGGTTTTATAGCTCATTCCTTCTTTCAAGTACAAATCTACTGCTTTTTTCTTAAATTCTATATCGTAAGTTACTCTAATTTTCCCCATAGAAAAACCCCCTCCATAGTAAACAGATTAATGTGCTTTCTTTTTACTGTCTACTATAAGGGGATTATATCAAGATGATAGGCTCTTTCTTTTTTATTGTTTTTTACGACGGAATACAAAGATACATGTACCTAGTGAAACAATAATAGAAAGAATGGATAAAAGAATAGCAGTTATTTGCAGGCTTGTACTTTCTTTTTCTTTTGAATCAGATGCTTTTAATTCTCCATGTTCTCCTGTTAGCACTGTCCCTTTTGTAATGGTAGTAAATGAATGCGGTTTATCGGTTTTCTCGTCACCTGTCCATTCTACAATATCTCCATCCTTATACTGCTGATATGCATCCCAAGGCACTTTTTGCTCTTTATCTGGATTTTTCGCAATAAACGTAAATTGCTGAAATTGACCTGGTAAAATCCCTTCTCCAGTCGCTTCCCACGTAACCGATTTAATTTTTCCAGACGTATCTTTTTGTTCACTGACTTTCCATCCCGGTACCGGCTCATACTGTTGAAACTCTACTCCCTCTGGGATTTTAAGCGTAATTTTGGTTGTTGCCATATCCTTTTCAACAGGCACCTTTATTGTATATGTTTCCCAAGAACTAACTCCAGAAGTAGCCGGTTTCACAGTTACATGTGCACTAACAGGTAACGAAAAAAGCCCCATTGCAATTACTGTTGCTATCATTGTTGTTCCTATTTTTTTATACGTTTCATTTTCCTATAACTCCTTTTTGTTTCTCTCTAAGTAGCTCTTCACTTTATCGGCCGCCTACCATAAATTGAAAATCCGTATCAAAACTATCGAGAGATTTTGTTAACCCATGGACATGTATGTTCCATTTACCTGTCATGTTAATATACATTCCTTCTGCTTGATACGATCCTGGTGAAATTGAAGAAACTCTAAACGTACCTTTTCCCATATCCATGTCTAAAGATTTCGTTGTCACTACGATTTGCTCCATGTCGGTAACAGGTTGTCCATTTGTATCCTTTAAATCAACACGGAATGTATTCATCCCTACCTTATTTGGACTAACATGTAAAGTAAGTTCATATCCATTATCGAGTTTTTGATTTCCTGTAAAAGGTCCAGTTGGCGGCATCGGTGGCGTTTGTACATTTGTTAAAAAAGCTACTATTATAAAAATAGCTACCCCTACACAAAACTCCACTTTCACCGTAGCACCTAATTTTTTCTGTCTCCTCATCCTTCCCTTCACATAATGAATAAGTCCCAATATCCCCATACCAATAAATAAAATAAATTTCATTAACAATGCTAATCCATAACTTGTATCAAATAACGAATGAATCGTTGGAATAAAGAAGGTAGTATTAAAGAGACCGGTTACGAAAAGAATAATGACCGCACATATTGCCCATGGTGAAAAACATTTAATAGCATCCCAATACATCGTCCATCTCCCATCCTCATGGTCTTTAGGTAAAAGAAGGACGATTGTCGATAATCCCCCAATCCATAGCGAAGCTGCAAGTAAATGTAAAAAATCCATAGTTACAGCGATTTCTTTATACTTTAAACCATATGCATGACTATTCATTGCTTTCATAATAAGTAAACCAATGAAAAATAGAATCGGAATTGTCCATACCTTGAACGATGAAGGCCTTTCTCGTTTTAAAGCAACAGATGTAACAGCAATCAGTGTTATTACTAGTACCATCTGAGCCATCCATATATATCCAAAAACAGATAGCTGTAATGTTTCTTTTAATAGTGAAGGTTGAAAAGTATCTATCCATGAAACATCAGCATTTATCTTCGCTTGTAAAGGAAGAGTAAATAGTAAGCTAATGAACATACCCAGCAACGAAGTCCAAATGAGTTTACTACTTCTTGATTTTACTTTATTAAAATCCCCTTTATAAATAATAAGATTAAAAAATAGAACACCTATATAGAGAGAAAAACTTGTATATAGAATTCCTCTTTCTATCAGCATATCCAACTGCGGGACATAACCAATTTCTTCTGCCTGTATATCACTCGTTCCTTTTCCCTCTGCCCCAATACGGAACGGAATGACACCTTGAATGGGATGCCCATCAGCAGAAATAGCTTTCCACTGAATGGAATACGTACCATTTGGTATATTTTGCTTTACTCCAGCTTCTAATAATTTGGGATTCTTTTTATCAATATGAGCATTTTTTAAATCTACTCGTTTCCCTGAAGCATCCCTTACGGATACTGTATTAAAGTGTGAGGACTGAAGCATTTCATCAAATTCTATCTTTACAACAGAAGGTGCTTTCTCTAACGTTTCATTTTCTGCAGGGTTTGATTTAACAATATAAGCATGAGCGGAAGCAGTTGTTGGTACCACTCCCATTAATACACATGCCATTATCATCCATGCTCCTAATTTTCTTAATACACTCACATTCATTTCACTTCTTTCTTTTGTATCACTGTATTTCACTTGAAAGTTAATAAAGTATCACTATTTTTATTCTCTTTTCTAAAAATTAACCTCATTACGTATTAAATAGTAAAATATAAATTTTCATTATGAACTGTTCACGCACCATCTCGAACTTACACTTATAAAGCTACTATCTTTACAAAAATCACTTATCTTTAGAAAGCTAGTTACGATTATAACATATAATATATAAATACAAGTTTTTAAAGAAGAAAAGAAACAGTGAATCATTTGTGAAGAAAGTGTGAAATCCACTTTCATACAGCATAATTCCTCACAAAAAAGGTATTACGCCAATGCGTAACACCTTTTTTGATCAACATTATTTAACTGACTCTACTTGTTTTTCTAATTCTGTTCCAAGGAATTTAGCAAGCTCAAGCATGCCAAATCGATTAGCTACAGACTCTGCGTCAGAATTATAGTTTGTGTTTGTATTGATATCATACGTATAAATTGTTCCATCTGAACTGCGAATAAATTCAATACCAGCAACAGCAATTTCATTTTTTCAGAAATTCCTTGTATTGTTCAATAATTGGTTCATGGAAATCCGATATAATTTCAAATTTTGCTGGAGCCTCTTTCTTACTCTCTCCTACTGGGCAAAAAGCATCGTCAATGGAGCATGCATCTGCCGGACAAAGCTCAAAACCTTCTGATGTATCTACTTTAACTGCATATACAAACTGACCGCCTACAAACTCACAGCGTGTAATATACGGTTCAGGTGCTTCAATATATTGCTGGATTAAAGTAATTCCATCAGTGGGGCTCTCCCACTGATGGAAAGCTCTCTCCAATCGGGCTTTTACGGACAGTTTAGTAGCAAAAGGATTTTACTATAATTACATCGAATTTATGAGGTAAAGTGCAGGGTATTATTGTAATTTATTTTAAGGAGAGAAAATAATTGAACCTAGGTAATCAAATAGCTATGGGAAATACAGCAAAGATATATCTTTGTGATAATAAAATTGTGAAAGTGTTTAAAAAACACTTTCACAATACAGAATCTTTATATGAGGCAAAGAAACAAGAATACGCTTATTCATGTGGGCTTCACGTCCCCAAGATATTAGAAGTCACAGAAATAAAGAGTAGACAAGCAATTATAATGAAATATGTAAAAGGGAAAACAGTAGGTGATCTCTTAATAAATAATATGGAATTAGCTGAGCATTACATAAATATTTGTGTCAATATACAACAAAAGATGCATGCTGTTGCTGTTGATTCAAATTTACTTGAACCGATGTCAGAAAAATTACATCGCCAGATTGAGTCCGTACATAATTTAGATGAAAAACAAAAGGATAAATTATTAAGAAAATTGGATTCAATGGTATTTGAACCTAGGCTATGTCATGGAGATTTTCATCCATTTAATTTAATCATGAGTAATGATAACGTGAATATTATTGATTGGGTTGATTCTAGCTCAGGAGATATTCGTGCAGATGTATTTCGAACATATCTATTGTATTCACAGTATTCAGTAGAATTAGCTGAAATGTATTTACGTCTATATTGTAAAAATACTGGTTTATCCAAGGATGAAGTTTTTCAATGGGCTCCTATTATTGCAGGGGCAAGATTATCAGAAAATGTATCTTCAGAAAACATAGAACGTCTATATAAGTTAGTAGATCAATATTGTAATTAAGGGATATCTTATTATGAAACTATAGAAGCAGCATTCCTGTAATGAATAAAATTAAAATAATGTGTTTTTTAGGGTAGTTGAACAAAATTTGCGAATAAATGTACTTAAACAAATTGAGGTGTTTATTTAATAGATTTTATTGAAATGATCAAACTTTATTTCAAAGTTACACCAACCGCTAGTTTTTAAATGTAGTGCAGTGCTTTAAGAAAGAAGACAGATTCTTTTATGAGAATAAATCCCACCTTTTTATGTAGAAAGGTGGGATTTATTTATGGTACAGTCATTTCTCAGAGAACTACACTATATTTAAAATTCATTTATTGTCTGTTTACTAGAATTCAAATTAAAAAAAGTGTTAAAATCCCTAAAGTTATTGTGGTCAATTATATCTCCGTACCATAGGAGAGAACTTAAAAGAAACCTATTTAAGTATTACACTTTAGATTATATAAAATCTTTATGTTATCCTAAATGATATTTAAAAAGCTAAACCCATACATCGAAGCAACTACAAAAATGACTGTCCATACTGCTAGACTTACCGTCATCCAACTTATGACGTGTCTCCGGGAAGATCCAAATGTTAAAGCTAGTACGGCCGCAATATCAGTCCCTACAAGAATTGGAGCTAGCAGAGCTAAACCCGGAATACCATATCGTTCCCATATTCGTCTTGATCTGGTTTCCTTTTTAGAAGGTGTTGTTATCCCTTTTTTAAATTTTCTTGCCGTTCGCCATTTTGCAAACTGCTTAAAGAAGAAGCCCAGTAATAGAACCAAAATAAGATTCCCTGTAAATGCCGTCAGTCCTACTGCAAATGGTTGTAATCCCCATACGATACCGAGTGGTACAACAATTGATACATCCATCCATGGAGCAAAAGCCAATAAAAATAAAACCAAATATTGCCATAATTCACCTGCATTTTGAGCCCACTCCAACATACTGTTTCATCTCCCTTTTTTGTTCAGATTAAATACGATTTAAAACACGAATAGTAGTTAGCCAATAGACAATGTATTGACCTACACCTAGTACACCAATGCACATTAATGGAACGAGAATATTATGAGAAAAGAGGAAGCAAATTCCTGCCGTTACTGGAAGGGCAAAGCTATAATAAATATACACATTCCTACAAGCCTTATAGGTGACCCACTGTTGACCTTCATCTATTTCACGAAATTCGGATGGTATAAATCCAAATACTTTAATCTTATCATCAGGATTCTTTCGGTTATAAAGCTTTGTAAGAATGAACCACAAAAAAGTAAACATTACCAAAATCCCAAAACACATTCTAGCCAAAGCGACCTGTGTGCTCATAAGAGAAAACAGTAAAAATGCAATGATCAATACAAATAAACTCGCACCAATAAGCGGTGACCTCAAAATCTGTTTCATCATACTCATTTATTCCTTTCCTTTTAAATAAAAAACATCTTCTACAGTAACATTAAACGCAGCAGCTATTTTTAACGCCATAGTGACAGATGGAGAATAATCACCTTTTTCAATTAATCCGATTGTCTGCCTTGTCACTCCAATTGCATCGGCCAAGTCTTGCTGAGTCCACCTAAATCGTGCTCGTAATTCTCTAACTCTGTTTTCAAGCATCACAATTTCCCTTCCCTCATTTTCTATCATTGTAAATGATTACCAACAAAATGTAAACAATCATTTGCATTTTGTAATAAATAATTGCTCAAGAAAACATAAATAACACCATCTATTACTAAAATGGCGTTGTTTAGCTTATATGGCTTTTAAAATTTAATTAAGTACAAATAGAATTAAACATTTTGATTAGACCTTCATTTTATAACTTCGCATCACTTGCACATAAGAACACAAAAACAGACTGTAGAGAAACTTTTCTCCACAGTCTGAAAAATACCTTTTATACCTTGTTCCCGCTGTACGAATGGATAATAAGATTTCCCACTCATGCACATTTTACTTTCACTGAATTTCAATTACTCTGCTATTTCCATTCTTTGCAATTTGTACTTTAGCATACAGCCCCTCCCCTTTTACAAGGGTAACAGGAACTGCACGCGTACTTCCTATCGTAATATACCCGTAGTTCATATATCCTTTTATCCAGATACCTTTTTCCTTCGAGTAGTCATTGATCTTTATTTTATCTATTCGATAACTCTCTCCCTGTCCTTTTTTCAATTTTATAAATACAGGTGTTTTTGTTTCTTTTTTTGTGTCACGATTCAACATCATTTCGTTCGCTTCCACTTCTATTTTGTAAAAAAACCACACTTTTTTCGTTTGAGCTGATTTCTCAATTGGATTTTCTAATTCTAGTAACACAGTATTACTGTTATAATAGTTCCATTCTTGATGTGTAACAGTACCTAATAAAATAAAAGTAGAAAGTATACCCACTAACCATACATATTTTTTCTTGTATGTTATGATATATGTTATAATATTCTCTTGTTTTTGCGGCTTTTTTGTTTGTAACAATACAACCCCTGCAAGAATTAACATCCAGCTCAATCCATAGTTTCCAATATAATTTGTTTCATACATAATAAGATTCGTAAACAAATAAATAACGATACCAATCCGCTTCATTACAGAATTCTTTACATAAAGCATACCTAACACAAGAAGTAATATATATCCACCGTGTGCGATTACAATAAACCAAGAATCCGCACCTTCATATTTCTCTAACAAATAGAAAAATACATACATCATTCCAAACCCAACACTATTTCGTAATAAAAGTTCATTTTTTCGTGCAATCGCAAAAATGAAAAATCCGATATGAATGAGTACGAGATAACTCATACTTGCTGAATAATCCGTATTTCTCATACATTCGCTTAGTATAATTCCTTCCAATAGCCACCATAAACTATGTCGTTCTGCCTTATGTTTTGCGAACATCCAATACACAAAAATACAACTAGCATACAACACTCCCCATAAGTAATGATGATTTGTTACAAGCGTTGTAATTCCCGCCATGATGGCAAAAACAAATAAAAAAATTCGCAAAAATTTTGCTGTTATTTTTTTATATCCCAATATTCCAAGTACGCTTAGCGTAGCGCCTACAATCATAATCATGCTGCTTTTTCTTAATGTTTCCCATAAAATGAAATAAAGACTCGCAAGAAAAAGAACACTTCCAATTGAGCTTACTAAAACATACAGCACATATTCTCCTATTTTCCGATGATTTGTTTGTGTTTGATTCTTTTTTTCTTGCCAAGTAAAAAATTGCTGCGAAATTACAACAAACAAAACGACCAATCCCATCAATATATAAGAGATATTCATAGTTAAATTTGTAAATAGATTGGTGATGTCTATCAATGCATGCAATGACCACGCCGTTAAGATTGCGCCAGTTGTTATTCTATATAAATTTCCTTCTTTTAACCTTTTAAATATAATAACGTACATGGCTGTCATGAGGATCGCACACACTACTTTGATCCAATAGTTAGGCTCTCCTCCTTCGTATAAACTTACAAGGTACACCATCCATAATCCTAATAAACTAGTTGTGTAAAATAAATAACGCCCCGGCATTTTCAGCTCAATTCGGTACCATATAAGGGAAGCGATAGTTATTATAATAGATTGCCATTTATCTGAAACAGTAAACCACTTCATTTCGTTTATCGTTGATAAAAAGAAAAGTAACGCTCCGCCTCCAAGCACATACCATTCTGCTTTTTTGTCTGTTACATAAAGATATAACGCTGGAAGTAACCAACTAACAGAGAGCCATACTTCTTCGTTTTCTACACCGTAAATATTTCGAAGCATCCAACATGACCACGCATAAGCGAGATATAAAGTTACACGCATTCCTCTTAGAAACAACGTGTTTGCACACATTACATTTGTTATCGCAAAATACCACACTATTCCAATGATAAGTACCCCGATTACAGCTAAGCTTTGATACACGGTAGCCCATGAGTAGCGCATAGTCATCGTTAAAATGATATAAGCACCAAGTAGCGACCATACTCCAAGTATTTTAAAAATGTCATCTTTCCAACCTTTCATCCCCCATCCCTCCTTCTACAAGTGTATTCTTTTATACATATTTTTTACTTATAATTTATATATTTTTCCAATTTATTATTTTTGATTTAATCATATAAGGTAATGCTATAAAGAAAATAAAAAGATCAAGGTTTCTCTTATTTTTATAGAAACCTTGATCTTCTCAACACTTTATTCTAAAAGATTTCAACACGTAGTAACCGTCCTTTATTCTTTAAATATAATAGCATTTACATCCGTTCTAGTATGGTCTTTATCACGACCTCCGGATTTTCCAACTGAATCGAATGACCATTCTCTGTTTGAATATGCTTTGTACAGTTTGTTAGTTGGCATAAAAGTTGCTGCAGCTCTTTCCATGTTGGATCTGAATTGTTAGAACTAATCACGATTACCGGCAAGTTTTCTCGTAAGCTATTTGCTCGTTTTACTTGTTTCGCTGACTCTTCACTATACAGCATCTCTTTATAGACAGCTTCATATGCTCCGGCAGTGTATCCCACATGTTTTACGTGATCTTGAACTTGCGCCGGAAGGCTCCTGCCTCCTACTGGCATCTTTAATAAACGCGGCAAACCAATCGTAGAAGTAATATATCCTAATCTCATTTGTTTTACACTTTTTACGTATTGTTGTAATCTCTCCTCGTTCATTTCCTCCTTTAAATATCGATTTTCATGTACAGCATCAACCAATACAATTCCTTCCACTTCATCAGGATATTGACTTGCAAATAAACGCATATTTAGTCCTGCAAATGAATGTGCTACTAAAATATAAGGAGGAGCAATTTGCATTTTTTCTAAAGCAATTTTCAAATCATTGACTACTTCTTGACTAGTCGATAAACCACTTCTCGTATCACTCCAGCCATATCCAGCCCGGTCAAAAGAAACCACCCTTGTAAACTTTGATAATTCAGGCTGGACAAGACACCAAGCTAAGCAATTACCACTTAATCCTGCATCTAAAATAACAGTCGGATTTCCATTTTCTTCACCAGAAATCATAGTATGAACATTACGACCATCTACATTTACAATACTTCCAGGCTCTTTCGTTGCATTCTTTTTTCTTATGTACATATTTACAGCTGTAAATGGAAATAGTACTGTGCTAATTGCTGTTTTTAAAAGAGAATCTGCTTGAAAACTCATGACAATGGTTGTGCCTCCATCCAACTTTTCAATAATTGTTGTTCTTTTTCAAATGCTAACCCTGCTTTTCGTTCTTCGGTTTCACTATGCAACTGTTCCCACTTCCAAATATCAAAAATAGTTTCTTCAAGTGAGCGAAATGTCAGCCCCGTACTTAACACCTTATCAATATTAAATGAACCGTCACCTCGCCAAGGTTCTTTCTCTTCTGGAAGAGCAAATTCCTCCGGTATCCATAACGGCATTTCAGTCCAAGGTGCTACATTGTTCTCAAGTAAAAACTTTTCACTTACCCAAACAAATTCTGCGTCACTATTTGTTATACCTTTGCAACTTTCTAATAACCGCTCCATTGTTAATGGATAGTCTGGTCCTGTCACATTATAAATTCCTGTAATATTTCGTTGAATCATGTTAACAATCCAAATCGCCAAATCTTTCACATCAATAAATTGCACTCTTCTTTTGGGATTTCCTGGCGCTAATACTCGGCCACCTTTTGCGATTCGTTTTATCCAATAAGGTAACCGATCTGAATAATCATTTGAGCCGACAATAAGCCCCGCTCTTACAGACAGTACTTGACCCGGCAAATGTTTCTCAGCTTCTATTTCGCATAATCTTTTTAAAGGACCATAATACTCGTTGTAAGTAGTCCCTGTGGCACTCCGGTTAATTTCTGCTGCTTTTTCTTCCGATAAAGCTTGCACTTCATAATCTTCTGTAATTCCCATTGGAATCCAATCTTTATATACAGACAAACTAGAGATGTAAGTATAATGCCGGACATGATTTGCTAACATAGATGTGGACTTCTCTACAGTTCGCGGAGCAAATCCGCACGTATCAACTGCTGCATCCCATACTCTTCCCTTCAGTACATTTATGTCTCTATCTCGGTCACCGATAAGCACTTCTACTTTTTTATCTTTGAAAATATCATTGTTGTTACCCCGATTCAAAATAGTCACTTCGTGGTTTCTCTTCAATGCTTCTTCAACAACAGCTCTTCCTAAAAAGCGTGATCCACCTAAGATTAATAATTTCATTCCCATCCCTCCTCACACTAATAATTCGTCATTTTCGATAACATTTCCCTTAGAAGTTATGCGATTTCATCAAAATTCAAAATTTTTATCCTATTTTTACATTTCAAGGGTTTACAAAAGTTACCTAATTGTATATACTTACTTAAGTAAGAAAAAATTTCCAAAGGAGGTCGAATGAAATGATGAAAATAAGTGTTTATGTAGCATCTGTCTTACAATCAAATATATATTCGACCACCCATATGGAGAATTGAAAATCGCCTTTATTATGATTAAATAATTCTGCCACAGGAGGTCGAATGCCTTCCTGTGGCTTTTTCACGCCTTGCCGCAGGAGCAATTTGTCTTCCTGTGGCTTTTTTGTGCGATTTTCGCCTTCTTACAAATTTATTCACTCGAGAGGAGTAAACAGTATATGACATTTCATGTATTCTTTTTAACGATTACGATTCAAAAAACACGTCTATCTAGAGAAGAACTTGAACATGAACAACGTGTTCAAAAGATCATGGACGAAGTAAAAGATCGTCAAATTTCGTTTTATAACCACCTTTAATTTTTTAATAACAAATAACAATGAAAGGAGATGTTTAGAATGATTTTGTCAAAACGGCGAATTATGATTTGGATTGCGGAGGTAGACTCTGCATAACAAATCATAATCTTATGTGAGAATGTTAAATAAACGAAGATAAGTATTTAAAAGAATTTCATTATGTGTAACCGGAGATATAATCATGAAAGCTATGAAGAATTTATTAGATGGATGATTCTTTTTCAAATCTCACCCGAGCGTGTAAAACCAATGTTGGAGGTACGGCGTGAATATATAGATGAGATCTACAATGAAATTATAGAAAAATACAGCACTATTGAAAGTTATCTTTATTAAACTTGTAACATAGAGCAAAGTAGTTTGCAGAATCTGAAAAATCTACTGCTGGAATAAAACCATACTATCGGTACTAAAATACAAGAAGACCAGCTACAATACGTAACTGGTCTTCTTTCTACTTCTTATTCTTTTTCAATTGAAACAGCCTTACTACATTTAAAACGATTGTTTTCGTCACAGCATATGCTGGTACAGCTAAAATCATCCCGATAATTCCCGCAAAATTTCCGACACCAAGAATTAACACGATAATCGTTAACGGATGAATGTTTAATTTTTCACTCATAATTCGTGGTGATAGAATATTACTTTCGAATTGCTGAACAATCGTTACAACTACAATAACCCATAACGCTTGCACCGGTGATACAAATAATCCAACAATAACCGCGGGCGCTGCCCCAATGAACGGACCTAAGTTTGGAATAATATTTGTGATTGCCGCCACAACTCCTAAAACAAAAGCATAAGGCATCCCTATGATTAAATAACCAACAAATGTAAAAGCCCCAACAAATAAACAAACAAGCGCTTGGCCTTGAATGTATGCAGCAAGAGTTTCATTCATTTCTTTTAAGACACGACGCCCTTCTTCACGATACGACTCTGGTAAAAAACGAACTGCTGCTCCAGGAAATTTATGTCCATCTTTAAACATATAAAACAAAATAAATGGAACTGTGAAAATTACTAATGCAACGTTTGTAATTATACCAAATAATACACTCGCACTCGATGTAAGCGTATTTGGTACATCTTTCAAATAATTGAGAGCATTCTTTTCTAATACTTCAAGTGAAACATAATCTTGTGTTGTAAGCCATTGAAATAACCTATGATTTGATAAATCTGCTATGTATTCTTTCCCTACCTTAATATAAGTTGGCATATTCTTTACTAAATCCATAAGTTGATGAGAAAGAGTTGGAACCACAACACCAACCGAAACGGCTATTAATGCAATAATGAATACGTACAGCAGCAAAATAGCTAAATTACGCGGCACTTTTTTGTTCTCTAAAAAAAGAAGAACTGGGTTAAACATAAAATAAAGAAATAAAGCAATTAAAATAGGGAAAAACAATGTGGAAATAAAAATACCGATTGGCTGAAATAAAAACGAAATTTTTGTACAGATAAAAATAATCGTTACAACCATCAGCACTTCTAATGTCCAAAAATGAGCTCTCGATTTCAAAAAAAAATCCTCCTTTTAAATTTCTCCTCTAATTGTAACAAATCAAAACGAAATTTTACATGCTATTTCCTCGTTCTTTATTCCAAAAACAAAATAAATACACTACAATAAAGACATATAAAAATTTGCAACTAAAAGGTGATAACTATGACCATGTGCAGTATATGTAGAGAAAAAGAAAAAGAAAAACAACATATAGAACAATATGTTATTCCAGAAGTGTTATGTGGATATTACTATATCAATACAGTGTGTGAAACATGTCATGAAAAAATAATAACAAATGTAGATCGTCCATTAATTAGCCATAAATTAATACAGTATAAAATTGATCAACTTAAACATCAAATTGACTCCCCTCTTCTTGATATATATGATGAAGAATATACAAATGACGAAACTGATACCGACGAATTTCAATTTTCAAATTCCCTTATTATGAAACTATGTAAAAGACACGATATCTCACTTCATGATGAAATATGGAAAGAAGAACGAATAAAAAAAGTTTCCGGTTCCATTCAACGCGAATTACTGCTTGATAATCGCAAATATAAGATGAGTTTATTGAAAATGGCTTATTTATTTGCTGTAAATACAATAGATGGTTATTTTCATGATCCAGACGCAGTTGCAATTTCTAACATTTTATTCAACGTAGATTTTATTGAATTAAAAGATAGAAATATTGTGCGAGATTTAAGCAAAAGCTCATTGTGGAACACATTAAATACTGATTACGAAAATCATTATTTCATTTTATTAAGTGACAAAGATGGCTTATTCTGCTTTATTCGTCTCTTCGATGTATTTGATGTCGTTGTTCATCTTTCTCAAAAAACATACGACCTTCCGTCACCAATTATTGGTGTAAATGATACAATCAATCAAGAGTTTTACAAAAAAAGTTTAAAAGAATATATGAATGGATTATTTAAAACGACAAGCACAATTCGATCTTAAAAAATAATCAATATCATCACAAAAATAGGAACATACGGTCTCCTTTCTTACATAAACAGGATTGTGCTATAATAACAATGAAAAGAACGATACAATCAAATAAATAAATCAAATTAGCATATGAATAAAAAAAGACTAGTGTGCGGCAACACACTAGTCCCATATAACTCAGCAGAGTGGATTATTCATTATCCTATTTTGTTTCTTATGAATGAAACAACCCACCTTCTATTGGCGTAGAGTGGGTTGTTATTTTTTGAGCTTGTCAATTAATAACACAACAAACGTCAGCAATGCAATGAGAAAAAGACCACCTTGCAAAAGTAACGAAAGTTCACTCAAATTATCACCCCCCTTCATTAGAGAAGTGATAATAGAACAACCACCCTGGCCATGAGTTACTCTTTCATTTTATCATATTTTTCTAATTTTTACGATGAAAACCGGTAAGCTTTATGCTTGCCGGTTTTTAATTGTGTTGAAAAATAATAAATGTGACATACTATGAAAAAAAGAAGGTATTCATATGAAACGAAGGATAAAAAAGGGAATAAAACGAATAAGTCTCGTACTCCTCATTGTCCTAGCAGGAGGAGTGATTTGGTTGTACGCTACAAGCGCTGGCCATAAACTTCGCGAAATGATCGGAGGATCTATTCTGTCATCACAGCACCCGCAATTCGCAAGACTGCTTTTGTCAAAAAGTGAAATTCAACAATTGGAAACTGCTATTTATGCACCGCCCACCCAAAAATCAAAACTTCCCAATTTTTTGTTTTCGCGTAAAAAACAGCACTTATCTGTAACAGTTGAAACGCACGAAGATTCACATTTCACAGCAAAAATAATGAAGGTTAACGATCCGACTACCATTCATTTAGTAAGTTCCAAATATCATAATCAAGGACAACCATTATCTGATCTCATTGAACAAAATGGTGCTATTGGAGGTATCAACGCAGGGGGATTTAAAGATCCAGGAGGTGTTGGGCGTGGCGGAGAAGTCATAGGGATTGCAATTTCTGATGGCATTATTCGTTCAGAGCCTGGATTTAGTCGAGATGCACGTAATGCTGTTTGCGGATTCACAAAAAAAGGACAATTCATTACAGGAACATACTCCATTAATGAGTTAGAACATATGAACGTAACACAAGCTGTTACATTCGGACCGCAACTGATTGTAGACGGAAAAGATATAGTGACGGATCAAATTGAAGAAGCATATGGCTGGGCGCCCCGAACAGGAATCGGACAAGATTCACAAGGGAATGTAATAATGATTGTAACAGACGGAAGATTTTATTGGAACAAGCACCACCGTGGTGCTTCTATGAGAGATATGGTATCCATTTTCCAAAAATATGGATGTATAGATGCATTTGCCTTAGACGGTGGAGGTTCTTCAACGATGATTTATAAAGGAGAATTACAGCTTAAACCTGCAACTGAAACCTCCATAGGAATGCGATATCTTCCAAATGCATTTGTAATCATCCCGAAATAACAAGTACTCATTAAAGAATGTTGTTATTTCAGTACCCTTAACTACCGGCTAAATGTTTCATTTTTCGGCCGGTAGTTATTTACTTTTAACCCTACCATTTTATTTAAAGATTTCATTTAAACGCTCTTTATAAAATGTAATTGCTTTTGCATATGTTTTTACACTTTCCGTTTTCATTGCCACATCTAGCAGGAGCTTCATCGCTTCTTCATGAGATTGTACATTATACTTTGCCATGGATAAAAACACTTTCATGATATCATCATCTGGATAACGCTCTATTCCAGCTTCTAATGCATCAATCGCTTTCTCATATTCCCCAATACAGCGATATGTACTCCCTAAACCGATATAAGCACCACGTAAGCTTTCTCCTTCTAATCCTAATTCAATAGCTTCCTCATAATATGGGATAGCTTCAGTTTCCATTCCCATCGCATCATGCGTCCATGCACATTGATACAAGACTTCTGGATCTTGCGTAAAGTTTGTTAAACCTAACAATATCTCTCTTGATTGAACAAATTTTTTCTCGATGCGCAGTTGGATTGCTTTTTTTAGTAGATTTTCCATCCCCTTGCCCCCTTATTTCACTCAATATATCTATGTATGATTCCCAGAATTACCTTTTAGTGATATATACGTATATTCCTGCCTATTATGAGTGGGGAATAAGCAATTTTTTCTCTTCAGAATGAACCATTGCAATTTTATCAATCAAATTTTTTGCTGTAGCTGCTTTATCGTTACACACTTGCACGTCACCATCTTTAGAAATAATGTAGTGGTTCGTTTCATAGCTATATAACGCATCCGAAGCATTCGCAACCATAAAATCTGCTTGTGAACCTTGCATTCGAACTTGCGCTCTATTTAGTAATTCTTGTTGATTTACACCACTTTCTAATTTAAATCCAGCTAATACAACATTTGGATCCCATTGTTTAATTTGTGCTAATACCTTTGGAGCTTTCTTAAAATGAATAACTGGCGGCATATCGCTTGATAATTTACCTATTTCATTCATTACATTTCCGTCTTGATCGACAATTTTATCAACAATCCAGTCTGATCCAGCCGCCGCCATAATAACAATATCTATTTTTTCACTAGTAATTATTTGTTTCATTTTATCTTGTAAATCGACAATTCCTTCAAAAGAGTAGGACGAAAGACTATCATCTGCTTCAGGTTTCTCTGCAAAATACCCGTGTAAATATACAACAGAAGCCCCGGCATTTAAAGCTTCTTCCGCAAGAAGTCTTCCCATTCTTCCAGTTGACAAATTTGTATGCCCTCTTACTTGATCCCACTTTTCTAAACAACCGCCGCTTGTAATTAATACCTTTTTATCCTTCATGTTCTCCATCCTTTAATTAAAAATTTTCTTCGTTTGCTTTTGTGTCAAAAACCACTCTGTTCCAAAATCGACAGCTTTTTGTTGTTTCATTAATTTACATGATGCATTTCCAATCGTTCCATATGTAACCATTCCTGTTTCATCAAATGCCTTTCCTAGCGGCTCAAAATCATCAGAATCATATTCGAATTCCTCATACTCTTTCCATATACGAACTCCATTTTCAATAATCGGTGCCCCAATTTGTATTTTATCTCGATATTGCGCACGAACTTCAGATAAATGAAGTGATGTATTGGAATCATGATCCACCCCAATTAGCAATATATATCCATCTAAATCATATACTTTTTGTAAAGGTGACTGTTCTCCAAAACTAGGAGAAAGCTTGTGATTTTCGGTAATTTGTTCTGCATTCTTTCCCCACGCTGCAAAGCTATGTAAAGGATGATTACTTCTCTTTGTATTTGGATAAGTACGAAAACATTCCACTACTTTCCCCATACTTCGCGTCGGTGTTGTTTCTGGATGAAACGGTGGGACGTTTTCACGGATAATTTCCCACCAACCTTCTGGAACCGGTGGCCTTTGCCAATTTTTCGGATCGGATAAATCGCTCGTTTGTGTTGGCATAACAATTGTTCCTTCTTCTGTAACAACTTCCATTAAAGCTTCTACTACCGCCAAAGCTTCTCCACTTACCCAGCCAATCGAACTGAGAGATGAGTGTACAATAACGGTCATTCCCTCTGCAACACCTAACTTCCGCAAATCACTTGCAATTGTATGAATTGTATTTGGTGTTTTTGTTTTTGCAATTATGTCATTTATATTCATAAAAAATCCTCCATGCTATATAGGAAATATAATTTCTTATAAATTCCATTTCTATATTATCATATTTTTCTTAATATTTAACAAAAAGTAAAAGAACAACTAAAAATACAAAGAGAGTATGTATGATAACAACCATTCATACTCTCTCTTTTATGCAATATAAATAGATAACCATATAAGATCATCTTCTCATGCTGTTATTTTTCCCTCTTTTTTCTTCATAACTGCCACATAACTATGTAGAATCATCCCAACTACAACAAGACTCATTCCAGTCCAAGACATAGCTAACGAAAATGAGGCTGATAATAATAAATTTCTTATAATCCTTCTATCATTAACAAAGGAAGGGAGAAGCCCTCCCTCCCTAAAAAATATAAAGGCGTTCCCAATTTATATTCTTCATATATTATTCGTCACAATCATGGTCTTTTGCTATAGCTAGAGCACTAAAAGACAGTGGTCCGACAACAGCAGCCGTTGTACCTGGAGTAATATTCTCAGCAGTTACACGATACTTATGAGAACCAGCTTTTACATTCGTGTCTATAGCTTGAAATGTTACGATATAAAATTGTTCTGAGTCAGCAGATTCTATCCCTTCTTGAGCCATAAAGATTTCTTTATCATCACGAAAAACTCTAAACACAATTTGAGCGATACCAGTAATCCCTTTTATACCAACAGTTAAAATCAGTTCCACATGATTTTCGCGTGCATGTTTTTTCGGAATATGAACTTGTAGCTCTGCCAATTTAACTTTTTTTGGAGATTGTGGAATATTAAAAGATTTTGCTTCATCTACCTTACGAAGCGGCTCTGTTGCTTGGTAATCAATAATTCGAAATATTATAATCACCTCCTCTACCTATATTTTAAGATATGTAATAGAGATAGAGTTCGCTTGGATATCTATCATCCTTTCTGTTTTTTTATAGAGCTGTACCAATTAAATCTATTTCACTTTTTTATGTATATTTCTTATAAAAATAACACCATATACTCTTCATCCCGATATATTTCACCAGTTTTCAATGCTTTTTTTTCTACACCATACGTTCCAAATCCAATTGAATGATATAATTTTTTGGCCGAAATATTGTCAGAAACAACCGATAAACCAATTTGTTCTATATTTAGAGTCTTTGCTTTTTTCACGATTTCTTGTATTAGATTTCTTGCATATCCCCTCCCTCTGCTTTGAGAACTTACATACATTCCTACGATGTGTCCTTTATGACGGAGTGCTGCTCTTGATTCTGTTAATAGTGTTACAATTCCTACTAAACTATTCTTCTCATCAAAAGCCCCGAACGTATAGTTATCTTCTGCTTTTAAATTTTGTGCCGCTTGCTTGAAAGGTTCTTTCTTTTGCATTGCTTCTTCATATGTAGTAACGTATGCCTCTGGATTTTTCTTTAGTGCTTCTAAACGTAAATTCCAATAATTTTCCGCATCAGTTTCAGTCAAGATTCTAATCATTATGCTACTTCCTTTCTTTCATATAAAAATAGAAAAATTTTCTTTTATATCATTATTTTTAAGTTTACATAATATTATTATATATTTTTTTATACTATGACTCTAATCCATAGCTTTCTATAACAACTTCCATGTTTAACTTTCTCATCATGAATTTCTCTAGTTCTGTAATTTTCTCAAATCCATACTGCTCGTATAACGTATGAGCATCTTGCGTAACTAACATAAACCGCGTACCTTTCAACTTTGGATGGTTTACTATCGTCTCAATTAACCACTTGCTTAAACCTTTTCCTCTGCACGTAGGAAGAATAAATACATCTGCTAACCAAGAAAAGCGAACAAAATCTGTGATTACTCTTGCAAAACCTACTTGTTCATTCGTTTCGCTATCATATACGCCATAGCAAAGCGGCGAGTTTCTAATTGCTTCTACAACTAATTCTTTATGTATTCCTTTTGCCCAATAGGAATCATTGCAAAGAAAACTATGAATGATATCAATTTGCAACAAATCTTTATTTTTTGAAATAAAATAACCGTTATTTTTCTCCAGACATAAATCAGTTTCCTTCATTTCAAGTTCCTCCTTATTTCGCATAAGATAAAGGTAGATGCAAGTGTTTTGGAATAGATTCTAGAAATTCTGGTGTATGTTTCAATGTAATAGAATACGAATACTGTTTAAAATCTAATATATCCTGCCATGTATTTATACTTTATTTTTTTATAGTTTGGTTATCACTTCGTAGCATTTCTGTAAACTCCTCTTTCAGCATACTAAATCGATAACGATCAACAAATTCTCCTCGTCTCAGTCGGTCTTTTCTCATCAATCCTTCACATACAAATCCCGCTCTTTCATAACTTTTCATTGCTTTCGCATTGTCTGCATCTACCCGCAGCCAAATTTTTTCTAAATTGAATTGCCTAAAGCCAATTTGCAACATGTGGTACAGAGCCGCCATTCCATATCCTTGTCCCCAATATTGCCTATCTCCAATCGCAATTCCTAGTTCTGCATTTTTATTTGTTTTATCAAAATTTTTCAAATCTACCCAGCCGATATGTACACCTTCTTCAGAGCAAATCGCTCTTTGCTCATACCCATTTGTTCGATTAATACACATTTCAATCCACCTTCTTGTATCTTCACGCGTGAATGGTGGATATTGATCTGGAACCACCAAATGCCTCGTTATTTCTTTATCTAATGACCATTGATAGCGATCTTCTATATCATCTAATGATAATTCTCTTAATCGAATATTCGGTAAACTCATTGTCTAATTTCTCCTCACTTTTTAACCTTCCCTATACAAAAACCATCAAAAAGTCTTCCTCCGTACATGTCTAAAATACCATTCACAAATGCAATAACTTGCTCTTTCTCTCCTGTTTTATAAAATTGTTCAAACACTGCTACAAACTCTTCGGCAAACTGTTCATCATATTTCTTTAATGTCTTCATAAACCACTTCGATTGTCCAGTCCAGCAGTTATTCATTCGCAATATAAACTCATGAAGGAGAGTGGCAAGATGACCTGCGATAAACAATTCATCTTCTCGTTTTGTGGCACCAATAAGGTCGTTTAACACGTCTGTAATAAAATAACGTTTCTGCTGTATCATATCTTTTGTCCAAGGCTCAGGTCCTTTTTCCAAAAGACATTGCGCCTCTTTTTTTATAGCTGGTATGATGCCCTTAATATCTTTTAACACAATTCCTTCTACAACGAGCTGTGGTAAAGAAGGACGACCACGTTTACAATCACTCGCAAAAAAGTCTTTATAAGATGTAAAGTTGTGCACAAACACCTCAACAGGCCACCCGTAAGCTATGAAAGATTCACGATATGCAGCCGGAAGCGTGCCATCAAAAATAATAATGTCCAGATCCGATGTTTTTGTTCCTTCTCTCCTTGCAATACTTCCTCCTAAAAGAGCCGCATCACAAGTTGGAAATTGAGATGCTAGAACTTGTTTAGCTACCTCCATTGGTTCCATTTTCATATATACCCCTCTTATTTTGTTTTCTTTGGCTTTCATCTAATGCTTACGATATATTCGACATTTATTTCTTTTTTCCTATTTTTTATAAAAAAATATAGTATGTGAAATTATTAAAAATAAGTACCTAAAATGTTACTTGTCTTAATCATCGAATTGTTATATCTCACTATTTTTAGACAGTAAAATTCCTCATGTTTCAACCAAACATTAATAAAAGAATGAAAAATTCCTCACTGATTACAACTGAATTTTCATTAGTTACACCTTAAGTTATCTAAAAAACTCTTAATGATCCTATACAGCTTGCTGTCTACTAAAACTATATTTTATTAGAAGCATGTACTCTTACCTCTCTTTAAATTCTCAGTTTAACTGAAAATTTTCATTTTAGCTATAAGAGAATTTATAAGATGTTAGTAGACCTATTTCTGAAATTTAATTTACAAATTTATTATGGTACGTGAAATTATATAGATTTAATTTAATAAAATATGGATGAAGATACGTTATTGTTCGTAGGAGTTCCACACTTCAAGCGTTGGTTAAGTGGGGGGAGTTCAATTATTCAACGCTATTGTTTATTAGCTTAATAAAAAGAGCTCTCATTTTAAATATCCATACAAAAACCAGTGATATCCATACGTATACATGATATCACTGGTTTTCACGAGTTTAACATTTTGTATCTTTTGTAAAGCTTAGTATGATTAATTAGCATTTTTATATTTTTTTCAAAAATGGGTTCTTGTTATTGAAAAGATCGGGTTCTATATCACAGCCAAAAGGGTAACCAGTGCTAAAATAGCTGGAAGTCCCTGTTTCACAATAATTGACTTGTTGGATGTAATGCCTCCGAAAACGGCTGCCGCCACCACACAAATTACGAAAAACAATTGAATCATATGGCCAATTGGATTGAATCCAAGTATGAGTCCCCAAATAAGACCAGCAGCTAGAAATCCATTATATAGACCCTGATTTGCAAACATGACGGCTACGTTCCGATCTCCTTCTAAATGCTTCGGCAATTTGAAAGATCGTTTTGCCACCTTTGAATCAATAAAAAACATTTCAAGAATCATAATGAATAAATGCTCTAATGCTACGATTCCCACTAAAATCGCCGCAAGTATTTCCACACACTATTCTCCCCTCTCTGTTCGCTAATATCAGTTTTATATTATTTCCATTGTGCAATTCTATCGACGGGGAGACGGTATGAAGCATATCCTTCATCTGCTGCTTTTCCGATGGATAGAAGCATAACTGGTACATAACGTTCTTTATCTAATCCGAAGACTTCAGCGATATTTTCTTTGTCATAGCCCCCAATTGGATTTGTATCGTATCCATGTGCACGCGCTGTCAGCATTAACTGCATGGAGACAAGACCTGAGTCAATCAGAATAGTTTCGCGATTCTCTTGCACTGGAAGCTTTTCAAAATGTGCAGTCAACGCTTGTACTTGTCTGTCTTTTACCTCTTGCGGCATATATCCTAGTTCAACAGCTTTTGAATAAATTTCTTCTATATAGTCATCGTTGTTCATATCTGCAAATACTGCTATGACAGCAGATGAAGTGGAAACTTGTGATTGATTAAATTTAGCAAGTTTCGCAAGCTTTTCTTTCCCCTCCGCGCTTTCGATAACAAGAAAACGCCATGGCTGTGCATTAACTGAAGACGGTGCTGTGGTAGCTTCCTTTAATATTTCGGCCATCTCTTCTTTGCCGATTTTGACTGTTGGATCATAATTACGTATGGATCGACGTCCTTTCATGATTTTCATAAAATCGTTTGTTTTTAATGTAGTTCCCATGTATAAACACTCCTCTATGCTTTAATCTTCTCTACATTTTTTTGCATCTGTGACAGTATATAAATAAGTACATTGCGTTCTTCCACACTGACATTAACGAGCATTTCCTTCATAAAACGTTCCTTTTCTTTCTTGGAAGACTCGATTTGTTCTCGTCCTTGCTCAGATAACCGAACAAGTGTTATACGGTTATCTTCAGGTTTCTTTCTTCTTAATACTATTCCTTTGGCTTCAAGCTGTTTAACGTGTCTGGTGATGGCTGCGCCATCAATATTCACCTTTTTTTGAAGGTCGCTTTGACTAATTTCATCAATTTGATAGAGCAATGCGAGTAATTCCAATCGAGATTGACTGATGCCCGTGCATGCTTCAAACTTCGTACCAATTACTTTGTTCAAACTTTGTAGCTTATATAAAATTTCGGCTTCTTCTGAATAATATGTTGCCAAAACTCACCCCTTCTTTCTTACCGAAAATTAATTGATATATCAATAATTGATACATCGATAATATACATCCCTCTTTCTAGTTTTGCAAGTTTTTTTGCTTAATTAGTTTTATTTTGTTCCATCGGCTTTATATTTATCCACAATATCAGTTCGCATCTCTAGAAATCACAGATATTTTCAGTTTCTTCTGATAATCAGATATAGCTAAATATATAAAGGAATTCAGCTAAATCACCATCAAGTTAAAAGATTAGTTTCCCCCAAAACGGAAACTTTATGTCTTTATAATAATGAAACTCACTTTTATTGTTTTGGAGGTAGTCCATTTTGTTAGCTTGATGGGTATGGGACGAGCCCCCTCTTATAGCTTTTTCATTATTATTCATCTTACAACTTTAAAGGGCAATACTACATACAAACTGTAGTATTGCCCTTAGTTTTTTAGATTAAAATGCAACTATTTTATTGCCTTTGTACATTTTTTGAAGAATTAGAGCGATATGTAACGCCCGTATTCTTAGAAAAACTTGCAAGAGAAATCGAATTATTAAACAAACCTTTTCTTGAAATTAAATATAGCATCTACTGCTTTCTTATAACCTCCAGCTTCTTTAAGAGACTTTCCTATTGTATGACTATTTTGAGAGAATTCCTTATTATTTAGCACCTGTTCTGTTGCTTCACACAGCATTTTAGCAGTAAGCTGTAAACGATCTAATTGAATACCAGCTCCTAATTCTTCCACTCGTTTTGCAACGATTGGTTGGTCACCAGCAACAGGAATAACGACAAGTGGTACACCAAAATATAATCCCTCACTGGAGCTGTTCATTCCGCCATGTGTAATAAATACATTAGTATGTTGCAAAACTTCTAATTGTGATACATAGTTGTATACTAAAAAATTGGAAGGAATGTTTTTAAATTGGCTAATATCTGTTTTTTTCCCGACTGCTAGCACAAAAGTAGCTTCCATATCTTGAAAAGCTTCGAAACATGTTTCGTAGAATTTTGGTTGCTGGTTGAATACAGTACCCATGGAAATAAAAATTACTCTTTCTGTTTTGAGCTTTTCAATAGGAAAATGACTAACATCTTTTCTTGGACTAATAGAAGGCCCAACAAATATAAACGAGTCATCAAATAATTCTGCACGTGGTTGATATAGCTTTGAGGTAAATACGATTGTAATGTCCCCTGGCTGATTCATGATGTCGAATAAACTATTACAAACAATATTGTATTGTTTTTCCCATTTCTGCATCGTGTCTAAACACACTTGATACATCGGAGAACTTTTCGTTATTTCATTTAATTTAGACGTTGAACCAAAAGACATATGATGATTAAAAGCAAAAGTGGTACAAGAAGAAATTTTGGGTAATCTTAATACATTAGCAATCATAACCCCTACAATAAAATTATTATCGTAAATTACATAATCATAGGATTCTTCTTTTATTTCCTTTAAAATTGTAGGTACTATTTTGTCTGCGACGTTTACTATGCGATAGATCATTTCTAAAGGATTGTGCCCTTCATCTATTTTTTTCATAATATCGATTTGTGAGGTGAAATCTTCATAAGGCCGAAATGATGCCCTTGTTTTTTCAATCTTGTTCCTATATTGTTCAATACAATAATAAACTACCGTTTCTCCTCTACGTATCAATTCTTCAACGATTGCTAGGGTTGGATTAATATGTCCCTCACCCGGAAAGCCTATAACAAGAACTTTTGACATGACCATTTCTCCTTATCTATCTTTTGTTGAAATTTAACATTTTAAAGTTAATTATTAATAATGGTAATTTTTTGTTAATGAAGTATATGAAACACACTTCTTCATTAATTATTTTGTAGTTTATTTAATATTACCTATATATAGAAGCTAATATACATTAGGATTTGTAATTTATTATAGGTTATTTATTTTTAATTGTTAATATAATTATACAAAAATTGGTAATTTGTGTGTTGAGAAAGTTTTATTTCGAGCCCTGCCGGTTTTCATCTGTTGAATAAATCAAGTATTTCACTTTGAAGTGAAATGTCCAATCAAAAACGCCATCCTTTCCTATGATTCTACAGAAAGAATAGCGTATTTTTCATTTGATGGAAAGTTTGTTTTGTTAGTTTAATAGCGATGCGCCAGGACTCTATTAAGAAAATTATTTTGAGTTTCCCTGTGGTTGATTTTATCAACGAAAATCAACTTTAAATCCATCGTTTGTGTGACAATAACCTGTATAATTATAACTGAGGTGATGAAATGAAAGAAATCAATATCGCTACAACACTTATCGCAAAGCGCAGGGAAAAAGGTATTACACAGGATGAGCTGGCGGAATATATTGGTGTTACAAAAGCATCTGTTTCAAAATGGGAAACAGGACAGAGTTATCCTGACATTACCTTTCTTCCTCAATTGGCAACATATTTTAACATTAGTATAGATGAGTTAATTGGATACAAACCCCAAATGACGCAGATGATATTAAAAATCTATATCACATGCTTGCGTCCGCTTTCGCTGAAAAGCCTTTTGATGAAGTGATTGCAGAGTGTAGGAATATCATTAAAAAATATTATTCCTGTTTTCCTCTACTGCTTCAGATGGCGGTGCTGTTTGCCCTAGCAAAAACAAAGAGAATATCCCAGTATGGGTATTTGTAGTTGCTAACACTGTATCAGCACTTTTGTTTGCAGCAGGACATATTCCGGCAACGATTGCGACCTTTGGTAGCCTGAACGCTCTTATTTTGATACGCTGCTTCTTACTCAACGGTATTTTTGGAATGATCTTTGGTTGGCTGTATCGGAAGCTAGGATTGCAATATGCGATGATTGCACACGTTTTGTGTCATGTTACTCGTTATATTATCCTCGTATGCTTCCTGCTTTAATAGTGATAAAGGCTTGATACAAGCTATTACTTCAAGTGTAATGATAACCTAGAATAATAAAGAGAAAGGGAAATAAATTCATTTATTTTCCTGTTGAACAAATCCTATTTTTCTCGATAATTTATCCAACATATATAATGACATATGTTGAGGTAATTTATCGGTAAGCAATTGTAGTTCATTTTGAATAGAAAGAGTCATAAAAAACGTTATTCTCTCTGTACATTTCTACAGAGGGAATAACGTTTTTTCGTTTTAAGGGCGTTTATTTTTCTTAAGCTGATGGATATGGAGTCCCCCCTTAGATTAAATAAATTTCCACTTAGAAACAAGTGATTTTAATAACGTTAGGAGTGTTTAATGCAACACAATATCATTTGTATTGTATAACAAGAAGAAAAATCACATTAGAAAAAAACAGAATTTATCCTGTTAAGAATAAACCGACTCTTTAATATTTAAAGGGCGAAAAAAAACATAAAAGTGAAAAACCTCTGTGTTTCTTTTTGATTAATATATTTATTGAAAAATATTTTCTTTCCGGCACAGAACCTCCTTATACCCTATTATAGAAGCTATTTTGAACGTAAGTAATTTGTAAGGAATGGGTAAGAAAAAAGAAAGTTTCATTGTGTATGATAAAAATATAACGAGGTGTGAAAGGCGGAATAGATATGACGTATATATGAAAAACAAACCAGTTAACAAGAGTATTTCAAGAAAAAGAAGTAATTTCTAGAGTTAGCATACATGTGAAAAAAAGAGGGATTTACCACTTGTTAGGACAGAGTGGCGCTAGTAAAACAACATTTATAGAGATGATAGCTGTGTGATTAATATGGAACAGTAAGCAACCACCTATACAATATTAATAGAGGAGAGGAATGCCTTATGAAAATACGTAATCAAATTACATTTGCAAGTCTGGCCCTTGTAATCACTGGAAGTTCCCTACTATACACATCGCCAACCTCAATTGTAAAAGCAGAGCTCACTCAAAATGTATCTAGTTTGTTACACACAAACACTCAACAAGATCGTAATTCCGTCAAGCAAGCAATGCGGGATACACTGCAACTTGGATTCCCGGGGATACTTGCTAAAACTTCTGAGGGTGGAAAAACGTGGAGTTATGCGGCTGGAGTAGCGAATCTGAGCACTAAGAAACCAATGAAAACAGATTTTCGCTTTCGTATTGGCAGCGTGACGAAGACGTTCACCGCAACGGTTGTACTTCAATTAGCTGGAGAGAACCGCCTGAATATAGACGATCCCCTCGAAAAATGGTTGCCTGGTGTTATTCAAGGAAACGGATATGATGGTAAACAGGTTACTATCCGGCAGATATTGAATCATACAAGTGGTATCGCTGACTACTTAAAGTCAAAAGACGTTGATATGATGAATACAAAAAAAACATATACCGCTGAAGAAATAGTGAAGATTGGGCTTTCTTTGCCCCCAGACTTCGTCCCTGGGAAGGGCTGGGCTTATTCAAACACAGGATACGTATTACTGGGTATCCTTATTGAAAAAATAACCGGAAACAGCTATGCGGAAGAGATTGAGAATCGGATTATTGAACCGCTGGAATTGTCGAATACATTCCTACCTGGTAATTCAAGTGTTATTCCAGGCACCAAGCATGCCCGCGGATATTCCCAACCAGACGGAGCAAGTGAGCTAAAAGACGTTACTTATTATAACCCAAGTATAGCTAGCTCGGCTGGAGATATGATTTCTACCGCTGATGACTTAAACACATTCTTTTCTTCCTTACTCGGTGGCAAATTACTAAAGGAACAGCAACTAAAACAAATGCTTACTACAGTTCCTACAGGAAGAGCAGAAATTAATGGATATGGTCTTGGAATCTATGAAACTAAGCTTCCAAACGGTGCCTCGATATGGGGACACACAGGTGGCATTCCAGGTTTTGTTACTTTTGCTGGAGGTACACTTGGCGGCAAGCATACGTTGACCGTCAATTTGAACAGTACAGGTAGAGCTAACAGTCCTGATCCTTTTAAAAATATTTTACTTGCTGAATTTAGCAAGTAGGCAAAAAGGAAAACCAGATAAATTTTGTCATAGTTTTTATAATTTAAAATATATCTTTCTGGTTCAAAAACCCCCAACTTACTCTAAAAATAAACTTTGGGGTTTTTGGAATTCCAGCGGCAATCCAACGCTATTAAGCTAATAAAAAAGAACGAATTTATATAAAAACGTTCTTTTTTAATATATTTATTTCTATTTTTCCAGTGATTATTATCTCGCAATTTTATCATGTACTTTTGACATTGTTTCCTCTTTTAGATTGCTGTGCTTTATCGAATAAAGAAAATAGATCGTTGCTCCAATGGCTAACCAAATACTGAAGTATACCCATGTTCTTAATGGCAAATTTAGCATTAAGAATAAACAACATATAATTGATATGATTGGTAAAACAGGTACAAATGGTACTACAAATCCACGCTTTAAATTTGGATGTGTTTTACGAAGAATAATAACTGATAGACTAACTAGCGAAAACGTTACTAAACCACCAATATTAACTAAATTAACCAGTTCTTTTAAATTGATAAACCCAGCTATTACGGAACTTCCTATTCCCGCCAATCCGACTGTAAAGGTTGGTGCTCCAGTCTTCTTATTAATCTTCGCAAGCGATTTTGGTAACAGTCCATCACGACTCATTGCAAAGAATACTCGAGTTGCTGCGTACATACTCGAGGAAATAACAGCCATAAGGCCAATTACAGCCCCTGCAGCAATTACACCACCGACTTTCCCTTGTCCTACAACTTCCATTGCATAAGCCATAGCTTCAGGTACATTTAATTCTTTATAGGAAACCATCCCTGTCATAACAAGACACACTATAACGTAAATAAGTGTACATATGATTAACGATACAATAATACCAATGGGAAGATTACGTTGTGGATTTTTTACTTCTTCTGCCGAAGTGGCTAATATATCAAAGCCCATAAAAGCGAAGAATACGGCTGCTCCACCAGCAAGAACTCCACTTAAACCGTATGGTGCAAATGGTACCCAGTTCTCTGGCTTTACATAGAATATACCAACCATAATAAATAATACAACCATTCCAATTTTAATTAGCACCATTATGTTATTAATACGTTTACTTTCCTTCGTACCACGCGATAACATCCATGTTAATAGCAATGTAATGATTACCGCTGGTAAATTCATAATCCCACCTTGTGATGGAATCGTTAATAGAGATTTTGGTATCTCTAATCCAAATCCACTTATTAAATTGTGGAAATATCCTGTCCATCCACCAGCGACAGCCGCTGTTGCCACGATATATATTGAGAGTAACGTCCAACCTACTAAATGAGCCACAAACTCACCGATTGTTGCGTAGGAGTACGTATATACACTACCTGACGTCGGGAGTGTAGAAGAAATTTCTGCGTAACATAATGCTACAAATCCACAAACAATCGCTGCAAGTACAAATGAAAAAATAACTGCTGGACCAGCATCTTTTGCTGCTACTAATCCAGTTAACACTAGAACTCCCGTCCCAATTATCGAGCCTATTCCTAACATAATTAAATCAAATGCTCCTAATGTTTTCGTTAAGCCCTTGCTTTTATTATGCTCTAACAATTGTGTAACAGATTTCTTTTTTAACATCTTACTCATATCCCCTGCATCCCCTTTAAAAAATACGGTATATTCTTCTAGTTCTTGTTGCATCCCCTTAAGTTTATTTGCACTTTAGCTAAAGCCAAGTTATCAATTTTATAGTGTATAGGTGTATGGTATTTGATAGACTTATTAATGCTTTTTCCAAATTCTTTATATGAATCAATTCTATTAACATTGATTAATTATAGCTATCTAATTCCATTATTTTACCAACCTTTTTAATTTATAAGACTAATATGAGTGAAGGCTAAAATATTTTATTTTTTTGAATATTCAAGTCGAATTTTAATTATTTTTGTCGAATCATATCGATTATTGTAATTAAGGATAATATATTTGTAAAGTATTATTTTTTTAGGAATCTCTTACGATAAAAAAGATTCATAATCGTTTGAAAGTAGCAAGAGCGGAGAAAAAATATCACAGGGAGAATTAGCTGAAATGGTAGAAGTATCTAGGCAAACAATTAGTTCTATTGAAATAGCGTTTTACGGCCTTTAATTTCTCTCCAATTATAAATTTATCCATAAGAAAAAGCACCCCCAATTGTTAGACAGTGTCTAACAATTGGGGGGCAGTACATTATTTAGGATTCTTTTTGTAGATTTTTAATAGGAACATTTAATTTGATTTTTCGATTAGTCATATAAACTCCCATTAGTATAAAAATTAATCCAATGATTAATTTCCAACTTATAGCTTCACTTAAAAGAATATATCCCCAGAAAATAGCTGATACTGGTACTAAATATGTAGATATTGAAGCGAAATCTGGGCTTCCTTTTTGAATTAAGTAAAAGTAAAGTAAATACGCTATACCTGATCCAAATACACCTATTCCAATTAATGCGCCTATATGATGCCATGATATCTTAGTTAAAATTTGAATAGGATCTTCTAACAATAAAACTATGAAACCGCTACATATACTACCGACTAATAGTGTGCCTAAAGAAATTTGAAACATGGACATTTCTTTAAGATAACGTTTTGTTATATGGGTAGCTAAACCATAGCAAAAAGTTGCTGTCAACATAGCGAAGAAATTTAAAGAATTTACTGAAAAAACATTAGACAGATGTAAGTCCGAGAGAATTAAAATACCTATGAATCCAATAAATAAACCTATAAGTTGATTGCGATTAGAACGTATACCAAAAAATAAAATTCCTAAAATCATTGTCCATAAAGGTTGGGTTGCATTTAAAACAGAAGCTAAATTACTAGTCATTTTTTGTTCACTAAAACAAATAAGTGTCCATGGAATTACAGTATTTAGTATTCCTACAGAAATTAAAGGTATAAATGGAATTTTCCCTCTAAAAGATTTGCGAAAAAACGGTATAAGTACAATAAGTGTTATAACTCCAAAAGTTGAACGTAAAAATGCTACAACTAAAGGGTTAAAATCTGCAACTAACACCTTGAAATAATAGAAAGACCCTCCCCAAATAAGACTTAACATAATGAGTGCAAGGTATAATTTACGAGACATTTCTTTCCCCCTCTTTATTTGTATAGATTCGGTTTTTATATATTCGCCGAAAGTTGAGAAATGAAACAATTCTCCAAGGTAAAATATATCCGAGTGCTACTGTTACAAACAGTGCTACCTCAGTATCCATACTGAGCCACTTTAAATAATCGCGAAGTAGAAATCGGATAATCAAAACAATAATAAAGACGATGATGAAACTTCTATTTTTTGTAGCGTAGATATGTTGATCGGACCGGAGTTCATAGTTAGTCGTCCGAATAAGTGGAATAGATAAAAGAAATCCAAAGATAAGTACACAAATCCATCCCCAGCCAGCAGCATGAACCTTTGGATTCAATATGATGGGAATACTAAGTAATAGCAAATATAATATCGGTAGGAGAAAGTGAACTTCTTTTCCTTTAATTGGGCGATACATAGCTCTCGTTCTGCGACATAAAACCAATGCAGTAATTGCAATAACAATCAGATAAAATACATAATAATATTACTTTCCATTTACCACCTACAACATCAAGAGTTTCCCTAATAGGAAAATTGTACTAAAACCTCCCCTCCCTACAATAGTTCTAAATCTAAAGATCACGAACAAGGCGCTAAGCCCCTTTCTTCTCGTTCTTATAGGAACCATAAAGTTCCTATAGCACTTTAAAGTGCCTACTTTAAAGTGTGTAATTAAAAGATTATTATATACCATATAATATCAATATTACCAAATGTTGTACAATATCAAAATGGTATTGATGTTACCTATTATTCTTTGAAAAGAGGGAGAATTTATGAAAACACTTGTAATCATTGCACATCCAAATATTGAAGAATCTCGAGTGAATAAACGTTGGCTCGAGGAAATTAAAAAATATCCAGAAGATTTTACTGTACATGAAATATATAAACGTTATCCAGATTGGAACTTTGATCTTGAATATGAACAAAATCTATTATTAGAACATGATCGTTATATTTTTCAATTTCCATTCTATTGGTACAGCTCTCCCCCGTTGTTAAAAAAATGGTTTGATGATATTTTTACATATGGATTTGCATATGGTTCTAAAGGGGATAAACTCCAAGGAAAAGAGTTTTGTCTAGCAATTTCTGCTGGTGTAGTAGAGAGGGAGTATCAAGCAGGTGAAGCAAATGAGTATACATTAAGTGAATTATTAAAACCTTATCAGGCTTCATGCCTTTATACTGGTATGAAATTCTTACCGACTTTTGCTGTATACGGTGCGGAACATAACTTAACAGATGAAAAATTAGAAGAAAGTGCTAAAAACTACATACTTCATATGCAGAATCTTTCTAAAAAATAAGAGTTTAATCATCTTTTTTCTTAAAAATAAAGAAAGAGACTTTTTTATAAAGTCACTTTCTTTATTTTTAGGTTAATCTAAGTTTCAGTTTATAAGTCAAGCACACTCTGAAGTATTGTCTTCGTTATAGTCAGGAAAGTACTTAGAAAAGATAATATACTTTTTAGCCCCCAGTAAGCCCTCTATACGGGGTACCGCCACATACCCATCAACCTAAGATTTTAAAGTATCCCCAAAAGGAATTTCTTTAATTTTACATAGAATCTCATCTTGCAAGATATTAATGATCAAGCTTTTTTATAAAGCTATAGAATTATAAAAATACAGTACATAAATAATATTGAAAAAAATACAATTTATGATAAAATATGGTTAAATTTTACAGAAAAATGTTTAGCATAATAGGAAAATAATCAATAAATTTAGTTTTAAAGGGGGAATTAATTTGGAAAGAAGAAGCAATAACATGATTAATTATTTTCGAAGCTTATTAGTTATTAGTCTATGTTTCTTGTTAGTATTTTTAGGCAGCAATAGTTCAAAGGCTAAAACAGTTTCTTCTATAACATTAAACGCTAAAGGTGTGGAAGCTTTCGCGAATAATGTAATTCCAGAAAAAATGAAAGCAGAAAATGCGCCTGGTGTAGCTTTTGTAGTTGTTAAAGATAATCAAATTCTATTTCAAAAAGGGTACGGTTTTTCTAACAAAGAACAGAATATTCCTATTGATCCTAAAAAAACAGTTTTTCGATTAGCATCAGTATCAAAAGTTTTTACTGCTAGTGCTGTAATGCAGTTAGTTGAACAAGGAAAAATCGATTTAAATAGAGATATAATAAATTATATGGGAGGATTAAAGTACGAAAATAACACGGGTGAACCAGTTACAATGAAACATTTACTCACCCATACAACAGGTTTTGATTACGTAGATCCTAGACCGGGGGATATTCATTATCGAATGAATGAATATACAAAACTTAAAGATTATGTAGAAGAAAATATGCCTACAGTAGTGAGAAAACCAGGAGATACGTATACATATGATAATTTTGCTTCTATGCTACAAGGATATATTGTTCAAAATTTGACAAACACACCTTTTTATAAATATATGGCTTCAAATATTTTTTACCCTTTAGAGATGCAAAATAGCAGTTTTGTTATGACTAATTTTATCAAAGATAAACTTGCAACAGGATACGATGGAAAAGGTAATGCCATTCCATTTTATGAAACAAGACCGACGGATATGCCACAAGGGAGTATGTTCTCTACAGGAAGTGATGTAGCCAATTTTATGATTGCTCAATTGAATGGTGGTAATTTTAAAAATAAACAAATACTAAAAAGTGAAACTGTTCAAGATATGCAAAAAACAAAATTTGCGTTACATCCAAAATATCCAAACATGACATATGGGTTTGAATTCTTTTCACCACATAGTCATAATGGCCAATATGTTTTTGGAAAAGGTGGAAATATACCAGGTTTTTCTTCTTTAATGTGGTTAATTCCTGAACATAAAATAGGTGTTTTTGTTGTCACGAATAAAGATAGTTCATCACTTCCTTATGAATTATTTGATAAATTTATGAATCACTATTTTCCAGACAAGACGAAGCCAGAGTATTTAACACCTAGCGAAGAAGAGTTAAAAAAATTTGAAGGTGCTTACCGTGACTTGCGGATAAAAAATCTTATTTCACATGTAAATATAAGTGAAGGAAAATTATTTGTAAGTGATAAAGTATATGGTAAACAGGAATTAAAACAAATAGATCCTTTACTATTTGAAGATGAAAAAGGTAATTATATGGCGTTTAAACTTCACAATGATGGCACTGTAAAAGAAATGATACACTGGGATTCTGCTAGTTCAGCGATGAAATTAAGTGAACCTAAGAGATTTCAAGATGTAGAGGTAAATCATCCATATGTTAAATTTATAGATCCTTTACATCAATATGAAATATTAAAACCAAATAATGAGGGGAATTTTGTTCCTGAAGCCCCTCTTACACGCGGAGAATTTTCATATTGGTTATCTCAAATTGCTTACTTTACACCACCTTCGAAAAATGACCCTGTATTTTCTGATGTAAAGGGCCATCAGTATGCATCTCATATTCAAAAGTTATATGAACTTGGTATTCTATATGAAAAAGATGGAGACCAATTCTATCCAGATCGTGCCATCACTAGACAAGAAGCAGCATGGATTGCTTGGCATTATTTAAAAATGCTAGAAGCCCCACCTAAAGACGCTACTTTAAGAGGAGAAACTGATGATTGGGCAATAGAATCTGTTAAAAATATTGTAGGTTATCGTTTAGTTGGACCTGAGGTTATATATAATGAAGATGGATCAGCAGATTATTTATCGAAACAAATAATGAAACGGCAAGAGGCAGCTGCCTTGTTATTTTATGTTATGCTATCTAGTTGATTTGCTTCAAGTATAGATTAGCTAAAATACTGTATTCTAGGAGAAAGGCACTTATCAAAAAAGTGCCTTTTCTTTATGGAGTGCTGCCACATCGCTATCAAATTAACATACGAAATTCTCGTTTTATTAGCGAGACTCCATACCCATCAACCCGGGATTTTGATATATCCCATTCGAAATTCGAACAATTGAACCTCTCTCCCCCTCCACTCCAGCCTTTTATAGATTCTAAAAAATAACAATTGTACTACCTTATTAATAAATAAAAATTAAAAAATCTCACATATAATTCATAAATCACTTTCATATTTGTAAACATATTTTTTTACAATACTATACATAAAATTGCTAATATAATAAAATGAAATAGAATGGAATTATTAGAAATAGAAAGAAGGACATTTATGCGTAGCAAATCATCTCTTGTAATCTTATTTAAAAGAGCTTTTATTATGTGCGTAGGAATTTCGTGCATATATGAAGTATCCGGAGGATCAAAATACATTGTAAATGCAAGTACAGAAGATTCCTCACAATCAGTTCAACTAGTAAGTGAAATACAAACTGCACTAGCTCCAAAGCAAGCACCCGACCAATATAATGGTCAAGTTAGAAAAGTAGCTTATCTTACTTTTGACGATGGACCTGGAAAGCTCACATCCCAATTATTAGATATACTGAAACAAAACGATGCGAAAGCCACTTTTTTCCTAGTTGGTTCCAATGTTAAAGCATATCCTGATTTAGTTAAACGTGAAAAATCAGAAGGACACTATGTTGGGATGCACAGTATGTCTCATGACTATAATAAATTGTACAAACAAGGTGGTTACGTAAATGAAATGACAGAGGATCAAACATTAATAGCCAATATTCTTGGCTATGCCCCAAAACTAACACGTCCACCATACGGTTCAATGCCAGGCCTTACAGAAGCTGAGAGAAATCAAGTCGTTGAAAAGGGTTTGCGCGTATGGGATTGGACAATTGATTCTTTGGATTGGAAATATAATAAAATGCCAGTAGATGCTGCTTCTGCTAAAGTTGCACAACATGTACTTGAAGGTGCAAAATCAAACACAGAAGTTATTCTTTTACACGATATTCATCCACAATCCGTTTCTGCTGTACCTGCTATTATTAAAGGGTTAAAGGAAAAAGGTTATGAGCTTGACAGTTATGATGAAAATGAACATTTCCCATTAAACTTTTGGCATGATAAACGAATTTAATATACATAAAAGGATGGATTTTCACATATTGGAAATCCATTCTTTTCTTCACTCGTTTAATGCGTATCAATATGCAAATGTCTTAACTTATCAGGATTTAAAATAATATAAATAGATTTAATTTTATTTCCTTCAAATTCCAAGCTCAGTACTGCCTGTATTCCCATATGATTTCTTATTACAATTCCACTACAACCATTTACCTCTGTTTGGATCATAGAGTAATTTTCTTGAATGGTAAGAAATTTAGTTGCTAAAGAAATAAGAAGTTGTTTCACACGCATTGCACCATAAATAGGTTTTATTACAGCTGTTACTTTTGCGCCACCATCTGCGTAATAAGCTACACCTTCCCGAAGAACTTCCATAACTTGATTTGTATTTCCCTGCTGAATAGCGTTTACAAAACATGTGATGACTTGTTCTTGATCTACTTTTACACTTTCAACTGTAATCCGCTTTTCTAGCTCTGGAAGCATTTTTTTATCCTGCTTAAAATTTTACGGCAATTCGCTTCCTTTTTTTGTACAATTTCAGCAATCGTTCCATGGTCATATTCCAAAATTTCACGGAGTATAAAAATTTCTCTTTCAATTGGATTTAATTGTTCGAATAATACAAGCAAAGCGTATGAAATATCATTTTTCACCAGTATTTCCTGTAATGGATCTGTTTCTATCACAGCAATTGGTTCTGGCAGCCATGTCCCAACATATAATTCTCTTTTTTTCTTAGAAGATTTCAATAGATCTAAACAGCGATTCGTAACCAATTTACACAAAAATGCTTTTACATTTGAGGTATGCTTCATTTCATATTCATTCAACTTTATAAACACATCTTGAATAATATCTTCTGCATCAGCAATGCTACCCGTCATTTTATAAGCAAGTGAGAAAAGAAGAGATTTATACTTGATATATAGTTGGCTTAATTCAGCGTTTTCCATAGAAAAAATCCCCACTTTCTATTCCATTATGCATAATTAGACAAGTAAACTCGCCTGATCCCATGTTCGTTCTCGAATACGAGCACCAATCTTTCCTGATAAAACAAAATCAAGTCCCCATTTTTGAACCCAAACAAAGCCATTATTAGGTCCGAGACTAATACAATATAATTTGACTGGATACGCTTTGTGTGTAACGGAATTAGATATTCCGTATATCTCATTTTTTAAGATTTTACTTAATCTCATTGCTTGAGGAATCGCTTCTTTACATGTCATTCCATCCACTTGATTCGTCTTCTTATCAACAATTTTAGCGCAATCTCCGATTGCATATATATGTTACAGTACGTATCAGTAACTAATATTTGGTTCTCATTTGACAAAGGCAGATTGAATGTTTGGATAATTGGATTCACTTTAACACCTGGTGTCCAAACACATTCTCCCGCTGTATATGTTGTTCCATTTGTACAAAGTAATTTACCATTTTCAAATTGTTTCACTCGCGTTTTAGACACAAATTTTATCCCAATTTTTTTGAGTTCGTAAGCTAATCTCTCACTTACCTTTACTGGCACTCCTTGTAATAAATGTTCTTTTGAGTCAAACAAAATGACCTCTATCTCACCAGGATTAAGCCCTGCTTTTTGAACTTCTTCTTTAAACCAAACACATATTTCTGCAGAAGTCTCAATACCTGTAATCCCTCCGCCAACAATAGCGATCCGTAGCAGTTCACATCTCACTTCTCTATTCTCTTCCGCTTTAGCTAATTGAATTAAAGAAAGCAATTTTTGTCTTACTTCTACAGCACTCTTCACGCTTCTTAATGTTGTCCCTCCTAGCGTACTAGGAATTTCTTGGATAACACTCCCTAGAGCTAAAATGAGATAGTCATATTGTATTGTTCTTATTTGTTCATGTTCTAATTTTATAGCAATCTCTTTCTCAGAGTGATTACATGCTATCGCTTCTCCTTTTATATATTCCATTCCATCTGTACAATACCTTTTTAGTGGAACTTTTAAGTCTGCATCTTCAACAACTGATTTAAACAACAAAATTTTTCGGAAATGAAACGAATTTTTATCTACTAAAGTAATTTTTACTTCTTTTCCTATTAAATGACCTAATTCTTTTTTTAATCCATTTAGCAAATTAATACCAGCAAAACCTCCACCTAAAATAACAATTTGTTTCATTTTAATTCCCACTTTACCCTTAAAACGATTTGACCTCCTGACTTGTGACATATTGAAAAGGGAAATTAAGAAAAAAACTACCCGTTCCTCCAGTGAATATGGAAACAGGTAGTTTTTTTAAAATATGCATTCCATTTTAATGGTTCATTTTATACAAATTACTTGACCCTGTGTCATCTGTACTAGTTCATCAGGTGTTAAACGAAATATCGCTTTCGGGTGCCCGGCAGCAACCCAAATCACATCATACTGCAAAAGATCTTCATCAATGAATGTCATTATAGGCTCTGTATGTCCTAATGGCGGAACACCTCCGATTACAAACCCAGTATGCTTACGTACAAAATCAGCATCCGCTTTTCCTAAAGTATCATCTAGATGTTTAGTAATTTGCTTTTCATTAATTCGATTTGTTCCACTCGCGACAACTAACAGTGGTTTATCAATCGTTTTGAGCCTAAAAATAATCGATTTACCAATTTGCGCAACTTTACAGCCAATTGCTTCTGCTGCCTCTTGAGCAGTTCTTGCGCTTTCTGGTAATTCTATTACTTGATTGGTATATCCTAGTTCTAATAACTTATTTTGTACCCGTTGTGCACTTTCTTTCAAATCTTTCATGCATTTCATTCCCTTCAACTTTCTAAAATATTTACTATCTATTCTTTGTGAATGCCCCCTCCTTAACACTCTTACAAGTTGTTTGAAGAAGGGGTTTCCTGTTTCTTAGAGCGTTGCTGCTTGGGATTCCCAAGTAGTCTTACATACTCTCCGCAGGCTTCGTTTATACTGTTTGGACACAACCTTGCCCTACAGTTTCAGTCTTTAGCTTCTCTCATCTAATTGTTCTAATCCCTTTCGCAAAATGTTTAGACTCGCATTATGATCTCTGTCTAATACCGTTCCGCACTTTATACAAATATGCGTCCGAATAGAAAGTGATTTTTTTACACGATTTCCACAGTCAGAACAATCTTGTGATGTGTATGCTGGATCTACTTTTACAAGTAAGCCTCCAAATTTCTCAAACTTATACGAAAGCATGCGGCGAAAAGCACCCCAGCCTGCATCAGAAATCGACTTTGACACCTTTCGATTTCGAACCATGTTTTGGATATCAAGATTTTCCATACAAATTACCGAATACATTTGCGTAAGGCGATAACTTAATTTGTGTAAAAAATCTTTTCTTTGATTCGCCACCTTTTCATGAAGGTTCTGAATCCGTTCCACTTGCTTCTTATAGTTCGCAGAGCCTTTCTTTTTCTTCGAAAGGTTACGCTGCGCTTTCTTTAGTTGCTTTTCTTTTTGACGAAGAAATCTAGGATTTTTAAATGATGTTTCATTGGAGAGCACAACATATTTATCTAGTCCTACATCTATACCAATTGCGTGCTCCAAAACAATAGAGGAAGGTACAGCTTGTCTTTCAACACTAAAAATAGCGTACCACCTCTTAGATTGGCGTTTCAAAATCAATTGTTTAATGGTTCCTTCTATCGGACGATGCAGAAGGATATCGATTTCCCCTAATCGTTTGTTATATAATTTTCCGTTATCCGCAAATGACATCGCATAACGATGTTTCCCATTCGGTTTGAATCCAAATTGAGTAAAAGTGAGACTGTTATATTCTTTATACTTTTTCATTTTTGGATAATTGGCATCCCCATGAAAAAAGCCATCATATGCCTTTTTCAGTCGTAAAAATACTTCTTGTAAGGGCTGTGATGGCACTTCTTGTAGAAAAGGATACCTCTTCTTATCGATTGTTTGTTGCTTTTGCATGTCAGAGCGCGTATACGATTGTTTGCTTTCTTTATATTTCCTCTGTTTATCTAAAAGAGCAGAGTTATAAGTTTGACGGCAATATTGTAACCAACGTTCTAATATTTCTTTTTGTTCTTGAGTAGGGAAAATTTCATATTTTTGGCTTAGTAACATTGTCATCACCTTCCTCTTTTTTCGCCCTTGTGTTTCAGATACCTACACACAAAACAGAATGTACGTTCCCGTTCATTTCTAGGACTATCATACATGATATTACATAAAAAGGAAAGAGAAACTTCGTGCTGTACACGAACAACGTTCATCCCCTCCCTACCACCTGGGCTTTGCCCTGCACGTACTTGAGGAAGGGGACTTCTGTTGAAATTTTGTTAAAAAGCAGAGACTCCTCTTATTATGCAGCATCAATTTTACCTATTCCATAAAACATAAAAAAGCATCCCCTTCATATAAGGGGATGCTAGCATTTATTTTGCTTCTTTATACATCGCTTCTACTTGTTTTTGAAGCTCTTCGTTCTCTAAATACTCATCATATGTCGTTTGTTTATCAATTAAACCGTTTGGTGTTACTTCAATAATACGATTTGCAATTGTTTCAATAAACTGATGGTCATGTGATGTAAATAGAATTGTACCTTTAAATGCCATTAAACCGTTGTTTAATGCTGTGATAGACTCAAGGTCTAAATGGTTCGTAGGATCATCAAATGTTAATACGTTTGCACCACTTAACATCATTTTAGAAAGCATACAACGTACTTTCTCTCCTCCAGATAAAACAGAAACATTTTTCTTTACTTCTTCACCAGAAAACAGCATACGACCTAAAAATCCGCGTAAGAAGCTTTCAGACTCATCTTGTGGTGAGAATTGACGTAACCATTCCACTAAGTTATACTCACTATTCTTGAAGAACTCAGAGTTATCTCGTGGGAAGTATGCTTGAGATGTTGTTACACCCCATTTAAATGAACCGCTATCAGGCTCCATTTCACCTGCTAAAATTTTAAATAATGCTGTAATTGCGATTTCATTACGACCAACGAATGCAATTTTATCACCTTTATTAACAGTGAAGTACACATTATCTAATACTTTTTCACCATCGATTGTTTTAGAAAGACCTTCTACTGTTAATAAATCATTACCTACTTCACGCTCTGGTGTAAAACCAACGAATGGATAACGACGAGAAGATGGTTTAATATCATCTAATGTGATTTTATCTAATAATTTTTTACGAGAAGTCGCCTGCTTCGCTTTTGATGCGTTCGAACTAAAGCGTGCAATAAAGTTTTGTAATTCTTTTACTTTCTCTTCTTTTTTCTTATTTGCATCTTGTGTTAACTTTAATGCTAATTGGCTAGACTCATACCAGAAGTCGTAGTTACCAACATAAAGTTGAATTTTACCAAAGTCAAGATCCGCCATATGCGTACATACTTTATTTAAGAAGTGACGGTCATGGGATACAACGATAACTGTGTTTTCAAAGTTCATTAAGAAGTTTTCTAACCATTGAATTGCTTTTAAGTCTAAGTGGTTCGTAGGCTCATCTAGTAATAGAATATCTGGTTGACCAAATAATGCTTGTGCAAGTAATACTTTTACTTTCTCTGCCCCTGTTAACTCAGACATTTTTTTCGCATGAAGGTCTTCACCAATGCCTAGCCCTTTTAAAAGAATCGCAGCTTCTGATTCTGCTTCCCAACCGTTTAATTCAGCAAATTCGCCTTCTAACTCAGCTGCGCGCATGCCATCTTCATCGCTGAAATCTTCCTTCATGTAAATCGCATTCTTCTCTTGCATTACTTCATAAAGACGTGTATGCCCCATAATAACTGTTTCTAAAACTGGGAATTCTTCATATTCAAAGTGGTTCTGTTTTAAAACGGCTAAACGCTCACCTGGTGTAATATGAATATCTCCTGTTGATGGATCAATTTCACCAGATAAAATTTTTAAGAATGTAGATTTACCAGCACCGTTTGCTCCAATTAAACCGTAACAGTTACCTGGTGTAAATTTTATGTTAACATCTTCAAAAAGCTTACGATCTGCAAAACGTAAACTTACGTTACTTACTGTAATCATGTAGTTCCTCCTAGTAATACCGCTGCATCCAGCGTTTTCTCACCGAATGTCCTAAAAGTCGCAGTTTACGACTCACTTATTTTAGACTATAGCTATTATATAGTAGAACTTGAATGAATAGCAACATAGATTCATTTTCTACAAGGAAATCAAAGAGCTTTCAGCAACAATTTCCTCATCTTTCTCTCATAAATTTCGTTTCACTATCCTATACATTTAATGTCGTCCAAATACGATTCCCTTCCTACAAATGTATATTACTATTCTGAAAGAAGCTCAGGAAGCATAACTTTTTGTTCAAAACGCGTAGACAATACCATCAAAGGAGATGTTAATGTATGAGCTATCATAACAATCGAAATGGTTCCAATGTTTTAAAGATACAACGCAAAACTTCCAATTTTGATGCTTGGAAATATGAGTCTATTTATAAATATTCTCCTCTATTTTCGTATAAAAAGCTTTTCAAAACTTTTTTTCGCATCTTTTTCACAAAAATAAAAAATTGAATAACTAAAATATTGATATAAAGAAAACTATTATTAAGTAAACAATTGACTCATCTTTACGCCACGAAAGGAACATTTATTTACAACTAATTTTATTAGTTGTATTTATCTAGTTTTTCGGCATTTTTTTGAATTTTCAGCGATATTAAATTATCATGGATTAAGACCTATTGAAGGCGGAGGGATTGTTGTGCAGAGTCAAATTGAGTTTCAAATATCCAATTTTTATAAAGAAGATATACCTAGCCTTATTGCTCTTTCAGCTTCAGTTGGTTGGGATTATGACGAGAATGAAATCTATACAATTATGTCAGCAGGTACCATTTATGGGCATAAAACAGAGCAAGGTGAAATTATTTCAAGCGCAGCCCTTATTCCTTATGGAAATAACTTGGCTTCTATAGGAATGGTAATTGTGAATGAAAATTACAGAGGATATGGATTAGGTAAGAAGGTTATACAAGCTTGTATTGATTCAGTATCTAATAATGTCACAATTATGTTAGCTGCAACTGAAGAAGGCTATCCTCTTTATAAAAAATTAGGATTTCAATCAATTACTTGTATACATAAATTATTAAGTGATAACAATAATTCATTCTACCATATCAAAAAAAATCATGATTACGACATTGTTCCGTTAACTGATAATCATTTTATTGATGTACATAAGTTGGATCGACGTGCAGTCGGAGCAGATAGAAAATCATTTCTTAAATCTAGAATTAAACAGGCAAATCAAGGAGTATTAGTTAGAGAAAAAAATGGAAATTTAATTGGCTATGGATTAAGCATACAGGGACCAATTCATTTAATTCTCGGCCCCATTGTAGCACTTAATCAAGATGTAGCAACTCATATCATTCATTACCTTACTACAGGCTACAAAGGAAAACTGAGAATAGATATACCTGATGAACAAAGTTCATTTATAACATATTTAGAGCAATGTGGATTTAAAAAGGTAAGCCAACCACCAATAATGATTAAAAACTCAATTCAATTACCAAGAAGAAATGGTACACTTTATGGTATTGCTGCTCAAGCTTTCGGCTAAAAAATTTAGCATTTCAAAAATAATTAAATCCTAATTTCTCAGTTTTATAAGCGAGGAATTAGGATTTATTAACATTATAAATTCATATTTTCTTACCACTATCCAATTATATTATGGGCATTCACTTGTTCATTTTTTGTTTTAAGTAAAACAAAAGATAACCCCGCTGATATACAAATGAGCGCAGCTCCAAATATATAAACCATTCTGATACCTAAGTATTCAGCTATCATGCCGACTATAAAAATAGAAAGACTCGAGATTGTTGATAATAGGACGCCGCGAGAGGCATATACTTTTGGAAGTAACGATACATCTATGTTTATTTGAAATGCGGTTTGCTGCGCTACATCCCGTATTTGATATGCCGGCCCCATCGCAATACAGAGTAAAAGTGATAAAAGAGGAATACTATTAAGCCCATATAACAAAGTAAGAACGCTAAATAAAAAAGATCCTATTGCCATACTAAGTATAAGGTTTTTTTGAATCTTTTTCGCTAAATATATCGTTATAAATCCTCCTACAATTGTACCGATATAATAACTAGCGTTAATATATCCCCACCATTGTTCTCCTTTATGAAGTATTTCTTTTACATAAACCAAGGTAATCGCACCAACCCATATTTGACTAGCAACCCCTTCAATTACATCCATTAATGTAACCACTCGCAGGGTTGGGTTACTCCAAAGGTGAATCCACCCTTCCTTCATAAGAGTCCATTTAGATGCCCCTTGATTTTCTGTTACCTGATTGTAAAGGGAGCGAATTGCTATATACAAACAAATAATAGAAAACCATAATAAGACAGTTGTTATTAGTAAAGTTGAATTATGACCTATTTTTACGACAATAAATCCAGTTAAAGTATAGCCACCAATTTGTACTGCTTGATTTGAAATGCTTAACAAGCTATTGGCTTTTACAAGCTCTTCTTTTACAACAATTTGGGGAACTATAGAATTTAATAAAGGACTACCCCATCCTTCTACGAAAGAAAGAATCAATATGTAAGTGAATAAAATATAAATATGAGAAGTTAAAAATGTAAATCCTAATAGTAATAAAGTGATCAAAATAGCCTTAGTAATTTGTAAGTTTACAAGTGCCTTTGATATAGAAGTATTTTGTAGAATTAGTGGTGCTGATAAGCCAGCTATTAATCTTGTAACGGCTTTAAAAAAAGGAAATAAAGAAGCGAATAATATAGATTCTGTTTTCTGATAAATGTAAGTCGTAATGACCATGATGTATACGACATCTGCTAATGAAATGCTTGTTTGAGCTATCCAAAATGAATAAAATCTATAATTTTTCATCGACACCTCCAGGTAAGAAATATAATTTAATTAAAATTATTATAAAGTAAATATTGTTAAAAATAAATAAAAATTACAAACAATAAAAAGAACCTTTACAACCCTAAATAAAATTTCACCTGCACATTTCAAACAAACAAATGAATATACTATTTCATACATGATCCATTGGAGTGAACTTATTATGAACCTCTTTCCAATAAGGGTTGTTGCTGTTACTCCCGTAGTAACCCCTTCCGTTCACGTTGCCGCTATTCATACAGCAAGCCCCGTTGTAGGAATTGTAACGCCATTCATTTGGCCATATCCACCCATTCACTTATCAGTAACACATCCACAAGTCAGCTATTATTACCATCACATTCCTACAATATATAGAAAATATTGATGAACCATTTAATTTTTATGTTCTTTATCTATTTATAAATGATTAAAAGAAATCATAAAAAAATGGTTGTTCGGTAGGAATTAGGTTTTCAAATTGTTTTATGTCTTTTTCCATCCCAGAAATGGCACCAATTTGATATAATTCCCATGGACTTTTGTAACCGAAAAGAGCTGTAGACAGTGCATTAATATTTACATGTACTCCCTTCTCTTTTAATGCTACAGCTTCTTTTTTTCTTACCAAAGCTGCTTCTTTTTCTCGTAAAACTACTGTTTGATTATTCCAATGTGCAAATGAATCAGAAATATGTAAGATAACCTCTTCTTCATTATGTTCCCAAGCAAATGGATATTGCTTAATAAACCGCTCAACATCAACGATTCTAACCATAAAGTAAGGTTTTATTTCCGCTTTAATACGCGGCTCTTGTAGTGAAAATAGCAATGGTTCTTTTTCATGAACGACTATCTCAAGTTCTTTAATCATTGAATCATGCTGGCAAATGAAATTCCATAAACCCGTTCTAGCTTCACTGTTTAAGGGTACAAATTCTTCTACTTTCATCTTAGAGCTCTCTATTTTATACAAAATATAGCCCATTGGCTCATCCGCTCGATTATAATAAACTGCTGCATTTAGGTCACCATAGACAAAATTTAACCATATATCTCGATCTCGAACTAACATACCGGAATATTTCTTCGCAAATTGCTCATATACAATTTCAATCTCTTTCAAATGAGAGTCCTTCTTAAATCGTTTTATGCTTCCTGATACATGTTCTTTCATAATTAAATCAGCTTTTGTTAATGAACATACAAGGCGATTCGCAAACAACTCCCATCCATACTTCCTGTAAAAAGAAACAGAAAATGGGTGTAGCATAGAAACGCTATAACCGTCTTGTCTCATTGTCTCTAAAACATGTTTTAATAGTTTTTTTACATAACCGTTTCGTCTAAATTCTGGATATGTAGCTACCCCTGCAATTCCACCCATTTTAAATTTTTCTTCACCTAAAAATACTTCAAGCGGGATAAGATGTAATTTTGCAGCAAGCTCTTTTTCTTCTAATATCCCAAATATTTGATGATACTTTTTCAACAGCTGAAGTCGTTTTTCAATTTGATCTTCTGGTACTTTATATTGAAAGGCATATTCAGATAGCCGAATTGCCTTCAGGTATTGTTCTTCTAATAATTGGATTACTTCCATACTCCCGTTCCCCCTATATCGTATTCATAACTACACATGCAAAATTTAATATAACACAATAATCAGAAAATATAAATTTTACAAATTAAAACCCGATAGATCTCATATCAATCTACCGGGTTTCTAACTTCAATTTCTCAATCTCTTCAAAAAATCTCGGATACGATACTCCAACAGCTTCCGCATCATGGATTAATGTCTCTCCTTCTGCAATGCAGCCAGCTATTGCAAGCATCATTCCAATTCGATGATCGCCATGACTATTAACGACATTTCCCTTTAAAGGTGTTTTCCCATAAATAATCATACCGTCATCAGTCGCCTCAATACGTGCCCCTAATTTTGTTAGTTCTTCTACAACTGTATCAATTCGATTCGTTTCCTTTACCTTTAGCTCATGCGCATCTTTAATAATTGTAATTCCTTCTGCCTGCGTTGCTGCAAGAGCAATAATTGGAATTTCATCAATTAATCTTGGAATGATTTGGCCGTCAATCTCAATTCCTTTTAAATTAGATGTTTCAATTATAAGATTAGCAGCTGGTTCTGCAGCATCTATATCAGACTGTTCCATTGCTAACTTTGCTCCCATTTTTGTAAGAACATCGATTATTCCCGTTCTTGTTGGATTGACTCCGACATTTTGTAATGTAAGTTTACTATTTGAAGTAATCGCTCCGCCGACTAAGAAAAACGCAGCCGATGAAATATCTCCTGGCACATGAATGTTCGTTCCTGTTAGCTGTTGTCCGCCTTCTATTGAAACTTTCGTTCCCTCACGCTTCACTTGTACACCAAACGCTTGAAGCATTCGTTCTGTATGATCTCTTGATACATGAGGTTCTGTAACACTTGTTACACCTTTTGCTCTTAGACCTGCTAATAAAATTGCAGACTTTACTTGAGCACTTGCAATAGGCGAAATATAATCGATGGCTTGAAGATTTCCTCCTCGTATCGTTAACGGTGTATACGTACCGCCTTCTCTTCCGTCAATTGCTGCTCCCATTAGACTAAGTGGTTTTGTAACACGTTTCATTGGTCGTTTTCCAATAGAATCATCACCTTGCAAGCAAAAATGAAGATCTGTATTCGCTAGTATTCCAAGCAATAAACGAATTGTTGTACCAGAATTCCCAACATCAAGTACGTGCTCTGCTTCTTTTAACCCTTCAATTCCTGTTCCAATTACCTCTACTTCTTCTCCGTTTTGTGTTATCGATATGCCCATCTCACGAAAACAAGAGATCGTACTTAAACAGTCTGCTCCTGGCAAAAAGCCCTTAATTGTTGTTTTTCCATGAGCAATTGCGCCAAACATGACAGAACGATGTGAAATGGATTTATCACCTGGAATAACAATCGTTCCTTGCAAACCTTCTATAGCTTTCTGTACAGTTTTCATATTTACTACGGTCCTTTCTTTCCTTTATATATTTTCATATGTTTGATACTGTTCGTACTGTAAAGATTGTGCCGCTGTCATACGATCTTCTTCTGTTTGAAAACTAATACGTAACACCCCGAGCAATCCTTCACGTGCTTCTAGTATTTGCAAGTTTGTAATACTAATCTCTTGCCTTGCAAGTATGCTTGTAATATGCGCTAATGCACCTACCTTATCTAAAACATCAACGTATAAATCGTGATAAGCGGGAATGGCACCACTTTTACGAACTGGCATAGAATCACGATATTCTTTTGCATTCGCAAAGTAAGTGTGTAATACTTCTGCATCTCCTTCTGCAACTGTATGCTGCAGTTGTTTCATTTCAGTAATCCATTCCTCTAATAATTGTAATAAATGCGAACGGTTTTGCCTTACAATATCACTCCACATTTTTGGACTACTAGAAGCGATGCGGGTAATGTCTTTAAAACCACCAGCTGCCAACATGTGAATTAACGGATTATCTCCAGCATGTTTTTCTACTTGCTTGACTAAGCCTGCGGCAATTAAATGTGGAAAATGACTGACAACACCTGTTACATAATCATGTTCCTCTGTATTTAATACAAGAAAATGCGAACGCGTTCCTTTTAGCCAATCTTTTAATTGTTCGACCTTCTCCGTCTGAACATGACTCATTGGTGTTAAAATGTAGTATGCATTTTCAAATAAATGCGCCTTTGCACTTTCTACTCCCGTTTTGTGAGATCCTGCCATCGGATGTCCGCCAATAAACGGAACACCGTTTGTCAATAATCTTTCCGCTTCATTCATAATTGTTCCTTTTGTACTTCCAACATCCGTCACGATGACATCTTCACGTAATTGATACGAAGCAATTTTTTTTAGCAGCTTAGTTGTTTCCTCGACAGGAGATGCAAAAATAATCAAATGTGCGTCTTCACACATTGTCTTTAAGTTCACTCCTACCTCATCAATTACGTTCAATCGTTTGGCACGTTCCACTTGTTCGCTTTGAATGTCATAACCAGTAATGATTACATTGTGTTCTCGCTTAATTGCTAAAGCAAGTGAACCGCCAATTAATCCTGTTCCAATTAATACAACTTTTTTACACATGTGCCTCAGCTCGAGACATTTTATTATTAAAGTGTTGTTTTAACACTGCAATCACTCCTTCATTTTGTTCACTTGTACCAATTGTGATGCGAACGCCGTTTGAAAATGGACGAATGATATATCCGGCGTGTGCACAAAGCTCGTAAATTTCCTGGGCATTTTCTAACGGTAAAAAGATAAAGTTCGTTTGAGACGAATAAAATGGAATCTCATTTTCTTTACAAAAGCTTTCATATTGATCTAAACCTTCTCGATTTGCACGAATTGTCCTTTGTAAAAATGGTTCATCATTCCATGCAAGTACTGCAGCTTTTTGTGCAAGTGATGACACATTAAAAGGAAGACGAACAACATTTAATTTCTCAATGATTGTTTCATTTCCAATTGCATAACCAACTCGAAATGCTGCTAATCCGTATGCTTTCGAAAATGTTCTTAATATCAGAAGATTCTTATACTCTCTCAAAAATGAGATTGTATCTGGAAAGTCACTCGCTGTGACGTATTCATAATATGCTTCATCAATCACAACTAATGTTTCTTTTTGAACTTGCTTCATAAATTCACGTAATTTTCGGTCATTTATATATGTGCCTGTTGGATTATTCGGGTTACAAATCCAAACAATCTTTGTTTTTTCATTCATAACTGCCGCAATTTTATCTAAGTTATAGACTCCATTTTGAAGCGGAACCTCCTTCACTTCACAGCCCTCAATTACTGCATGATGGCGGTATTGCGGGAATGTTTCTCCAGCCGTCACAATATTATCACCTTGGCAAAGCAGTGTTCGGCTAATAATTTGAATGGCTTCATCAAGACCGCTACCACATAAAATTTCTTCTTCTTTCACATGTAATTTTTCCGCAATCGTTTGACGCAGTTCTACCGCTCCCCCATCCGGGTATAAAGCATGTTCATTCCACTCTTTTAGTAATCCGTCCATCACACGAGGTGAACAACCAAACGGATTTTCATTTGAAGCTAATTTTACAAATGAATGGGCACCATAATCTGCTTGCATTTGTTTTGTGGATTTACCTGGTTTATAAGGATGCAGCGTTGCTAATTGTTCTTTTACTTTCATGAAAATCCCCCTATTTAAAATTCTTTCGCATACTTTTTATGTTGAGCAATATTTTGCTTAATAAGATCTATACGATCTTGCCCGAATTGTTCTACTAATGCAGTTGCCAGCTCCCAAGCGACAACAGCTTCTGCCACGACACTTGCTGCTGGTACTGCACAGCTATCTGAACGTTCAATACTTGCTAGAAACACTTCCTTCGAATCGATATCCACACTTGCAAGTGGCTTATATAATGTAGGAATTGGTTTCATAACACCTCTGACAACAATCGGCATTCCTGTGGTCATTCCGCCTTCTAATCCACCAGCGTTATTCGTTTTTCGTGTGTAACCCGTTTCTTCATCCCACAAAATCTCATCATGTACAGTACTTCCTGGTTGCCCGGCTGCCCCAAAACCAATGCCGATCTCAGCGCCTTTAAACGCATTAATACTCATGATCGCTCCAGCTAATTTGGCATCTAATTTCCGGTCATAATGAACGTAACTGCCAACACCAATCGGCATTCCTTCAGCAATTACTTCAACGATACCACCAATGGAATCTCCGTTACTTTTCGCTGCATCAATCGCTTCCATCATTGATTGCTCTGCTTCTTGATCTAAGCAGCGGACAGGCGAACGTTCTGAAATCATCTGTATCTCTGCTAATGATTTGTCTAGAACTTGCTTAGCTTTTACACCACCTATTTCAAGGACATGTCCTGCAATATTTACTCCTAACTCTGTTAAAATCTTTTTCGCAACAGCTCCTGCCGCTACTCTCACAGTTGTCTCCCTTGCAGAAGAACGTTCTAATACATTGCGTATATCACGATGACCATACTTAATTGCTCCATTTAAATCAGCATGCCCTGGACGTGGTTTCGTAATCGTTCGTTTCATTTCTTTACTTTCTTGTTCAGAAATAGATTCAGCTCCCATCACTTTTGTCCAATGCTTAAAATCGTCATTTTTCACAACTAATGTAATTGGTGATCCAAGCGTATAACCATGACGCACACCGCTTACAATTTCAACAGTATCCGTTTCAATTTGCATACGTCTTCCGCGACCGTGACCTTTTTGTCGCCTTAATAACTCTGTATTAATATCTTCTGCAGTTATGGAAAGACCTGCAGGAACACCTTCCAAAATAACCGTCAACTGCGGACCATGTGATTCTCCAGCTGTTATATATCTCATTTTTATTTCCCCTTTACATTTTCTTCCTGTACTAACGACCAGTAAGACTCCTACTGCTTGAAGTTGCACTTTATAAAAAAGCCCCTACTGATTCAGCTCAGTAGGGGCGATGATATCGCGGTACCACCCTAGTTATAGACAAATATGTCTACCTCTTTTTTTGTTAACGATCATATTGACCGTCTTTCCCTTCATAAAAACTTTCGTCTTTACTACGAAAAAGATGCTCCAGGGTTGTAATTCACATATATCTCTGTACTGATTTCCACCAACCATCAGCTCTCTGTTACAGGAAGATAGATGCTACTGTTTTCCTTTCAACGCAATATCTATTATATTATGATAACTTATTTTTAAATCCTTTTAACTCTTCCATGAATGCATGGAATTGTGGAATATCCATTTGCTGTGCAGAATCCGATAATGCAACAGCTGGGTCTGGATGTACTTCTGCCATAACTGCATCTGCACCAATTGCTAGTGCTGCTTTCGCAGTTGGAAGCAGTAAATCTTTTCGTCCTGTTGAATGCGTTACATCAACAACAACTGGTAAATGTGTTTCTTTCTTTAAAATTGGTACTGCAGAAATATCAAGTGTATTACGCGTTGCTCTTTCGTATGTGCGAATGCCGCGCTCACATAAAATAATTTGATCATTTCCTTGTGCAATGATGTATTCTGCTGCATTCACAAACTCATCAATTGTCGCTGCTAAACCGCGTTTTAATAATACTGGTTTATTTACTTTTCCAACAGCTCTTAATAAATCGAAATTTTGCATATTACGCGCACCAACTTGAATGACGTCAACGTAATCAAGTGCCATTTCTACATCATTTGGATTTAAGATTTCGCTAATAATTGCTAAATCAAACTCATCTGCTACTTGACGTAAAATTTGCAAACCCTCTACTCCTAATCCTTGGAAATCGTAAGGGGATGTTCTCGGTTTGAACGCACCGCCGCGCATTAATTTTATACCTTGTTCTTTCATAGCCTGAGCAACTTGGCGAACTTGATCTAAACTTTCAACTGCGCAAGGCCCCATAATAAATGTTTGTACACCGCTACCTAATAATTCACCTTTTACATCAACAACTGTATTTTCTTGTTTCTTTTTACGTGAAACTAATAATGCTTTACGATTGTCATCTTCTTGCAATTCTAAACTTGCTTTAAAAATTGTTTTGAAAATATGTTGCACTGTAGATGTTTCAAATGGCCCTTCGTTATGTTCAGCAATCATATCAAGTACTTCACGCTCACGAACAGGATCGAAGCGTTTCGTACCTTGCAGTTTCTTTTGTTGACCAATGTCTTGAACAACCTTTGCACGCTCATTTAATAAGTGCAGAAGTTGTAAGTTAATTTCATCCACCTGTTTACGTAATTGTTCTAATTCATGATTTCCCATTGAAAATTCCTCCTTGTATCATTTGAAAATTTATAATAAGGGATTGAAAATTCCCTATTTTCTGAACCTAATGTTTGTAACAAAAGAAGGTTGGTAACGATTCCTTGTGAAAAATATACAAAAAACCCCTACTGATCCGATCAGTAGGGACGATTATTATCGCGGTACCACCCTAGTTGCAGACAAAATTGTCTACCTCTCTTCTTTGTTAACGATCACACTGACCGTCTTTCCCTTCATAAAGACATCATCTTTACTACGAAAAAGATGCTCCAGGACTGTAATTCATGTTTGTTTATGTACTGGTTCACACCAACCACCAGCTCTCTGTTACAGGGAAACAACCACTACTATTTTTCCTATCATCGCGCTTTTTATTTTATTGTCATATAGGTCCGCATATATGCAAAAAGTCCCTACTGATTCATCAGTAGGGACGATTATTATCGCGGTACCACCCTAGTTGTAGACAAATATGTCTACCTCTCTTCTTTGTTAACGATCATATCGACCGTCTTTTCCTTCATAAAGACATCTGCCTTTACTACGAAAAAGATGCTCCAGGACTGTAATTCACGTTTACCTTTGTACTGATTCCCACCAACCATCAGCTCTCTTTAACAGGGAGATAAACACTACTCTGTTCCCTTCAATGCTTTATTTTTATTAAGTATTGATTTGTATTATAAAGTGTTATTTTTAACCATGTCAACATTTTTTTATTATTTTTTGAATTTTCCCTTCTGTTGCATCGTCTGTTTCACAATGATAAATGCGAATCCTTTGTACTTTGATTTATCATTCCAATACGCATCATCTCATTTTGAATACACTCAAATAGCATATTTTCGAGCTTTGTCTCAGCAAATAATTGTTGGAGATGAATCACTTCATCTTCAATATACTCTGCATTATTTATCTTTGTTAATAGAATGAAAAATAATTTTGCATATACACTAGGTTTTTGTTGAATTAGCTCACTCTTTTCTAACATCTGTTTGAACAAATATTTCAATTCTTGTTTTTCCTCATACAGTGAAGAGATAGAAAAATACGATAAAATAGCTTCAATCCCTTTTTCAGCAATAGCATCCATATGTAATACAAATCGTAGAAACATGATATACTCTCTCTCTGTTATCATACTCATTTTTGGACGTTCTATTAAAAAATCCGCAAGCCAATCTTGCCAAAATTTTTGTTGTTCTTTTATGCTCAATGTTTTTACATAATAAGATACATTTTCTATAAACTTTATTTTCCTTACCTCTTCTCCCTGAATAAAAAGAGTGTTCAGCCAGTCTATTTTTTCATCCCAATATAAAATACACTTTAAAAAGACAAAACTTAGCCATTTCATAAATACCTCTTGTGTTTGTTTATTCAACAAATGTAAATGACGCACCGCAAAAGTGATGTATTTCTTTGTTTGTATGAATAAAGGTAAGTTAATTTGAGTATTTACAAAACCAGCCCATGCATACTTTGTTTCTTCTTCACTTTGCTGCAAATCTAGACAAGGAATCATGTATTTTCTACACCAATGCTTCTCTATATGATATAGAAACGTTAAATCAGCTGTAAGCCTAACAATCATTATATTTACGTAGTATGATTTTTTTCGTAGCTGCTCTTCAAATAAATACAAATACGCATGTATATTTCGATCATATAAATGCTCATATGCAAGCAACTTTAATAAAACTGCTGTTATTTTTCCTACCGGATGCTGAACAGCCTCATTGTAGAAGTCCGATTGCTCTTTTCTTCTTCCCTGCTCTCCTTTCATTACATGAGGAAACAACGAAAAAGCAAGTTGTTTTATTGCTCGAATTGTTCCTTCTTGAAATTCTTCTAAGCGATTAATCTTTTCATACAGAAAACTACTAATAAGCCAATGATAAGTAGCTTGTCGGACAAATTGATGTAGCAATGGTAAAATCTCTTGTATTTGTTCATTTGTTAATTGCCGATTATTTCGCCACTCCCTCATTAATACAAACCACACTTCTTTACTCACTTCTTTATACCTAACTAATTGATATGCAAGAGAAATACTCCATTGTACATTTGTTTTACATGCTTTAGAAAGCACCTCTAAAAAATGATGCTTCTCAAACAGTCCTTCATGTGAATATTGAAGAACTTGCCTCATCATTTCTTCCTCTTTCATGCGCAATAAACCATCAGCTGTTAAATTGCATGTAATCGGCTGCAACGTACGCTCTTCTTGTAAATCTGGAAACTGTCTCGATGAAAAATGAGGGAATTTCTGTTTCATAAATTCATATGTTTGTTTTGTAGACTCGTTAGCTGGAGCGCACATGTAGAGCCAATCTATTAAGTTACAAGCTCCAAAATAAGTTTTCACTTCAAGCTGTTTCACTATCTTTCTTAGCACTTTTTGTTTTGTTGATTCAGATGCATCTTCATAATGATTCTTTAATAGCTGAAACACTTCATGCTTGCAAGATTCTTCCGTAAGCAATTTATGCTGTAATAACCACTCTATTTTTTCATTTTTCGTTCGGAAAACAGTATGATTCATACTATGAATTGCAATTCTCTTTTGCAGGTTGCTTCCAAATTCAAGCATAAAAGTAATATAAAAATTTGCTTTGTCTTCATAATGGGCACAAACATAATCCATACAATCTCTAACAATATTAATTAAAAATGAAAATTCACGAGGCTGACTATCTTGCTCGTGCGGTTCGATTGCACTTCGTGATTCACTAACTGTGTCGTGAATTTGAAGTGACTGCTGTTTTAACGATAATCTCTTTAATTTTTCTAATCCAATCTGTAAAATTGGTATAGCAAAATAAGAAAGATGCGGCTTCATTTTCACCTTCCATATATACTGCATCCTTGAAAAGGTTACAGCTGAAAGATGATTCGTTTCTGCTAACTCTACAACATCTGGCATCTCCTGTTCCCATTGTCTAGTTCGTTTTAATTTTAGTTTCCCATCTAACATAAATGTTAGTAAAAGAACCATGATTTCTTTATGCTCTGGATATATACATTTCTGAAATAATGACGGTAGATTTTCAATAAAAAATTCATTTATTTTCGCCTTTTCTAACAATAATAAAATCCATTTCGCAAATGAAACCTTATGTATCGGCTGTTCCATTTCTGCTAAAAATGCACATATCGTATTCCATAACAAGGCAGATATTTTCGTATTATTTTTATACATTAACTGAAATAATTCATTTTGGTGGCTTACTAAAAAATGATTTACAATCCACTGTGCAAGCAATTGATCTTTCTCAGTAGCCTCAGCTTCTTCCGAAAATAAGTTTCGTAATTGTCCCTCTTTTTCTAACCACTCCACCCATTCATAGTCTCTTGCAAACTCTACAAAATAACGAAGGGTTTCAATTTTTTTTACAGATTGTTTTATATAAGACAGCTGCTCCTGCTCTAAAGATGGCGGAACCGTTACAATATCACGAATTCGTGTTCTTTTTGTAATATAATTATCGCCCATTAGCTCTGACCATCGTTGTACTGCCTTTGCTAATGATTGATGATTTTGTGTCTTATTCGGATATACAATCGGCTTAATCCCTAAATGCTCCCAATGATATGTATTTTCTCCCTCTGCAACAAATGCATACCGTCTCGTACTAGGTGGTAATCCAGTTGCTAAATATTTCATGACAGGATCATTATGACTATAACCAATAAACAAAACCGTATAATTAGAAAATAGATCTACTAAAAACCTCCTTGCCCATCCTTCTGTTAAGTAAGCCCTTCCAAAATCACCGTCTGTTAAAATTAAATTTTCTTTTTCTTGTTCTACATTGCCATGAATATACGCTAATCCTTTAAAAGCTCTTCCAGTTGGAAGTGCAGGGGCATAATACATATTCACTTTACGCTTCGATTCTTCAAGTACCATTGTAAAATGCTGATCAAAATTTGTAGTCACAATACGAACATTCTCATCAGCCGCAAATAACTGTAAAATAGAATGGTGCAACGGATTTGGCTTTGAATACGATACTTGAACAAGATTCTTAGCAACTTGATGAACATCTTTCGTTTTCGCAATTTTTCCAAGATAATAATCATGCGGTTCGTTTTCCTCACGCTTTTCTACATATAGAGCGTTCGCAATATAATCAACTAAATCATCAAAATTTGGTAAGTTTGAATTGCCTTTCATAGATACTCCAGCTCCAACAAATAACACTAGCTTCCCTTGTTCGAGTTGATCAAATAGTTCATCTGGAATTTCTACCTCTGAAGTAATCCACATCTCGGTCCCCCCTTACCTAAAAATGTTAATTTTCTCTTTTTAATATAACATTTTTTGTGTTTTTTTAACATTCAGATAAATGAAAGGTAATAAAAATTTTTACTTTTAAAAATCAGCTCTACCTTTGAGAATAATATTTCATTTTCCTTTCAGGTCATTCAAAAATTCTTCAACTTAAAGTTAAACAGCAGTTCAAATCACTACATTCATTTAGACAAAATATATTTGAACAAAAGCCCAGTTAATATCGATAAAGCTGGATATATAATTATCCAAAATAGAAATGTTTCATTTGCATACATAATCATAAAGACTATTGAAAACAGAAAAATGATGAAAGGCATAACAAACAATTTTTTTAACCTTATATAAGCAATTGCACTTAAAATTACCGTAATAACCGGAAACAGAATGAGTACTAAAAACATCGGATTGATTAATAATTGAGTCATTATCTTTCCCCTATTTAGGTATTTGAATTAGGTGTTTATCTTTTTTACATTGATACATTGTTAATTTAACTCTACCTTACAATTTAAACTTTAAATTCCCATGTATAAATTCCCTTTTTTTTATTCAAACTAAGTAGAAAAAGAGAGGTTCAGATGATGAATCATATTACTGTTTTGCTTATAAAATTTGTATCCTGCATGATTGCTTTTGCAATTGGTTTGGATTTCTTCTTTGACGCAACGATTGTTGACATCTTTTCCTTCAGTCTATTTATCACAATTGCTTCATATATGTTAGGAGATCTAATCGTCTTACCGCGAGCGGGAAATACTGCTGCAATCATGGTTGATTTTCTGTTCACTTATATGAGTGTATGGGTTTTCGGTAGCGTACTTTTAGATAATTATATGCAAATTGCTTGGGGGAGTATTTTATCAGCAATTGTAGTTACAGTGGCAGAAATCTTCGTTCATCGTTATTTACACGGCCGTATTTCAACTGAGCAAACACGCGAAAGAAAAGGTGTTAATTTCCATCGATCGTTAGTTTACGGAACGGAATTTGCTGAAGAACAGAATGTTACAGATGCGAAAAAACGGAAATGATGCAACCTTTTTGCATCATTCTCTCAACTTCCATATAATATACAACAACATCTGCTAATACATTTCAAACAGCTAGTTACGATCATACTCCATCAGAAATAACGAAAAAGTGATCTCTTGCAAGATCACTTTTTCAATTACAATAAGTTAAATTCGTCAGTAGTTATTAATCTTAAATTCAATTGGAAAAATCCTGAGAACCATGAATTGTTCCTGAAACGTATAGTCCTAACCGATTGGAAATTCTAGTAGAACTTAATAACTACATCGAGATGAAAGAAAAATCATTTCGTAATCAGTTTAAATATATGAATTTAAAAATGAAAGTTTTGAAATATGGTTAAGCTAACTGTCCGTTCCATGTGAACTTCCGACGATGTTATATTAACTTGATGTGAATAAGATATACACCGTCATTTCCTCGCCTCTTCCTGTATTCTGTATACCTGCATACCAAACATGTTTATATCATATATTGGTACAAGCAATTATATATACCCTACCTATATGATACATAAAGCAATAATACAGGCATTGCAGTACATTGCAATGAGAAAGGAGCATGTCTTGTGGAATCACGACCTTCGAAGAAAACTGTGTATGAAAATATTCCGCACCCTATAAGAGATGACGGCGCTGGCGCGACCGATTTTGGTCCCCGGGACATCATGCGAGATATTGAAAATCCCGACATGTTCGTTCCACCGGTCACCGACGCCGGAACGATCCCTAATTTAAAGTTCTCCTTTTCCGACACCAATATGCAGTTAAATCACGGCGGTTGGTCACGGCAAATAACGATTAGAGAACTACCGATTGCAACCACGCTTGCGGGGGTGAACATGCGTCTGACACCGGGCGGTGTGCGTGAGTTACATTGGCATAAGCAAGCTGAATGGGCCTACATGATTTTAGGACGGGCACGAATCACCTCGGTCGACCAGGACGGGCGGAATTTTATAGCCGATGTCGGCGCAGGGGATTTGTGGTACTTTCCAGCCGGAATTCCACACTCGATTCAAGGACTGGAGGAAGGTTGCGAATTTCTGCTCGTGTTCGACGATGGCAGCTTCTCCGATTTCGATACCTTCTCTATTACTGATTGGCTCGCCCACACACCAAAGGACGTGCTGGCTGCGAATTTCGGTGTATCGGAAAGCGCCTTTGCTCATATCCCTACAAAACAGCGATACATTTTTCAATCAAAGGTGCCTGGCTCACTAGAAAGTCAGAAGGTCTCAGATCCTTACGGTACTGTGCCAAAAAGCTTCACACATCGGCTGCTTGCACAAGATCCGATTGTAACTCCGAGCGGGACGGTACGTATAGTTGATTCCACCAACTTCCCCATTTCAACAACAATTGCGGCGGCGTTAGTGGAAATCAAGCCAGGCGGAATGAGAGAAATGCATTGGCATCCGAATAACGATGAGTGGCAATATTATCTCTCAGGAACTGGACGCATGACGGTATTTGCAGCGAATGGCACAGCTCGAACTTTTAATTACCGGGCCGGCGATGTTGGATATGTACCGTTCGCCATGGGACATTACATCCAAAACACAGGTCATCAAAGCTTATGGTTTCTGGAGATGTTCAAAAGTAATCGCTTTGCTGACGTGTCATTGAACCAATGGATGGCGCTGACTCCAAAAGAGCTAGTAGAGGAACACTTGCATGTAGGGCCAGAATTGATGAACGCGCTACGCAAGGAAAAATGGCCTGTCATCAAATAGATGATTGTGCTTTCTTTTGTTAACTATTAATTCAACTTCTGATAACACTAATTTGTAACCCCCCCTTCAAGAAGCGATCTGAAGGGACTTTTAAAGATTTTGTGATAATTTGGTTTTATGTTAACAAAAAGTGCTTTCATATACAGAAACTACCTTTTCAGTCTACAACTATTTTTTAATCGTCTAATACTCTTTTCTATAATCTAAAACATTTTTTAATGAAACACCTGTCCCATGGTTCAATAAAAAAACCGAAATTTAGATTATTCCAGTTCATCTTTTTTATAGACGGTTAAACATTTTTCAAAACGGTACGACCTTTTATAAACAGTTAAACTCTATTTCAATCCAGCAATTTAAATGAATGTAGTAATGAAAAGACGGAAAACCCATAAAAAATAGGTGTATCAACCAAATTGTTGATACACCTTAAAACTACATTGTTAAACAACATGTGTCGTCGTGTAATAATATTCTCAGGATTTTTTATCAATTTGAGGGAATTCTTTACCGATCTACGATTTAAATGTTACCAACGCATTGCACTTCACATGAGGAATTATCAAAGCAGCATTTTTCAATTTTTTTATTTCAACGTTAAGGATTTTCTCCAATAACCTCTATCTTTATGATACAAAATAAGAGCAATCACTAAAATTCCAGATGCAATCCAAATAGATTTGATCCCTATATGAGTGGTGGAAAAAGTCCCTAACAGCACACCAAATATAAAAGAAAAAATGATAACAAGAAATTCTGTAAATCGTTTTTTCTCTTCCTGATCATGTTCTTTGAATGCTAAATATGCTGCCTGCGTTGCAATTCGAAGATTACCTGTTGTCATCGTTGAATTGTAAGCCCACTTGTCTAGTTTATTAAAAGTAGAGATCTGTAAAGATGATACAAATGAAATACACACTGTTACTACTATGTTAGGTATACTTTTTGGCAAGATACCTACAATGATTAAAACAATACATTCTAGTATGAGAATAGAGCGTCTATAACTATGTAATAAATGCCTTATATGAGGAATCTTTACTACTTCTGATATCAAAACACCTAACATAAAAGCTAAAATAGGCGGGATATAAAGCAAAGCATTTTTCCACTCTCCGTTAGCCGCTCTTATAGCGAGTAGTACTACATTTCCTGTCTGTGCATTGGCGAACACTCCGTCTCTACTAATGAAAGTATAAGCATCTAAAAAACCTCCAACTACAGCTAGCAAAACACCCAAATAAACAGAGTTTGAAGATAATGAGGGGATTGTACTTAGTTTGTCTTTCATATTATTATCTCCTTGTACCTTATATTGAAAATATTCATTTATAGTTAATATTCTATTTATACAAAAACAGCGTTACTTTAAAATCCTCCACAGTAGAATATCAACCTTATCTTGATTTCGCTTCCCTTTTCTTTTTCCCATATTAGCTATAACAATGTATAACCATACCAAGTTTTTTTACTATAATCAACACAATTATTTAACATATTTTATTTGTTTCATTTCGTTCACATTTAAAGATGTTACCCTTATAACAGAGTATCAGCTTAACGGAAAATTATCTCCGGCATGACAGTTACAGAGCACGTACAGACCGGCGATAGCCCTTTATCAAAAATAACCCCAAAAGTGTTCTTACACAGAATCACTTTTGGGGTTATCTTAAGTAATGGTCATCAATACTGATTAATTTAAATTTTAATTGAGAAAATTACGCCTATACCTATCTTAGTTAACTCTTTCCTTCAAGTTCCACTCGAACCATCTTCCATGCCCATCTGTTTCTCCAATAGTTTGATTATATTCTATACCATTTAAGAAATAGTCAAGATGAAGTTTCCTATCCCACATGTTGTTGTATAGATGAAAAACATCTCGTTTACTTCCAATCGTTTTTATTTTTTCTATTAGTCCATGCTTAGAATCTTCTGGTATTTGATTTGCAACGTGAGTATGAAAAATACAAATAGCAGTATCATTTGGAAGTTTTTCTACAACATTTGTGAGTAATGCCACTCCATCTCCTTCTATAAGTTTTACTGGATTCTCGATAAAGCATTTTGCTGCACTTTCAAATAGCGCTAATCTTTCTTCATGTTCAGGCCAAATAAGCGATTTTAGCCATAAATAGTCTTCTGAATTGTTTAAGTCACTAATATGTAAGTCTAATCCTACCTTTGAAGCTACTGGAGGACTAGCTAAGAGAAATAGCGGCGTATTATTTCCCTTTATTTCAGATGTTATATGGACATTTGAGTCCTTATCTCCATAAATCTCATTTGTTCCATATGAATAACTATACTTGTCCCATAACAATTGAAGACCAGCACTCGTTCCAATTTCTATTAGTGATAAAGGTTTCTTTACAACGTTGTAAATATAGCAAAAAACAGGATATAAATAAGCAGCGCGTCTTACTTCATTCGTCTGTACTAACTTGCTTTTTAAGATAGAAATAATTTCTTCTCTATACAATTGACAAAAATCCTTGAAATGAATAAAAGAACCTTCTATTTCCCTTGGATTCTTAGTCATACTTGGATAATACTCTTTTAAAACATGTTCTTTTCCTTTTAGCAGAAGATAATGAACAGCCCCTAACAATAAATTAGGTACTGGTTGCCCTTCTTGGGAATTCGCACTTAACTCTATTAATTCATCATCTTCTGAAATTTTTATAGATAAATACTCATAAAGTTCACTTGAATTCCTACACTCATTTTTCGCAAAGTTCTTAAATCGTTCAGATAATTGGACTTTATCCAAAATCCCCGCCTCCTGTCGATTTTAATTTTCTGATTTTACACACTATTTTATTATAATTGAAAATAATGATATGGTACATCGTTATCATTACAATTTATGGAATTGCATGAAACCATAAAGAAACTTCCATCTGTCAGCTCTTACTACCCGTTAACGAAAAATAAAAAAAGTACACCACCTTAAACTAGTGATGTACTAATGAATAAATTTAAAATAGAATATTTAACTGCCGATAAAAACCGATTACAAATTTCATCCTTTTTGATAGTATTCTTCCATAATATGAGGCGGAACCATCCCTCCACCTGTTCCCCACATGATATGCGTTGCTTGCATCATTTTTTCTTGCAGATGATTTTCTTGTATATATTGCTGTTGTTTGAACAATTGAACAGGTCCGTATACACTTGCCAATGCTGACGGCTCTAATTTGATTCCTTCTGTATCTACAAACGCTTTTAATAGTCTATATAATTCTTGATCGCTTACTGTGTAACATCCACTTAATAACGGTTCAATTACTTTCCCTACAAATCCCGATGCTCTTCCTACCGCAAGACCATCAGCTTCCGTCACATTATCAATACCAAAGTCTTGGACAGAAATTTCATCGTGAAGACCTGTCAACAACCCGATTAACATACAAGGCGAATGAGTAGGCTCTGCAAAGAAACAATGTACATGTTCACCAAATAATAATTTTAAGCCGAACGCTACGCCGCCAGGTCCGCCGCCGACACCGCATGGTAAATAAACAAATAATGGATGGTCAGCATCAACAACAATATTTTGATCCTGCAATTGTTTTTGCAAGCGAGAAGCAGCTACAGCGTATCCAAGAAAAAGATTTTTTGAATTCTCATCATCAACGAAATAACACATAGGATCCGCTTCTGCTTGTCTTCTTCCTTCTTCTACTGCTTTACTATAATCCGCTGCATATTCAATAACTGTGACATTTTTACTTCGAAGTAAATCTTTTTTCCACTGCTTTGCATCAGCAGACATATGAACTGTCACATTAAATCCTAATTTTGCACTCATAATGCCAATACTAAGCCCTAAATTCCCGGTTGAACCTACTGCGATTGAATATTGCGAGAAGAATGTGCGGAATTGATCACTATCTAAAATTGAATAATCATCTTCTTTATTTAATAAATGATGTTCCAGAGCTAAATCTTCCGCATGTTTAAGAACTTCATAAATTCCGCCTCTTGCTTTAATAGATCCTGATATAGGAAGCTGACTATCACATTTTAGTAATAAATTACCTACTATATGTTGCTCATACTCTTGTTCTAAATGTTGTTTCATAGAAGGCGTTGCAACTAAAGGGGATTCAATTATCCCATTCGTATCTTTTGTTTCAGGGAAAGCTTTCGCAATATACGGGGCAAAACGTTTTAATCTTTCCTCTGCATCCTTTACATCATCTGTAGTAAGAGGTGCTTTTTTTATTCCGGTTTCAAAATCTTCTTTATTAGGATTGACCCAAAATACTTCCTCCGTCAAAACGAGTTGATTTAGTAAAGGGTGCTTTTCTTTTAAGATTTGTATAGATGCGCTATCATACTTCTTCATTTGTGAATTCTCCCTTCTTTATCCTTATTTAATTAATATTAGCTGTTAGCATTTTAAAATTTAATTTTATTTATTATAATTAAACTAAATTTAACACATAAACGAAATAAATTAAATATATATTAATAATTTTAAATTAAATTTAATTAAAATCTTTAATAATTCATATACAAGGAGAATCAACATGAATGATATAAATGTCGGACAAAAAATAGCAGAACACCGAAAAGCGAAAGGTCTGAGTAGTCGAGAACTAGCAACACTCGTCAATGTCACACCTTCCATGTTAAGTCAAATTGAAAAAGGATCAGCAAATCCATCCCTGCAAACCCTAAAATTAATATCTAATGCATTAAATATTCCTATGTTTAATTTCTTTTTGGAAGATACAAGTGCACAAAGTTTAGTTGTAAGAGCTGATCAACGAAAAAAGATTAGTTTTCCTGAAAGTGAAAATTTGTCATACGAATTACTATCTCCCGATTTAACTGGAGCCCTCGAGCTTGCTCTTATGACTTTATTACCTCAAGCCTCTTCTTCCGAAAAACTAATAGAGCATAAAGGTGAAGAAATCGCATTTGTTTTAGAGGGAACTGTTACTCTATATTTAAATCAAGAAACATTAACTTTACACACAGGTGATAGTGTAAAAATCCCATCTTATATGAAGCATAAATGGGAAAATCCGTATAAAGAGAAAGCAGTAGTAATTTTTGCAATCACTCCTCCTACTTTTTAACTCTGCATGACATTGACTAATTTCGGCGAGAAGAACTGTGTAAGGACTTAATGAAAAACTAAATTTACTCATAAATAAGCCACCATTTCTAGGGATTTATGTAGCTTTGAAAAAAAGTTTGATCAAAAATACCTCGCAATCCCAAATTTTACGATAAATAAAAAGAATCCATTTTGAAAAAAGATTGGTCAAAATGGATTCTCCTAAGCAGATTTAAGTTTGGTTTTTATAAAAAAATTTGATCATTTCTACCTATATTGTTCTACAATCGCACCCGATTGTGGAAGATCGTCGCTTAAATCTTATTCAAGATAAGCACTCAGTTAGTGCAATAAGATTTTTTGTCCAGCCACCTTTTTTTGTCACTGCTTCAGCAGGAGTAAATGCTCCGTATTGGTTATAGTTTGTCACTATTTGGGTTATAGTCCTTTTACCTGTATCTGGATTCTCCCCTAAAGCAATGACTTTTTCTCCTTTTCCATAGTTTCGGATCAGGTCGAAATCTCTAAAGATCGCGTACGTTCCAAACTATCTCGCCGCGCTCGTCCCACGTGCTGTGGTGCCGCTCAAATCCTATCTTTTCTAGCACTCGGAAGGACGCAACATTCCAAGCGCCTACAGTCGACCAAAGCCTGTTGCGCCCGGTAGCAATCGCAGCGTCCAGGACCACTGATGCTGCCTCAGTCGCATAGCCTTTACGGTGAACGCTGCGGAACAGCTCATATGCGATCTCCGGCTCTTCAAGTGTAGAACGACCGATAATCAAGCCACAGTATCCGATGAAATCGCCTTCGTCTCGGCGGCGAATAGTGAGAAGGGAAATACCATTTTCGACTGCTCTCTTGCGCATCTCGATAATCTGGCTACGGACGGCGTCAAGAGTTGGCATGTCCACACCACGTTCACCAACTAGTTTTCTCAACCAGGCTGCATCGGATTCCTCCCACATACTCAGGTCAAGTCGTTCGGTTTTCAGCTGGAACGCCATAGGTTTAAAGAAAGCTGTCATAGTGGAAACCTCCTAGTTATTATTTTTCTAATTTAACTTTAAATCTTTTACATTTACTATATCCGCAAACCAACCTAATACTTTGTTATGATGCTGAATAATATCTTCTGCACGTAATTGCTCTGAATCAAACGTACTATGTGCACCATGAATGAGTGTTACTTTATACCCTTCACTAAAGGCACGGCGAACAGTTGTATCTACGCAATATTCGGTTTGCAGTCCACAAATAAACAGATGTTCAATTTCTTTTTCTTGCAAAACTTCCCGAAGGTTCGTTTCATGAAACGAATCAGGTGTTTCTTTTTCCACTACATCCTCATTTGGCATCGGAGTAATTTTAGAATGAATATGCCAACCCGCTGTTCCTTTTTCTAATGGATGACCTTTAGATCCATTATGTTTTACATAAATAACAGGGATATCATGCGTACGACATTTTTGAATTACCTCCTGCACATTTTCTATCAAGTCTAAACCATTATGTACAGGCACATCTGCTGTATACATTCCTTCTTGCACATCAATTACTACAAGTGCTTGTTTCATCAACAAATTCTCCCTTCATTTTTATACTCCATCATCCAACAATCTTCCAATACACCTTCATGCAATTCATGTTCTTTCAACACTTTCACTTTTTGAAAACTACACTTTTCATAACAACGAACTGCTCTTTCATTACCTATTCTTGGATCCATCGCAATTGCTACAGCTCCTAATTTGTTAACGATATATGTAATTGCGGCTTGCACAAGCTCTGTACCAATTCCTTTGTTCCAGTATGCTGTTTCTCCGATAAATTGGTCCATCCCCCATACATTTTCTTTCTCACCATATCCATATAACACTTTCCACTCTGCATCTAACGGATACATTTGTATATAACCAATAGGCTGGTCTTTATATTCTACAATACACTTTTTCTCTTTATCTTCCGAATTACTTATATAGTGCTCTCGAACTTGTTCTGGCGATTGTGGTTTGTCTCGCCCTTCGTAAAATCGTAAAACTTCAGGATCTGATAGCCAGCTTGATAATGTTTGAACATCATCTTCCGTTACAGATCGAATAACTAACTCTCCTTTTTGCAATACCATATCATCACTCCTCTCTTGCAACATTACTGTATTCGACTTTTAATGAAACAACCCTTTCTTATGAAAGAAAGGGTTGTTAAAAAATTCATATTCCACTTCGTTGAGATAAAAGGTTAAAGCAGCTAAGTATCGAATCCTTTATAAAAAGTATTTTTTAGGAGGGTGTTTATAGTGGGAATTGAAAAAGAGTATTTACGCTGTGTATTAAAAACATTTCAGTCTATGAAAAAATTAGGCGAAAATGCTATGGATCAATTAAGTTATGAAGAACTCCATATATGTCCAAATGAAGAATCTAATAGTATCGCCATTATCGTCAAACACATGTGGGGAAACATGCTTTCTAGATGGACCGATTTTTTAACTACAGATGGGGAAAAAATAACTAGAAATCGTGATGATGAATTTATTGGGCAATTCCCCTCCAAAGCAGCCTTATATCAGGCATGGAATCAAGGATGGGAAGTTTTATTTAAAGCATTGAATAGTTTAAAAGAAAACGATTTAGAAAAGACAATTCATATACGCGGAGAGGCTCATTCTGTAATTGAAGCTATTGAAAGGCAAATATCACATTATTCCTATCATATTGGCCAAATTGTATATGTAGGGAAGTTACTTAAAAATGAGAAATGGAAATGCCTTTCTGTTCCTAGAGGAAAATCTATTGAATATACGGAAAAACTCATGAGCGAACATAAAAATCTAGAGAATAAATGAAAATTGTGTAATATAAAAGGGGCTACATCTGCCCCTTTTGTTTCTATATCTAGAAAATTTTTTTCGGTCTAAGTTATTTAAAGGAGGGTGATTATGAAGCCATTCAGCATATGGTCAATAGGATTTATTGTTTTAGGGCTACTTTTATTCGGATTAAATTGGATTATAGAGGGATATTTTGAACCTATTGTCCTTATTGGGGTTATTTGTTTATTAATTGGAATTATATTAAGTTTTATCGCCATTGCTAAAAAGGAAGCAGGAAGATTAAAGTTTGTTTCACTAATATCTTTTTTTATTGTACTGTTTTTAATCAATTGGTTTGAACCTTTCCAAGTTATTCGTATTATAACTTGGCTTAAAAATATAAGCTAATTTAATAAAGCCATTCCATAAAAAAGAACAACCATATTAGGCTGTCCTTCATATGAAACTATTTATCATTTAAAAATTATACTTTTCAATGTTATCCTTTGTAAACACAACCCGTTCCGGCAATACTATAATTCCATTTCCTTCTGCTTCATAATCGTATCCTTGAATCGAATTTGGCTCCACTTTCACTTTTCCAATACCAGGAACTTCAAAACTGTCACCAACTTTTAACTTTTTACCCTTTACAACCATTTCATTTGCAACATAGGTTGCAAGTGCACCTTGTTGTTTTACATCCCACAAGCCAAACTGTTGAACTGTACCCCGCTTCACATAATCACGCATAACATTAGGTGTTGAAAAGCCAGTAATAACAACTTTCTTATCCATTTTCAAATTCTCTGCAGCTTGTGCCATTGCTGGTAATGCAGTTGCATCAGGACAAATGACTGCATTAATATCTGGATATGTTTTCAAAATACTTTCACCTACTGCTAATGATTTTTGAGCATTGTTTTCACCATACTGGGTCGTCACAATTTCCCAATTCGGATATTTTTCTTTTATAATTGCTTTCGCTTTTGTAACCCATTGATTCTGATCTGTTACTGTTGGACTAGAATAGAAGAATGCTACTTTTCCTTTATCACCAATTTGCGAAGCAGTCATTTGAATAAGCAAATTGGCCAATTGTTCTGGTGTTCCTTGACTAATATAGAAAGAGCGATCTTTCGGATTAACATCAGAATCCCATGTTAATACTGTAATTCCCTTTTTCTTTGCACGTTGTAAAGCTTGTGATAAACCGTCGACAGAAGTAGATGAAACCATAATCGCATCATAGTTTTGATTAATAAAGTTATTAATATATTTTACCTGTCCTGATACACTTGCCTCAGAAGGGCCATCGTATTTTAAATTCACCCCGAGCTTATCCGCCATTTCTTTTGCGCCTTCTCCACCCGATGTAAAGAACCCGACTCCAGTTAATTTAGGAATAAAGGCAAATTTTACATCTTTTGATTTCTTCCCATCTGATTTTGTATTTGCACATGCCATCATAGAAACAACAAACACTAATAAAACAATGAATACACTTATCTTCTTTTTCATGTTGTTTCCTCCCTATGTGAAACACTTTTTTTGATAAAGAAATATCTTATCTTGGAATGACGTATCATAACAGAAAGAATTAAAATAACACCAATTACAACATTAGATTGTTCATTTGTTAATCCTGTCATCTGTAGCCCATATTGCATAATTCCAATAACGACACTGGCAAGAACAGTTCCTACTATACTTCCCTTTCCACCTGTAATAAGAGCACCGCCTAATACAACTGCTGTAATGACTGGTAAAATTGCTTCATTTCCTAGATCCGCTCGAGCTGAACCAAAGTATGCAGTTAGAAATATTCCACCTAATCCACCACCTAAACCAGAAAGCATATATGCTAAAATAACAATTCGCTTCGTTTGAATTCCAGAATATTTAGCTGCTTTTTCATTCATGCCTGTTAAAATTACATACCGACCATATTTTGTATAGTGCAGCAGAATAGAGAATAAAACAGTCATAATAAGGAGTAACCAAAATAAATTAGGAATCCCTAAAAATATTCCATTTGCAAACTGGACATATGAATCTGGTAATCCGTTAATTCCTTCATATCCAGTTGCTTTAGATCCACCCGAAATCACTAGAGCAATACCAGAATATAAAAACATTGTTCCTAAAGTGACAACCAGTGGTTCGACAGTTGTCATTTGAATAATAACACCGTTCAAAAAACCAGCTAATACGCTTACGATAAGAGCAATCATTACAGCAATAACAATAGATTCCCCATTTATCCACAATACACCAATAAGAATAGATGTAAGCCCCATAACTGCCCCAACTGAAACATCGATTCCTCCCGTAATAATGACAAATGTCATCGGTATCGCAGCAATTGTAATAAAAATAAAATCATTAATACTAAACAATAAATTCCCTATATTAAAAAAGTCAGCATTTAATAAGCTAAAAACGGTAAACTCTATACATAACAAAAGAAGGAGTGTTCCCTCCCAGCGACAGAGCCAGTGAATAAACTTCATATTTCCACCTCCCTCTGCCTCTGTTTCCTCCATTTCTGTACTACACTATCTAGAATAATAATTAGTAATAATAAGAACCCTGAAATTGCGTTGTTCCAAAAAGCGGGGATTTTTAAGTATACTAACGAACTACTAATCACCTCTAAAAACAATGCTCCTAAAGCTGCACCAAAAACGGATCCCGTACCACCTTTTAAACTAATACCACCAAGCACCGCAGCAGCGATTACTTGCAGTTCAATTCCTGTTCCTGTTTGATTCGGCACAAACCCAATATTCATAACAAATAGACATCCAGCAATTGCAGCAGTAATGCCTGAAATCATGAAGGCTAAAATTTGCACAAACGATACCGGAATCCCAATCAGTCTTGCACCTTCTTTGTTATCTCCTACCGCATAAAAATATCTTCCGAACGACATCTTTGTTAGGAAAAGATAAGCAGCTAATAAAAATAGTCCAATGAACCAAACTGTTATCGGAATCTCTAACCATGTTACGGAAGACATTTTTTTATAGTCATTTGGAATATCTTCGATCCATTTTCCTTCTGTATATATAATCATCAAACCTCGAATAATACCCAGCATCCCTAGCGTCATAATAATTGCGGGAACATGAAACTTTGTTACACCTACACCATTTACGATTCCGATAAACGCACCGAGCAAAAATGTAATTATAATTGCACTAAAAGAATTATTTCCGTTGGTCAAAAACATCCCACATAAAGCAGCACATAAGCCCATTATTGATCCTACCGATACATCAATATTTTTTGTGAATAGTACAAATGATTGACCAATTGCAAGAATGATTAAAATAAGACTTGATTTTAAAATAATCGAAAAAGAATCAAATTGAAGAAAATCTTTGTTCATTACACTAACAAAGATAATATAAAGAAATAACAGCCCTACAATAGAGGTTTCACGCATTTTCAATATATATGTAACATATTTCATCCATTTGAAACCTCCTCTCCCCCATAAGCAGAACGTGTAATACGATCCAAAGAAAAGTCTTCCTGTTCTAAGTGTGAAGCGATATGGCCATTTCGCATTACATACACACGATTTGCTAAATTCATGATTTCTTCTAAATCTGAGGAAATTAATAATACCGCCAAACCATTTTCTCTTAACTCTTTAATTGCTTCATATATTTCGAGTCTCGCTTTTGCATCTATACCACGTGTTGGCTCATCTAAAATAATAAGCTTAGGCTGACAAGCAAGATATTTCCCTAACACTACTTTTTGTTGATTTCCTCCTGATAAAGACTCTATAATTTGATTTGTATCGTGAACCATAATGCTAAATTTTTTAATATACCCTTTCGTTAAAGCGCTTTCTTTTTCTTGGTTTAAAAAAAATGTACTTAAACGATATAGGAGAACAGATGTCATATTTTGTTGTACAGAAGCGATTGAAAAAATCCCATGCCCCGCTCGATCTTCAGGTACATATATAATTCCTGCATCAATTCTCTTTTTTGTTGACCACGTTGTAATTTCATTCCCATCTAATAGAACGTTTCCTTCAGTTGCAGATGTAATGCCATATAATACTTCAGCTAGTTCCGTTCTTCCCGCTCCTACAACACCAGCAATTCCAACGATTTCTCCTGCTTTTACTTCTAATGAAATATCTCGAAATTTATGACTACATAAATGATTTACTTGTAACATTTGCTTTAAAGATACTATCTCGGTATATAAACTCTCTTGCTTTGGAATTTGCTGATACCCTTCTGGTAGTAGCCCCTGTAATAGGATATCGTAAGTAAATTCATTTACAGAACCTTGATTAGCAATTACACCATCTCGTAAAATAGCTACTTGATCTGCAATTGCAAAAATCTCTGGAAACCTATGCGTAATATAAATCATGCCAATTCCTTGTTCTTTCAAGTTTTTCATCACAACAAATAGACTCTTAATTTCATTGGCTGTTAACGTCGATGTAGGTTCATCTAAAATAAGAATCTCTGCCTCTCTTATTAATCCTCTAACTATTTCTACTAATTGCTGCTGTGCAATAGACAACAATGAAGCACGTTCATCCAGCTTTAGATTCCACCCCAGTTGCCTCATGAGTACATCTAATTTCGTCCGAAGCTCTCTTTTTCTTTGCCTCATGCCTAATAAAATATTTTCTTCAATAGTCATATTAGGAAAAATAAGCGGTTCTTGCGGAACTAAATAAATCCCGTTTCGATGAGCTTCAGATGGATTGGAGAAGGTAACAGATCTTCCTTTTATTTTTATTTCTCCTTCGTCATACATGTACAATCCCGTCAATATCTTCATTAACGTTGACTTTCCAGCCCCATTACCACCAACTAATGCAAAAATATTCCCTTTCTTTACTATTAAATCGATTCCTTTTAACACAGGTTGCTGTAAGAATGCTTTTTTTACATTTTTAACTTCCAATAAAGGAACTTGTTCCAAGCTTCTTTCACCCACCTTTAACAGGAAACAATTTTTCAGGCGTTAATTTTTTGCTCTACTTGTTTGTAGCATTGTATATACTTTTCCTCATATCTAGAACTTATTTTTCTCCAGTAAATCTCCCATTACTGACGGTATAAATAAAAATATATTTACATATGTTTAAACATCGGTCATTTGTTGAAAGGATGAAAAGCATGACACAGCTGAATTTTGAAGAAAATTTGTTAACAAAAGCTGCTTGGTATTATTACAAAGATCACCTTACCCAACAAGAAATCGCCTCATTATTACATATATCTCGGAACAAGGTTGTCCGTTTATTAGAAAGAGCACGGACTGAGGGAATCGTTACATTTCATATTAAAGGCACTGGTTTACATTGTTTAAGTATGGAAAGAGAACTTGTAAAAGCGTTTCATTTAATTGATGCTTTCATTATTCCGACGCCGAAGGAAAATCTTTCTGATTCACTAGGAAAAGCGGCGGCACAATACTTAGAAACACATTTACAAAACGGAGATCTACTTGGTATTGGCTGGGGAGAAACAATCTCAAGAACACTAGAAAATATCAATCTCGATTCATCTATGAATCTTTCTATTGTTACACTAACTGGAGGAGTAAATTATTACCTCCCTAAAAAACAAAATTATCTCAATCAAGTACATGGACAGCTCCATATTATCCCTTCGCCATTTTTAGCTTCTACGAACGAAATGGCGAACAGTATACTTTCAGAACCATCTGTGAAAGACATATTACATGTTGCATCATTCGCAAATACTGCTGTTGTTGGAATCGGTGGACTATCTCCTGATGCAACTATTTTGAAAGAAGAAAAGATGACTCTTCGTGAAATGACATGCATTCGAAATCAAAATGGTGTTGGCGATATCCTTGGGCAATTCTACAATATTCATGGAGATATTCTAAATTTATCTCATCATAAACGACTCATCGGTACGCCTCTTTCTATACTTCGAAATATGAAGCATGTTGTTGGAGTAGCTGGTGGTAGACAAAAAGTTGATGCAATTTACGGAGCATTGAAAGGCAGGTACATTCATACATTGATTATCGATGAGGAAACAGCCCTTTCCTTATTGAAAAAGGAGAGTGAAGTATAATGTCTGCGCTATTAGCTTATGATGCCGGAACTGGTAGTATACGAGCTGTCTTATTTGACTTACAAGGTAATCAACTTGCAGTTAGTCAACGAGAATGGGTTCATACAACAAATTCTCGCTACGAAGGTTCAATGGATTTTGACGTAACGCAAAACTGGACACTTATTCAAGAATGTACAAAAGATATACTACAAACAAGCGGTATTCTCCCTTCTTCTATTAAAGGAATTAGTGCAACAAGTATGCGAGAAGGATTTGTTTTATATGACAAAGATGGTACTGAAATTTGGGCGTGTGCAAATGTTGATAGCCGTGCTTCAGCCGAAGTTACACAATTAAAACAAATACACTCTCACCTTGAACAAGATTTATACACAACATCAGGCCAAACATTCGCTCTAGGTGCATTGCCAAGATTACTCTGGATTGCGAAACATCAACCTGAAATTTATGAAAAAGTACACTCTATCACCATGTTAAATGATTGGATACTGTATAAATTGTGCGGCGTATTACAAATTGATCCTTCAAATGGATGTACAACGGGAATTTTTAATTTACAAGATAGAAATTGGGCTCCAGAATTAGTGGAGCAATGCGGACTATCGTCTATACTCTCTCCACAAATAAATGAAGCCGGAACTGTCATTGGAAACGTAACAAAACAATGCGCAGCAGAAACTGGTTTATTCGAAGGGACGCCTGTTATTACTGGCGGTGGGGATGCACAAATGGCTGCCCTCGGTTCTGGAGTTGTAAAAAATGGGCAAACATTCATTTGTGGTGGTAGCTTTTGGCAACAAGAAGTAAACATAAGCGCCCCTGTACCAGATCCAAATGCTCGTATTCGTGTAAATTGTCACGTTCTTCCTACTCTTTGGCAATACGAAACAATCGCGTTTTTTCCCGGCCTTGTTATGCGCTGGTTTCGGGACGCTTTCTGTCAAGAAGAAAAACAGCGAGCAAAAGAACTAGGTATTGATGCTTACGAATTATTAGAGGAACAAGCAAAGCATGTTCCAGTTGGAGCACACGGCATCATTCCCGTTTTTTCTAATGTCATGAACTATATTTCTTGGCGGCATGCATCTCCCTCTTTTTTAAATTTAAGCTTAGATTCTGAACAATGCGGGAAGAAAGAACTGTTTCGAGCAATTGAAGAAAATGCTGCTTTTGTAACATATGGAAATTTAAAATTAATTGAAGAATTAACAGGACAGTTCCCAAGAGAAGTAGTTTTTGCTGGAGGGGCTTCAAAAGGAAAGCTATGGTGTCAAATTGTATCTGATGTATTAGGCGTTCCTGTAAAAGTACCAGTAATGAAAGAAGCGGCTGCTTTAGGAACAGCAATAGTTGCAGGAGTTGGTGCTGGTATTTATCATTCAATGGAAGCTGTTTCTGAACAATTCGTAAAATGGGAAACAACGTATATACCAAATATCGAAAACCATCAACAGTATCAAAAATTATATCAAAACTGGAAAATTGTATATCAGCAGCAATTACAATTAGCTGATCAAGGATTTACTTCTCATATGTGGATTGCACCTGGCTCTCTGTAAATTGTTACATAAAGGAGTGAAAAGCATGATAAAAGTAAATGAAGAAGATTTTTCTTATCGCTTCGGTGATAATGGACCAAAATATTTAGTGAAGGGACCTAATATTGATATAGGTGTTGTCGTCATTAAACCAGGGCAAAATTTTCAAAATCATTACCATACAACTTGTGAAGAAATTTTCTATGCATTAGAAGGCGAAATAGATTTCTATGTTAATCATGTAAAAGTTCCTATTAAAAAAGGCGATGTTTTACAAGTTCGTCCTCATGAATCTCACTATCTCATCAATCGTTCTTCTCAAAATTTTAAAGCGCTCTTTATTAAATCGCCTCATTTGCAAGAAAAAGATACTGTGCAAACAGAAAATCCAATATGTAATTAAGGAGTGATATCCTATGACTTGGGGATTTCAAAATCGCTTAAATACTATTTTACCTGACGGAAAAGCAGTTATGTTGGCAGTTGATCACGGATACTTTTTGGGACCAATTCACGGATTAGAACAACCTCATGAAACAGTAAAAAGCTTACTCCCATACACAGATTCCCTATTTTTAACTCGAGGTATTCTTAATTCTTGTATACCTGAAGATTGTAAAACTCCTATGGTCCTTCGTGTATCTGGCGGGGCGACTGTAGTTGGGAAAGATTTATCTAATGAAACAATTGTTACTCCAATAAAAGAGGCACTGCGTCATAACGTGGCTGGAGTTGGCGTATCTGTCTTTATTGGATCTGATTATGAAACACAAACTGTAACAAACCTTGCCAATGTTGTATCTGAAGCGCATGATTATAGTTTGCCCGTATTAGGAATTACTGCAGTAGCAAAAGAACTTCAAAAACGAGAAGCACGCTTTTTAGCACTAGCATCACGCGTATGTGTTGAAATGGGCGCTGATATTATTAAAACGTATTACTGTGAAGGCTTTGAGAAAATCACAAGTACATGTCCTGCCCCAGTTGTTATTGCTGGAGGACCAAAATTAGACACGATTGAAGCAGTGCTAACAATTACATACAACGCACTGCAAGAAGGAGCAATCGGTGTAGATATGGGACGGAATATTTGGCAATCTGAACATCCAGTTGCTATGATTCAATCTATTCATGGCATCGTAAAAAATGGATTGAATGTAAAAGAAGCTCTAGAATTATACAATACTGTTATAAACTAAGCGTTCATATAGCCTCTTACTTAACTTTATATGTTTCGTAAATTGCTAATATAAAAAGTTCATGAGTCGCAAATGCGGCTTTTTTTGTTTGTGCTGTAATTATTGCGGTAAAGATTCCTCCATTCAATAAGGGCTAGGACGCACATTTTAACGTTTTTATACGCTAAGGGATTCTCAAAACTCCATAACACGAGTTGAATTGAGAATTTGATTTAAAGGTATGTATGTTTAAATCATATATCCCAAAGAATTATGATATTGATGTAGTCTTCAAATAAAGTTGGATTAAAAATCTTTTCCAAATTTTTATATTACGTCAAAATAAAAGAATCCGTTTTGAAAAAAATAATCAAAATGGATTCTCCTATAACATTTCTATATGTTTTATTTACAAAAAGGGGTACTGAAGCATGCCCATCAAGCTAAGATTTTGGATCATCCCCTAAACGAAAATTTTATAATTCTACTAGGGGTGCAGCCACATGCCCATCAAGCTAACATTTTAAAATATCCCAAAACGGAAATTTCGTCCTTTCATAGTTGTCCGTAGGAATTTAGTTCATTTTTTTCATTTTGAGGAAGAATGTATTTCTTAACTTGATAGCAATGTAGTGCTACCCCTAATAAAACTTAATCAGTGAAGGCCGAAAAATCCTTTACTGATTATTAGCTACTACCTAACTCCTTTGCTACATTCTGAGATGAAAATATCACGATACATTTAGCTTCTTTCTCTTATCAACTCCTAATTTCCTTTCACGAAACACAAAACCGACTAAACTACAGATCAAAATAACTGGTATACTCGTTTTATATAAATCTGTAAAACTCAATGCCATCTCTTTTTCAGCGTAATGACTCATATCATCTGAGAAGGCCCCCATTTCTCTCTTTGTGTCCTCTATTTTTTCATCAACCGCTTTCGTTACTTGATTTGTAATTTCTGCCCGTTTCATTTCTCTGTATTCTACTGGAATTTCATTTAAAGCATTATTTACTTTTTCTTGAACTAAATTTTCCTTTTGTTCCTGACTTAGGCCAATATTATCTGTTCCTTGTTTCTTTTCTATATGTGATTCTAAGTTTTTATTTTGTATTTTTTCCTTTGTTACTGTTAATATTTGATCTTGCTCCGCTTTATCAACATGAAGATCATGCACCTTTTCTTCTGCATAGTGATACACTTTTTCTTTATTTGCAGATAAATTATGAGTCAAACCTGATACAAAAATAGCTACAGCTAATACGATTCCTACTTGTCTAAGCATGGACACGACACTCTGAGAGGCAGTTAATAATTCTCCCTCAAATGAGGATGCGGTTAATATCGTAATGGGCCCAACCACTAAACCATAACCAACACCTAAAATCATACACGGAATGATAATTTCTATATTAGTTGAATCAACACCTACCTTCTGTAAACTATAATAAGCAAGACTCATAACGATAAATCCTATTAATATAACGAGAACCTTGCCAAGTTTCTTCATAATTAGCGAAGCAAATGGTGAAACTAAAAATATCATAGCTGAAATAGGTGTTACTAAAAAAGCGGCTTCGATTTCTGTTCGGTGTTGCATTTTTGTGAGGAATGTCGGAAGTAAAACCGTTACACCAATTAAAAATAAATTACTTAATATAACTACGATTGAAGCTCCAACAAAAGTTCGATCTTTAAATAACTGTAAATTTACCATCGGTGAAGTAACTTTTCTTTCAACTAAGACAAATAGAATAAAAGAAATAGCACCAATGATATAGCAAATCCATGAAACGTTACTCATCCATCCCCAAGTATTCCCTTTCACTAAAACAAGTGTGGAAAAGAAAATGGCAACACTAGAAAGCACCAATCCAGCCCAATCAATTTTAGCGGCCACTCGTTCTTCATTTTTTATTGTTAGCATAATGAAACATAAAATGATACCAATGATACAGATGGGAACATTCACAAAGAATACCCATCTCCATCCTAAATTTTGTGTAATAAATCCTCCTAGTACAGGTCCTATAGCTGCTGATAAGCCTTGTGTCACGCCTAAAATACCAAGCGCAATATGCCTCTTTACCAATGGAACTGCCGATACTCCAATTACCATACTTGTCGGAAATAAAATAGCGGCTCCAATGCTTTGAATAAAACGAGAAAAAATAAGAAAATCGCCCGTATTCGCAAAAGCACATAACGTGGAACCAAATCCAAAAATGATTAAACCCATAATATATAATTTTGCCTTTCCAAATATATCAGCAATTCTCCCTAGTGGAATCGCTAATACTGCAATAGACATCGTATATACATTCAAGATCCAAGACATTTTCTCCAATGATGTATTCACATCAGCCTGTATTGCGGGCAAAGCAATATTCATAATTGTCGTATCAATCATACACAGGAAAATACCTAAACACATTAAGAAAACAACTTTGACTCCCTTTGCTTGTTCCACAATAATCCCCCTTTTCTCACATGTAACTTTACTTTTCGTTTTTTTCTCGTACTGCAAGCTGAGCTAATTTATTTTTTAATGTTTCAACTTGCGCAGTATAAGACGCAATCCCAAGATCTAATGAAATCTCTTCCGCAAATGTAATTCCTTCTTTCCACTTTTCATATTTCAAACGGAGATCTGCAATATACGCTTCTTTTCTCTCTATTTCTTCTTCAATCCATCTTTTCATTGTCTTGATATCGGCATAATCCCCAAAATACATACGCATTAAAAAGTCAGAACGCAATACATCCTTCTCTACATCTGTCTTCATATATTGATAAAATTCTTCACTTCCTTCATCTGTTATGAAATACATTTTTTTATTTGGCTTCCCCTCTTGCATCACAACCTCTTTTTTGATTTTCCCTTCTTTTTCCAACTGCCTTAAAGTCGGATAAATCATTCCAAAACTTCCATCGAAAAAATGAGTGAATACTTCTTCAAAAACAATTTTTATATCATAGCCAGATAATTCTTTTTCCATAAGTAAACCTAAAACAACATCTCTTCCTTTCAAAATAAGCACCTCACATCATCAATATAATCAAAAATCATATTAACATTGTTAATATGATTTTTGATTATACATTATATTTCTTCGTTTGTAAAATGTAACCAGTAAGAGGTAGCGTCACATGCCCATCAAGTAAAGTTAAAATCATACCCTCAAAATAAAAAAACGCTATGCTTATCGTAAGAAGTTTATGAGAAAGGATGGTGTTTTTAATGAATCCTATTATTTCAAATGAACTGAATCTTTTCGCACAAGAGCTACAATACTTTTTATCTCCAGTAGTCCTACAAGATACCGCCAAACAAGTTGGCTTTGTACAGCGATCTAGTAAGTATCAAGCAAACGAACTCATTGCCCTTTGCGTATGGCTCAGTCAAGAAATTGCTAGCACATCACTTGCACAATTGTGTGGTCAGTTAGAAGTTTCCACTGGGGTACTTATAAGCCCCGAAGGACTGAATCAACGCTTTAATCCAGCAGCTGTCGCATTTCTTCGAGAAGTCTTTACTTCTAACTCTGTTCAAATCACTCACTTTCTGCACACGTGATCTCTACTTTCAATCGTATCCGTATTTTAGATGCAACAGTGTTTCAACTGCCTGACCATTTCGCCACTAACTATCAAGGTTCAGGTGGGAGTAGTAATACCGCAGGCGTGAAAATCCAATTGGAATATGATTTACTTAGTGGTCAATTTCTTAACGTGCAGCTTGGACCAGGAAAGAATAATGATAAAACATACGGTACCATTTGCCTTGAAACCGTAGAAGCAGGCGATTTATGTTTACGTGATCTTGGTTACTTCGATTTAGGAGACTTACAAACCATTCATGATAAAGAGGCTTACTATATCTCGCGGTTGAAGTTGAATACACGCATTTATATCAAGAACCCTGAACCAGAATACTTCAACAATGGTACGTTAAAAAAGCAAACAGAATACATCCAGCTTGATATGACACAAATGATGTCTGGTCTAATCCCTGGTGAAACGATGGAAATCCCCGAGGCATACATTGGCCAAAATCAGAAACTTCCAGCACGTGTTTGATCATCGTTTAACCGATGATCAAACACAAACACGTCTGAAAAACCAAGCGATACGTGAAAAGAAGAAAGGCATTGTCATGAAGGATAAAAGTAAACGTTTAATGGGCATGAATGTATATATCACGAACACGTCGCTAGAAGAAGTACCGACGAACTACGTGCATTCATTATATTCACTTCGTTGGCAGATTGAAATTTTGTTTAAAACGTGGAAGTCATTCTTTGAAATTGATGAATGTAAAAATATAAAAAGAGAACGCTTAGAGTGCCATTTATATGGACAACTCATCGGCATTCTCCTCTGTTCTTCTACGATGTTTCAAATGCGACAGTTTCTGCTTGAAAAGAAAAAGCAGGAGCTGAGTGAATACAAAGCGATTTATATGATTAAAGATTACTTTCCGTTACTGTTTCAAGCGATAGCCGTTGGCACAGAAGAACTTTTAAAAATTCTGCATCGCCTTTATCTGCTGCTCAAAAAAAACGGTCGTAAATGTCATAGGTATAAGAAGATGACCGTCTTTGATATTCTAGGGATTGTGTATAAAACGACGGTGAAGCATAGACAAGCTGCCTAGCGAAAAAATTGCGTTTTAATAGGCTTCTTTAGCATGCCTACTTTTTTATCATTTGCTAGTTTTGAAACAAGGATCATTACGTATCTAGTAATTTACTTGGTTAGCTTGATGGGCATGGGGTACTGAAGGCAAAACGCAGATTTTATACGCAAAGACAGTTTATAAAAGTGAAATCTCATCATTTGGAACATCGTCGAATAGACTTGATGCTATTGCATGGGATACTTACTTCACGAGCACCGATGAAAACCACTACATCATCGTTCGTAACGTGAAAAAATTTAACTTCTCTACCGATTTCTCCAAAGACCTCGGACACAATAACAATACAATCTAAAGGAGCAAGACGTTCTCTTCGAATAGACTGGAAAACCTCTTCACAAGAGTTAAAGCATCGTTGAATAGAATTGATGCTATTACATGGGATACTTACTTTACGACCACCGATGAGAACCACTATGGCATCGCCCTCAACGCCAACAAATGAAACTCTTGTATCGAATTTCCCTCCAGTGCCCACAAACATAATAACAACACAGTCGCCAAGGGCAAGATGTTCTCTTCGAATAAACTCGAAAATCTCTTCACAGTTCATATCAACCACCTCCTTTTTCTAATTTTCATATATGGAATAGCTTGTAAAATTTTTGTACAAGTAACTTTTCTGCAAATTGTACCTACTACCAATACATGTGACTTGTCCATTCTTGGTAACGGCACTTGTGGAGTTTTTGTATGAAATATTCATGTCAAGTTAACATAATGTGTCATTATTAGTAGTAAACAAAGCCCAGAAAGCCATTCATACCAATAGTTTGCAACCCTTCCGTTCCCTCCGCTGTATGTAGGATTTCATACATCCCTGTCACAACAGCATTTGGTAGTTCAAACCGTTCTCAAAGCCTGCATGAAGCCCTGCATATCTTTAGCGTATAAAATCCGTGTTTTGCCGTCAGTTATCCGAAAAGTTGAAATGAATCTCATAACAGCAGCATACAAAAAACCGCTTGTTATCACTGGATAGTGTCCAACAACAACAAACGGTTTCATTTAGTTAAATAGAGGAATGTGAATTTGTTTTAATTCTCCTTCAGCTAATGGATCAAAGAACGCATTGCTCAATCCTTGTTCATGTAGCACTTCACCGATACATAGACGAATATTAACTGTCTTCAAGCTTAGCATTAACTCTCGATTCAAGTACTTCGCCTTTTTGATTGTAGGTACATAGATTACAAGAGCAGCAGGATTCACTGGATAATCAAGTACAACTAGATTTTTACCTTTTTGTACGAATTCATCCCAGGCTTTCATAATGGATTTAATACGTGAAAGGTTCTCTGGTTCAATTACAGAGTGCACAATAAAATTGATTTCATTGTTTTTACTCTGCTTTACACGAAAACTGAAAGACAATGGAAGCAGACCATCAGTTAACTTTGCATGCATGATATGGTCTTGGAATATCGACTGGTTTCGCAAGTGACACAGCATATCGATATCCTGCCAATATCTTAAATGAACGTACTTACCATGCTTATCAAAATTCTGCGGATGATAAAAGTACTTCTGTCCACATCAGTACTTGAGGAGCTGATAGCCATACTCTGTAATGGTAAAAGCACTTTCCTTGTATGAAGCAGCTTCTTCTGATTCTTCATCCTGCCGATTTAGTCTCTTTTTCATAAAATAGAGTAATTGACTATATCTTACGCTAACATAGTTGTTATTTTGTTACTTCTTAAACCTTAATTCAGGCCCCTTATTGATAATATTATTATCAGACTATCATATGTGGTGTAAGTGTAGAATAATTAAATTTCTACACTTATTTTGCCCACATTTTCATTGCAGTCGCACCATTTCACTCCATTTAAAAAATGTAAAAAACATAACTACTGGGTTAAAGCTCTACAATTATTAGAATAATCAATTAAAAAAACGATATAATAAAAGCAGTAATATGAATCTACTATATTGGACGGTGTTATATATGAACGATAGCATTACCTTAAAAGAGTACTCTTCTGATTATCAATCTCAAATTTTAGATTTAATTATTTCTATTCAGCAATCTGAATACAATATCCCTATTTCAAAAGAGGATCAACCTGACTTAGTTGGTATAGAAAGTGTTTACCAATCTGGAAACGGTAACTTTTGGATCGCACTTTATCAAGGAAAAGTTGTAGGCACTATCGCTCTTTTAGATATTGGCAACCGTCAAGTAGCTTTGAGAAAAATGTTTGTGAAAAAGGACTATAGAGGCAAGACATTTCAAACGGCTAGTCTTTTATTACATAATGCAATTGCATGGGCAAAGACAAAAGAAGTAAAAGAAATATACTTAGGAACGACGTTGCAATTTGTAGCGGCTCATAGGTTTTATGAGAAACATCATTTCGAAAATATAGAACCTAATCATTTACCTATAAATTTCCCTATCATGCAAGTAGATAAGAAATTCTATAAATACATCATTTCATAACTAAAAGACAATCTAAACCTTATGTTTAAGGTTTAGATTGTCTTTATTCATATTTATGTATTTAACGTACTTTTTGAAGTAATGTTGCCCATTCTTCCTGCAGCAACGAATACATAATTGCATCGTGAGCTACCTCATTTTGAATCATATATTTTCGAAGCAATCCTTCTTCCGTAAAGCCTGCTCTTTGTAATAATTTACGAGATGATTCATTTTCCGGATACACAACAGCTGAAATCCGCTTAAAGTAAAGTGTTTCAAGCCCATACGTAAGAATGGCTTGCAATGCTTCTGTCGCATATCCCTTTCCCCAATATGTTTCATCTAGCTCATATCCAATTTCAGCACGTTTATGTTTGTGGTTAATTAAATGAAATCCGCATGTTCCAATTAATTGATCTGTTCCTTTTAATACGATACCCCAGCGAATTGCAGATCCCTCTTCATATCTCTCTCTAAAATTCCGGATGACGTTTTTTACTTCTTCTATATTTTGAAATGCATCCATTCCAAAATAACGAATAACAGGTTCTTTAACAAAATAACGAAACATCGCATCTGCATCTACTAATGTTAATTCTCTTAATTGCAAACGATCTGTTTCTAATATAGGAAACTTTCTCATTATCTCCCGCTCCTTTAGTCTAATGAACTGCAAATTTCAATATAATTTCCATCTGGATCAGCAACGTAGGAAATTGTTTGTCCCCATGGTTTTGTAACAGGCTCTACTAACACTGTTACTCCGTGTTCTTTAAAGTTATGTATTGTTTCTGTAACATCATCGACAACAAATCCAATCTCAAATGTAGATGATTTCGATAACGTATTCGGAATTGATAATCCCGTTAACTCTTGAACACTATCTCTACTGTTTATTGCTAAAATCGTTGAACCTGTATCAAATTCTACATATGTACCGTGCTCGCCTTTTATCGGTAGCTGTAATATATCTCGATAGAATGTAATACATTCTTCATATTGCTTTGCATACAAAATGATGTATTTCATTTGAAGTTTCACACTTTACTCCCCCTTTACATTCTTACTATTTTGACAAAAATTGCAGAAACCCTTTTAAAGTATGAAATATGGAGGATTTTCTTATGAATAAATTTTACTATAACAACAAACACTAAAAATGGAGGTGTGTTGAAATGGAACCAATGCTTTGTCCAAACTGTAAAACAAACCGAACAAGATTTAATATCATTGAACAAACAGCAAAACCAGTAAAATTAAATCCGCAAACTGGTCAAATCGAAGAAGAATATACAAGCGAAAATATGAGTGCATTTCATATGGCCTACCAAGGACCTACATATCGAGTACAATGCGCTGCGTGCGGATTAATCGAAAACCCAGAACAATTCATTAAACCGGCGCAAAACCAATCATTTTAGTCTTTTAAATAAAAAAGTTGCTTGTAAAATAAGCAACTTTTTTCACTTTCGAAGAAGTTCGATTTATCCCGCTATTCGTGGGCAGTAAACCCTATATAAAGTTTGATCAAACATACTAATAGAACGTGGTTTTTTACAATAAACAAAAAGGAATCCATTTTGAAAAAAGATTGGTCAAAATGAATTCCTCTACATCACACCATAATGTATTCTTTATAAAAAAAGTTGGATTAAAACTCCTAGCTGCAAGTGCTGGAAAAACACAGGCTATTTATTGATCATACGGCTATCATGCGTTGGATGCATGAATTAAATGAGTGAATTCGAAGACACTTGAAACAAACGAATGATTCTTGGAAAGAATATAAGACATAGTATTCTTTATCCGAAATCATATTTTCCAATACTATTAAAATACCAGAAAGACTAGAACAGTTACGGTCCCACTAGGTCTAAAGCGCCTGAATCAACAATACGTTTTAACACTACAGTTAATTATGTTTCTTTTAAAAGCCTTCGTTTTTCCTAACCCGTAAGGAGGTTTCAATAATCATATCCAATAGCTTACTATAGGTGATTCCCACCGCATGAGCGCTTTTTGGTAGTAAGCTATTTTTTGTCATCCCCGGTAATGTATTCACTTCCATCACATATGGGATTCCATCTTTTATAATCATATCAACCCTAGCATAAACACTGCATTTTAATGCTCTATAGCACGCCATTGCAGCCTCAGCGACACGCTTTTGCGTTGTAACCGGAAGTTCTACAATCTCTTCAATCGTAGCCGCATCATCATATTTCGCATGATAGTCAAAGAACTCGGCCGTATGTTGAATTGAAATAATCGGTAAAAGTTTTCCGTCCAGTATGGAACATGTAATTTCTTCGCCCTTTATATATTTTTCAATTACGATTTCAGAATCCCATTTCAATACATCCTCAAGCGAGGATAGTAAAGAATCCTTATCGTATACGATCTTTACCCCTACACTGGAGCCACCCGAATTAGGTTTTACCACTAACGGATACCCCATTTTTTCGACTTCATCAAGCTGAAGTTCTTCCATATTCGAAAGATGAATCCAATCCGGGGTTTGAATTCCTTCATAACGAATCAATTTTTTCGACATATTTTTATCCATACAAATACCGCTTGATAACATGACACTTCCGGTATAGGGAACGCCGAGCGATTCCAGTGTACCTTGAATCGTACCATCCTCCCCATATTCTCCGTGAAGCGCCAACAAGGCAATATCGATATCCCTTACCTTTTCAATAAGCTCTTTTTTGTTATTTAGTTGAATAGGAACAATTTCGTACTTACTTTTATCCAAATGTGCAATCATTTCTTCCCCAGTCATGAGGGATACTTGTTTTTCGGAGGACACGCCTCCCATAATTACGCCAACTCTCACTTTTTTTAACTCCCATTTTCATTTTTCAATGTATCTCCAATTATCTTAATTCCCTTGAGAATATCCGCTTCTTTTAACCGAGAGAATCCTAATCGAAACGTATTACTTCCCCTTCCATCTGTGTAAAAGACGTCCCCAGGAGAAAAAACGACTCCCTTTTCATAGCATTTTTTCAAAAGTGTACGCGAATTCAGTCCTTTTTCTAACTCTATAAAAAGATGGAGCCCCCCATCCCCAGTCATTCTTTGAAAAGGAATGTATTGATGACAAGCATGAACGGCTAGTTCATATTTTTTCTTATAAACTGACTTGGCCTTTTTTAAATATTTTTCGAAATAACCATCATGCAAATATTGATAAAGCACTGCCTGATCTAGTGTAGATGTATGAATCGTTCTTGCCCTTTTCACACTTTCCAAGCAATGAATTAATTCTTTATCCGCTAAAATCCAACCAACACGTAATCCTGGAAAAAGAATTTTTGAAAAGCTACTGATATAGATAACATTGTTGCCGGAACCGGTGAATGTTAATAGGGGTGCTAAATGAGAACCCGAATAACGCAATTCCTCATTAAATCCATCCTCCACGATAGGAATCCCATATTTCGAAAAAAGGTTCATGATCTTAGTCCTTTTTTCCGAGGATGTGACAATTCCAGTCGGATTATGATAAGACGGGATTAAATATGCAAAATCAAAATCCATTTCGGATAAACTTTCCTCAACTTGATCAATATCAATACCATCATCCTTCATTTCAATCCCATGCACATCAAGTCCATGTAATCGAAAAAGCTTTAATGCAGCATGATGGGTTGGATTTTCACATATAATGCGACCGGATTTTTTCGCTAAAGAAGACAATAAAATATCCAGCCCTTCGGTGAAACCATTCGTTATCAAAATATCCTTATTGGAAATATCTACCCCTTTCATTTCCATATAATGAAGAAGGTAATCAATGAGAGGTTTATAACCTTTTGCATATCCGTAGTTCAAAACGATATCCCCTTCAATAGACATTCGATTCAGAAAAGCTCTTTTAAAATTTTCAACATCAAAAAGCTTTTCGTCTGGGGCAATGCTATTGAATGAAATCATGCCTTTTTCCCAGCGAACACCGTGCTTCATTAAATCTAATTCATCAGCTAACAAGGTAACTTCATTGACCTTTTCTTTCCAATTTATTTCGATGGATGGAGTTTTGGATGTTTTAACTTTTCCTATAAAATTTCCTTTTCCCTTTATTGCATAGATTAAACCTTCTTGTTCTAAATCTGCGTAAGCAGTGAGAACAGTATTTCTGCTGACCGATAATAATTTACTAAGTTCTCGGGTAGATGGAAGCTTCTGGTGTTCCAACAGATGTCCTTTCATAATCATTTTTTTCAAATAATCCTTTAATTGAATATAAAACGGACGATCATCCACAAGTTTAAAATCATTAAACACTTCCTTGACCCCCTTGCTATCATTTTTGCATAACTATATCTATCCTAAAAGGTCCACAACATATGTATTTTCTTTAACCAGCGGTATGGTTTTAAGAACCATTCATACAACTTTGAGATGAAGAATGTTGCAAATTTAAATTCACTTCACCCTCTTATCCAATAATAAATTAAGCTTTTTTAATGTAGTGTAGCGCTATCCTAAGGGGAAGTAAAAAATCCCTCTTAATAATAGTACTATTTTTATACAGTAAACAGTTGTTTTTTATCTTTTAAAACACTTAGAGGAAATTAGTATTTTTTAAGTCTTAATGTAGCTTTGAAATAAAATTTGATTGAAATAATTGTTGTTTTAAAATAAAGTTTGATTAAAAATATCGTGTTAACCCGTATTCTACGGTGATTAAAAAGAATCCATTTTGAAAAAAGATTGATCAAAATGGATTCTTATCCAGCAGATTTATGTTTCGATTTTATAAAAAAGTTTAATCATTTTCTACCTGTGTTGCTCCACAATCGCGCCCTTTAGTTGAACAAGCCTCATCACTTTCTATTGCATATATTCACGAACTGTATGGTACATCTGTAACGATCTTGGAAGGTAACTGTATTAATACCAAAGCTACCTGCACCATATCTTTTCACAAATTCACGATACATATTTGAAAGTCGAAGTTCTAATGCCTGTTCAGCTTTCTTTATTAAATCCTCGGAACGTTCTCCCACAAAATCACATTCATCTTCATATTGTTCCATTAAAGTGATGGCTTTCTTATAGTTGTTCCAACTCATTTTTTGCCCCCAAGATTCAGATATAATTAATATATGAATATTATTATTTCTTCCTTCGCTAACCTGCCCCGTTAATCGAATAAGAAAAAGACTGTCGCAACAGTCTTACTTTATTGAACGCAAGCACCCGTTAGCTTAATTAGAAGTAAACGTAATGTAATTCCAAAATATACAATAAAAGTTGATTTTGGAGTTGCTTTTTGTTTACTGTTTTTTTAAAATACTCCAAGGTAAACTTTTAAATAATAGTTTACCTTCAGTTTCTATAATACAACCCAATAAATGTTAATATATGTTATGTATAGTAGATATTTACTTTATAAAATAAGGGGGAATATTATGACTGAAACAAACGAATCTTCAGGAGTCAATTTAAAAAAAGATGTGAAGTTTTCTATTATAATCCCTGCACACAATGAAGAAAAGTACATTAGAAAATGTTTGGATTCAATTGCAAAGGCATCAGAGGCATATAAAGGTCAAACTGAAGTCATAGTTGTTTTAAATCGTTGCACAGATAACACAGAAGAAATAGCAAAGTCTTATAACTGTATTACATTAAAAAATAACGATAAAAACTTATCCAAAATCCGAAATGCAGGGGCCCAAATAGCTAGTGGAGAAATAATCATTACTATAGACGCTGATACCCAAATGACAGAGTCTATGTTGTCTAATGTAGATAAATATTTAGCTTCAGGTAAATACATTGGTGGTGGGGTAACTGGGAAGTTTGAAAGAATATCTTTAGGAATATTCGTTTCCGCAATGTTAATAATAATCCCCTTACTTTTTAAGTATGGAGCTATATCTGTAGGGATTTTTTGGTGCTATAGAAAAGACTTTATGGCAATCAACGGATTTAATGAAAACATGCTTATGGCAGAAGATGCAGATTTCGCTAAACGGTTAAAAGAATGGGGAAAGCAAAATAATAAGAAATTCGGTACAATTAAAAATGGAATGATAACTTCATGCAGAAGATTTGATAAATATGGAGACTGGGCTTTACTTAAAAATCCAAAAGTAATCTTATCCTATCTAAAAGGAAATGATAAAAAATACGCAGATAAAACATATTATGATAACCAAGAAAGATAACTGTGAAGATTCCTAAACAAATCATCATCAAATGAACTAGTGAAACAAAATAAATAAAATTTAACAAAACTAAAAGAATCTTATTTATTTAGGATTCTTTTAGTTTTGTTGAATGTAAACTTTTACATAAAAGATTACTTCCATTATTGTTCAACAATCGCGCCCGTTTGTTGAAGATCACTGAGGCTTCTATTAGCTAGTTAGTTTAAGCAGAAAGCTTCACACTCTTTTGTTCTATTCCCGTCATTTCACTTATTTTCTCACTGTTTAAATTCGACAAAAGAAATTCTAGTTATTTCTTCCTTTGTTAAAGGAAACAAGAAGGGAACGGAGAAATCTATTCCCTACTTGTCTGCATACCAAGCCCTATTTAGTGAATTTTGGTTTAAGATTACCTTTATAAGGTTCATGTTCAACGAATATAGTTATGTCCTTGCCATCTATGTCTTTACCAGTTCTTTTATACGTAAATTTATTATTATTAAGTTCGGTAAGTTCAAGGGCGGCGCCATACTTATTATTTCCAATTGAAACATGGGCTCTTATCTTATTTCCGTGTACAACATCGAAGTAGCCATAATCACCGCGGCTTTTGCCTGTTTCAGCATTGAAAAACTCATATTTATTAGTCTTATCATTAAATTTTGCCAGACTTATAAAATTTGAATTATATTTTGTTACATCATTGCCATTTTCATCTAATACCTTTGTTCCTTTCCAAAGGGTGCTACCTAAAATTTTATCTCCATCAACGTTTTTAACAATATCTCCTGTAGTAGTGTCCAACTGCTTGTCCGGATCAGTAAAAGACAGCTCTTTTTCTTTATATGGAACATGTTCAACGAATACCTCTACGTCGTTGCCATTAGCATCTTTTCCCACTCTTTTATAAGTAAAAACATCTTTATTTAGTTTTGTGATGTCAACAACAGCTTGGTAATTCATTGATTCTGAAATTAATATTCTCTTCTTCCCATCATTGGTGATAAAGAATGTTCCTTTATCGCCACGACTTTTACCTGTCATAGCATCAAAAAATTCATATCTTCCTGATTTCACATCATATTTCGCAAGACCAATGAAGTTTGCATTCTCTTTTGTTAAGTCATTATTATCTTTGTCATACACTCTTGTACCTTGCCAATCTGTGCTACTAAGAATGTTAGCCATTTCCTGACCTTTGGTTAACTTATTTTCCTTTTTAATCTCTTTAACAGCTTGTTCTTGCTTCTGTTTACTATGATATTCTTGGGCGTTAGCACCAGCACTGCACCATGTTAAAACTAATGTGAATCCGAGTAGTATTGATGATATTGCTTTTGCTTTTTTGTTCATTTTTATCGTCTCCTCATTATATGATTGTAGTGAATTTACATTATTGTCTATTATTTATAGTAGTAGTACGGTTTCGCTTGTACTGATTGGAATCTTATACAATCCGGCTATTTTGCCCCTGCTTTTAACAAAATTTTTTCAATCTCTTTAAAGCCTTTCTCACGTGCATGTTGTAAAGGAGTCACCTTATTATTGTCTGGAATGTTCACATCCGCCCCATGTTCAATCAGCAATTGCACCGTTTGCTGCTGCTTATCGTCTCCATCATTCAAAATAATCGCTTCTAATAAAGCTGTCCAACCAAGATTATTGACATGATTCACATCAATATCCGTATGGGTGAGAAGTTCTTTTATTACATCCACATATCCATGTTCTGAGGCAGGGATTAAAGCAGTTCCTCCATACCGGTTTGTAATCGTCGGGTCGGCCCCTGTTTCAATCGTAAGTTTTAGAATATCTATATATCCTTCTGCACCAGCATACAGGAAGGGATTGTTTTTCATATCATCCTTGATGTTCACATCCGCACCTGCCTTGATAAGTACTTTTGCAGTTTCTATATCATTGTTATATGTCGCAATCATAGTGGCAGTCCTTCCTTTTGAGTCCTGTGCGTTGATGTTCGCACCTTTTTTAATAAGTTTGTTTATGGTGTCTGCCTCTCTATGTTCTACTGCTTGAAGTAACTGTTTATTTAATCCTTCGCTCACGATTTCCTTCTCCTTTTCTTGTTTTTTCGGTTCTCCACTAATGTTAGAAATACAACCTTGAAGCAAGAGAATACATCCTATAAATGCCATCATCCACTTCCACATAAAATATTCTCCTCTATTCTAATATTGTTTTTGCTCTGCTCTTTTTACCTGAGGAGTGAAATTTTTTATATTCTGCGGCTTTTTCTCTCGGAAAACACGTTCCGTTAAATATATAATTTATTTATTCTTTTCTTTCCAAAGAGCAAAAGGATTCTTTTCATGATGATTTTTATCGAGCTTTAATAATTTTATGTCTCGTTGTTCCTTTGGAAGAGCTATTTGCTGATAAACGTATTTTGTTCCTAATCCAATTTCTTCTGCCTCTTGTGCAGTATAGGAATAATAAACATGTTTAAGATTCGCCCAATAAATCGCACTTAAACACATCGGGCAAGGCTCTCCACTTGCGTATAGTATACATTCGGAAAGATCAGGTGTACCAAGAATGCGACAAGCTTGACGGATAGCTAGAAGTTCAGCATGCGCACAGTGGGGTCGTGTGTTTTAAGAACATCATTTACTCCCTTTGCAACAATCTCACCATCTTTAACAAGCACTGCACCAAATGGTTTTCCTTTTTTGTTTTTGGTATTGTCGTAAGCTAACTCGATTGCCAATTGCATAAATTCTTCGTGACTCATTTAAAAACACTCCTTTAACAATTAAATATTAAATATGATTTTTTCCACTCATGTTTTTTGTTTTCCATAGTTGTTCTAGCACAATTACGATGATCGTACCAACAATGAGACCATTGCTTAAAATATATTGGAGAATAGTAGGCAGACCATGAAATATTGCTTTAGGAAGAAACATTAATCCAATACCGATTAACAATGTGATTCCTAATATAGTTAGCCGACGTTGATCTAATTCGTCTTTCAATAGGGATTGAAACGAGATCCCTATGATTTGGACAAAGGATGCTAAACTGGCAGCACAAGCAACAGGGCCAGGAAGCATAGCTAAGAAGTTGACGATTGATGGAACAAAGGCTATACCTGCTAAGGCTAAACTTGCTATTAGGAAAGGCATTATTCGTTTTTGCTCGGTTAATCGGATAAAACCCGCCGATACTGGCAATGGCACAATTCCAATTGTCGAAAAAAGAGCTGATATAACATGTGTAATACCGCCTGCCCAACTGGCACGGTTAATGGTTTGTTTTTCGGATTCTCCTGATTCTGGAACCACTTGTTTAACAGCCGTAACGGCCGCTATCGTATTAGAGACTAAAATAAACGTAAATATAATTGAGGTTATAACCATTCCAGCATTTAATTGCGGAGTCCCCCATGCAAAAATGTCTGGTAATTTAATGAAGGAAGCCGGTGTAGAAATCGTATTGGGGTTTTTTCCTAATAAGAAATATAGTAACCACCCAAATAAAATTCCTAACAGTACGGAGTAACTTTTCATCCATCCTTTTCCTTTAATTGATAGCACTATCACTAGAACAAATACGCCAAATGAAATCGCTGCTATTTGATAATCTAGGTTAGACTGTCCTTGTGTTCCGAACATTCCCTCTAAAAAAATACCACTAAGTTGAAGACTCAGAATCAAAAGAAAAGAACCAGTAACTAAAGGAGTGAACAAAAACAACAGCCGATTAACCAGGCCGGTTATGCCAAGAATAACTAGTAAAAATCCTGTAACCAGCAAACCACCTTCTAAAAGTTGTAATGTTTCTTTCGTACTTTCCCCCTGCTGAATCGCCATACCCGCTAAAATGACAAATACACTGACCCATGAACCTGCAGGTCCGTCAGCGATTGGATAGCGATGTCCAAGCCAGCCTTGTATAAAAGAGCTAATGCCCACCACAAAAAAAGTTCGTTGCATCAAATCGGATATTTCCTCGATTGATAAATGAAATACTCCTCCGATTACAATCGGTAATGCAACAGAAGTGGCCAGCAGGAAAAAGAACCATTGAAATATGCTTAAAGCGCCGTAAAAACGTTGTTTTTCCATATTGTTTCACCTTCATATAAAATATTTATTTTTTTCAAGTACCAATAGAAATTAGTTCTAATTGGCCTACAAATAAAGATTTCACGCAAGAAAAACTTTTTTTAACCTATCTCGATGTTCTAGCTAACATCTGCAAAATTTTTTTGTTTAAAAATGCATCGTGGTTTAAAACCGTTGCGGGAAATTTCTTTTCATCTAAAATTATGATATCTTAGAATGTAGTATATGAAAAATATAAAAAAAATTAATTTTACTTAAGTTTTTCATATAGGAAGGGTGTTTTTTCCAATGATGGATATTAGACAACTGCGATATTTCATAGCAATTGTAGAAGAAAGAAAAATTTCTGCTGCCGCTAAAAAACTTCATATCTCCCAGCCTCCGCTAAGCCAGCAACTGAAAACAATGGAAGATGAATTAGGAACGAAATTAATAGAAAGAAATGGGAAATTTTTAGAAGTGACGGAAGCAGGAAAAGCCTTATATAAGTATGCGCTACAAATGACTCATTTAATGGAAGAAGCCAGAATGGAGGTAAAGGAAGTCGGAAACGGGGTAAGTGGAAGACTGACGATAGGTATCAATACTTTTTCGTTAGCCGGATTACCTGAGTTACTTCACCAATTTCACAAAAAATATCCTAAGGTTACATATAAAGTTCATCAAAATGAGTCATCTCATCTTTGTCAATTAGTGAGAGACAGGATTGTAGAACTGGCGATTATACGCTTACCGCTCGAGTTAGATGATTTTTCAGCTATCCATCTTTATACAGAACCTTTTTACTTTATTACTTCAAATAAAAAGCAGCCTTTTAATCATCCGGTTATACTTGCTGACATTCAAAATCACCCTCTGATATTACCGAGTACAGAAGGATTGGGAGTTCATTATATGATTTTGGAAGCATTTTCAAAAGCTCAACTACATCCGAACATTATTGCCGAGTGCTCCGACATCTCCCTTTTATTAGATTTAGTCGCTTGTAACTTTGGAGAAGCTATTGTTCCGGAAACCGTCATTAAACAATTTAAAAACTACAATATCCAGGCTTTCAAAATTACAGATACAGAGCTATCTGCATCCACGAGCTTAATATGGCTGAAGAATCATTATCTATCAAAAAACGCTCAAAACTTTATAAAACTGTTAACGGGGTACATCCAGCAAAACACGGATTTACAGCGTTAAGGATATTCCAGCATTAAAAATCCCAATCTCTCAGTGTCATAATTGAGAAATTGGGATTTATTTATTCAACTATTTGGCCCGATTGGTGAATACAATGATTGGTATTTTTTAAACAACTTTATTATTTTTTAAATAACTTTATTGTCATTTAACAGTTACATATTAGTTATATGTAATATGTGACATCCTTTATTTTTGATAACTTTTTACGATTTAGGTCTTGATAACCATTTGTTGCTACTCAACAGTTCCTTAATCCGCCTTTCAGTTCAGATCTTTTTTTCAATTTTCACTATAAAAACACCCCTTTAGATAAACAGATCCAAAGGGGCAAAACATCGTGTCTTTTTTATAAACACCATGACTTTATTTAAATGATATAATCATAATATATAGAAAGAGGTGTTAGCAATGTCAACATTACAAGATACAATAAAAAACTTACTCTACGAAAATGAAACAATCCTTTTTCACACTAAATGTTCTCTATCTTTATTTTTAGGTAGACTTCACTCTGCACCCGGAGTAGTATTAACAACAAATAAAAGGTTGTTGTTTATATATAAAGAAACGACGGAATCTACTCCTCTGCGATATGAGGAATACTTTTACGAACGTATTGATGAAGTAAAAGAACATCCTTATTTTTTCAGCTCTCATTCGTCTATTTACTACAACGATGATTGGGTACGTTTTGAAAGAATATACAATCAAAATATAAGAAAACAACTTTGTTCAATCATACAACAGCAAATTGTAAGTAGCTCGTTAACATAGAGCTACTTATTTATTTACTTTATCAGAACATCTACGCACATGCTTAACATTGCATTATAACGAAAAGTGATTTTATTTTTTTAGAAAATTTTGTTAAAATTAAGAAAAAAAGGATTGCGAGAAAGGAATAAACACATGATACATAAGTTAAAAGAAAACATCTCGTCTGTATTTGTCGGAAAAGAAAATGTAATTGACCTTCTCTTAGTTTCATTATTAGCAGATGGGCATGTCTTATTAGAAGATGTCCCTGGGACAGGAAAAACATTGTTGGCAAAGACGATTGCTAAAAGTATTGGCGGCCAATTTTCCCGCGTACAGTTTACACCTGATGTACTGCCTAGTGATGTAACAGGTATTGAATACTTCAATCCAAAAACAAGTGAATTTGAACTGCGCCTCGGTCCTGTTATGACAAATTTATTATTAGCAGATGAAATTAACCGCGCCATGCCACGTACACAATCGAGCTTATTAGAAGCGATGGAAGAACGACAAGTGACACTTGAAAAACAATCCACACCTCTTCCAAAACCATTTTTCGTAATTGCAACGCAAAATCCAATCGAATCACAAGGAACATTTCCACTTCCAGATGCACAGCTTGACCGTTTTTTAATGACCATTTCGATTGGTTATCCTACTCCGGAAGAAGAGCTCCAAATGATGAGACGTTTTCGAAAGGATAAACCATTAAACGAGCTTCAGCCTGTCATCTCACTAGATGACATTATTCAAGTACAAAATAAAGTAAAAGATGTTTATGTATCAGAACCTTTAGAAGGCTACATAATCAAACTTGCTAATGCAACTCGTAATCATGATTTTATCGCAAACGGAATTAGTCCACGAGGAACACTCGCTTTAGTAAGAGGTATTCAAGCTCTTTCCTTTTTAAGGAATCGAGAATTTTGTACACCAGAAGACGTGCAATTACTACTTCCTTACATTTGGAAACACCGCATTATTTTATCCATGGAAGGCGCTCTTCGTACGACAAAACAAGAGATTATAGAAGCGATTTTGAAAGAAGTTGATGTACCAGTGGAGATTGAACAAACATGAATGGGCAACGTCTCGTCTCCGTCCCATTATTATTTCAAAATCATACCATAAAATTAACAATTCCGATTGCACTGTTGTTCACATTTTTCTTACCGCAGCCATATATCGTATATCCGCTTCTGTTTTATTATATATTTTCTTTTTTTATTTATCGGTATATCACTTACATAGAGAAGTACTTTCAAATTATAAATAAGAAACAAACAACAAGATTGTTTCCTAAAGAGAACGGACAACTATCCATTATGTTACAAAATGAAGCAAAAGTACCGTTGGTGAATGGAAAATGTTTTTTTCATATACATCCATCACTCGATATTTATCCAAGCATAGGACTAGAACAAATATCAAAAAGTCTCTTTTCTTTTCCATTTTCACAGCCTGCTCGTTCACAGCAAAAGTTGGATTTAACTTTCACAGCGACAAAACGGGGGGTTTTTCAAATCGAACAGTTTGAATGTATCATTGGTGATCCTTTTAACATCATTCAAGTACATTTACCAATTATGCATAAATTAAAAACAGAAATTATTGTCTATCCTACCCCGAAGCAAGTTGCAGGACTACAAGAAATACAGCAACTATTACTGGGCTCTTATAGAACAAATTTTTCTTTTTTCCATGATGAAACGTCAATTGTCGGAGTAAAACAGTATGAAAGAGAATCATTTCGTTCCATCCATTGGAAAGCATCTGCCAAAATGCAAAGCTTACAAGCCAAGAAATATGAAGCAGTAAAAAATTATAGCTGGACAATTTGCATATACCTTGCCTCAAATCGAGGAATTGGATGGAAAGAAAATATAGAAGACTTGATTTCCTATGCAACATACATTTGTCAAATTGCAACAGAAAAGAAAATTCCCTTTGAATTATTTATTAGCATTTTAACAGAAGATGGACCTATGCACTTGACGCTGAATGAAGGCTCTATGCATTATGCAAAAGCATTGGAAGAACTTGCACGTATTTCAGAAGATAGTACATTACTGCCGCGAGAGAGTTTTCTGCATTATATGATGCGAAAAAGAGTGAGGTCGTCTACACTATTTTTCCTTGGCGTCCCTAAACATAATATACCTTATACAACACAGCCAACATATATTGTTCACAATGAAGGAGTGGTGGAACAGCTTGAATACATGGCTACGGTACGTTAATGATTTTATTCTTCTCCTCCTTCTTTCTTTATTAACTGAAAAAGGAGAAGTTGTACACATTGTTTTGTTTCTTCTAGTCAGTCATATTTGCTTACTGCCTATTATGAAAATTAGTAAAAAGAAAAAACCATGGTTTGTAGCACTATTCATTCTACAAGTCATGGTTTGCTATTCTTTGGCGTTATTTTCTACTATAAGTTCCGTGTTATTACCGTTTTTCTTTTTTCTTGTGTACGCAAAAGATGATGTTTCACCCTTTCATAAATTATTAGGAGCTGTTCTATGGTCTTTTTATTCCATTTTTATCCATATGAAACTCCCTTCCATATGGGAATTAGGATTACTCATTTTACATACACTCCTAACATTATGGATGACAAGTTTTAATCGAAATCAACAAATAATGCGATTACTATCAGTTACAGCTATTGGGATTATTAGTTTTTTATTCATACCTTTCCTTTCTTACATACGAACTGGCATCACTTATGTCATTCAATGGATTGCTTTAGGATTAGGATATATTTTAAACCCACTATTTCTAGCAGCTGAACTGAAGCAAACAGACCGTTCTTTAAATAGTAATTTGATGCAAGGTAATTCGCCGCCTCCACAGGTTCTAGGAAAAGAATATGATCCGTTCGTTCTACAATGTATTACAATTCTTATCATTGTAGTTGCTGCCATTTATGTAATTTGGAAACTATATAAGAGGCGTCATGAAATCAACTTTGGGCGTATGTCTTCCTATGAACCTATCATTGTTGGTCCAGAACAACGAAATATACAAAAGCGAAACCGAAAGTTACGACCACCAAACAATGCAATTCGTAAAGAAATTTTTAATTTGGAAAAGAAACTAAAACCACCATTAAATCGGCTACGCGGTGAAACAGTTGAACAATGGATGGAAAGACTTCATAGAGACGAAGAGGTCTCCATTCAATTTGATGTGATTATCGATGCATATAACGCTACAAGGTATGCAAATCGTGATGATACTGAACTTCTCCAGAAATTTAAAAGCGAAGTTCATACATTATACAAATATCGAAAATGAGTGAAAGAAAAGAAAAATAAGCTTTAATCTCAATACTAGCTAAAAACCTCGACTTCTCCTACTGGAGTCATCGAGGTTTTTAGTATTATTATAAGGGTGATATAAATTCGGTTCCCTATTTTGTTATTACCCTTGCAGTGGTTTTCCATCAAAAGCTTTTATATCTAATGGTGCAACTAAAAATTGATTTGCTTTACCAACAAAAGTAGTGAAATGCTCACTCTTATTGTGATTAGCAACTACTTCTGCATTTTCCCATACCTCTACCATTGTATAGACATTTTCTTTTTCGGTATCCTTATACAAATCATAAGACATATTTCCACTTTCTTTTCTTGACCCACTAATTAGCGGCTGAATCTCATCTAAAAACGCTTCTTGTTTTGCTGGATCCACATGAAATTTAGCATGAATTATAATCATAGTACTGTCTCCTCTCACTTTTCTACTTGTATTTATATATAAAAAAGTCAATCACGCAAATGATGAAACCTTGTGCTCTTCTATCAATTACTTCCACTGAGCAATTTTATCAATTGGAAGGCGAACTGATGGGTAACCACTGTTAGCTGCTTTTCCAATTGATATTAACATAACTGGTACATAACGATCCTTATCTAAGCCAAATACCTCTGCAACTTTGTCTTTTTCATATCCACCGATTGGACATGTATCGTATCCGTGAGCACGAGCTGAAAGCATAAGTTGCATCGCTGCAAGACCCCCATCAATTAAAACTACGTCTTTCATATCTTCTCGAGAAATTGTTGAGAAATAACCTTTAAGCTTCTCCATTTGACTTTCTTTTACGTCTAAAGGCATATATCCAAGTTCAACTGCTTTACTGTAAATTTCTTCACCATTTTCAAAATTATTCAAATCACCAAAAACAGCAATCATTGCTGCTGAAGTTTCCACTTGACGTTGATTAAATTTAGCAAGCGGAGCAAGCTTTGCTTTTCCTTCAGCACTATCAATTACTAAGAAGCGCCATGGTTGCATATTTACAGAAGATGGTGCAAGAGTTGCTTCTGTAAGGATCTCTGTCATTTCTTCTTTACTAATTTTCACAGTAGGATCGTAATTTCGAATAGAACGTCGACCTGTTATAATTTCTGTAAAATTATGTGTTTTTTGTGTGTTAATCATAGTTGAATGCTCCCTTTTTCTGTCTAATAATGATATTAGAATTCTTTTATATTCTTTTGAATGCGATTTAACATATTTAGAAGCTCATCCCGTTCTTCTTCGTTAAAATCCTTTAACACAGAAGCGGCAAATCGCTCTTTTTCCTCTTGAAAGGAATGAATTTTATTCCGACCAGCATCTGTTAAACTAACAAGGGTTATTCGATTATCATTCGGATTTTTACGTCTTGTAATCATTTCGTTAGCTTCAAGTTGCTTTAAATGCCGGGTAATTGCTGCATTGTCAATATTGATTTCCTTTTGAAGTGCTTTTTGACTTATTTCATCTACTAGATACAGTTGATGTAAAAGTTCCAATCTAGACTGGCTAATCCCCGTACAACCTTCGAATTTCGAACTTATGTCTTTATTGAGGAAATGTAATTTATATAAAATGACCGCTTCCTTTGAACATGAATCGCTCAAATTACCACCCCTTTTTTATACTGATAAAAAATTTGATATATCAAAAATTGATATATCAAACAATATACATGAGTTTCATTTAAAAAGCAATAATTTTTGTTTTTATCCTCTTTTTAATGAGCAGTTAACTCTTCTACTGCTCAAAATTATATTTACTATTCCCTTTGCTCACCAGAATTATTATTCAACTATATTTCTACATGTACAGTTTAGAATCGGATATCTTATATGCTAGACAAAACCATAGTTCACTCTTCTTATTCTCCTCTGACCTATATCCAATTTTTAAAGATAGGATTTCACAAAAAGAGACTGCCCCAAAAGGCACATATGTACCTTTTGGGGCAGTCTCTTTTTGTTTGAAATTATACATAACCTTAGCAGGTACAGGGTCGTCTTTCTTTTAATTTGTCACAATATGTTCTACACACTGCGGTAAATGATCTAGCTTTGTTTTTAAAAAGGCAGGTTGCGTATTAAAATGATGGATTTCCTCTAGTGGAACCCATTGAAACTCAAATTCTCGTCCGCCATCTTCTCTTATAAAAGAACCCGTTTTCGGAATATCACAACCCTCTAAATGCGTTTCATAATAAAAGCCTATTTCATGAAACTCATGATGATCATAAGTAAAAAATTTTTCAACAACCCACATTAATCGTTTTACATTTGCATCCACCTCTAATTCTTCTTTCAGCTCTCTTTTAAGAGCAGACTCACTACTTTCAAGCATTTGAACTCGTCCGCCAGGTAGACACCAAAAGTTATCTCCCTTCCCACGATGAAGAAGAACCTTTCCATTTTCAATACACACAGCTGCTACTCGATAATTAAAACGTTTCCCATCCTCTGTAAAAACAATATCCATCCCGATCCCCCCTATCTAATAAATAAAAACCCACAAATTCCATTATAAGAAATTTGTGGGTTTTTTTCTAATTATTCAAAAAAACCTTTTGCAACTTCTCTCGCGTGTGCCATTGCTTTTTCTTTAATATTCTCTGCCTCATCCGGCATTTGATTCATACCTTCTACAATAATAGATTGTACATCTTCAATTCCAACAAAGCCCATAATCGCTCGAAGATAACGATCTCCAAATTCTACTTCTGTTGCTGGCCCTTCTGAATATATACCACCGCGCGCTTGAATATGAACGGCCCTTTTACCAGATAACAAGCCAACAGGACCTTCTGCTGTATACTTGAATGTTTTTCCTGCCATACAAATTGTGTCAATATATGCTTTCATAAGCGGTGGAAAGCTAAAATTCCACATCGGTGTTACAAATATATATCTATCCGCTTCTACAAACTGATCTGTTAATTTATTAATTGCAGCAATCTTACTTTGCTCTTCTGCAGAAAGATTTTCAAACGCTGTCCCTTTTTGTAGCTTTCCCCATCCATTAAGTACATCCGCATCAATATATGGAATATGGGTTTTGTACAAATCAAGATCAATAATTTCATCATTTGGAGCCTCGTGACGATATGCTTCTAAAAAAGCTTGTCCAACTGTAAGTCCATACGATTGATCAGTTGGTTTCGGATTTGCGGTAATGTATAGAACTTTACTCACTTGCTATCCTTCCTTTCGAAATATAAATTCAACCCTCCTTATATTGCCTTTTATCTTGATTTTTATTAAAAATTTTGTATCTGTTCGAAAGAATTCTCATTAACTTATCATGATGTATACTGCAAAAGTGCGATTATTTACTGCAAATTCTACTTCGGACTACACTGATATTATGTTTTGCGAGCGCTATCATGGATACTGTTTTTACAAAAAGGTTAAATCGTTTATAAAAATAATGAACTGAAATATCCTATTCTGATTAAAATAGACATTTCAGTTTTTCTTCTTAAACTAACAAAGCAAGATTCTTAAGGAAAGTATGGTTATATAAAAAAGTGGATAACTACAAACATTAGTACCCACTTTTTTATTTAATAGCGTTTATCTTGCATTAACGGGCAGTAAGATTCCCACTGATGGAAGTTTCACTTTATGCTTTTCTTTTTTTCACAGGAATCCATATTTCACTTTTGAAATTAGGTGCAGAAGTCGCTTTACCTTCAGTCCATAACAATTCTGGACCATCTACTGCTTCATAATTAGAAGAAGGAAACCATTCAGAATAAATTCGTCCCCATACATTTTGAGTGTCTTCTGGAAACTTTCCTTCAATTTTAAAAATAGCCCAAGTTGCCGCTTTAACTTCTTGTGTCTCAAAATGATGCATTTCTTTAGAGGTTGTAGCGACACCTATTAAGTGATCGAGCTCTCCCTTTTCTTCCATACGTTCTTCAGAAAAATTAAACGATGCACTAATGAGTCCTTTCGGTTCTGTGTTTGAAAGTTGGTTTAATTGTTTAATCTTTTCAGAATCTAATTCTGCCCACATTGCTGTAATAGCAGTATTCTCACCTTTAAACACAATAGGTACTCTTTTTTTGATTCCTACAAGTGTAAAAGCTTCTTTATTCTCTATACGATAATTCATTTCTACTCCTCCTTGAATCGTTAATTGGAAAGTCATACGCGGAAATGCTTTTAACGAATGCCCACGCTGTCTTACTTCTGAAGGAGTTAAACCATGCAATTTATAAAATGCCTTCGTAAACGAATCTGGAGATTGATAGCCATATTTTAGAGCTATATCTATAACTTTGACGTTCTGAGAACTTAACTCAAAACCCGCATTAGTTAAACGTCTACGCCGAATGTATTCTGCTAAAGTTATTCCAGCTAGAAAAGAAAACATTTTTCTAAAATGGTATTCTGAACAATGGGCAATGCTCGCAATTTTTTTATAATCTATTTCATGTTCAAGGTTCTCTTCAATATAAGCTAACGCTTTATTCATATTTTTTAGTAAATCCATTTGCATGACCTTCCTTTCATTTATAGATTATCATTCAAACAAAAGAGGAACCCGATATTTTATGTTCATTTTAGACGGATTATAAAAGTAAGCGTCAAATATTCCCCACCTACTATTTGTAAATAACCCATGAGATAATCTCCTTACATACTACATGTGGAGGTTTTTTTATGAAAAGACACCTATTAAAGAAAGAATGGGAAACTTATATTCAAGACTATAAACGCAGTGGATTATTCAACGTTGCCTGGTATCAAAAATAGAACCTATCAATTCATCGGCTATATTACTGGCTAAAAAAATTATCACCTGAAACTGAAGATCAAAATAAAAATGAGCGTGTGAATTGGATTTCTATGAATGTCCCTGTCGTAAAAGAAAACATAGATACCGCGAGGTGCTTTTAATCAAACTTTATTTCAAAAGAAAGCGCCTATGTTGAAAAATAGGCGCTTTCTTTAATAATTTTAATTAACATTTTTTAGGTTCAACTTGTTGTTTAATTGTAAGTGATTTAGGCTTCATATTCACACAACAGATGCTCACAACAATGAATAAGAGTCCAATAAAAAGACTAAGGGTAATTGCTTCATGTAAAAAAATAGCACTCGCTATAATCGCAATAAGTGGAATGAGAAATGTATAGGCTCCCACTTTGCTTGCCTCTCCTGAGCCGATAAGTGTAAAGTAAGCTAACCAGCCCATTGCAATAACAAAGATAGAGACAAACAGTAATATAGATGTAAATGGCACGTTCCAAACAATACTAGACCAGCTTTCAAATTCTGATCCAAACCCGATTAAGAAAAAGCCACCAATAATCAGTTGAAGTGTAACCATCCAAATTGCGTTTACACGATTACTGGTTTTCTTAATGAACACCGTACCAAGTGCCCAGCCAAGGGAACAGCCTAAAGCGAGTAATATTCCAACGATAGAAATATGACCACTTAAACCACTCGAACTTATAACAGCCACACCGAAAAATCCAAGAATCAAGCCGAAGATTTTTAATCCATACATTGCTTCTTCGAGCCAAATCCAAGAGAAAATGCCAAGCAGCACTGGCTGAAGGAAAACGATAGCTGAAAACAGGCCAGCTGGCATATATTCAAGTCCTATAGTCTGAAGCCCATAAAATAATATGTTATTAAGTAAAGCGGAAATAAAGTATAAATGCCATGTTTTCTTTAAGTTCAACTCTTTATATTTTGGCAAGGCAAAAATAAGTAGGATGAATCCGCCTAACACTGTTCTCATTCCGGCAAACAACACTGGCGGTGTATAATGAAGAGCGAATTTTGACAAAGGCCAATTGATTCCCCACATGATGACAAGAAATGTAAGAAGTAAAGTCATTCTTGTTCGCGAAAGTTGTTTCACGTTAAGACCTCCTTGTTGTATTTCATTTCACTATGATATGATATTGGACATAATAAATAAAATGAATCTTTTTTATAAGGAGTATAAGTAATTCGTTATGACCATTACGCAACTTCAAGTATTTGTAAAAACCGTCGAAATGGGAAGTTTCACGAAAGCTGCTCAAAGTCTGAATATGACACAACCAGCTGTGAGCCACGCTATATCTAGTATTGAATCAGAATTAGGCGTCACACTAATCATTCGTGATAAGAGAAAAGGATTAATTCTTACTGATGTCGGAAAACGTATTCTTATTCATATTCGAGAGATTTTGAATGGGATAGAAAAGGTGGAACAAGAAGTAGCCGCAGAAAAGGGACATGAAGTAGGGACAATTCGTATTGGAAGTTTTCCGAGTGCTTCCGCATATTTCTTGCCTAAAATCATTAACATCTTTCGGCAGAAATATCCGAACTTAGAGCTGATCCTTTATGAAGGAACACTTAAGGAAGTAGAAGGTTGGTTATTGTCTCGCGTCATCGATATCGGGATAGTTATCCTTCCAAATGAAGAAATGGAAATTATCCCATTGACAAGGGGGAAAATGGTTGTGGTACTACGAGATGATCACACCCTATATAAGAAATCAGCTATTACAATACAGGATTTGAATAATGAACCAATCATTATTTTTAAAGGGGGATATGAACCTCCGATTATCGATATGTTTAAACAAGCCGGAGTACCGCTCTGCATTAAATATGCAGTTTCTACCGTAACGACATCACTAAATATGATACAAGAAGGGCTAGGGTTGGCCATCTTAGCTGAGTTATCCTTATCTAATCTACCCCCGAATGTTCGAACTCGAGAGCTAGAACCACAAGTTTGGAGAGAAATTGGTCTAGCTGTCCCTTCATTAAAGGAATCATCGCTTGCAGTCCAATTATTTATTGAAGAGGTGCAAGAGCTGTTTTCTTTGTAAAATAGGCTTATCCCTTATATGAAGGGGGAGCCTTTTCTTTATAATTTTCTGTCCAAATTGTACGAGAAATGGAATTTTAAAAGTAAAAGTCAAGTAGCCCCAAAACATACAATAAAAGTTGACTTTGGAGTTACTTTACGTTTACTTTTAAAATGAGTTAAAGTATTACATACGCTGAAAGTAACCGATACTTTAGTGTAAATAGAATTTCAAAATGATCAAACTTTATTTCAAAGTTACAAATAATTTCTTATTAAAAAACATCTCTCAAGAAAAAACAAAAATATATATTTTATAATAAAAAAGCAGCATAACAATTTTATATCGTTTTGCCGCTTACATCATTTATAAATGTTTTATAAATAACACTCGACTTCCACCTTGTCCATCATAATTTGTATGTACAGATAACCCCTCTATTTCACTATCACCTTTTTCAATATCAAACCCTATATCACGATGAAATTGAATGGACTTTTGATTAACGGGGGATGTTACTGCTTTTACAACGTGACGCCCCTTAGAGCGAACGGCATCACAAAATGAGGCATACAGTGCTGACGCAATCCCTTCTCTTCTATGTTTTGGATTCACACCAACAAAATGAACATATGCTTCATCTTCAAAGGTTTGCGAAAAAAAGCCACATAAAAAGCCTGCAATTTCATTATCCTTTTCAATAATAAAACTCGTTTCTTGAAAATGAACAAAAAAGAGCTTTGGCAACATGTCTGCCATCTGTCTCCCGCCCCACCAATCATTAATAACTGAATGAATTGTAATATAATCCTCAGGTTTAATTTTTCTAACGTACATATTTCATACCCTCTCTTTTTCCATTTATACTTACGTTATTAGATATTGAGATGTATTTTCCTGTTTAACTTATAAATTCATTTTTTCAGATTCATATCATCATATGAGATAATTCGATTAAAACAAATGAAATTAGGTGAAAAACATGTACATAAAATCTTCTTTTGGCGAAAAAAAACAACATATAGAATACACCTCACGCCCGAGCTCTTATGCCATTATTTTCAAAGAAGATACTAGTAAAATAGCAGTAATTCAAAAGGGAATGAGATATTTTTTACCTGGCGGCGGAATGGAAAACGGCGAAACAAAAGAAAGCTGCTTACACCGTGAGCTATTAGAAGAATTAGGTTGGGAAATTGAAGTGCAGCATTATATCGGAAATGCTAAGCGCTACTTTTATGCCGAAAAAGAAGATATACATTATTTAAATGATGGTCATTTTTACATGTGTAGCAAAATACATGAACATCATGTTCCTACAGAAGATGATTACATCTTGCATTGGGTATCTTCTTCTGAAACGCAACAGTTGCTTGTTCACGATCATCAACAATGGGCTGTAAAGCAAGCAATCTTATTATGCAAACAAAAATGACCACTCCTCTCAGGACGTGGTCATTTTCATACTAACTTACCTTTTTTAAATTGAGTGCTGGCTTTTTCACTGTCCCTTTTTTCACAACATATAACCCAATGAAAATAACAAAACCACCAAACAATTGCATGATGTTCACCTGTTCGCCTATCGTTACAGCTGCAAATATAACCGCGAATAATGGAACAAGATACATATAAACCATTACTTTTGTTGAACCAATTTTACTAATTCCAACGTACCACATTGCAAGCCCAAAAATCGTTGCAAATACAATCGAATATCCTAACGATCCCCAACTCAGCATATCAGTCGGCCATGTTAAGGAGTCTACATTCATAAAGCAGTATAAAACAAGCGGAACAATTCCTAATAAAGTTGACCAAGCGGTTACTCGCATCGCAGAATATTTCGTAATTAGCGGCTGAGCAAGGATCGGATACCAGCCCCATGCGATCGACGCAACCAATCCAATTATATTTCCAAGCCATGCATATTCATATATAGATTGATTCGTATGCCCAGTTAATAGTACAAGTGCTGCCCCTCCAAAAGAAAGCATAGATCCGATTTGTATTTTCAGAGAAAAACGTTCTTGTTTATGCAATACAGCTAAAATCCCTGTAAAGATTGGTGACATCGCAATTAGTAATGAAGCGTTCGTCGCAGATGTATATTTTACTGAAAGCATGAATAGCGTTTGATATAATGTCGTCCCAACAATACCAACCACCAAAAGTCTCAACCAGTCTTTCCTCTCTATACGTAATGAACGTTCCATAATAAAGGTAATAAGTAGCAAAATTGGTGATGCAATTAAAAATCGCATACTATTAAATTGAATGGATGACATATATGCCACTCCATATTTTCCTATCGTATAATTTGCTCCCCATACTAAAGCAACTGACATTAGGAGCCATTCCATTTGCCTTTGTTTCATCCAAATCTCCCCTTCCTTATTTAGCATAGTAAAATTGGCCTGATGTAACACCATCCAATTGGCTGTTTTTTCACCCAGCCAATTTGCTATACTGTTAATAATGAGAGCATAAGGAGACAGGATAAATGAAATGGAAATTAGATTCAGATAGTAAAATTCCGATCTATCAACAAGTTGTTGATTATATTGAAAGACGTATTATGTACGGAGAGCTTCCACCAGGAAGTTTCCTCCCTTCAGAACGTAAGCTAGCAGAGCAACTTCAAGTAAATCGAAGTACAATTACAACAGCTTATAATGAACTGCGTGCAATGGGAATTGTTGAAAGTACAACTGGAAAAGGAACACGTGTCAGCACGCATATGTGGGGGGTCTCTCCAAAATTCACACCGAATTGGAGAGGTTTTATAGAAGGCGGGACATTTTTGCCTAACTTACCACTCCTTCGCTATATTCGTGAACAAGTGCAGCAAAATGAAAATATCATTGACTTTGCAAATGGTGAACTTGGATGTGATTTGTTTCCGCATCAGCAATTACAAACGATTTTACATGAGCAACCGTTAACACGATCGTTAAGCTATGATCATCCACAAGGCTATCTTCCTTTACGCAAAATTGTAGCAAAATATATGAAGGAACATTTACAAATTGATGCCACTGAACAATCAATTATGATTACTTCCGGCGCGCAGCAAGCACTGCACCTTATTGTGCAATGTTTATTAAATCCAGGTGATGCAGTAGCATTTGAAAGTCCATCTCATTGCTATTCCTTACCTCTTTTCCAATCGGCAGGTATTCGTATATTTCCATTACCTGTTGATGAACATGGCATTCATCCAGACGATGTACATGAACTTTATCGAAAGCACCGGATTAAAATGATTTTCTTAAATCCCAATTATCAAAATCCAACAGGGACACTCCTTCATCCAAAAAGAAGGGAAACACTTCTATCTTTATGTGCCGATTTACGAATTCCGATTGTTGAAGATGATCCTTCGAGCTTATTAACATTAGAAAATAAAGAACAAGCATGTTCAACTCTAAAATCAATTGATACAAACGGAACAGTCATTTATGTTCATTCCCTATCTAAAATGATAGCACCAGGATTACGAATCGGCTGGCTCGTTGCTCCGCAGTCCGTTGTTGAACGATTATCAGATGCAAGGCACCAAATGGAATTAGGTTTAAGTATTTTTCCGCAATGGCTTATGCAACAATTTTTTGAAACAGTTCCGTTTGAAACACACTTACAAAAGCTACGCTATGAATTATTACAAAAAAGAAATGTATTAGCTAGTGCACTGCAACATTCACTCCATGAAGAACTCTCATTTTCCATGCCGACAGGTGGAATTTATATATGGGGGAAATTGAAACACCCTGTTCAAGAAAAGCAGCTGATTATGCAGAGTTTAAAACAACAAGTTGCCTTTATGCCCGGCAGTATTTTTGGTGCAAAAGATGGTTATATTCGTCTCTCATACGGAAAAGTAGATATAAACCATATTACTGAAGGGGTCTCTCGACTTCAAAAAGCAATCAACTTTTGTGATTTGTAAAGGCCTCCAACATTACGTTTGGAAGCCTTTTGATTTATACCAAAATGTTGTTTGGACAATTGCCGGCCAATTTGTATGCTCTGGTAATTGTCTTATTACTTCGTTCACCTTGATTCCTCCTAAAATATGTACATCCCATTCGATATCTGATATACACTCTTATTCTCCTTGTCTCCTTGAAACTCTACAGCAAATGGTACCTCCCCGCAGTTCTGTAATTGATTCTGTACCACTCCATTTCCTATCGGTTCACAAAGTTGAATTGTTATTTTCCCAAGAGAGAAACTTCGAAATACCGCATTCCACTCTTTATCTATTTTTGGTGTACTCATTTCTATTTGCAATAACTCTTCCCATAGTTTGCTTGTTTCATTTACATTATTAACAGCGTAAAACACTGTTTTCATTCCAATTACATTATTGTCATGAAGTGAAATCACTCCTTTTTTCTGTAAATCTGCTCTTCTTTTTCCATCCGATTCACCCCACTCAATAAAAAACGGGAATCTAGGACCGCCATCCTCCTGTTCAATGAATAGCATTTTCCAGCTTAATAGAGTACCATCATCTCTTAAACGTTTTCCCTCCAATGGACCATTTATATGAAACCCTTTCTCCAATAATTTCTTAGCAAGCTCTTCCATATGTTCTGTACGCAATGCAATTTGGATCATCCCTTCCCCTTTTTGCAACTTATGAACAGTTTGCTGAATGAGAGGATTCTCTGCTCTGTTTGCGGCTTCTTTGTTCTGAACTGCTAAAAACTCAATATACGCCAAATCAAAATAACATAAGCTATTATATGTCCCCCAATTCGTATGCTCTCCTCCTTGTACTGTATGAAATCCGAGTATCTTCATTTGTTTTATCACTTCAGCTGGAGAGCATTGAACTACGTGAACAAGATGATCAAACTGTAACATCTCATCACCATCCTTACTTTTATTATTTTTAGTGTATTACTTTTCATTTATTTCTTGCAATTCAAAATTTTATAGAAAACCCAGTTGTTTTATATGATTAATGTGTATTATAATGAAAAAAATTAGAATATGATAAAGCTGATTGGAAAACCAAAGGCTCTTTTCTCATTAGAGAAAGGAGCCTTTTTTATTTTATCTCGCTACTTTTGGGCAGTAACACTCCCTCCTCAAGATTCTGAGAAGTCAAAGGAGATAGATGGGAGAAAACTGTCCGTAAAATTCAACTAACCATTAATAGAGGATAAAGAACCTCCACTGATGGTAGTTTCACTTTATTATAAACGGAGGTATTAAACATGCAAAAATTAATTGTCTTTGCTATCATTGGTTTTTTTGCACAACTCATTGATGGAGCTTTAGGAATGGCTTATGGGGTAACATCTTCTTCATTATTACTCATGTTTGGAATTGCACCAGCCGTTGCTTCAGCATCTGTTCATTTAGCCGAAGTTGTTACAACTGCCGCTTCTGGTATTTCACATATCCGATTTGGAAATGTCGATAAATATACTGTTTCAAGGCTAACATTACCAGGTGCCATTGGCGCTTTTGTAGGTGCTTGCTTTTTAAGTAACTTACCAGGAAATTTAATTAAACCGTATATTTCAGTGTTTTTATTCGTGTTAGGTGTATATATCTTATTAAGATTTATTTTACAAAAACAAGTTGTTCAAACAAATAATAAACGTCTGTCTGGTAAGCAATTAATTCCACTTGGCCTTTTTGCAGGTTTTGTAGATTCAACAGGCGGTGGCGGCTGGGGACCTATTACTACTCCTGTTTTACTTGCACGCGGGAATGAAGCAAGAAAAGTTGTAGGTTCTGTAGATACGAGTGAATTTCCTGTCTCATTAGCTGCCACATTGGGATTTTTCATTTCTCTTGGCTGGGAACAGATCAGTTGGTTTTGGGTGTTTGCTCTTATGCTTGGCGGTATTATTGCAGCACCTATTGCTGCATGGTTAGTACGAATTGTTCCTTCACATTTACTTGGGGTTCTTGTCGGAGGGCTTATTATTTTTACTAACATTCGTACGCTATTAACAGCTTTTAGAATAGATCAAGATATAATATTTCTTTCTTACATTGCAATAGGTCTTGCCGTTACAATTGCACTGATAATTACGACTCGTAATCAATCACAACATACAAACAAAAAAATTGTATATAACAAACAAAAACAAGTTTCCCCATAAAGGGAAGCTTGTTTTCTTTTAGTCTCCTTTTCGACAATATATTTTGTCGAAATTTATTTGTCTCAATTTTCTGTTAATTTTAAAGGATTTTTTGAAACACAATGCGAAACTATTGTATAACCTTTTTCAACAAGAGGTTACATATTACATATTTTTTAGGATCGGGATGAGTTTTGAAAGCGCTTTTCTAAAATAGCCGTTCTTTTTTCTCTTTTTTTCTACAAAAAAGTCCTTGCAATATTCCCAGAAAATCATTACAATTGCGATATATTAAAAATCATAGCAATAGAAAAATCCTCATCAATCCGATGAGGTAGAGGTTGCGGCTTTTATTAGTAGTCCGGACGAGACACAGAGAACGTCAATAACTCCGAATGAAAGGAAAAGCTGCCGAAGTTTATGCTTCTTCTCTGGAAGTATATGCTGGGGCTGTTTTCGAATAGGAACAGAACTGTCACGTTTACAAAATTACCGTGTAAATGTGGGGCGCTATCTTAACGGAAGGTATGATGGGGTGGCTATTTTTGAAATGCTCCGCTAAATTCTTTTGGCGGTTTTTTTAATTCCCCCCGCTCCTTCCCATCTAACAAGAAAAGGAGTGTTGAAAATGAACGGCGCAACTACAAAAGTTACCTCTACATCTACAAGTCAATCTGCACAAACACATGGTGAGCTAAAACGTGGATTGAAATCTCGCCATCTTACAATGATTTCACTTGGTGGTACAATTGGAACAGGTTTATTCCTAGCAAGCGGTGGAGTTGTCCACACAGCTGGTCCTGGTGGCGCTCTCGTCGCCTATGCTGCAATTGGTATTATGGTATATTTTTTAATGACAAGTTTAGCAGAATTAGCATCGTACATCCCTGTAGCAGGATCTTTCAGCACATACGCAACAAGATTTGTTGATCCATCTCTTGGGTTTGCATTAGGTTGGAACTACTGGTATAACTGGGCCATCACGATTGCTGCTGAACTCTCTGCAGTTACATTAATTATGAAGTATTGGTTCCCAAATACTTCTTCCCTGCTTTGGAGTGGTATTTGTTTAGCTATTATGTTCCTTTTAAATTATTTATCTGTTAAAGGATTTGGGGAAGCTGAATATTGGTTTGCACTTATTAAAGTTGTAACTGTTATCGCCTTTTTAATTGTCGGTTTTCTTATGATTTTCGGTATTATGGGCGGAGAACCAGTTGGTTTTAAAAACTTCACAGTTGCAGATGCACCGTTTAGCGGCGGCTTCATGGCAATTATTGGTGTGTTTATGGCAGCCGGATTTTCATTCCAAGGAACAGAATTATTAGGAGTTGCGGCTGGGGAAACTAAAGATCCACAACGCAGTATTCCAAAAGCAATTCGCAGCATCTTTTGGCGAATTCTACTGTTCTATATTTTAGCAATTCTTGTAATTGGTTTACTCATTCCATATACAGACAAAAACCTTGCAGCAAGTGATGTGACAGTAAGTCCATTTACACTTGTATTCGCTAAAGCAGGTGTTGCCTTTGCGGCATCAGTAATGAACGCCGTTATTTTAACAGCTGTTCTGTCTGCTGGTAACTCTGGTATGTATGCAGCATCACGTATGCTTTGGGATCTAGCAAACCAAGGTAAAGCACCTAAATTTTTAGGAAAACTAAATAGTCGTGGTATACCTGTAAATGCATTGATTGCAACATCATTAGTTGGATGTGCTGCTTTCTTAGCTTCTTTATTCGGTGATGGCGTGGTCTATGTATGGCTCTTAAATGCTTCTGGTATGTCAGGCTTCATCGCTTGGATCGGAATTGCAATTAGTCACTACCGTTTCCGTAAGGCATACATCGCACAAGGAAAAGATTTAAATGACTTACCATATAAAGCAAAATGGTTCCCATTCGGTCCTATCTTTGCATTTGTACTATGTTTAATCGTTATTCTTGGTCAAAACTACGGTGCATTTATGGGAAAATCTATTGACTGGGACGGTATACTCGTTTCATATATTGGCCTACCTCTTTTCTTAATACTTTGGTTAGGTTATAAATTTACAAAGAAAACAAAAGTCATTCCATTAGATAAATGTGAGCTTTAAAAATAACAACCTATCAACGAAAGTTGATAGGTTTTCTTATGTGCCCGAGTAGCCGGTTCATTATATTTTTGCCATAATAGAATAAGAGTTTAAGAAAAGGAAGGGATTACATGAATATTCGTGTTACAAATACAGCAAAAGAAAAACTGCAACAATTACAAAATGGAGGTAAAACAATCATTAGAGTAAAAGGAACTATAGGCAATACCTGTACTGTCTATGTGAATATCGATTTAATTGTCGATGAATATCATGCCAATGATGTCGTATTTGAAGATGAACAGCTTGTTATTCAAATCGATGACTTCACAAAAGATTATATCGGAAACACAATGACGCTAGATTACAATACAGGCTTTAAAATTACAACACCAAGTGAAACGATTGTTTATGGTTTATCGCTGAAAAAATAATATAAAAATGTAGTGTTCAAAAAAGAGAAGGCACATATGATCGTTTCATATGTGCCCTTCTTTTTAAATTTTTTTAGTTTACATCTTCTGTTCTTAAAAATCCATCCACAAATTCTCCAATTGTTTCATGAAACGCATAATCAAAATACGATTCTTGCCCCGTTCGCTCGTCATTAATAAGGATTGTCGTTGCCCCTATTTCTCGTTTTGCTATTTGCGGGAATGACGCTACAGGCTGTACTTTTAACGACGTTCCCATTACAAGCAATACATCTGTTTCATACAAGCGTTCAATGGCTGTTTGAAATTGAGGCAATGTGTCTCCATATAACACAACGTCAGGATTTAAAATGAAATTACACTTCTCACAGCGCGGCACTTCATGTGCAATCATATATTGTAAGTTATATTTCGTACGACACTTTGGACAATGAGCAGATTGTAATGTACCATGTAAATCAATGACACGTTTACTTCCGCCTAATTGATGAAGTCCATCAATATTTTGTGTTAAAACAACAAGATCTTTTCCGCTCTCTTCTAACTGCGCAATAAATACATGTCCTCTATTCGGCTTATATTGATGAAATGTTTCAATTTGAAAGATTGCTTTATAATGTTTCCAAAAATCTTTCGGGTTTCGATTATAATATCCTCTTGATAAATACATTTCTACATTTGCATCTGCATACAAACCGTTTGCTGATCGAAAGTCTGGAATCCCACTCTCTGTACTTGCACCTGCCCCAGTTAACACCGTAATCTTCTTAGCATTGTCAATGATAGAACGCACTTCTCCATAATGCTGCACAACATTCACCTCTATGTATATTTCTTCTTTCATTATAACAGGCATATGCAACAACTTAGAAATTTTTTCTTAATGCGTTGTACCTTCTGCTACTACTATATCTATTTTTACTTCCAAAGCTGTTTGTATTAAAAGCTCTATTCCTTTTGTAATGTTAGAAAGTGACATGCTCGGTTGACCAGAATATGCACTCGCTTGTTCCGGTAAAAACGGAATATGTACAAAACCACCAGAAATATGCTCTTCCTGTTTAGCTAATATGTGCATAAGTCCGTAAAAAAGATGATTACAGACAAACGTCCCTGCTGTTTGTGAAACAGATGCTGGAATTCCTCCTTCACGAAGTTGCTTCACAATCGCTTTTATGGGAAGTGTTGACCAATACGCCACTGGACCATCATCAATCACTGGTATATCAATCGGTTGATTTCCCATATTATCAGGAATTCTTGCATCATCTACATTAATTGCAACGCGCTCAACTGTAATGTCGGAACGCCCTCCTGCTTGTCCAATACACACGACAAGAGCTGGATCTACTTCATCAATATAAGATTCTAGCATTTGTAAGGATGTATGAAAAACCGTAGGAATTTGTTTACTAACGATTGTATATTCTCCTATTCTTTTTTGATCAAGTTGTTTAGCAACTTCCCAAGCAGGATTGATTTTTTCTCCTCCAAATGGTTCAAATCCTGTTAGTAAAATTTTTTTCATCAATCCCACCTCCTTTAAAATCGATATACAAGTGCGTACATAACAAGCATATTAATTACAAAAATTGCGACGGCAACTGGCGCTTGCGCTTTAATAACAGCATTTTTATCTTTAAGCTCTAATAACATTGCTGGAACGATGTTAAAGTTAGCAGCCATCGGCGTTAGCAATGTACCGCAATACCCAGCAAACATACCAAGCGCTGCCATAATCGCTGGGTTTCCGCCGTGCATTTGAACAATAAGCGGCAATCCAATCCCGCCCGTAATAACAGCAAAAGCAGCGAACGCATTTCCCATTACCATTGTAAATAACATCATTCCTAAGCAATATGCCATGACAGCCACGAATGGATATTCAGTCGGCAATACTTTTCCAACTAAATCCGCCACTACCTGTCCAACTCCAGACTTAGCAAATATACCGCCAAGAGCAGCCAGCATTTGTGGTAAAATAACGGCCCATCCAACTGCTTGCAGTAAACGGCTTCCTTCTTGAACTGGCTCTGTCACTTTTGCTTTTGTAATGGCCATCGCAAAAGCAAAGGCAACTAATGCACCTAATGCTAGTGCAATTAGCGTTACTTTTTCAGGATCCACAACAAATATATTTCCAAATTTCAATTTTCCAAGTGTGAGCGTTCCGATAATAGTAAACAAAGGGATTAAAATAGCTGGCATGAAAATTTTATTCCCTAATTTTGCTGCATGTTTTACACGCTCCTCTACTGGTGCTTCTTGTTCATTTGATTTTGTTACTTTGTTTAATGATGCTAAAATAACCATAACTAAAACGAGACAACCGACATAAAACGAGGGTATGATATTTCCAAATAAAAATGTAATTGCAAACAACGCCCAAAACAAACTAGAACCGAAACGATTCGGATGTTGACGATCAAAAGCAACACGAATTGCAATAAAAGCAACAATAATACCAAGTAGATAATAAATTGTATCCAGTGTAATTAATTTCACGCTACATCGCCTCCTTATTTTGATTCTCTTCTTGTTTCATGACGTCGTCTATATGTCTATCAATTTGACGAAAACGGATCCAACTTACAATAAATGCAGAAATTGCTGTTGGAATCCCCCAAAGTGCCATATCCCACACACCAACATGCATACCGACAGAATCAAAAAATCCTTTCATTAATAAAATTGCTCCCGTTGCAATAAAAATATCTTCTCCAAAAAACCATGCTGTATTTTCTGCTGCCGCTGCATATGCTTTAATTTTTTCTCTTAACTTCTCTGGAAGTTTTCCATAACGAGCATGCGCTGCCCCTTCCGCCATTGGTGCAACAAGTGGTCTTACTGCTTGTGCATGTCCTCCAATGTTAAGCCCAATCGCTGCAGTTGCTTCGCGAATAGTGAAATACGATAGAAGAACGCGTCCAGTTGTTGCTCCTTTTGATTTTGTAATCAGTGTTTCCGCTCGTTCTTTCAATCCGTAACGCTCTAAAATCCCGATAACCGGAAGTGTTAATAGAATTGGCATGGACATATATCGATTTTCTATAAAGAATTTCCCAAATAGACTTATCACTTCATGAAATGACATACCGGATACCATCCCTGTTACAATTCCAGCTACCATAACAACTAACAATGTATTAAGTCGGAATAAAAAACCAACTGCTACAAGTAAAATCCCAATCAATTTTACCATACGTAATCCCCCTATCTTTTTTACGTGTTAAGGTGCACAAATATTAATTTGTGCCTGCTGCAGTGCATTGTAAATGCCTTTCGCATAATCAACGGCATGCATGCCATCCCCATGAATACAAATTGTATGCGCTGCAATTGAAACGATAGTCCCATCAACAGCTTGAACATTCCCTTTTTGCACCATTTGCAATACTTGTCTTATCGCATCTTCTTCATTTGTAATCAATGCATTCGATTCTGTACGATTTGTTAAAGTCCCGTTACATTGATACGTTCGATCTGCAAATACCTCTTGCACAACACGAAGATTATATTTTTCTCCTGCACTCACAAATTCGCTACTTGCTAATCCGAATAAAAGAAGATCCGGATTTACTTTATAAATAGCTTTTGCAATTGCATCTGCGATTTCTGAATTTACTGCTGCTAGATTATAGAGTGCACCGTGCGGTTTAACATGGTTCATTTTCCCACCCAATGCACGAATGAAACCATCTAATGCTCCGATTTGATAAATCATATAATCGTACACTTCATCTGGTGAAACATGCATCATTCTTCTTCCAAAACCTATAAGGTCTGGTAAGCCTGGATGCGCACCTATTGAAACACGATGTTCTAGCGCTTTTGCAACTGTACTATGCATAACTGAAGGATCACCAGCATGAAATCCACAAGCAATGTTTACTGATGAAACATAAGGTAGAATCGCATCATCATTTCCAATGTTATATACTCCAAAACTTTCTCCTAAATCACAATTTAAATCCACTACATTCATGCTTTTTCTCCTTTCAGCTTAATGAACATTTTTAAAAGATTCATTGTCTGTTCTTGTTTTATATATAGCTGCTGTGCTTCTATTACTGAAATTTTTGAAAATGAAAGATAGTCTCCTGGCTTTAATTGTGCAAGCAGCGGTATATCAATTGAAATTACATTGGCAATTCGCGGATATCCCCCTGTTGTTTGACGATCTGCCATTAATATAATAGGCTGTCCTTCAGGTGGTACTTGGATTGTCCCATATGTCACAGTATCTGATAACAACTCTAATTTTCCCTCTACCATTACCTGCTCCCCGTCTATACGATAACCCATTCGATCTGCATAATTGGAAATTTTAAATTGCTTTTTGAAAAAAGTACGCCGACTCTCTTCTGTAAACTTTTCAAACTCTAATCCTTCCACGACACGAATCTTAGGACAATTATGATAGTTTGGTAAACAACTAGAGTTTATTCCCCACATCGTTGTATCTCGTTTTTCATTTACAAGTTGCTGTATAACATTCTTTGCCCAAAGGGAAGGTGTTCCTATTTGCAATTGATCACCCTTTTGTAAAGCACGACCTTCCATTCCACCTAAATTAGCTCGCATATACGTACTTTTGCTCTGCATTACAGCCGGAACATGAATTCCACCAGCAAATGCTACATATGCTCTGCACCCTGACTGAATTTTCTTAAAACAAAGCATACTTCCCTCTTTGACTAATACCGGGCGCCACAATGGAACTCGTTTTCCATTTAAAAGCGGTTCCATATGCGCACCGCCAATTGCAATTAATGTCGTCTGCTTAATTAATAGCTTTGGCCCAATAATCGTAATTTCTAATCCAGCTTCCCCTTCTTCATTCCCAACTAACATATTTGCAATTCTAAGTGCAACTGTGTCCATCGCTCCGCCAACTGGTACACCGTATTGTTGATATGTATGTCTACCTAAATCTTGTACAGTTGTCAACATTCCTTGTTGTAACACCTCTATATTCATACATTCTCATCCTCCCATTGCTGAAATTCTGTTTCTGTTATGGGGATGAAACGTAAATACATACCACTTTTTAGATAAGTAGGCGGTACTTTTTGAGGACGAAATAAAGAAATCGGTGTGCGTCCGATAATATTCCATCCGCCTGGTGTTTCAAGTGGATATATACCCGTTTGACTTCCACCGATTCCAACAGATCCTGCTGGAATCTTTAATCGAGGAGTATGTTTTCGTGGAGTTGCAATCCGTTGCGACATACCTCCTAAATAAGGAAATCCTGGTGTAAAACCAAGCATATAAACAAAATAAGTGGATTCACTATGAATACGAATTACATCCTCTGTTGTTAACCCATGATGCTTTGCTACTTCTTCCAAATCAGGACCGTATTCTCCGCCGTAACAAACTGGAATAGATATATATTCATATTCTTTCATTTCCTTATGATTCTCAGCTTGCAAAAGGGACTGCACATGATAACAAACATAATCATATGGTGACACATTTATCTTTTTCTCCCTATACAATGTGTAAGAATCATAATAAATAGTCACAGATGTATAAGAAGGAACACATTCTATCATCCCAGCAAATGGTACATTTTGTAACGCCTCAAATAAAGATTGCACTTTCCTATAAATCTCCATATTGATTTTCTGTCCAAATGTTACGACAATCGCTTGATCACCTAATGCTGAAAACTTCATTATTCCCCTACCTTCTTTTCTTTCCATCCTAATTCTATTGATACTTGCTTCGTTGTTTGGGTAAGATTTTCAATCCATTTTATAATTGCTGTTTCATCATACTCAGCTTCTAGTCCCGAAATGCTCATGCCCCCAACAACCATATCATCACTTCCAAAAATCGGAGCAGCTATAGCCGCTGTATGATTTTCAAGTTCTGAATAACTAATGGTATAACCGTTATCCTTTGCAGTTTGCAACATATCACGTAATTCATTTTCATCTGTAACTGTGCCCTTTGCAAATGGAACAAATGTCGTATTGCTTATATAATTTTCTTGTTCTTCTTTTGAAAAATATGTAAGCAAAATACGTGGACACGCTCCGGCATAGAGTGGAGCTCGCCGCCCAATAGCTGTATATACACGTACAGGTTGATCACCATCAATCTTTTCAATATAAATAGCTTCATTACCATCTTGAATAATTAAATTAACTGCTTGTCCGACTTCTTTTTGCAATTTTTCCATATAAGGCTTCGCAATTTTCCGTAAAGATAATCTCTCTGAAACAAGCTGACCAAATCGTAAAAAAACAAATCCTAACCTGTATGAACCATCTATTGTTTTTTGCAACAAACCCATTTCTTCAAGCGATCCAATAAGACGGTATACTGATGTTTTAGGCATATCAGTTAATTTCACCATCTCAGCTAATGTTAACGTTTCATGCTCATAAAATAGTTCTAAAATGCTCATTGTTTTCACTGCTGTTTTGTTATAACTCATGAGGCCCTCCTTCGTTCCGTATTTCGGAACATCAATTCCGATTTTCGAAACATAATATCTGTTTTAAATTATAAAATATTCTTTCAATTCAGACAATGTTTTTTTATCTTTATTATGAATAAAATAGTTATGCAAGATTATTTTTTAATACTTGATATCTTTTTAAAATAGATAAATAATCAAGGATATATCAGCGACATTTTATATCTTTTTTGTATAAGTGTTTACAAGTTCGTTTGCAAACTTGTTAGCACTTTTATATTTCTTGAATCAAATAAACCTTCGCAAACACATCATACTTAGTGGTCATTCGCTCTAGCTTCTTTTCTCGATAAGAGGTAACTGTAAAAAAATGAATTACAGGAACTTTCCAACCACTCATTATATTCCAATTACAAACTCTTCAGATATTTCTTCAGATGATAGCGATATTATAAGTACATATAACAATAAGTATGCTTTTACATACGACTTAGTTGTCAGCATAGAAGCAGATTCCAAATATATCTCACAAGTTAAACAGATTTTGGTGAATCTAAGTATAGTTAAATTAGATAAAATGAATAAAAATAATAAGACTTCGATCAAGTGTCAGTATCATTCCGAGCTGGACAAGAAAATAAACCTTTTTATATATTTGATACCGATGGAAAAGGTCATCAAAAAGCATAAAAAAAATCCAGCCCATAAAAAAACCGGGTTTCGTTATTTACTTAATTATTACAACTTCTCCTATAATCCACTCATTTGCACCAATACAGTAATATCCGTTAAGTTCTGCCCAAACAATCCACTCTGTATTAGGGTTACGATTACCGACTATGTTTTTGTTTCCTTTAGGTGCACCCATTTTCTTTGGTTTATCATTTTGTATGCACACTATTCCGATTCCAATTGTACCTGGTCTTTCATGATTTAATTGTATTAATGCTCACTTCATATTTCTCAGTAAGTTCCTTATATTTCATTCCTTGCATGTAAGCTTCTTGTGCCAACTCGTATTTTCACTTCACGTCACATCACCACACCACCTCTATATTCATTAGGAAGTAAAATGTTTTAACTCATCCATACAATAAACTCTTGTATATATCTAAACTATTTCTAATGACTTTAATCTAGTTATATGTTTAACCAGTATGTTATTCCAATCTATTTTCGTACCTTTTATAACAAATCTTTTCTTTTGAACCTAGCTTCCTTAGGTTCTTTTTTATGCAAAATAAAAAAGCAGCTATTAAGCTACTGTAAATGCTAATACAAATGGTATTTTAAATTTTTATTTACATTTTATCCAAAAAAATGAAATTATTTTATTCTTATATATAATTATTAAAGGGGTGTGTAAAAGTGAGAATTGGAATGCCTATAAATACAATGTATCAATCTGAAAAAACAAATCATTCAAACGTTGTGGAAAATGATAAAAATAATTTCTCTACTAATAAAGTTAATGACAACAAACAAGATGATTCTATTAAATTTGATATTCGATTATCTGATAAAGAAACAAAAAAACTAACCATAAGTTTACTGAAGTAGATTTGTGGAAGATGTTAAAAGACAAAGGTGTGCCATTATGGATTATTTTAGAGATTCTAAAATAATTCCATTCAGAAAAAGACAAAGAACCTAATAATACTACAAACAGCTCTTCTAGCATATTTGAATCTGTAAATGAAACTAGATTAAATGAAGTAATATAACTTAAACACTATCTTAAAAATATGGGTTTAAGTTATATCATTCGGAATGACAAAAGGAATCCTTATGGGTTCCTTTTGTCTATGCATCAATCTCATCTTGTGTGATTCCTATATAACGTTTCATCACTTCCTGGGAAACATGATTAAAAATTGTCATTTGATACGCCACATCTTTTGTCCTCTTATCTTTGTTTGTTTTGCGGTCGCAAGTCCATCAACTCGTCAACTTCCTCAGCTGTATGTACACAATATAGTAAGAACAATCCATATGCGATGATGAATATTAGCCACGCCATCTATTTACTCCTTATCAATTACTATCTTTAGTTGATTCATATGTACTGTTAGTTTATCTATTATGTTTAAATAGAGATATTCATTTTCCTTACATATGCCTTACAATGTTGTAATATCCTACCCTATTCAAATGTCCATTTTGTTCAGTAATTATGTAATTTCCATACAACAAAGAAAATAGCACCCATTATGGATGCTATTTCTTAAAAGCTTATGGCCACAAGCTCTTTTTAACAGTTTCACTTACAACATCAACAAGAATATCTCTAAACGTTGTTCCTATTTCCGTTCCGAATCTTGGTGCGAATTTTTTAAACCTTGTAGTAATATGCTTCATCCATCCTTCAGAAATCATTTGTTAGCGTAAGATGAGATCTTAATCCATATTGATGAACTCAACAAATAATTATTGTTCACCCCTACTTACCATTTGGTTACGCCCTTCACATGATTAAAGCGGAGATAATATTACTGAAAATCCAAACTAAATAAGATAATCACATGTCACAATCCGCTTGTCAAGGCAACTAATTTCTTTTCAATGCTCTTATATTTTTACAATTTTAATTTAATTGAATATAAAACAGACGATTTATTCATAAGCTTAAAATGATTCCCTTGCTATCATTTTTGCATAACTATATCTATCCTAAAAGGTCCACAGCATATGTATTTTCTTTAACCAGCGCTACATTGAACTACCCCCACCTACCGCTTTACGCTTGAGGTAGGGGTCCTCTCACCAGATATGCTAAAATTAGCATATTTACCTGGTATACCTACTCTAACTAATGCACTTGATCTCCTATCATTTTTACGAAGTCACAAAACTTAAATTGGGCCGAAATTACCATCACTGTGACTCAGCTATCGCTGAACGAATAGCATCACTGAATTTTTTCATCTTGGAAGAATCATTTGTGAGTTCGGTACGCAAGTCATAGGTGAGCTCCAATTGCGCGCCTTTTAAATTTTTACCCTTATTTACGATATTCTCTGGGCTGGTTCCCTTTAAGTTGTCAGGTGTAGTCCCAATACTGAAACCTGCGCTGGACAATTTATTCGAAATCTTCGTCTTTAATTCCTCATCGAGTCCGCCCATGTAAACTAGTTTTTCTGTTCCTTTCGCACCATGAATAGAAACAACTTTGCTTTTTTGTGCTGTCATTTTCAAAGCTAATGGATCGTCGTAATGGGTAGAAGTTAGATGCAAATCATTTCGCTCATCACCATTAGAGTCCTCCTTTTTTTTAGCATTAAATATGTAGTAACTGTAATCACCTAGGGCAATTTTTTTTGCAATTTGGTCAGTTCCAAATTCGATTTCTCCACCGTGAATTGCTAGAATGATCACATCAGAATTTGGTATATCTTGGGTTTCAATAGTATAATCTATACCTTTTTGATAATGCGCTGATAATTCTGCAAAGTTCTTGTATATATCTGATGCCTCTGATGTGTCCGATGCAGCTGAAACTGTAGACATAGAGAATGCTGAAGCAGTGAACAAAGACGTTAGAGCTAGCATAAATTTTTTCATTTCAATTCCCCTTTTCATTTGAACTCTCATTTTTATAATCTTACATTCTGAAAATGAATACATGGTCATCTTAAGCAAATAAACAACTCCTGAAGAATCAATGAAATGTATATCAAGGTAAAATAACAATGGATGTATCATTATCATGCGAGAGATTTCGAAGAAAAAACATTGATTTTTATCTGTTGTGCAATTGCTTATTTTTCAAGCATTAATTAATTTACTTAAAACATTTTTCTTTCATAAAGACTTATTACATAATCAAAACCTTTATGAAAGATGGCTCTTCATAACACCAGCCATAAAATTTAATATAATATTTGCTGCAACGTGTGGTGTATAATTTTGTTGATGATCATACCAAGGACTTACTTCATTAACATCTATTCCAACCACTTTAGACTTTAATGCAATTTCATAAATGCTATCAATTACCTCATGTGGGTATAATCCATTAGGATTAGGAACACTACATCCTGATATAAAAGCCTGATCCATAGAATCAATATCTACAGATAAATATATTCCATTGGTAGATTTTGTTACATGGTTTATAGCGTCTTCTATAACTCTTTCTCTTCCCATTTTTCTAAAATCATATAACGTCCAAATTTTAGCGCCTCTTCTTTCTAATTCTTCCATGTAATAATTGGAATAAATAGGTGCTCCAATCCCTATAATTGCGACATTATTATAATCAATCTTATCCTGCAAAGTCTTTAGCCAATGACCAGAATGCTCTTTACCTTTTAACGGATCTCTAAAATCAAAATGTGTGTCAAAAATGATAACACCGAATGAATCATTACCTAATCTATTATACATCCCTCTAAATTTCTAGGTGTGACAACCAAATCAATTGCCAATCTTGTCGGTATCGTTTTTGTAAACCCTTTCACAACTAACTTTTCAAGGACTTTCTCTAGATAAGCACCATATCCTTTAACCTTAACAATGTCATCATTAATTTCCGGACTTGTAGAGTTATACTTTAAAAATATAGTCGCACCTAGTTTATATAAACGATCAATTGATTCATCATCTAAATGCCATCCACTTGTAAAAATAACTGGTGTCATTTCATTTTTATGAATAAATTCAATCACTTCCCAGAATCCTTCATCAATCATCGGCTCTCCAGATCCAGGAAATTCTACAGTACGTGCTCCTAATTCTTTTGCTTGTAAAATTAAACTCTTTCTATCTTCCGTTTTTAGTGGCTGACGCTCTCCTTTGTTAAAACGATCGGGAGTGCGATCACAATAATAACAATGTAATTTACATTCACTTGTAAAGTCCATATCTAATAACAACATCCTATTATTTACTTTAGCTGCCTCTACTTCTTCTTTTGAAAAAATCAGTTCCTTTAACCCACAATACTTCAATTTTTTGTTTTGCCTGTTCAAAGTGTTCTTTACTATTTAACACCTCAGGTAACATGCTAAATCTCCCTCTTAATAATTTGAATATTCAAATTCATCCAATTCACTTCCTATTATACCAAATTATTACAATAATTTAGACCGTTATTTGATAATTTCGTTTATTTTTCATTATTTTTTCACAAAATATTAATTTTTTGTCTTTTGCAAAAAATAAAATATCATTATAAAATGGACGGTTATATAAAATATAATGAAGGACGGATTTTTATTGAATTTACCTAAGATCCATCCATTAGGAGTTAACATTATTGTAGGTACATCGTTTGCTAGATTAGCAACTACCATGAGTATGCCTTTTTTAGCTATTTTGTTAACAACTCAAAAAGGAGTAAGTCCCTCAGTTACAGAGATTAAAGAGTTAAATTCAGCCGAGCAACATCACTTGAAAGAACTTTTTATCTAAAATAGGCGAGAATACTACTACCTCAAGGAATGTGAAGGGCGTATTTTAAAGGCTACCGTTAGACGTAATCCAAGCTAACAAACAAAAAAACGGAGCACGAAAGCTCCGCATACTTTACTATCTCTTTATTTGTTGAATGCCTGTTTCTACGATAAAAACTCGTATGTTTAAAGCTTCTGTCTTGGCATTAACATGTTCTATAATTCTTTCTGTACAAGCATCAAGACTTTCAATAAAAATGTGCTTAAAAGAGTCTAGAACCCCATATTTGCACTAGAGTCCACAATCCGTTTTTTCCGTTGTTTTGTTTCAATTGGCTGATTAGACAACTTAGAACATTCACTAAAAGCAAAATGCTCACAGCTCATACATTCTTTAATATTTAATTGTGTCAATGCATAATTAATAGCGTGCCCTGTACGTTTAAAAAAGTACTCCTCGCCTATCTTTTCATATAGTCCGGTTCTTTGTAATAGTTCCCTTGGCTGTTGTTGGATACCGGATACAATAATTTTACCACCTTGTTCTTTCATTCGTTTCATAATACTTACAAGCATAGCTTCACCCGATGTATCTATAAAAGAAACTTTACTCATGCGTAATAGTAAGATTTTTGGCCTAGATTGAATAGTGTTCTCAATAGACCTCTCAAATAATTCTGTTGATCCAAAAAAGATGGGGCCTTCAATCGTATACATACTGATTTGAGGACAATTTGAACCTTTCTCCACGATTTCTGGCTTCACATACTTATCGAGTGGATCTGGCAACACTTTGGAAATTTTCAAAGCACTACTCATTCTCTTCACAAACGCAAGTATAGCTAGAAGCAATCCAATTCCAACGCCAGTTGTTAGGTCAGTAAAAACCGTAAGGAGAAATGTAACAACTAACACCAGAGAATCCCCTGTTTTAGTTTTAAAAATATGTACGAATTCTTTTCGTTCACTCATATTCCATGCTACAAACATTAGGATAGGAGCCATGCTTGCCAATGGAATATGAGATGCATATGGTGACAAGAGTAACAACACAAGTAAAACAACAACCCCATGTATAATTCCCGATATCGGAGATGCGGCACCATTTTTTATATTGGTAGCCGTTCGAGCAATCGCACCCGTAGCAGGAATTCCACCAAATAATGACGTGATCATATTGGCTATTCCTTGTGCAATGAGTTCCTTGTTGCTATTATGTTTGCTATTTGTCATTCCATCCGCGACCATAGCAGATAATAAGGATTCGATTCCTCCTAATGCTGCAATCACACAAGCAGCAGGAAGAAGATTTACAATCGTTTTCCATGTTATTTCAGGAAAATCAAAGCTAGGTAATTGGCTTGGTATTGATCCGAAGGTGGAACCGATGGTAGCCACCTGATTTGGAAAGAAGAATGTAGCTGCTAAACTGGAAATCAGCAGCCCTAATAGTGCACCAGGAATACGCTTAAAAAATCTAGGTGCTAACAGAATAACAGACAGGCAAATGCCTGCAGTAACGACACTATATATATTGATCGTTCCTAGATTAATCACTATTTCTTTCATATTTAAAAGAAATGTTTCTTGCTTCTTTATATTACGAAGTCCTAAAAAGTTTGCAATTTGCCCGGAAAAAATGATTACGGCTATACCAGCAGTGAATCCTATGGTAACAGGACGAGGGATAAAATTTATTAATTTTCCTAGTTTTAAAGCACCCATAAGAACCAGAATGATCCCCGCCAACAAACCAGCAATCAATAAGTTCTCATATCCATATTGCATAACAACCCCAAATAGGATAGGAACAAAAGCTCCAGTAGGGCCTGCAATTTGATACTTGGAACCACCTAAAAGAGAAACAAGAATTCCAGCAATAATCGTCGTGTAGATACCGTACTCCGGCCTCACTCCGGAAGCAATGGCAAAAGCCATCGCTAAAGGAATCGCCACAATTCCAACTACCAATCCGGCGACGAGATCTTTTTGAAAATGCCCTAAATTGTATCCATAAAACCTGCTAGAGGTAATCATTTATAACATCCTTCCTTTACACACTAATTATTTCATTGTTTCTAGAATTAACATTGCTATATCCATCTACAACAAGATCTAATTTACCTGTCTCGGGATGAATGACCATACCGTGAATGGCAACATTATCTGGCATTAAAGGGTGATTTTTGATCAAATGGACACTATTTCTGACACTCTCCTCTACGCAATGAAAGCCCGTCAGCCATTTAGATAAATCAATACCAGCGTTCGATAGGGTATCAATTCGATCTTTACTAATTCCATTTTTCTTTGCAGCTTCAAGAATGGAAGAAGGATGAAGGCCTATCATGCCGCATCCATGATGCCCAATTACACACACCTCTTCAGTTTTCAATTCATAAATGGCCACAAGAATACTTCGCATAATGCTGCCAAAAGAGTGAGAGACAACAGCTCCAGCGTTTTTAATAATTTTCGCATCCCCATTTCTCAGCCCCATTGCTTTTGGAAGCAATTCCAATAAACGGGTATCCATACAAGTTAGGATGACTATTTTTTTGTCTGGATATTTTGTGGTATAGAATTCTTTATATTCTTTTTGATCTACAAAAGTATTATTGTAATCTAAAATTTTTGAAATAATAGACACTTATTTTTCCCCTTTCTATTCCTTTATCTTTTCTTTCAATTTAAGAAATTTAAAGCTACTATTCACAAAAAATCTGTATAAAAATATAGATTTCTGAGCATCCTCCTTTTATTTAAGCTTAATTTCACTTTAAGGTCTCTAAATTAGAAGAAAATAATAAAGAAATTAGAAATCAATGAGAAATTTCAGAGAAATCAAAAACAAAGAGAGAGTCCTATAACTTTCGAGGGCTCTCTCTATTATTTCAATCTTAACCGTTTACTCAAATCTTCTTTGCTTCAATCTCACTTCAAGGAGAAGGAATTTTGTTTGAATGCTTCTTTTTATTTCTGCAGCAGTCAACAACATCTTTTGATCTCTATCAGCAACAATAAACATAACTATTGAAAAGCTAAAGAGAAAAACACCTTTTTTAGGTTCATATGATTTCACCTAACTGGATAGTTTCCTTTCATTATAAAAATGACAGTTTTCCTTCCAAACATTAAAAATTGATAAGAAACTATTAGCTATTTCGGTAAAGTTACAGTAAAGCTTGTTCCTTCTCTTTCTTTACTAATGACATCTATGTTTCCTCTATGGGAATCTACAATTCGTTTTGCAATTGATAAACCTAGACCAGCTCCGCCAGTTTCCCGGTTTCTCGCTTTATCGACCCGATAGAAGCGATCAAAAATATGTGCGATATCTTCTTTCGGTATGCCGATGCCATAATCCTTCACAGTAAAAAAAACGTGGTTATTCTCATATCCCACATATAACTCAATAGATGATGTGCTGTATTTTAACGCATTATCAAGCAAGATAAACAATAGTTGCTTCATTTTTTGTTCATCTGCACTTGTTATTACTTTATCATGCTGAGTATGTACAGAAATGTGTCGACCATAAACGCTTTCAATCGTTTTACTTGTCTCTTTACTAAGGGAGACAACGTTCACCTTTTTTATATCTAAATTCCATTCTGCATCATGATTGGCAAGCATGAGCATTTGTTTTGTCATTTCCTGCATTCTGACGGCTTCTGAATAGATTGCTTCCACAGATTCTTCTAATAGATCCGCATCTTTCATTCCCCATCGTTTCAGCATGCTTGCGTAACTTTCAATAACAGTTAGCGGTGTCTTTAATTCATGAGAAGCATCAGAAACGAATTGCTTTTGTTTTTCAAAGTTTTTTGCCAAAATATCTATCATCTTATTAAATGCACTTCCCAATTTGTATAATTCATCTTTTGATTGTGTTTTTAGCTCAATCCTTTTAAATATATTCCTTCGCTGAATTTCCTCCATCGTTTCAATCATTGAATTGATCGGTCTTAAAATGATATTGCTTAGCATTCTACCAGCTAAAAATGATGAAATCAGAACAACAAGTGAAGCGACAGTTAACACAAGCTTCAGGATTTTCAAACTTGTATATGTAGATGCCAAATTTTCTGTAACTTCCAACATCACAATATTTCCATCGTTCCATTTGATTGGAAAACTCGCAATGGCATACTGAATTCCATTAACTGATTTCAGTTCGACTGTTTGTGTGTTTTTAAATGTTGGTTTAAACTCCGTAAATTCCGTCTCCTCTGTAATAGTCATAATTGAATATGAGTCCTTATTCACAACACGAATCATTCCATTCAATGGTAAATGTGATTTCAAAATATCAGGCACGTTCATGGGATTCGTGATAGGTTTTATTGCTCCAGCAATATTTTTAGCCTGTGAATAAACGTCATTTAGGTTTTCATTAATTGTAATTTTATAAAATAAAAAATAAACGGATGCATTGATCACAAGGCTAATTAATAGTAGCCAAACCGTTGAAAACAAATGGATTTTATTTCGGATACCCATAACATATTACTCCTTTACAACATATCCAATTCCACGAACTGTATGGATTAGTGGAAAATCAAAGGAATAATCAATTTTCTTGCGCAAGTACCTAATATATACATCCACGACATTTGTCTCTCCATAGTAATCAAAACCCCAAACATACGTTAAAATCTGTTCTCTGTTTAGTACTTGATTTTGATGCTCTATAAGATAAATAAGTAAATCGAATTCTCGCGGAGTCAATTCAATATTTGTGGAATCACGTATTACAACCCGTGTTTTTTTATCAACCTTTAAATCTGCAACAGTTAATATTTGCTCGTCTATCCTTTTCTTCATCATTTGATTTATTCGTAAACATGCACGGATTCTTGCCAATAACTCTTCAATTTGAAACGGTTTTGTAATGTAATCATTCGCTCCATGATCAAGCCCGCTCACTTTATCAGGAATAGAATCTCTTGCTGTTAGTAAGATAATAGGTGTCATGTCCTTTGAAGCCCGAATTCTTCGAAGTACCTCCATCCCGTTTAGCTTAGGTAACATAACATCCAGTAACACAAGGTTCCATTGACCGTTACGAAATTTTTCGAGCCCTGTTATACCGGTTTCAGCTGTCTCGACCTTGTACCCTTCATGTTCAAGCTCTAATTTAATGATTCTCGCAATTTTTGTTTCGTCTTCAATAATTAAAACTTTTCCGTTATCCATCAATAAAATCACCATCCCCACTGCTGGTCATGCATTTGTTAACTTTTATTTAAACATAATTTATCAAAAAATGTGAGTTCTACCTGCAAAATATAGATTTTATAGTTTGTTGAGGAAATTGGGATATCATGCATGCGCTTAGGTATCAATGTAACAAGTAGTCTAACACAGTGACCGTGCAATTCTGTAAAACCCGTAAAAGTAAACATTTGCTTTTTCATAGAATTATATTATTGAACATTACATGGCTGGCATAGGGATATCTGTTGGTTTTACTAAGCCTTCCTCATATTGTTTATCAATGGGTGCTCGGGCTTCCTGAAAAGATACACCGTTTTGATACATCATAGTAGCCTGGAATGCAATATTTACACAAACTGTTTGTGTTATAGCATACGAGTCCCATGCTATAACATCATTATCCTTTATCTTACTGATAAAGCAGTCTGTAATTCTTCAGATTCTGGTGCAAATATGATTTGTTAGAAACATAGAACCTCAATATCATTTTCATCCATGAATTATGATGCTAATCCAAACAATCTATGGATGAATTCAACTTCATTTTGTGCAGACTTCACCAAAGGGTGAACTCTGCACAAAATGAGGTTAGAGTCATTCATAAGTTATTTGGATTAGCCGTTTAATCTCAAAGTTAACAGGAGATTGCTGTTCTATATTCCTATTAAGCTATTTTCGCACCAGAACCTTTTTTTTATAATATTGGCTATTTCTTGGATATTTTCATATAGATAGAAATGTTTACCTTCAAAAGAGTGAAATGTACACAAACCCTTTGTATATTCCCCCCATTTTATTACCTCATCATATGTAGTAAATTCATCGTTTTTTCCATTAAATATAAGAAAATCAATATCACATGCTTGTCTATTGTTGTCATGTATATATGTCTCCACAATTTTAAAATCTGCTCTTAGAATGGGGAGAAAAATTTCCATTAACTCTTCTGATTGAAGTACCTCGGATGGTGTACCCCCCATTGCAATAATTTCTTTTTTAAATTGTTCGTTAGATAGATTATGTCGGATATTTTTTATTTTACTATTTGGGTGATTTCTACCGGACAAAACAAGAAATTCAGGCAATACGTTATTAGAATCCTGTATTTTTCTAGCTACTTCATAGGCGATCAAACTTCCCATGCTATGCCCGTATAGAATATAGGGCGAATTATCTAGCTGCTTAACTATACTAGTATGGACATCATTTACGGCCTCTTCCATACTTTGATACAAGTTTTCTTCAATTCTATATCCTCTACCAGCTAACTCTATTGGGACTACCTCAATATATGGATTAAAGTAATTTTTCCATTTTGAGTAACTAAACGCAGATCCCCCAGCATGTGGAACGCAAAAAAGTTTAGTCTTCTTCATTATTTTCTCCTTACTTTAAAATTTGTTTATATTTTGTCCAATTGTATAAATGTCTTTAATTATTATCTCCTGCGGTAATTCATCACGTGTTGCACAAGCAGCTACCTTATAATTTGCCTCAATATTATATTGTCTAAAGTAAAAGTTTTGAGATATATTCTTGTATGAAATTAAAGTTCGTGAATCTTTTTTTATAGAGAATGAATTTAACGGGATATAAAGTCCTTTCCCAATTGTTTTTATATAGCTTTCTTTTAATGTCCATAAATCATAAAAATAATTGACTTGTTCATCAGAATCTATATTAGATAAATCATAAAATTCTTCCTCTGAAAAAAATTCATTTGCTAATTTAAGAGCCTCTATTTCTGAAACTTTTTCTATATCAATACCTACATTAGAATTTGCAGTGGCACAGACCACCCATTCTCCTGAATGCGAAATATTAAAATGAAAGTCAGAAAGATTTTCAACAAAAGGTTTTCCGTACTCATTATATATAAATCTAATTTCTTCATTATTAATTTTATATTTTTGGCAAATTAGGGACCGGATTAGTAAATCTCCTATCAAAGTCCTATTAATGTCGCATAAATTTAATAAACGCTTCATTCGTTCTCTCTTCTCATTTGAAATCAAGTTACTAAATTGATTAAACAAATGTTTTTCAATATTCTTTGGTATTTTCACAGCGTGAATTTGTATGATAAATCACTTCCTTTTTAAAAGGATGGCTTCCTACGTATACGTTATAGAAATTCAATTTCATATTATATCTTGCCTTTATTCAAGTCCAAATACAGTAGAAAAGGTGCATATTTACATATCAATGAAAATATACACCTTTCCTCAGCAATATCATCAAAGCATTCGCTTCTGGTACAAAAACTTCAGAGAATTTACATCATACTATGAACAACTTATATAGGTTTCTATGTCCCTTTCAAGCAATTTCCGTTCATAAAGTTGCATCTTTTGTACTCTCTATTTTTCTTTTAACGAAAGGAACATCTTTTTTATTCCTCCTAATTCATTTAGTAGATACTTAGCTATCTTTTCAACTGCGGGAGAGGCTACTATTTCTTCGTGTGATCCAGGGACTGAATACTTATTCACTCTTCCTTTTAATAAAGGCTCCCAATCTGTAAACAACTCTTTGCCTTCCTCAGCACTAAAGTAGATAACTTCCCCAAAGTATGGTATCAAATCATGTTCTGCCATTAAATTCAGACATTTCCTGTGAGCATTGATAACTTGCTTCAAATTCATAAGATCTCCATCAGGCGGGAGTACTCCTTCCATAATTAATCGCTCCACAAGCCTTTCCTGTTGATGGACTGATTCTCCTTCCTGCTCTGTTGGATCTAAATGAATGAAATGCTTAGATATATATGAGAGCATATCCTCCCTTGTTTTGTGATCCTGCTCTGAAGGTACTTTACTATCCATGAGTACCAACAACTCAACTTCTTCTCCTTGATTCCTTAGTACAGTTGCGATTTTATAAGCAATTGCACCGCCTAAAGACCATCCTCCAAGACGATATGGGCCTTCTGGCTGAACACGCTTTATTTCTTCGATGTAAAGTTGAACTACTTCCGACAAAGTCAACTCGTCTATTTCTCTCTTTTCTATGAGAGGATTCTGTAAACCATAAAATGAGCAGTGGTTCTTAAGCAGTCTTGCTAGTTGAATATAACAAAATACATTCCCCATAAACGGATGAACGCAGAAGAAAGGTCTTTTCTCTGATTCTTGTAGTGGAACCAGCGACGATACAGATTTTGTCATATCATGCTTATCACGAATAAGACATGCGATTCCTTCCACTGTTGGATTCTTAATCAATGTAGACACCTTAATCTCTTTTCCAAACTTCTCTCTTATTTTTGAAATCAATTTGATTACAAGGAGAGAATGTCCCCCTCTATTAAAGAAATCATCATTTACATAGACATCTTCTGTCTGTAGCAAATCCTGCCAGATTTTAATCAGCTGATATTCAATTTCATCCCTTGGAATGATTGGCGTAGAGAAGTTATTTTCTCTTTGAATGGTTAAGCTGTTCAATGCCTTTCGATCAACTTTTCCATTCGTTGTAAGAGGAATCGTTTCTACCTTAATAAAGTGTGCGGGAACCATATAATTCGGTACTTGTGTCTTGAGATGTTCACGCCATTCATGCATACTTCCATCTCCAACTACATAAGCGACCAATCTCTGCTCTCCTAATTTATCCTCTGTTACCAAGACTACTGCTTCTTTCACCAATGGATGACTTTCTAAATTTGCTTCAATCTCTTCAAGTTCAATACGGAAGCCTCGAATTTTCACTTGATTATCGATTCTTCCCAAGTAATCTAAATGACCATCAGATAAATAGCGAACCAAATCTCCCGTCCGATATAACCGTTCTTCTTCATTAAATGGATGTCGGATGAATCGTTCAGCTGTTAACTCTGGGCGATTCAAGTATCCTCTCGCTATACCTGCACCACCAATATATAGCTCACCTGTTACACCAACTGGAACAGGTAACAAATTTTTATCCAATACATAGACTTGAACGTTCGGCAACGGACGCCCAATGGTTACTCTCTTACTATCTTTTTTGATAGGATAGAATGTTGCATCAACCGTACATTCTGTAGGACCATATACATTATAAAAATCAATTTTTTCAGTCTCTACTAGCTGTTCCCATAATGACGGTATAATTGCTTCGCCACCGACCAATATCTTGCTTGGTACATGAACATCAGCGCTCGTTTCTAACAACCCTCCATCTATAAGTAATTGAAGTAATGAAGGTGTCATATCAAACATTTCCAACTCATTCTCCCTAATATAGGACACAAATTGTTCCGGATTAGTGCGAACTTCGCTTGGAATAATATACAAACTTGAACCAGACAACAGCATTTGTAATTGCTGAATAGATACATCAAAGGCAATTGACGCATTTAAACCGACGCGCATATTATTAGGTATCTCATATGAGAAAACTTCTTTTTGTAAACCATATGATAGGTTTATTACAGAATGGTGCTGCACTAAAACCCCTTTTGGATTCCCTGTTGAACCAGAAGTGTAGATAACATACGCTAAGTTTTCCCCTGTTACCTCACATATTGGTGAAAGTTTGCTTTCTTGTGAAATCATTGCTTGATCCCTATCTAGGCAAACTGCCTTGATTTCTTTTGGTATCCAACCTTCTAATGCCTCATTCGTAACTAATACTTGAATTCCTGTGTCTTCCAAAATATATCGTAGGCGACTTTCCGGATAGGATGGATCCAATGGAACATAGGCTGCCCCAGCTTTCCAAATTCCCATGAGGCCAACAACCATCTCAACTGAACGATCGAAGCAGAGGCCAACCAATGACTCTATCCCAATTCCATATTTCTGAAGATAATGGGCCAATTGATTAGCTCTTTCATTAAGCTCCCGATACGTTAGTTGCTGTTTTTCATCTACTACTGCCACCGCATCGGGTGTACGATTCACTTGCTCTTCGAATAATTGATGAATCACATTCTCCCGTGGATAGGATATAGCATTATCATTCCATTCTTCCAATAGTTTTCTTTGTTCAGCTTCCGTAATATATACCAGCTCCGACAAGGTTTGATCAATGTTTTTGAGCATTTGCATTAACACTTGGTGTAAATGACCCAACATTCGTTCAATAGTTAATCTATTAAACTTACTACGGTCATACATTAACTTTAACGATAACTGGATTCCTGGAACTACAGCCAACCCTAATGGGTAGTGGGTTTGTTCTACTCCTTCCAATTCACCAATTTCCAGATTTTCTGAAGACTCCTCTTTCACTGGATAATTTTCAAACACATATAAACTATTGAACAGCGGTGTTCCCCTAGGAACTTCACTCCAACCCTGAATCTCTGTCAAAGAAGCATACTCATATTGTCTTCTTTCTATCTCTTCCTCTTGTATCTTCTGCAACCAATCTATTACTTTTATATCATCCATCAATTGAATTCGCGCCGGTGACGTGGTAATGAAAGGACCTACGATGTTTTCAACATCAATAATCTCCGTAGAACGCCCTGAGCTTGTTACACCAAAGACAATGTCATTTTCTCCACTATAACGGCTCATGAGATATGCCCATGCACCTTGAATTACCGTACTCAAAGTAAGTTTATTTCGTTTCGCCCATCCTTGTAACGCTTTGGTCTGCTCTTCTGATAAATGAGTAACCTTCTCTGAGTAACCTTTTTCTTCCTCTTTACTTTCTAAGCCCAGCAAAGTTGGTGCAGTAAAACCTTTAAGTTTCTCTCTCCAGAATTGTTCCGCCTGCTCCTTATCTTGTTCTCTTAGCCATTGGATATATTTCTTATATGGCGATGACTTAGGTAAATTCACAGCTTCTCCATTCATTCTCTTTTGATAGAATGTAAGTAATTCATTAAAGACCAGTGGCAAACTCCATCCATCCAGCAAAATATGGTGATGTGTCCAAACAATCCGATATTCTTCCTCACCTTCTTGAATGACCGTTACCCGCATCAATGGCGCTTCTTCAAATAGGAAGGCTTGTTTTCGATCTAATGCCAAGAAGACTTTTCTTTCTTCCTCTATCTCTTCAGTTGTCATTGTGCGCCAGTCTTCTTTGTTCACCTTAAATGGAATATTTTCATATACCACTTGTAAAGGTTCTTCAATTTCGTCCCAAACGAATACTGTACGAAAAATTTCATGCCGCTGAATTACGGATTTCCACGCCTGCTCAAAAATAGGAATATCCATTTTCCCTTTAATCATAAAACTTAATTGCACTATATACGGTGCAACATGTTCATCCCCTTGGTCATGCAATGTGTGGAAAATCATACCTTCTTGCAAAGATGATAGTGGATATAAATCAGTAATTGGATAGTTCTTTCCACGATTCATCTTAGTTAGTACTTTTGTCAAACTCACTTGGTTAAGATTAGTCATCCCAAAATCCGAAACGGTCAGTGCAGATTCTCTATCTGAGGATTGAATCAATCTGCTCAGTTGATGAAGCATATTCTGTGCAATACTTTGAATCGTTGATTTCGCGAATTGTCCAACATTGTATACCCAAGTGAACTGAAGTTTTCCATCCGTTACAACCCCAATCACATCAATTAAATGCGATCGCTTGGAACCGGAAGCATGATCTAAACGCTTAAATTCGTTCTCCGGAATAAACATTGCATCGTTAGAAAACATTTGGTCAAATTGTCCAAGATAGTTAAAACTAATAGATGGTGTATGTTGAGAGCCCAATTGCTCACACATTGTTGCGTTCATGTAACGCAACACTCCATAGTCAACACCCTTATTAGGAATTTTGCGTACTTGTTCTTTAACTGCTTTTAATGCTGCAATTGGCGTGTTGGCACCAGCAATATTTAAGTGAACAGGATAAATACTTGTAAACCATCCCACGGTTCTCGATAAGTCAACATCTTCAATAATCTCTTCTCGCCCATGCCCCTCTAGATCCACGCTCAATATCGGCTGTCCTGTACATACTGCCGTAGCTTGTACCAATGCTGCTAATAATACTTCATTAATTTGGACACGGTAAGTGCTTAAAGTCTCTTGCAATAACATACGGGTCTCATTCTCATCTAGCACCACAGTAACTTCCTCAGTTACTGCGCTTACTGGATCACTTATAGTAAGATCTACTGGTAGCGTAACTACTTCTTGTTCGGACTGCCGCTCCCAGTAATGCAGCACTTCTTGCGATATTCCAGATTCAGCGTAATGATGTAATTTCTCCGACCACTCTTTAAAAGAGGTACTCTTCATAGGTAATTGGATTTTCTGCCCCTGAATTGCTTGATTATAAGCTGTTTGCAAATCTTCCAATAAAATTCGCCAAGAAACACCATCCACGGCTAAGTGATGAATCGTCCAAAATAATCGGCCAGTCTTCTCACCTTCATCAAAATACACCATTCTCATTAACGGACCATCATGTAAATTCAAACTTCCTTGTGCAATGTTAATCTCTTTTTGAATAACTTGATGCCAATCGTCTTCCGGCACTTCGTCTAATGAAATGACAGTCAGCATCAATTGTTCTTCTATTCCTTCATTCCACTGTTTCCAGGCCCCATCAGGTAAACGTTCATATCTTAAACGCAGGGCATCATGATGAAGTAGAAGATTACGCACTGACTTCTCCAGTGATACTATGTCCAGTTTCTCTTTTGTTCTAAAGAACGCGGATTGATTCCAATGATGTGGGTTAGGATGATTTTGTGCAAAAAACCTTTGCTGAATAGGTGTAAGTATCGTATCTCCAGTTATAATTCCCTGTTCGACTTGTATACCTTGTTCTTCTTTGACTACTTGTGCCAATCCTGCAATCGTTTGGTGTTCAAATATTTGTTTTGGTGTCAATTGTAAACCAGCTTGCTTCGCACGGGAGACAATCTGAATGCTAAGAATTGAATCCCCACCAATTTCAAAAAAGTTATCATGAATACCAATACGTTTTGAACCCAGCACACGTTCCCAAATGATAGAAAGCATATGTTCACGTTCATTTCTTGGGGCCACGTAGCCTTCTTTTATTCCTTGATAATCTGGTATAGGCAACGATTTCCGATCAACCTTTCCATTTATGGTTAGCGGCAACTCTTCCATTTCGACAAAGTAGGAAGGTATCATATGGATTGGCAGTTTTGTTTTAAGATACTCGCGCCATTCTTCTAAACTGCCTTCGCCCACTACATAAGCTACCAGCCTCTTATCTCCCGACTGATTTTCCCTAACGGTTACAACTGCCTCTTTTACCAAGTAATGCTCCTGTAAGGTCGACTCAATCTCCCCAAGTTCAATTCGAAATCCTCTAATCTTCACTTGATTATCCATTCTTCCTAGATAGTCTATATTACCGTCAGGAAGATATCTCACGAGATCTCCCGTTCTATATAACCTCTCGCCTTCTTTGAATGGATGGGAAATAAATCGTTCGGATGTTAACTCTGGACGATTCAAGTATCCCCTCGCTAGACCTGCTCCTCCGATATAAAGTTCACCCATCACACCAACTGGAACTGGTAACCAATTTCTATCCAATACATAAGTTTGAACGTTCGGCAACGGACGCCCAATTGTTACTCTCTTACTATCTTTTTTGATATGATAGCATGTTGTATCAACCGTACATTCTGTAGGACCATATACATTATAAAAATCAATTTTATCAGCCTCTACTATCTGTTCCCATAATGACGGCATAATCGCTTCGCCGCCGACCAATACCTTACTTGGAACATGAACGCCATCGCACGTTTCTAACAATCCGCCATCTATAAGTAATTGAAGTAATGAAGGTGTTATATCAAAGATTTCTAATTTGTTCTTCCGAATATAAGCTACAAACTGTTCCGAATCACTTCGAACTTCATTCGGAATAATATACAAACTTGAACCATACAACAGCATTTGTAATTGCTGAATAGATGCATCAAAGGCGATTGACGCATTTAAACCGACATGCATGTTAGATGGTATCTCATGTGCGAAAACCTCTTTCTGTAAACCATGCGACAAGTTTGTTACAGAATGATGCTGTACCAAAGCCCCCTTTGGATTCCCGGTCGATCCCGAAGTATAGATAACATACGCTAGGCTTTCTCCTGTTACCTCGCATTTTGGTGAAAGAATGCTTTCTTGTGAAATGATTGCTTGATCTCTATCTAGACAAACTACTTTGACTTCTTTAGGTATCCAATTTTCTAATGCTTCGTTCGTAACTAATACTTGAATTCCAGTGTCCTCCAAAATATATCGGAGGCGACTTTCTGGATACGATGGATCCAATGGAACATAGGCTGCCCCAGCTTTCCAAATTCCCATGAGGCCAACAACCATCTCAACTGAACGCTCAAAGCAAAGTCCAACCAATGATTCAGTCCCAATCCCACATTGCTGAAGATAGTGGGCCAATTGATTAGCTTTTTCATTCAGCTCTCGATACGTTAACTGCTGGTTTTCATCTACCACTGCCACCGCGTCAGGTGTACGATTTACTTGCTCTTCAAACAGCTGATGAATCGCACTTTCTTGTGGATATGCTACGGCATTATTATTCCACTCTTCTAACTGTTTTTGCTGTAATCCTGATAGTATAGGCAACTTGGCTAATGATTTATCAGGATGTTCCACGATTAAATTCAACCAGTTTCCAAAATGTTCAGCCATAGATTCAATAGTTAAACTGTCAAATAAATCAGTCCTATAAACAAAATTAAGCAATAAACCCTCTTCCACTTCTGCAGCAGTTAAACTTAAATCAAACTTAGCGATTGGAGCGTTGCTCTCCATTACCTCTATATTTCGTCCATGTAGCTCTGGTAGCTCCTGTCCCGTATTTTGCAAAGTAAACATGGTTTGGAAAATCGGAGAATGACTTGTACTTCGTTCAGGTTGAATAACCTCTACAATTTTCTCAAACGGAACATCTTGATACTCATACGCCTTCAATGCTTTTATCCGCACTTGAGACAACAACTCTTGAAATGCCGGTGCGTTACTTAAATCAGCTCGATAAACCAACGTGTTGACAAAGAAACCAATTAATCCTTCAACATCTCGATAATTTCGATTTGCAATTGGGCTGCCAACAATAATATCCGATTGTCCTGTATAACGGGCAAGGAAACTTTGATACGATGCCAATAAGGTCATGAAAAGCGTGGCCCCTTCTTGACGACTTAGTTCATTTAATTTATCCAGTAATGAGCGTGATAACAACACATTATGAGTTAATCCATGGTGGGTTTGCACTGGAGGACGCGGACGATCCATCGGCAACATTAAGACTGGTAACTCACCAGATAATTCTTCCTTCCAATATGCAAGCTGCTGATTTAGCACTTCATCTTTCAACCATTCTCTTTGCCATTGAGCAAAATCGGCATATTGAACTGGTAGTGGTGCAAGCTCTGCTGGTTTTTCACCAATCGCCTCCTCGTAAAATGCCATCCATTCTTGGAGCAAGATTTCCATCGACCATCCATCCGAGATAATATGATGCATATTACACTGAAGAACCCATTCTTCTTCTGAAATTTTCACAATTTGTCCACGGAACAATGGCCCTTGCTCTAAGTCAAATGGGGATTCGACTTCAGTTTGAATCCATTGCTCCAACTCTCTTTCTCTCTCCTCTAATGAAAACTTAGTTAAGTCCATATGCGGAAGAGGGCGGAAAATATACGGTTGAATCTGCTGCACAGGATGACCGTCCACTTCATGAAATACCGTCCGCAAAGATTCATGACGCTCTATCAACTGATTCCATCCCAACTCCAATGCTTCAGGTAACCAATTCCCTGTAAGGCGGCATACCATTGGCATATTATAAAGTGCACTATTAGGTGCAAATTGATCAATAAACCATAAGCGCTGTTGGGCATAAGAAAGCGGAATATTATTTCCTCGTTCCATCGGCATCAATGGTGGAATTTCTCGTTTTTCGCTCCCCTTACGTAACTGATCCATTCGTTTCGATAATGCCTCGACCGTTGAATATTCGAACAGTTCACGTACCGGTAATTTGATTTGAAAGACTTCTTGTAAGCGTGAGACCACTTGTGTAGCAAGTAGAGAATGACCACCAAGCTCGAAGAAAGAATCCTGAACACCAATGTTTCCTATTCCTAGCACTTGACTCCACACTGAAGCGATAAGTTCTTCCAGCGGAGTTCGTGGGTATACAGTATTTTCAGTAGATAGTTCACTAGGTATAGGCAATGCCTTCAAATCAAGTTTTCCATTCGGTGTAAGTGGTAAAAATTCCATCTCAATAAAGTTTGTTGGAACCATGTAATTTGGTAAATGTGTTTGTAGATGCTCTCGCCATTCATGGACACTTCCTTCACCAACTACATAAGCTACTAATCTCTTATCGCCTGGATCATCCTCTCGTACCAATACAACTGCTTCTTTCACAGAAGAATGTGCCTGCAAAACTGCTTCAATTTCTCCCAATTCAATCCGGAAACCACGAATTTTCACTTGGTCATCTATACGACCATGGAACTGGAGAGTACCATCAGAAAGATAACTTGCTTTGTCTCCGGTGTAGTAGAGACGTTCTCCTGACTTGAATGGATGCGGAATAAATTTTTCCTTTGTGAAATCCGGACGATTAGCATATCCGCGAGCAAGACCCTTTCCTCCAATATAGAGATCTCCAATCACACCAATTGGTACTAGCTGAAGATGAGAATCTAACACATAAACTTCTGTATTCGCAATCGGTCGACCAATCGATGGCGTACCTGTTGTCACTCCTACAGGTACATAACAATCCGTGGTAACGACTGTATTTTCCGATGGACCATACTGATTAATTACCGCAAAAGGAATATCGTTAGATGGATACTGTGTTAATTGATCCCCGCCCGTAATGATAAAACGAAGATCAGTCTTCTCTGGCCAAGATAATTTCAAGAGTCTTTCCAGAATAGGCGTAGGTGCAAAACTAGCTGTAATTCGCGAATCAATGAGCCAGTCTCTTAGCGCTTCTGGATTAATTCTCAATTCCTCTGTTGACAAGTAGAGTGCTGCACCAGCAGTTAGATACGGCCAAATCTCCTGGACAGCCGAATCAAAAGCAATGCCCGCAATCTGAGTCGCACGATCCTCTGCTGTAATACGATAAACTTCTTGATGCCAAGAGACCATATTCATTAATGAGCGATATTCAACCATGACACCCTTTGGCTTTCCTGTAGAACCAGAGGTATAGACGATATAAGCTAAGTTCTCTGGATTTATCTGTCGCTTCGGTGCGATTACACTTTCCACTGTTAATTCTTCTAACCTCACCATTTCAACCTGTTTGGAAAGGCCTTCTTGTCCTTCTGCCGTCACTACAATTTGAATTCCTGCATCTTCAATCATGTATTCTAACCTCGATTTTGGATACAACGGATCTAAAACGACATAAGCCCCACCAGCTTTTAATATGCCCAGTAAACTTACCATGAGCTCAGCCGACCTCGGAAGATAAACTCCAACGACTGATTCTGGAGCGACTCCTTTTCGCTGTAAAACATTTGCCAACTGATTTGCTTGTGCATCCAGTTCACCGTAAGTCCACTCTTTTGTTTGATCAACCACCGCAATCGCTTCAGGACGCCTTGCTACTTGTTCCTCAAATCTGTCGCAAATAAGGCCCTGTGGGGACATTTCCATTACGGTGTCATTCCATGTTTCTAATAACAAAGTACGCTCAGGTTCCGATAGTATGCTCAGACTATGCAACGGATTTTGCGGGTGATGGGAAACTTCGTGTAGCCATTTCTCAAAGTGTCCTGCCATCCGTTCAATAGTTGTAGCATTGAATAAATCCTTATTGTATTCAAAAGTAAAAAGTAATCCCTCTTCCGACTCAGCTACCATTACACTTAAATCAAACTTTGCAATCGGACTATGGCTTTCTATCATTTCAATACTTCTACCAGATAACACCGGGAACTCTTGTTTCATATTTTGCAAGATGAACATAGTCTGGAAGATTGGCGAATGACTTGTACTCCGCTCTGGTTGTACAACTTCTACAATTTTTTCAAAAGGGATATCTTGATATTCATACGCCTTCAATGCCTTTTGACGAACCTGAGACAGAACATCCTGAAATGTCGGTCTACCACTCAGATTAACCCGATAAACCAGCGTGTTGACGAAGAAACCAATTAGTCCTTCAATTTCTCTATAATTTCGATTAGCAATTGGACTTCCGACCAGAATATCTTCTTGTCCCGTATAACGTGATAGAAAACTTTGATATGCAGCCAACAGCGTCATGAAGAGTGTAGCCCCTTCTTGACGACTAAATTCGTTCAATTTGTCATGTAGCGCGCTTGGCAGAACCAGGGTGTATGTCGACCCGTGATGAGTTTGTATTGCGGGACGCGGGCGATCCATAGGAAGTTGGAGTACAGGAAGCTCCCCAGACAATTCTTCCCTCCAATATTGCAGTTGTTGATCAAGCACTTCTTCCTTCAGCCATCCTTTTTGCCACTGAGCGAAGTCGGCATATTGAACCGGTAATGGTTCAAGTTCTGCTACCTTTTCATCCGTGGCTTTCTCATAGAATGCCATCCACTCTTCAAGTAGGACTCCCATTGACCATCCATCTGAAATGATATGATGTAGAGTACAAAGGAGCATCCATTCTTCCTCCCCCACTTGCAAAATACTTGTCCTGATCAGTGGACCCTCGTCTAAATCAAATGGCACTTCTGTTTCTTGTTGAATCAAACGTTTAACTTCTGCTTCTCGGTCTTCTGGAGAAAGCATAGTTAAATCCATTTTTGGAATTGAGCGAAAAGCATACGGTTCAATTTGCTGCACGGGTTGACCGTTCACTTCATGAAAGACTGTCCGCAATGATTCATGACGTTCTATTAGCTGATTCCATCCCGTTTCCAATGCCTCAGGTAACCAATTCCCTGTAAGGCGGCATACCATTGGCATATTGTAAAGTGCACTATTAGGCGCAAATTGATCGATAAACCATAAGCGCTGTTGGGCATAAGAGAGTGGAATAGTTTCCCCTCGTTCCATCGGCATTAGTGGAGGAATCTCTCGTTTTCTATCTCCTTTACGTAACTGATCTAATCGTTTTGCCAGTGACTCCACCGTTGCATACTCAAATAGTTCACGTACCGGTAATTCGATTTGAAAGATTTCTTGTAAGCGTGAAACTACTTGGGTAGCTAGTAGCGAGTGACCACCAATTTCAAAAAAAGAATCCTGAACACTAATATTCCTTATACCCAACACTTGACTCCATACAGAAACGATGAGCTCTTCCACTGGTGTTCTTGATGAAATAATATCTTCACTTATGAACTGTGCCTCCAATTCCAGTAAAGCTTTTCGATTCACCTTACCATTTGGAGTGAGTGGCATCGATTCAACTTGGAAAAAATATGCTGGAACCATATAATTTGGCAATTGCTTCTTGAGATATTCACGCCACTCTCCAACATCCCCTTCACCCACTACATAAGCTACTAACTGCTTATCTCCTGGTCGATCTTCCTTCACCAACACGACAGCCTCTTTTACAGATGAGTGATCATGTAAAGCTGCTTCAATCTCTCCAAGTTCAATTCGGAATCCTCTGATTTTCACTTGGTTATCTATTCTTCCGATATACTCCAAGTTACGGTCACTCATATACTTCACCAGGTCACCCGTTCGATATAATCGTTCCCCTTCCTTAAAGGGATGCGGAATAAAACGTTCAGTAGTTAACTCTGGTCGATTGAAGTAGCCACGTGCCAAGCCTACTCCACCAAGGTAAAGTTCCCCCACCACACCAATCGGTACCACCTGTTGATATTGATCCAATACATACAACTCTGTATTATCAATTGGACGACCAATTGGAATAAGCATTGGTTCTTTTTCTAAATCACAATCATAATAAGTCACATCCACAGTTGCTTCGGTAGGGCCATACAAGTTAATTAACTTCGTTTGCTGAACATCGTAAAATACCCTCTTAAACCGACGAACCTGTTCAGTGTTTAATGCTTCTCCACTAGTAAAAACCTGATTTAAAGACGATACATCCCTTTTCAAATTATATTGTTCCATATAATCCAAGAAAGTAGATAACATCGACGGAACAAAGTGCATGGTGGTCACACGATATCGTTCGATATACTCCTCAATCACCGCAGGCTCTTTCTCTCCTCCTGGTGGAAGCAAACAAACACGTGCTCCTACAAATGACCACCAAAATAATTCCCAGACAGAAACATCAAACGAAAACGGTGTCTTTTGTAGGATTGTATCCTCCTCAGATAATGGATATTTTTTCTGCATCCACTGTAGGCGGTTGATAACCGAATGATGTTCAATCATTACTCCCTTCGGATTTCCCGTCGAACCCGAAGTGTATATGATATAAGCTAAGTTATTTGCTGTTACTCCACTCACCGGAGCCAAATTACTCTCTTTGGAAATCATTACTTGATCCCGGTCTAAACAAATTGCTTGAATATCTTTAGGTAACCAGTCCTGTAGTGCCTCTTTTGTTAACAGCACTTGAATTTGTGAATTCTCTAAAATGTATCTCAAGCGGTTTTCGGGATAACTTGGGTCCAGTGGGACATAAGCTCCACCTGCTTTCAAAATCCCAAAGAGACCAATAATCATATCAGGAGAACGTTCAACACATACACCGACCAATGATTCAGGTCCTATACCTCGTTTTTGTAGATAATGTGCCAATTGGTTCGATTTTTCATTGAGTTCTTGATACGTTAGCTTGCCATCTTCATAAACTACCGCCACTGCATCAGGTGTACGTGCAACTTGCTGCTCAAATAGCTCATGAATCATACACTCATGACCATAAACTACGTCAGTATCATTCCATTCTTTTAGGAGTTGTTTCTGCTCTGTGTCCGATAACATTGACAGCTTTGTATATGATTCATCTGGATGATACGTGATTTCATTTAACCAGTTCTCAAAATGGTCTGCCATACGTGCAACGGTACTACTATCAAATAAATCCGTGTTGTATTCAAATGAGACAAATAGACCTTCTTCCACTTCGTAGGCAGTTAAACTCAAATCAAATTTTGCAATAGACATATTACTTTCTACCATTTCGATACTTCTACCAGATAGATCTAGTCGTTCCTGTTTTATATTCTGTAGTGTAAACATGGTCTGAAAGATAGGAGAATGACTCATACTTCGTTCAGGTTGCACAGCTTCTACCACTTTTTCAAACGGTATATCTTGGTATTCGTAAGCTTTTAACGCCTTTTTCTTTGTTTGATTCAAAATCTCCCGAAAAGTAGGGGTGCCACTCAAGTCTGATCGGTAAACCAACGTATTAACAAAGAAACCGATCAATCCTTCTACTCCCTTATGATTCCGATTTGCAATCGGACTTCCGACTAGAATATCTTTTTGCCCCGTATAACGAGCAAGAAAGCTCTGGTATGCAGCCATTAAAGTCATAAATAAGGTAGATCCTTCTTGTCGACTTATATCCTTCAATTGACTGAGTAATCTATTAGGAAAAATCACGTGATGCGTATCCCCAGCGTAAGTTTGCGTAACCGGTCGAGGTCGATCCACTGGCAGTTGTAATATAGGAAGCTCCCCAGACAATTCTTCCTGCCAATACGTAAGTTGACGATTTAACACATCACCTTGCAACCACTCCTTTTGCCACTTCGCAAAGTCGGCATATTGAATGGATAGTGAACTTAATTTAGCAGGATTCCCGCCCGTTTCTTCTTCATAGAAAGCAAGTAATTCATTCATGAATATACCGATGGACCAAGCATCAGAAATAATATGATGCATCGTACACAGTAATAACCATTCACCCTTTCCTAATTGAGCAAGCTGGTAACGAATTAAAGGGCCATTCATTAAATCAAATGCTTCTTGTGCTTCTCTCGCAATTAAACTATCTACCTCTTTTTCTTTTACTTCTAGAGGAAGGTGAGAGTAATCCCTTACAGATAATGTTCTAGGAAGGAATTCGACAATATGTTGTACAGGTTGTTCTCCTACTTCCTTAAAAACGGTTCGTAATGATTCATGACGTTCAATGAGTCGATTGAATCCCTTTTCTAATGCTTCAGGAATCCAATTTCCTTTTAGACGCCATACCGTTGGAATATTATATAAAGAACTGTTTGGGTTAAATCTGTCCATAAACCACAAACGTTGTTGTGCATAAGACAATGGGAGTGCTTCTTTATTCTCCTTTTTTTGCATTTGCTTCTGAAGCCAAGCTCTCTTCTCAGGAGAAAGTGAACTCAGCTTTGCAAGTAAATCACTTTTCATTTTTTACCCCTTCCTCAACCAAATTACTCTCGAATATCCCTTGTGCTTCTTCCTCTGATAGCTCTTCCAATTGCTTAAGAAGTTCAAGTAATTCTTCATCATTACTCACTTCTACTTCTTTTTGAATATAGTCTTGAAGACTCACATTCTCCTTACTATCATTCTGCATTTCTTGCTTTTTGTTATAGAGCAATTGATCAATCTGTTCTGCCAATTGCTGCACCGTATGAAACGTAAATAAATCATGCAATGGTAACTCGATTCCAAAAGCCTCCTTAAGATTGGAAACAGCTTGCGTAGCAAGTAATGAATGACCACCGATTTCAAAAAACGAATCCTGAATTCCGATACTTTCCATACCTAAAACTTGATGCCATATTGAAACGATTGTTTTTTCCGTAGGTGTACGAGGAGCAATATAACCATTCGCTCTCTCCTGTCTCTCTGGTGCTGGTAAGGTCTTCCTATCAATTTTCCCATTTGGGGTAAGTGGAAATGCGTTCAATCCGACAAAATAGTCAGGAACCATGTAATTTGGTAACTGGGCCTTAAGATAATCACGCCACTTATGAGCATCCCCATCTCCAACAACATAGGCAACCAAACGTGGATCACCAGGATAATCTTCCCGCACCATCACAATGACTTCGCTAACTAATGTATGCTTTTGTAATGTCGCTTCAATTTCTCCTAGTTCAATCCGGAACCCACGAATTTTTACCTGATGATCGATTCGGCCAAGATACTCCAAATTTCCATCCGGCAGATACCTTACTAGATCTCCAGTCCGGTATACTCGCTCTCCTTCTCTAAACGGATGAGGTATAAAACGCTCTTTTGTTAAGTCAGAGCGGTTTAAGTATCCACGTGCTAATCCTGATCCACCAATGTAAAGCTCACCAACTACACCAATTGGAACCATTTTTTGTTCCGCGCTCAGTACATATACTTCTGTATTGAAGACTGGTTTACCAATTGGTGGTACCCTATGAATGGCACTCTTTTCTAATTCCATATATGTGGAATACGTAGTATCTTCGGACGGTCCATATAGGTTGTACACCTTCTCAATCGTACTTCTCTCGTATAAGTCTTGAACAAGTGAATATGGCAATGGTTCTCCAGCCAAATTCATCACCTTTACCGAAGAAGGGATTGTTTTTGCTCGAACCAGTTCCTTTGCTGCTGATGGTACAGTATTGACCAAAGTCACACCCTTGGTAGACAACTTGTCTAGATGTAGAGCATTTTCAGCGACAATCACTTTACCACCCATCGTTAAGGGAACAAACACTTCAAAAACGGATAGATCAAAGGATAGCGAAGTTGAAGCCAATACTCCCGCTAAATCCTTTCCGGAATATGTGTGATGCGCCCAATGAATCATTGTTACTGTATTCCTGTGCTCAATCATTACCCCCTTTGGATTTCCAGTGGAACCTGAAGTATAGATAATATAAGCTAAGTTATCGTCCGTCACTTCACTCGTACACACTGTAGTTACTTCCTGTTCTATTTCTGCTCGATCACGATCAATACAAATCACGTCAACAGATTTAGGTAAAACCATTTTTTGTTGTAACTTTTCCTGTGTCACCAATACCTTTATATGGGCATCCTCTAAAATATATTGCAATCGACTTTCCGGATACGTTGGATCAATTGGGACATATGCTCCTCCTGCCTTTATAATTCCTAAGAGACCGACAATCATCTCGGAGGAACGTGTAACGCAAATTCCAACCAATGATTCGCATCCTACACCATTTTTCTGTAGATAATGTGCCAGCTGATTCGAGCGTTCGTCTAATTCTTGATATGTTAGTTCTTCATCTTGGCACACTACTGCAATTGCTTCTGGTGTTTTTTTCACTTGTTCTTCAAACAATGTATGAATCGTACTTTCTCGTATATCTACAACACCTGTTTCATTCCATTCCTCTAGTAGTTGCTTATATTCTACTTTTGATAACATATTCATTTCCGATAATACATCTTTTGGATGAAAGACAATTTGATATAACCAATGTTCAAAATGACTTGCCATACGTTCAATGGTTGTATCATTAAACAAATCAGTATTGTATTCAAAGGTTAGAGATAATCCTTCTTCCGTCTCAGAAGCAAATAAACTCAAATCATATTTCGCAACAGAAGTATGACTCTCCATAAGTTCCATGTGTCTTTCAGATAACTGAGGAAACTCTTGTTTCGTATTCTGTAACGTAAACATGGTTTGAAATATCGGTGAATGACTTGTATTCCGTTCCGGTTTTACGGATTCTACTACTTTCTCAAATGGAATATCCTGATACTCGTATGCTTTTAGTGCTTTTTTTCGTATCTGCGACAAAAGTTCTTGGAACGTCGGATTTCCACTGAAATCAGCTCGATAAACCAACGTATTTGCAAAGAAACCTATTAATCCTTCAATCTCTTTAACATTTCGATTTGCAATTGGGCTTCCAACCAAGATGTCGTCTTGTCCTGTATAACGAGAAAGGAAGCTTTGATACGCTGCCATCAAGGTCATAAATAAAGTGGATCCTTCTTGCAGACTTAAATCTTTAAGCTTTTCTTGTAGGGAATTCGCCACCATTAAGGACTGACTCGCACCACGGTGGGTTTGAACCGCAGGTCGAGGACGATCCATCGGTAATTGTAAAACTGGTAATTCCCCAGACAATTCTTCCTTCCAATATTGAAGGTGCTGATCCAGATTCTCTTCTTTTTGCCATTCCTTTTGCCACATGACAAAGTCTGCATATTGAACAGATAACTCGTTCAGTTCCACAGGTTTTCCGCTTAGTGATCCTTCATAAAAAGCCATCCATTCTTCAAGTAAGATTCCCATTGACCATCCATCCGAAATAATATGATGCATCGTACAAAGGAGAACCCATTCTTCCCTGTCCACTTTCAATATTCGTGTTCGAATCAGTGGACCTTGTCCAAAATGAAATGGTTCCTCCGCTTCGTTTTGAATGAGTCGTTTCATTTCTCTTTCTCTATCTTCCAAAGAGAAATTTGTTAGATCTGTTTGAGGGATAGGTCTGAATACATGAGATTGAACCCGTTGAAAAGGTTCACCCTTATGTTCTAGAATTATCGTTCGTAATGCTTCATGACGATCCAACAACTGATTCCAACCGGCCTCCAATGCCTCAATTGACCATTTTCCTGTTAAGCGGCAAGCTGCATGAATATTGTACATCGCACTATTTGGCATTAATTGATCAATAAACCATAGGCGTTTCTGTGCATAGGAAAGTGGGATAAATTCTTTCCGTATCATAGGTAAAAGGGGTGGAACCTCTCGTTTTTTATCTTCTTTACGCAACTGATCTAATCGTTTCGCTAATGCTTCCACTGTAACGTGCTTGAAAAGTTCACGTAGCGGGATTTTAATCTGGAACAATTCTTGTAATCGAGAGACAATTTGAGTAGCTAGTAGTGAGTGCCCACCCCGTTCAAAAAAGGAATCATGAATACCGATATGTTCTGTTCCTAATACTTGACCCCAAACCGAGGCAATTAGTTCTTCCGATGGTGTCCGAGGCAGAACATTTAAATCTCCTATCGGTTGCTCATCAGGTGCTGGTAAGGCCTTTCGATCAATTTTCCCATTCGGAGTAAGCGGGAACTGTTCTAACTCTACAAGATGAGCTGGAATCATGTAATTCGGCAATTGGTTTTGTAGATACTCTCGCCACTTTTGAGTATTTCCATCGCTTATTACATATGCAACCAATCGCTGATCGCCCGGACGATCTTCTCTAACTAATACGACAGCCTCTTTAATAAACGAACATTTTTCTAAAGTCGCTTCAATTTCTCCTAGTTCAATCCGAGAACCACGTATTTTTACTTGATGGTCCATTCTCCCTATAAATTCTAAATTTCCATCTGCTAAATATCTTACTGAATCTCCTGTTCGATATAGTCGCTCTCCCAATCGAAATGGATGCGAAACGAATTTTTCTGCAGTGAGATTCGGACGATTTAAGTATCCACGCGCTAAACCTGCACCACCAATATATAACTCACCCTCTATCCCTATTGATTGCAAGCGTTGAGCTTGGTCTAATACATATAATTGCGTGTTCTGTATCGGCTGCCCAATAGAAACAAATTCTTGATTAGGTTGAATGTCAAATGCATTTACATAAATAGTGGCTTCCGTTGGTCCATAAAAATTGGTTAATTTTACTTGTCCACTATGATTCCATTGCTGTTGAAATCGTCTAACCAATCCTGAACTTAGTTCTTCTCCACCAGAAAATACATGACGTACGGACGAACATTTCATGTTCAATTCAATATGGTTGAAGTGATCTAAGAAAACAGATAACATCGAAGGAACAAATTGAACAATAGTAACCTGATGTTTTTCAATCACATCAGCTATAATGGAAGGATCTTTTTCTCCACCTGGAGGTAAGAAAGATACACATGATCCCACGCTAATACCCCAAAATAACTCCCAAACAGATACATCAAATGAGAATGGGGTTTTCTGCAAGACCACATCCTTTTCAGAAAGTGGATATTGATGTTGCATCCATTCTAGGTAATTAATTACTGAATGATGCTCAATCATCACTCCCTTTGGATTTCCTGTAGATCCTGAAGTATACATAACATACGCTAAACTTCTTCCTGTTACACTACTTGTACATGGGGTTGATTCTTCTTTTTCAATTGCGGTATAATCTTGATTCATGCAAATTATTTCAACTGGTTCAGATATATATAATTTTTCGGAATTTTCTTCCGTCACTAGTACTTCGATTCCAGCATCCTCTAATATATAGCGAAGCCGACTCTCTGGATAAGTAGGGTCAAGTGGAACATACGCTCCTCCTGATTTTAGAATCCCTAATAACGCTATCATCATTTGTAATGAGCGTTCCATATATACCCCGACTAGAGACTCTGGACCTACACCACGCTTTTGTAAATAATGAGCTAACTGATTCGCACGCTCATCCAACTCTTTATAGGTAATTTGTTCAGTCTCATAAATAGCTGCGATTGCTTCTGGCGTTTTCTTAACTTGCTCCTCAAATACCGTATGAATCATGCCTTCAGCTGAATACCTTACTTGAGTATTATTCCATCCCTCTAGTAACTGTGTCTGCTCTTCCATCGTTAAATGGGTGATTTCGGAGAGATTTGAATCTAGGCCTTTCGTCATCTGAATTAATATTTGCAATAAGTGACCCTGAATCCGATTTATTGTTTCTTCATTAAAATAGCTTCGGTCATACATTAACTTTAAAGTAATTTCCTTACCAGGCATTACAATGAGTGTTAAAGGATAATTTGTTTGTTCTGCACTTTGAACCTCTAGTAATCTTAAATCATCATTTCTCTCACCTTGAATTGGATAATTTTCAAACACATACAAGGTATGAAATAAGGAACTATTCCGCGGAACCTCACTCCACCCTTGAATATCAACCAACGAATTATACTCATATTGTCTTCGTTCCATTTCTTTCATCTGTATATTACGAAGCCAATCTACTACTGATGTATCATCCGTTAATCGAATTCTAGTAGGTAATGTGTTAATAAATAGACCTACCATATTCTCTGCTCCTATCAAATCAGTAGGACGTCCAGAGCTAGTTACGCCAAATACGATGTCAATTTCACCGCTATACCTACTCATCAAGTAAGCCCATGCGCCTTGTACTAACGTATTCAATGTTAATCGACTATTTCGTACCCACTCTTGTAAATTCTCAGTAAGTTCTTCAGATATTTGATAAACACACTCCCCATAACCCTTATCCTGTCCTTGATCCTTTCTTTTCATCGCTAATGGCGTAGGTGCATAAAATCCTTTTAATTCTTCTGTCCAAAATTTCTCTGCTTGACTTTGATTCTGTTTATTTATCCACTGGATATATTTTTTGTAAGGAAGAGATTTAGGGAGATTCAACAATTCTCCCTTTACCATCTTGAGATAAACTTCCATCACTTCACTAAAGACCAATGACACACTCCACCCGTCTAGCAAAATATGATGATGTGTCCAAATGATTCTCGTTTCCTCTTCTGCTTCTTTAATCGCAGTGACTCTCATCAATGGTGCTTCATCCAATGAAAATCCTTTTCTACGATCCGCAGTCAAAAACTGGTGTAATTTCTTCTCCTTCTCCTCATTTGAATGGGCACTCCAATCCTCTTGATGAATAGTAAAAGGAAGACGTTGGTAAACTGCTTGCAGAGGTTTTTCAACTTCCTCCCACACAAATACTGAACGTAGAACTTCATGTCGATGAATAACATATTCCCAAGCCTTTTCAAAAGTAGCAACATCCAATTGCCCCCCGAGCAAGAAGCCTACTTGTACAATGTAGGAAAAAGAATGTTCATCATCTTGATCGTATAAAGTATGAAACAATATTCCTTTTTGCAAAGGTGATAATCCATATATATCTATAACGTCTCCCATCTTTACACCCTCTTCTTTGTTAATTTAAGTAATACTTTGCTTAAGCTTTCTTCCGTAAGGTCCTCCGCATCAGCAAAATCTGATACTGTAAAAGCAGACTCTGTTGTTGGTTTATTTATAAGTTGACGAAGATGCCTCAACATACCATCTGCTATCGCTTGAATTTTTAATCTAGAAAACTGTTCTCTACTATACATCCAAACAAAATGTAACTTCTCATCTTTTACCATACCGATAACCTCAATTAGGTGAGATGGCTTGGAATCTGGAGCATGATCTAAAAATGTAAATCCTGTCTCTTGCATAAACAAAGATTCCTTTGAAAACACTCGATCAAATTGGCCCAAATAGTTAAAGCTTATTGAAGGCTTTTGCTGATAAAACGGAAGTAATTCTTTTTTCAAGTAACGTAAAATACCATAATCAACTCCGCGATTCGGAATTTGACGCAATTGATCTTTTACAGCCTTTAATCCTTCAATAGGTGTTTTAGTTCCTTGAAAATTTAGATGAACAGGATAAATACTCGTGAACCAGCCCACTGTCCGTGATAGATCAATACCTTCAATCATCTCTTCTCTCCCGTGTCCTTCTAGATGAATAGAAACCGTTTGCTGATTTGTACAATCGACAATAGCTTGTCCTAATGCCGCCAATAGTACCTCGTTAATCCTGGTCTTATGAGTCACTGGGACTTCTTGTAACAATGCGTGTGTTTCTTCTATTTCTAAAGTCCTCGTCACTTGATCAATCGATTCTTCTGTTGTTTCTTGTATTGGGTAGTCCATTGGAATTGTCATCGTTTCTTTTTCTACCTGTTCATTCCAATAATCTTGTACTTCTTTTGAAATAACCGAATCACTGTATGTCTGAAGTCGTTCCGACCACTCTTTAAAAGATGTACTTTTCGCAGGTAAGTGAACTCCTTGACCTTGTTTCATCTGGTTATATACCGCCTGTAAATCTTCCAATAGAATTCTCCACGATACTCCGTCTACTACTAAATGATGAATCACCCAGAATAGTAGATCATTTCCAGTCAAGGTATCCTCAAAGTAAACTACTCTCATTAACGGACCAGTAACTAAATTAAAACTAGCTTGATTAATGTTCATCTCTTCTTGTATTATTTTATTCCATGTTTGTTCATTAGCTTTGTTCCGTTTTACCACATGAAGTACTGACTGCTCATTAGTCCCTTCATTTCTCTGCCTCCACGTTCCATTTGGTAACTGTTCGTACCGGAAACGTAAAGCATCATGATGTTTGAGTAAATTTAATATTGCTCCCTCTAGTAATTTCACGTCCAATCTCTCTTTTACTCTTAAAAGCATCGATTGATTCCAATGCTCCGGACGTGGATGTTCTTGCTCGAAGAACCAGTACTGAATTGGAGTAAGAGGCACATCTCCTGTCACAATTCCCTGCTCCGCTTGTACTCCTTGCGTTTCTATAGCCACTTGTGCCAACTCGGCAATAGTTGGGCATTCAAACATTTGCTTTGGAGTAAGTTTTAATCCCACTTGACTTGCTTGAGATATGATTTGAATACTGAGAATCGAGTCGCCACCAATTTCAAAGAAATTATCATAGATTCCCACCTTTTTAACACCTAATACTTGCTTCCAGATGGTAGCCAGTATCTGTTCGTTACTATTCCGGGGGGCAACACATTCACTGTTAATCTTCTTTTCCTCCGGCATAGGTAAAGCCTCACGATCAACTTTACCGTTAGCTGTTAGTGGAATGGATTCCATCGTCACAAATCCCGAAGGGACCATATAGCTCGGTAGTTTCGCTTTAAGATACTCTCGCCACGCACCTATGTTTCCATCTCCTACAACATATGCTACTAATCGTTTATCACCCGGTTGATCTTCTCTAACAATTACAACAGCCTCTTTTATAGATGCATATGAATTTAAAGTAGATTCAATCTCCCCAATCTCAATTCGGAAACCACGTATTTTAACCTGATGATCAATTCTTCCACGATAATCCAGATTCCCATCCGGCAAATACCTCGCTAAGTCTCCTGTCCGGTATAATCTTGCTTTCGGATCACTACTAAATGGATGAGGTATAAAGCGCTCTGCAGTTAATTCAGGTCTATTTAAATACCCACGTGCAAGCCCTGCCCCGCCAATATAAAGCTCACCATCTACACCTATAGGTACAGGTTGTTGATAAGAGTCTAATATATACACTTCTAAATCTGGAATCCGCTTTCCGATATTACTTCTTGAAGCATGCTGCACATCATCTTGAGTAATTGGATAATATGTAACATGAACTGTAGTCTCTGTAATTCCATACATATTAATTAACTGCGGTTCTTTCTCTCCATACCTTTGAAACCATGGTAACAAGCTAATAGGTTCTAACGCTTCTCCGCCAAATATCACATAACGCAGCTGCAAGTTTTTATTCTCATCTTCTTGTTCACACACTTGTATTAATTGCCGAAATGCGGAAGGTGTCTGATTTAGAACTGTGACTTCTTCCTCTACCAATAATTGATAAAAATCCTTAGGCGATCGACTAATCCAGTACGGAACAACAACTAATTTCCCACCATATAATAATGCTCCCCAAATTTCCCATACTGAGAAATCAAATGCATAAGAATGAAAAAGCGTCCAAGTATCTTTTTCATTAAACTGATACCAACAGTCCGTCGATTTAAATAAACGAATGACATTGTGATGCTCTATCATAACGCCCTTTGGATTCCCTGTTGATCCCGAAGTATAGATTACGTAAGCTAGGTTTTGAGAACTTACATCAGAAAACGGCAAGGTCTTACTTTCCTGCCCAATCTCATCTCGATTACGATCCAGGCAAATCGATTTAATATTTTCTGGTAACCATTTCAATTCTTTTAAACTTTCTTTCGTTACGAATAACTGAATACCAGTATCCTCTAAAATATATTGAAGTCGCTGCTCTGGATATGTTGGATCAAGTGGAACATAAGCTCCACCAGCCTTCAAAATCCCTAAAATACCTACAATCATTTCTAGAGAACGTTCAACGCACAGTCCAACTAAAGTATCAGGTCCAACTCCTTTTTTCTGTAGATAATGAGCTAACTGATTTGCACGTTCATTTAGCTCCCTATAAGTAACTCTCTCTTTTTCATACATAACTGCAATAGCGTTTGGATAAATCATCGCTTGCTGTTCGAACAATTCATGAATAGTTACTTGAGGTGGAAAATCAAACTTAGGACTGTTGAACTCTACTAAACTTTTTCTTTCATCTTCTTCAGAAATGATTTCGATTTCAGCTACCTTCTGTTTTGGATTTTCAAAAGCATTTTCTAATATCGCTAACATAACTTTAAAAAAACGTTTTATCTCTTCATTAGAAAATAGCTCTTCACGATAATCAATATGTACATGTAAAGAGTCTATATCAATCAAATTCTCAATATGCACTGCAAAATCTTGTACTTCTTCACAGTTTGGAATCCATAGTGAGTCACCACTTTCATCACGATCTCTATAATCAATCGTAGTTCCGAAAAGTCTAACATTGCTGTTATTCTCTTTATTAATCTGCTTTAATAACAAATCAAATGGGTATTTCTGATGTCGTAATGATTTACTTTGTTTTCTGGATACCCTACCAATAAATGAAAGCACTTCTTCTTCTGGATCGATACCCATTCTTAGAGGAACTGTACTCACCATCATTCCAATTAATTCTCGTTCCATTTTAGTTATACGGTTGCCATAAGCCATTCCTAATGCAATATCAAGCGATGAGGTCCACCGATACATAGACAACGAGAAAGCAGCAACAAAAAGGGTATACAAACTAAAATCATAATTATTAGAAAAATTTTCTATCTTTCTCTTCAAATGCTCCGATAATATAAACGTCTCACGTAATGCTCTGGTACTAACCTGGTACGTATTATAGGACTTCAATCCCGTCACAGATGGAAGTGTTTTAAATTCCTCTAACCAGAATTTTTGATCTTTTTGAAAGCGACTACTATTCAAGTATGTTTGTTCATTGACCAGAAATTGAACATATGAATTTCTAAGTACGCCTTCCTCAGTCTCGCTATGCATCTCATAATAATATTTTGCAATCTGACTGGTAAATATTTGGATTGATAAACCATCCATGATAATATGATGAACATTTCCAAAGACTGCACATTCATTATCGTTTAATTTTATTAAAGCGAAATAGTATAAATCCGAATTAAATAATGTAAACGTTTCTTTTGTTTTCTGTTCGATCCATTTTTCCAGCAAATCTGAATCTTCCACGGAACTAAAATCGAAAAACTCAAATTCTTGTTCTTCATGTTTAACAAAATATTGTTCAGGTTCCTGATGCCCATTTTCTTTTAGTCTGATGCACAGACCATCATTTTCACTGATAACACGATTCACAACTCGGTTTAATTTTGAATAATTCATTTTTCGATGAAGTTTAAACAAGAACCTTAAATTACATATCCCCTTATCAGAATGAATAAATTCTGTATACCATATTCTCCTCTGCGGGTGACTTAATGGATAACATTCCTCATTGGTCATAAAAAATCTTCCCTTCAAAAATTATTTACTCTTATAGGTTCGTGTTTATGTTTAGCCCATAAATATTTCTGCAGTGAAACCCCAATTACTCCAATGGTAATAAGCCCAATCCCTCCATAAACATAGAGTTGAGTTACTCCAAACAAATGAACTAATGGGCCACTCATAGCAGGAGAAATAATTAAAACTGCATTTGTTAAACTACTTTGTATACCAAATACTCTTCCTACTTGATCTTGATCGGATTCTATTTGTAAAATAACTTGATTAGATACAAGCATCAGTCCACTTCCAATCCCAGCAATAAAACTAATCAGATAGGCCAAAACGAAGACCGTACCGGGCGTTATCAAGCCGATCCCCCCAAAACCAATTCCCATTAAAACCATGCCCCCACATACTACCCAGCCATATTGAAATTGTTTTAATTTCTGAGTTAGTAATGCACCAAGTATTCCCCCAAGACCAATAATAGAAATGATATATCCCATTTTACTTTTATCATGTGGAAATAAGCTCTTAAATAAAGTAGGGAACTGTGAGTCTACTAATTGTAATACTGCCATAGCTATTGTAACGAAAATCATAGTTGATAATATTATCCGATTAGATAACACATAACCCCACCCTTGTACCCAAGCGGTCCAAGTGCTTTGCTTTTGCTTTTCAACAAGTTCTTTCGATATAGTTTCTTTGAATTTTATTGTGGGTATCAGAACTAAAGTAGCTAATAAACAACTTATAGCTCTTATAATGAGGCAGAACTCTGGCTGAAACCAGCTTAGCAACATGCCTCCTATAAGTGGACCTACTATCTTGGTCCCCTGCTCTACTATTCCATTGATACTTACTGCTTTAGTAAGCAAATCAGGGGACACAATCTGTCTTGTTAGTGTTTGCTGTGCAGGATAATAGAAAACAATAAAAATAGAACGAATCATTAATGCCACTAAGAGCCAGTGGATATTTTGTACAAATAAAAGAGCAATTGTTATTAAGCCAACCATAAGATTACAAAACATCATGATAGGAATTTTCCTAAAACGATCTGCAATCACACCTGCCCATGAACCAAAGATAATTCCGGGAAGTGCATACGCAACAGGAATCAATCCAATCATGGTAGGGTCTACTTCCCATTCAAAACCAACAATAGTCATAATAGCTAACATATCAATAAACACACCAAGCATAAGCAGTGAATACGCAGAGAAAACCTGTAAATAAATTGTATTTCCCCATAGACTTTTTGAGTCAGTAGTTTTCATAAAAACATGCTCCTTAAATTTATTAAAATAAATATTGGACTTCCATATTTTCCTGGTTCTTCCATGTTTTCTAACTACTATAATAGCACATGAATTTTTCTCCTCCATCCTTCATAAAGTTGAAAAAATAAAGTTAGAAAATTCCGTTAAGACAATTTAAAGATACCGTTATTATTTATACGGTTCTGTTGCAAAGTTTCTTAAGAGTTAAAAATTCAGGTTGAGTACGATTAAATCACAAGCAATTGTAAGTAACTTTCGCAATTCATTGTACGTTGAAAAACCGCAGTTTGGCCGTAAACTGCGGTTTTGTTTATATAGCATGAATGGTTTCGATTCCTTTCAAGGTACGTGAGGTGTGGCGATGATTTTGAAATCCTGAGGATTTGGAAAAACGTTGCTTGATATATCTATGATCCTATTCTATAAGATTATTCAAATGCTTGATTTTGCAGTGAGTAGTATAGGTTCTGTTGCAAAATTTTCTACATGAAGCTACACTCTAGAAAATTTTGCAACAGAACCCTTTACACTATATATTGGTTAGAAAAGGAAATATCGTTCGATTTTTTTTGAGTTAGAAGTTCAGATAACAAAATGTGAATATTATACGTTAAGAAATGAAAAACCAGCCGCCTATTTAGGAGCTGGTTAACATAGCAATACTTATCAGTAGCAAAACAGAAGAGGAACTGATTCATGATCTTATAAGTCAGTTCCTTTTCCACTTTTCTTTATAATATATATAGAGTTTCATAATAGTAAAAAAACAATATTTCTCCCCTGTCCCTAGTATCGGCCCCACCTACGCCAGATACCTTGATAGCCACTCGTGCCATCCTACCCATTATTATCATCATATAAGGAACCACTTGCTTGGAGTATTTTCTCTTCTAGTAAATAAATTTTATATTAGAGTTACTAAGATTTATGTGAAAGTTGTTTATCTAATAGTTTGTATAATGCTTGGGTTCCATTATTTTCTGCTCCTTTGTCAGCGAGCTCATCATATAATGATTTAGCTAATTGTAATCCTGGTGTTGATAATCCCATTTCTTTTGCTGATTCAAGAGCAATTCTCATATCTTTTATAAAATGCTTAATATAAAATCCTGGTTCAAAATCTCCATTAATCATTCGAGGAGCTAGATTACTAAGAGACCAACTTCCTGCTGCTCCTGTTTCAATACTTTTTAGTACAGTTTTTGGATCAAGACCTGCTTGCTTAGCGTACACCATTGCTTCACAAACGCCTATCATATTTGAAGCAATAGCAATTTGATTACACATTTTCGCATGTTGTCCTGCCCCAGCTTTTCCTTGTAAGATAATATTGGTTCCCATTAGCTCAAATATAGGTTTCATTGCATCAAAATCTTGTTGTTCTCCCCCTACCATAATGGCTAAAGTTGCTTTTTTGGCCCCAATATCTCCTCCTGACACAGGGGCATCTAATGTATGAATTCCCTTCTCACAGGCTATTTCGTAAATGTTTCGCGCTAAAATAGGACTTGATGTAGTCATATCGATAACATATGTACCTGATTTAGCGTGGTGTAAAATCCCTTTTTCCCCCAAATAAATTTCTTCTACATCTTTCGGGTAACCCAACATTGTAATAATAATATTCGCTTGAGCAGCAATCTCAGCTACAGTTTCTTTCCAAATGGCACCATTTTCTATTAACTCTTGAGAACGGGCAGGAGTTCGATTATAAACTAAAACCGTATAGCCTGCTTTTATAAGGTGGGTGGCCATACTTTTTCCCATAACGCCTGTACCAATAAATCCGATGATTGCATTTTTAGTATTATACATACTTTACTTCATCTCCTCTTTTTGTTTTTAATCATTCTCAAAAACAAAAAAGTATTTGATTGTTATGTTACTTACAATCAAATACTTTTGCCCAGGCGTACGACTATATGAACTATACGCTTCCTCGTGGTACTCCACGCTTCGCCAGTTACGTATAGAGGAATTACACTTAAACTGATTATAAACCAATATACAAAAAAAATCAAATATTCGGATTAATAACCTACAAGAAAAAGAGAAAGAAGAACAATGAATATTCTATACATATTCGATTAACATAACATACCATTATCAGTAATTCTCCTACGCCCCAAACCCGCATTATTCCTATAATTTGTACAGTCTATGAAATTTCAGGTTATGCATGTTTTTATGCAATACAAAAACAGCAAGGATTTTAGTATCCTTACCGTTTTATTTCCCAATCCGAAATTGTATAAAATCTTGCATGAAAATAACAGGAAAACATTGGAAATCAATTCATACTATAATATACTTTAAATGTGCGAAATGTAATTTTGATCCTGAATAAAGTAATAATGTACCCTCTTGGGATCGAGGCATGCATGATATCTCCATGCATGCCTTATTTTTTGCGCCGAAACCAGCCGAATATGCTGTTCTTTTGTTGTTCTGTGGCCGCAATGATTTTCTTTGTTTCCTGCATATCACGAATAAGTGACATGGGTTGTTCATCACGCTTACTTTCTTTGTCAAAACGTTCATGTTCTATTTGAGCTTGTTTTTTTCCTGATTATGAATTATTTCTTTTAAGTACTCATTTTGAGCCTTTATATCTTGTAATTCTTGCTTTATTATTGCAAATTCAACTGCCATTGTTTCTATATGTTGAAATATCAGAGCCATTCTCTTGTTTTCTTGTTCTCTAAGCTGTTCTTGAGATTGTGTGGCATGGTTATTTTTGGTTTGGAATAAGTTGTTTTCCTCGCGAACAGCTCCTGTTCTTCTATCAAGATCAGCCCTTGATAATACAACATTTACAGCTGTTTCTAAGGTTAAACTTCGTGTTTGAACGAGCTCTTTCATATGCTGTAAAACAAAGATATCTTGTTCCATGAAAGCTCTACTGTTGTTCCCTCCTCTAACAAAGGGATACCCTTGACTTTCCAAAGCAAAGCACCATTTAGTTAAAGTACTTCTACCAATCCCTAATTGCTTTGCTACGACCTTACCCCATTAAGCCCTTTCAGTATGCTGTTCGGGCATCTGTTCTCTTCCTATTCTCTCAATGTTCTTCTAATAAAGAATAAAGTTTGCTGTAACAACAATTCCTTGCTGTTCTCTTGTTCTCCTGCTTGTTCTTAAGCTGTTCTTCATTTGTTATTTATCGCATGAATCGGTAAAAAAAGAAAGTTAAAAGAAAAAACTTCCTTAGTTGCTATTTAGTAAAAAAAGAGATAGCAACTAAGGAAGTAAAAAAGCCCTGCATATATGCAAGGCTTTTTTATACAGAATTTTATACAGATTTTTGTACTAATACAGGTCATTCGTAAGCCTGAAAAACCCCATCATTTCCACAATGTATAAAATCATGTATAGCATCATAAAAAAAGAAAACGCACAAACCTAATTGGTTCAATGGTTTGTGCGTTTTTCTTGCTACCTATAATGTTACGTTATGTTAACCTTACATGAATATCTATTCATTGTTCTTTCTTCAACGAAATGGCAGAATAATTCAATAAACCCCGTCTTTTTTCGCTTTTCTGACCTACAACTGGGATAGATACTCATCTATGTTAACCAAAATGAATATCTTATTGTTGAAACCATATTAATTACGGAGGAATTGGCATGGGATACTTTGTTACTGTAGAGTCAGGTGTAAATCTATATGTGGAAGATATTAACCCAGGGGGTAACAAGACTATAGTGTTTATACATGGTTGGCCATTAAACCATAAACAGTTTGAGTATCAATTCGATGTTCTTCCCGGATTGGGTTACCGCTGTATTGGCATAGACTGGAGGGGCTTTGGTAATTCGGATAAGCCAATGAGCGGCTACAACTATAACCGATTGGCAGATGATATTCGCTCCGTTATTGATACACTTCAATTGAAAAACTTTACACTAGCGGGTCACTCTACAGGTGGGGCTATCGCTGTTCGTTATATTGCTCGACATAATGGTTATGGAGTATCTAAACTTGTCCTTATAAGCGCTGCCGCTCCTGTAGGCTTTACAACAGAAACTGCTAATAAATTTCTTAAAGAAACATTAAATGATCGCCCTAAAATGATGCAGGGAGTAACAGATAGTTTTTTCTTTCAATATATAACTGGCCCATTCTCGAACTGGTTTTTTCAAATGGGGTTACAGGCGGCAGGTTGGTCAACCGCCGCAGTCGTTGTTATGCTAAGAGATGAGAAGCTAGATGCTGATTTGCTAAAAATATCAGTTCCTACTTTAATCTTTCACGGCATTCACGACAAAGTGATTCCATTTGCACAAGCTCAGGAACTAAATCAAAAAATAAAAAATTCACAGCTTGTTCCGTTTCAATATAGTGGTCATGGCCCTTTCTGGGAAGAACGTGACAAGTTTAACCAACTATTGACACAATTTATTTAGTTAAAACTTTGACCTTAATTCAAATAATTTCCGATAACGAATTTTACGTCAACTAGCACTTCATTTTGGGCAGATTTCACCCTTCGGTGAAGTTGCCCTTTTTTCAATATGCATGGCTTCAATACCTCTCAAAATCAAGGCTGCTGTATGAAGTGATTTCAATCTTAACATGGAACGAACCCTCTTCTTTATAAAACGATGATTCTGTTTCACGATATTATTGAGATATTTACATTTCCTTATCTGCATGCCTTCAGGCATACATTTCTCCTCTTTTAATTCTTGTATTGCCAGCGGATAAGCCGGATTCTTATCTACTGTAATGACGCGAGGCCTAGAAGCATGAAAAAACTGCAAAGCTTTCTTAAAGAAGCACTTTGCAGCCCTTGTGTCTCTTGTTTCACTGAGATAAAAATCAATCGTGTTTCCTTCAGAATCCACTGCACGATACAGATAAATCCATTGATCTTTTACTTTGAGATACGTTTCATCGACTCTCCACGAGTTATTTGTTGGACGCCATATTCTTTCATCTAATTCCGGTCCATATTGATGAACCCAACAACATAATAGTAATGTGAGCGACGGATAATCTACATTCCTCCATCATTTCCACCAAATCATGAAAGCTCAGTTTGTACCGTAGATACCATCTTACCATTAATAAAAGTATCATCTTTTAAATGTATAGTTCCTACTAGGACTTGTTTTAAAAATAAAAATGAAAAAATTTCAGATGTGACGGGTCATTCTACAGTTAATCGTCTCCTCTATTCAATCTTAGTAGTTGAACACTCCTAAAGAAGAAATTGCGTCATTCCATCCATAATTATTCAGGTTAATTGTATATCCCCAATAAGAATAGTTGTCCCAAGCATAAGTAGCTCCTCCATAACTAGCATGTTCCCAAACTCTTGTATAGCCACTAGCTGCAGTACTAATTGAAGAAATTTGATCGTTCCAGTAATTACCGACGTAATTTGTGTAAGTTCCTATTGCATAAGAAATGCGGGATCCACCTTTATTAATATCCCAGTAGAAATCAGTATAATTTGGTCCAGTGCCCAGAGTAGTCAAGTTTTCTTTCTTGATTAGTTCTGCTTTTGGATTTTTATATTCACGGTGTTTTTCGTATTCTTTATTTTGAACAAATTGCTGAAATTCTTTTTCATTGGTGAATCCATACTTAATTTCTTTTCCATTCTGATCTTTCGAGAAGAAGATATGTTTTACTTGACTATCTTGGACGGGAGAACTTGCTTTTTTCCCATTAATCAAAACAAATTGACTTTTCCCCTCTTCAGCAAAGGTTGAGGGTGCTGCTGAAAAAAGGACTGCAACTAGAGCAAAGCACATCATAAAGACAACCGACTTAAGATTTCTTCTCATCAAGATCACCTCATAAATGTATTTTTAGAATATTTATACCTTTTTGTAATAAAAAGAAAATAATCCCTTAAGTATTCTACTATTCTTGAATCTGATTAAATTTCTTACTTTAGGAGTTTGGAAACGATTTGTAGAATGACCCGCCACATCTGAAAACTTTTCACAAATAAAAACTATTGATATTGATTGAAGGAGAACACTAATTGAATATAGTTACAGTGTCTCTCTTAAACAAAAAAGTTGATTTTTAAATTTTGTTTTTTGACTTAACCTAAAAATTATTACTTGATGAATATTTATTCATCCGAAAGTTTACATAAGAATATGTTCCACCACCTATTGGTTCTACATTAAAATTATATATATCACCCGCCATTTCTCCTCCAAATCCTGCAGTATCTGTATCAAATTTCGTTTTGCTTGAATTTAACAAATTATCCGAAAGAATTCTCCTTCCTCGAGCGTGTACAGGGCGATAGCCCAACGTACACATACTATTTTTAGGGGTAGGGACTACCCTGTTAGCTTGGTAAACATAAGTGACTAGCAAAAGCACTTACTTCCCAAGAAGCTCTCACTTCAAGCGTCAGCTAAGTGGTGAGTAGTTCACCATCTGATGTGTTAGAAATATTTACTGAATTTAATGTAGGTGAATTGCTTTCCTCTGCACTAACTGCAGTTGTTCCTATTAATCCTAACCTGCTTAATCCAATCACTCCTGCTAAAGCAACTCCTGCAAGTTACATTCCTCATTTTCAAATCTCCTTTTTTAAGTTTTTTTCGGCTTACAACCACAATGTACATCTATATGCAAAAAATGTAAATATATTACAATTTTAGAAATAAAATACAGAATATTAAGAATGTTTAGTTAATATTCATTACTTTTTAATAATGATATATTAATATCTTTATACCTTAAATTAGCATATAAAAAGCACTATGATTGCATAGGCTATATTGCCTTCGCTATCTCAACAAGTAGTTTCTCACCCTTACTTTCCTTGTATATCTCAAACGCCCTATCCCTATCTAGACTACATTGACTTGCCATTTACATTACACCTACCTCCATCTAAACAAACCCTTATTTTGTTTCCAAAGCTTCCTATCTACTTTGTATGTGTATATCATTGCTCAAAACAAACTCAAAAATGAACCTACACTAATTCCCAGCTTATACATGAAATACGATGTGGGCCCATGTATATAATGCTTCTTGTTCTATCTCATCTCCTTAGTCCAAAACTTCACCAATCCCATTTATCAATCACCTTGCGATAACCTCTTGCATATACTTTATTCATATTGTATTATTAGGATTCGGTCATTTTCTAAACCATTACTAACTCTTTATCTTTGGATGTACCTAGACTATCTAGGTTCTTTTTTTATGCAAAATAAAAAAGTAGCTGTTAAGCTACTTAATATTTAATATAGATATAAATTCACAGCCAAATTCATAATACGAAGCTAGTTTTTTACCTATTTATCTCTTAAAGAGAAATATTTTTACCAAAATACACAACTATTTGCTTGTACTAATGAGCGGTAGAAAGGTTAAGTGTTTGAAATAAAGTTGCTCCGATATTCATATAAAGGACCTCATCAATATTTCCTAGCATATTTATCATAATGAAAAACATTGTCATTATAAATCAATTATTTTAACAGTATTCTTTCCGTCAACACTTAAAATTACATAATTTTCTT
>NZ_JBHTHG010000119.1:0-1719 GCF_042676365.1 Bacillus sp. CGMCC 1.60114
TGAGAGTAGGACGTTGCCAGGCAAATGGAGGATTAGCTCAGCTGGGAGAGCACCTGCCTTACAAGCAGGGGGTCGGCGGTTCGATCCCGTCATCCTCCACCATATATATTTAAATGTCGGAGGGGTAGCGAAGTGGCTAAACGCGGCGGACTGTAAATCCGCTCCTTCGGGTTCGGCAGTTCGAATCTGCCCCCCTCCACCATTTGATGGGCTATAGCCAAGCGGTAAGGCAACGGACTTTGACTCCGTCATGCGCTGGTTCGAATCCAGCTAGCCCAGCCATTTAAGAGCCATTAGCTCAGTTGGTAGAGCATCTGACTTTTAATCAGAGGGTCGAAGGTTCGAGTCCTTCATGGCTCACCATTTTTAAAATGAAATATGCGGGTGTGGCGGAATTGGCAGACGCACCAGACTTAGGATCTGGCGCCTTTGGCGTGGGGGTTCGACTCCCTTCACCCGCACTTTTAATTGAATAAGTCATATATGTCTTGCGGAAGTAGTTCAGTGGTAGAATACAACCTTGCCAAGGTTGGGGTCGCGGGTTCGAATCCCGTCTTCCGCTCCAATTTTCAATATGACGCCGGGGTGGCGGAACAGGCAGACGCACAGGACTTAAAATCCTGCGGTGGGTGACCACCGTGCGGGTTCGACCCCCGCCCTCGGCACCATATGCGCCCGTAGCTCAATTGGATAGAGCGTTTGACTACGGATCAAAAGGTTAGGGGTTCGAGTCCTCTCGGGCGCGCTTTATTAACGGGAAGTGGCTCAGCTTGGTAGAGCACCTGGTTTGGGACCAGGGGGTCGCAGGTTCGAATCCTGTCTTCCCGATAGTTTTAAAAAATGGGGCCTTAGCTCAGCTGGGAGAGCGCCTGCCTTGCACGCAGGAGGTCAGCGGTTCGATCCCGCTAGGCTCCACCATTAAAGCTTCATATATACGGAGGTATACCCAAGTTCGGCTGAAGGGATCGGTCTTGAAAACCGACAGGCGGCGAGAGTCGCGCGGGGGTTCGAATCCCTCTACCTCCTCCATTTTTTATTTAAAAGAATATTATATCATCGCGGGGTGGAGCAGTCTGGTAGCTCGTCGGGCTCATAACCCGAAGGTCGCAGGTTCAAATCCTGTCCCCGCAACCAATGGTCCCGTGGTGTAGTGGTTAACATGCCTGCCTGTCACGCAGGAGATCGCCGGTTCGACCCCGGTCGGGACCGCCATTTACATAAAGGCTCGGTAGCTCAGTCGGTAGAGCAGAGGACTGAAAATCCTCGTGTCGGCGGTTCGATTCCGTCCCGAGCCACCATTTTTTTTGTAAACTAGCCGGTTTAGCTCAATTGGTAGAGCACGCCCGCGCAAACATCGCTGAATAATCTTCAGCGTACCAGCCGAGATGCTACTTGTGATACTCACTGAGGCTGGGACGACAAAAGAAATTAAAAACAGCAAGTTTTATATATAATAATGCCGGCTTAGCTCAATTGGTAGAGCAACTGACTTGTAATCAGTAGGTTGGGGGTTCAAGTCCTCTAGCCGGCACCACTTAGGGGCATAGTTTAAAGGTAGAACAGAGGTCTCCAAAACCTCCGGTGTGGGTTCGATTCCTACTGCCCCTGTAAGAAATATGGGCCTATAGCTCAGCTGGTTAGAGCGCACGCCTGATAAGCGTGAGGTCGATGGTTCGAGTCCATTTAGGCCCACCATATTCCGCAGTAGCTCAGTGGTAG
>NZ_JBHTHG010000119.1:1884-174337 GCF_042676365.1 Bacillus sp. CGMCC 1.60114
GGCCCGTTGGTCAAGTGGTTAAGACACCGCCCTTTCACGGCGGTAACACGGGTTCGAATCCCGTACGGGTCACTAAAAAAAGAGTCAGCAACGTGCTGACTCTTTTTTATTTGAAATTTCTTTGTTGTATCAAACTATGATTACTTCCTTGATTATAATCTCCTTACAAACATGTTTATCCTATTTATTATATCTAAATTTACCTTAAGACTCAGAGGAGTCAAAGAAACTATCCATAAGAGCCCAATTAGTGAGATATGAAAAAAATCCTATTGATGAGAATTTTCCTTTATTTTAGTAGCAAGTTTATTTTTTATTGTAAATTAATAAAGGATTTTGTATCATTTTGTGTAATTAGAAAAAAACATAGTATTATTTATGTTTTATCAATTGATTATTTTCACTACACTGATGGATAAAATCAATATTTTCTCTTATCAATTTTAATTCTCTCAGATGGATTGTCATATTTAAGAATACCCATTTAGTTTGTAGTTCTATGAACAGTGACTAAAAGTCTAATTTCTAAGCTTAGCTGGTGCTATTTAGACAATTCTCCGACGTTAGTAAAGAACAAATTCCTTTGTTTTTACAGAGAGTGTATTGTATTACGTTCATTTTTCCAGGAAGAGTGAATGGAAATAAGGAGAATGGGAAAGGCTAAAGTTTGTAAAGGAGGGTATATACTTATGACAACTGTTAGAGAATTGATGAGCACAAATATTGTATATTGTACACCATTAGATAATGTATATGAAGCGGCTGTGAAAATGAAAGAAGAAGATATAGGAATGATTCCTGTTGTAGAGAATGACCAAGTTATTGGTCTCGTAACAGACCGTGATTTAGTTGTGAGAGGGATTGCAGAAAAACATCCAGGTTCTAATCAAATTACAAATATTATGACAACCCAAATTGTTTCTGTGTCTCCTGATGACGTTGTTGAAAAAGCGTCAGAGTTAATGGCACGTTACCAAATCAGAAGATTGCCGGTAATTGAGCATGGTCAAATTGTTGGAATGTTATCACTTGGTGATTTAGCAACAACTCAGTATGCAGATGATCAAGCGGGTGTTGCCTTAAGTGAAATATCAGAGGATACAAAGTAAACAATAGAAATATTTTATGTTGTGCTTTATTCCGCTATTTTGGGGCAGTAAGACTCTCACTTCAAGACAGATAGATGTGGGATAAGCCCAATTGGTGAGAGCTTTCCATTAGTGGGTGATGACAAAACCCACTAATGGAAGTTTCACTTTGTGTAAATTACCTTTGAAATTTTTGTTAACAACTATTATCATATGAAAAAAATGGTATACTAATAAATATAAGTATTATATATTATTTTGAATATAGTAATATTATTAATGTAGATTGAAATATAAGTATTTTATCATACATATAGAAAACGGGGGGGGAATTATATGACGTTTATGCAAACCGAACCTAATTGGAATTTGGTTACGGATGCGTATGAAGAGCCGGAAAATTTCGCAGATTTATTCTCTTTGCTTATACCAGAGCGTCCAAAGGGGGAAGGGAAAGAACGAACTATTTTGGCTTGGAAAGAAAAAGAATTCTACAAGAAAGAAAATTTAATTCCTTTTATTTTATATGGAATGAAAAGATTACATGATTTACCAAAGTTTCATAAAGATGAAATGCCAACTTTAGTTCGAATTGTTCGTTTATGTCAAGAAGTAGGGTGGTATCAAGAGGCGTATCGTTTTATGGTTGCCGAAGGATTAGAAGAATTCGTACAAACATCTCTAGAGTATGAATCATGGGATGTGTTTACACAAGTAGTTGCTTGGAATTATTTAATAATAAAACAAAAAGTTGCTGAGCTAGAAAGCAATGATTACTTTATTTGGGAAAGAATAAAATTTAATGTAGAGTGTATTGAAAAGTATAAGGTACTTTTGTCACATAAAGAAATGTTTGAATTTATGCTTCTATATCTTTGTAAGCAAGCAAAGACATTATCAAAAGAGCAATTAGATGAAAATTTAATGGGTTTAGCGATATATTGTAATACATACATTTATGATTTATACACACTAGATTTATTGAAAAAATATAGAAAATGCACTGATTTCTTAACATATTATGAACCAAGCCGAGCTGTTGTAGCATGTCAGCATGCGGTGATTGCACAAATATCAGATCATCTTAATCCATTAAAGACAACTCATGTTGATGATTATTTATTTGTTATAAAAGAAATAATGGAATATATGTCATTTGAATTTATGAAAAAATATGAGCATTTTATTGGAAAATTATTATCATATGTTCCATTTTTCGAAATGATTCAAGTTCCACAGCATGTATATTATTGTGAGGAACTCATGTATATATGTAAAGGAATAGGATATAAAGAGGAACTACTACGCCATTATATATTTATACAATTGCTGAATTGTTTTCCTTCCTTTATCAAGCAATTTTTAAAGAATAAGCGCTATGCGTCAATACACGACATTTTATTTTACTGGTGTAGTGATGAGCAGCGTATGAATTTAGAGCAAAAATATAACTTGAGTTTTATTTATGAACAATATGCATGCGGCTAAAGTGAATTTTCTACTAATCTAGTGCTTTTTAACTAATGGTTAAGTGAACTAATAAAGTTCGTTTTTTGAGAAAGTATACTTTATCTAGTAAATAAAAAGAAATGGCGTAGAATACAAATAAGGATTCCACTTTATGTGGAATCCTTATTTAATAGTAAATACAAAAAGCAATTATTATGAGACAAATCATGCCATATAAAAGGAATTGGCTATTTCTATTCTCTTTAATACCAAAAAATTCATTCATTCTTTCATATGAGTCCAAAAAAGATTTTGTTAGACTAGCTATGGAGAAGCGTTGCACCATTTTCCCTCTTTCTATGTTTCTTGATATTGATGTTTACGATGTTCTGGAACATATATATATTGAGATACAATAAGAAGAATAGTCATAAAGAATACCGGAAAAATTGCGGCGGCATGTAGGCCAGTAAAAATAATGTTTGTTATTAAGGAGCTTATAATGAACAGTGCAGTATATATGTGTGAAATATGTCGTTTTAATCGAATTTTGAATACTTCCATCAGCACTTCACAAGCAACAAATGCAATAGTGATGCTTAAAAATACAATGTTTGTATTGTAAATTAATAAACAACAAATTAAACCGAAAAATGCTAAATACTCAATAATTAATGGAATATTACGTGTCATCTTCCATCACCTAACTAGGAAAGGAAGCGGATTTACTGCATTTGTTTTTTCAAAATTCCATTCTCCATTATGCAATTCAAAATGTAAGTGTTGGCCATATGAATGTCCTGTATTTCCCATATAACCGAGCAATTGACCCGTTGCTACTTTATCGCCCACTTTAACCGCACGATTTTTCATATGAGCATATACAGTTGTATATAAATTCCCGTTTATATAATGGGCAACAAATACAACATTTCCATAGCTTGTAGAATAATAAGACTTAACAACAGTGCCAGGTGCAGCAGCTTGAATTGGAACATTTCCTGTTGATGCAATGTCTACGCCATAGTGCATTTGTCCCCAACGTACGTCAAATTCTGAGCTTATTTTTCCTTGAGCCGGATATTTAAAGACAGCTGGAATAGCTGGTTTAGCTTGTTTTTGTTGCTGTTGTTGTTGTTTCTGTTGTCCTTGTAGTATATATTGTTGTGCGACATAGCCATATCCTGATCCGAATCGAATTTTATACCATGTGCCAACCTGTCCAACGACTTGTACCTGTGTTCCATTCTTTAAAGAGCCGATAACAGCAGTATTTGTACCAGCACCGCTGCGTACTTTTAATGCTGGGGTAGCAACATAATAAGAGCTTCCGCCTTGTACAGTAACTCCTTTTACTAGTGGCTGAGTTCCGTTAGATAAAAACTCTTTCTTTACATAGCCATTTGTCCCGTTATGTATAATTTTATACCATCCATTTTCTTCTTCTTGAACAGTAACAAATTTCCCATTTGGTAATACATCAATAATTTCAGATTGTGTATTTGGTTCAGAGCGAACGTTTAATGCATCTGCATTAACGATATATTGTTGCTTACCATTACTTGGTTTTGTTAAAGAAATTGCTTCCTTTTTAACATAGCCAGTTTTATTTTGAGTTTGAATTTTATACCATTCGTCTGTTGTTTCAAGAATTGTAACGGGAGTATCACGTACACTGTTTTCAATAACAGAATCTGTTGCTTTAGGACTAGAATACATTTGTAATGTATTCGTTTTTACATAACCAATTTTTGTTTTTGGTTTTTGCTCTGCTGCTACAGTTTGTACAGTGGAATCTGTCATAGATGGGAGCATAGAAGCGACTGCGACAGTAGCTGCTGTTATTGCTGCGGTTTTCATGTTCATATAACTAGAGACCTCCTTATGTAATAATTTGTTATACTCTTAATTATAATATAACAATATTAAATTTGTCTTGTGTGCATAGAAATGTAATACTAAAAAAAATATATGAACATTTTTTTAGCTATAAAGTCATATAATAAAAGGATAGCAGATTTATTAGTATTATGAAAATAGATAAAAGAAATTTGCGTTTTTCTAAATTTACAAAACACATAGAGAATGATGCTGTATTCCGCTCAAAATATTGATATTTTAAGGAGATGTTTTAAGAGGAAAAGCTTCCCATAAGACGTATTTTGGTTTAATTGACCATTTTTGGATTAAAATTAACACATATGGAAATTTGACTTTATAACTTAAAAGAGTTGCCCATGAGATATGGCGATGGTATACTGACTATGTTAAATGAATATAATGCTAGGGGAGCTAGTGTTGCTAGCTGAGAGTAAGACCGTAGTCTTTGACCCTTGAACCTGATCTAGATGATGCTAGCGTAGGGAAGCAATTTGGACGATGTAAATAACGTCCCCGTTTCTTTATGCATAGAAACGGGGATTTTTTATTGAAAATTTAATAGAACACCACTAGGGGTGCTTGAAAGCTGAGAGAGGTAGAAACCTTAACCCTTATAACCTGATCTAGGTGATACTAGCGTAGGGAAGTGGAAACAACAAATGAAGTTTTTTTGTTTGCTGTGGCCACTTCTTATATAGAAGTGGTTTTTTATTTGGAGAAATATATAGGAAGGGGAAATATAGATGACATTTTGTGAAAGGTTATTTGAAAAGGTACAACCTATTTGGGAGAAGAGCCATAATCATCCATTTGTAACGGGTATGGGAGATGGAACGTTAGAGAAAGATAGATTTCAATATTATATTGTTCAAGATTATTTGTATTTGTTAGATTACGCAAAATTATATGCAATCGGTGTTGTAAAAGCAACAAACCCAAAAGTAATGGCGAAGTTTGCTGAACAAATCGATGGGATTTTAAATGGAGAAATGACGATTCATAAACAATACGCAAAGCGTTTAGGAATTTCTGTTGAAGAAATGGAATTAGCAAAGCCATCTGCTATGAATCTAGCATATACAAACTATATGATGTCCGTATCACAGAACGGTACACTTGCTGAGTTAATTGCAGCGTTGCTTCCGTGTATGTGGAGTTATTGGGAAATTGGAAAGCGTTTAAATGATATTCCAGGAGCACGCGACCACGAATTTTTTGGTGAATGGATTCAAGGGTATAGCTCTGAAGAATACGGAAATCTTTGTGTATGGTTAATTGATCTATTTAATGAAATTACAATTGGGAAAACAGAAGAAGAATTAAATCGTTTAGAAGAAATCTTCTTATATTCCAGTCGTTTTGAATATTTATTCTGGGATATGGCATATCGTAAGGAGATGTGGGGTTTTGAGGAGCAAGAACATACTACAATTTCATAATGTTTCCTTTCATTATGATGAGAAGCAGATTATAGCGAATCTTGATGCTGCAGTACAACAAGGAGAATTCGTTAGTATTATTGGTCCGAGTGGCTGCGGGAAAAGTACATTGTTTCGGCTCATTACAGGGCTCGAGAAAGCAAACGAGGGCACTGTTGATGTAATAGGAGAAACGAATCACCCTGTTGGATATATGCCACAAAAAGATATGTTACTTCCATGGCGAACGATTATCGAAAATGCAGCATTGCCTCTTGAATGTCAAGGTGTGAAGAAAAAAGAAGCACAAATGCAAGCACAAAAATTATTGGAGCAGTTTGGACTGCAAGGGTATGAAAATAAACAGCCAAAAGATTTATCAGGTGGAATGCGTCAACGTGTATCTTTTATTCGTACGTTGTTAACGGGCGGTGATCTTTTACTATTAGATGAACCATTTAGTGCACTCGATGCATTGACGAAAGCATCTCTGCAGGAGTGGTTGTTTGAACAATGGAAGCATTGGCAAAAAACGATTGTATTTATTACACATGATGTTGAGGAAGCGCTTTATCTTTCCAATCGTATTTTTATCGTAACAGAGCAGCCCATTACATCATTGACAGAACGGATTGTACCTCTTGGACAAGAACGATCTCGAATGGATTTGCATCGCCCGGAAATGTTGGCGTTAAAAGATGAGCTCATTGGGATGTTACAACGGCAGGTACTTGTATGAAAAGAATTGTAGACTATGTTCCAGCTTTTATTGTTACTGCTATTTTTCTTATCGGTTGGGAAGTAGGAGCGAGGATTCTTGATGAAATGTACATTTTACCCTCCCCAAGTGCCATTGTTCGAAAAATATGGGATTTGCGGGATATATTGCTTACAGTGCATTTACCAGCAACTCTTTCTGTTACAGTTATCGGTATTGTCATTTCCGTTGTATTAGGTGTTAGTTTAGCAATGATGATGAGTATGAGCTCATTTGCTGAGAAAGCATTTTATCCATTATTAGTTGCTTCACAAACAATTCCAATTACAGCTTTGGCACCGTTATTTGTTTTATGGTTTGGCTACTCTATTTGGAGTAAGGTTGTTGTCACAGTACTTATTACGTTCTTCCCAATTGCGGTGAATACGTATGATGGCCTCCGCAGTACGAAAAAGGAATGGGAAGAGCTTTTGATTACATATGGTGCAACAAAAAAAGACATTTTCTTAAAATTAAAATTGCCATCCGCACTCCCATATTTTTTCTCTGCTTTGAAGGTGGCTGTGCCATTCAGTGTTATTGGGGCAGCAATGGGAGAATGGCTTGGGGCGCAAGCGGGACTTGGTTATTTTAGTAAACGAATGATGACACAAATGGATGGTGCAGGTGTATTTGCACCAATTGTCTTATTGTCATTACTTGCTATTTTCTTTGTATTATTCATTTCTATATTAGAGAAGAAGTTTATTAGTTGGAGGAAGCATTCATGAAATTATTAAAACGCATTTTTGTGTTTACTTTATTAATTGCGATGATTGCAGGGTGTTCTAGCAACTCGGCATCAGAAAAGAAGAAAGGTGAAAAAGAAGTAACCGTAATGCTTGATTGGTATCCAAATGCAGTGCATAGCTTTATTTATGCGGCAATTGAAAAAGGTTATTTTAAAGAAGAAGGTATAAAGGTAAATGTTAAATTTCCTTCAAATCCAACTGATCCATTAACGTTAGCTGCGGCAGGAAAAGTAACGGTTGGATTATACTATCAGCCGGATGTGGTTATTGCTAGAGCAAATGAAAACATTCCGGTGAAATCTATCGGGGCAGTTGTTCGTTCACCTTTAAATCATGTTGTGTCGCTAAAATCAGCTGGCATTTCTTCGCCAAAAGATTTAGAAGGAAAAACGGTTGGGTATTCAGGAACACCGTTAAGTGAAGAGTATTTAAAAACGATGATTAAAGAAGATGGTGGAAATCCAGATAACGTAAAAGTAGTTGATGTTGGCTTTGATTTAGTACCGGCCCTTACTACGAAAAAAGTAGATGCTGTTACAGGCGCATATATTAATCATGAAGTACCAGTAATGCGTCATGAAGGTTATGAACCAGCATATTTCAATCCAGCAGATTACGGTGTACCAAATTATCATGAACTTGTATTTGTAACAGGCGATAAAACATTGAAGAAAGATAAGGCGACATTGCAAGCCTTTTTACGCGGGGCGAATAAAGGTTATGAGTTTACGAAGAAAAATCCAGATGAAGCATTAAACATTTTATTAAACCATCAAGAAAAAGAAAATTTCCCGCTGATTCCAGAAGTTGAAAAAGAAAGTATGAAAATTTTATTGGATAAAATGGAAACAAAAGATGAACCATTCTTATCAGATACAGCAGATTCATGGGAAAAACAAAATAAGTGGTTGAAAGAAAAAGGAATGGCAAAAGAAATTGTTCCGGCAAACGAGTTGTTTGAAAACATTTTAAAGTAGGCGAATGTATATGAAAGATGAGCTTCACGTCATATCAAATGGTCGTATGTCATTTGAAGAGCTAGCAAATATAGCAACTGATATTGAAAGTGAAATAGATTATTTGCACATTCGTGAGCGGGAGAAAAGTACGAAGGAGTTGTATGAAGGTGTGGAAAAGCTCTTAAATAAGGGTTTTCCTCCTTCTAAGCTTGTAATCAATGATCGAATTGATATTGCAATTTTATTAAATATTAGACGTGTACAGCTTGGCTATCGCAGCGCTGATATAAGATTTGTAAAAGAAAAGTTTTCTTATTTACATGTTGGTTATTCTGTTCATTCACTTGAAGAAGCTATTGCTGCTTTTAAAAGCGGTGCGGATTCTCTTATGTATGGACATTTGTTTCAAACAAACTCCAAAAAAGGGGTCCCGCCAAGAGGATTAGAAGAAATTACAGAAATAGCAAAACATTTAACAATCCCGATTACTGCTATTGGAGGGATTACTCCTGATAATACTGCAGAAGTACTTGGCACCGGGGCCACTGGTATTGCAATTATGTCCGGAATTTTAAGTGCAGTAAAACCGAATGAGCAAGCGAAGTTATATAAGGAAATGATACGAAAGTGGGCGAGAAATCATGAAAAAAATATATGATGTTGCCATCGTTGGAGGCGGTGTAATCGGAAGTTCAGTTGCACATTTTCTTGCTGAAAGAGGTTATAAAGTTGCCATCATTGAAAAACAAAAGATTGCTTCTGAAGCTTCTAAAGCAGCCGCCGGGTTACTAGGTGTACAGGCAGAATGGGATGAATACGATCCGCTGTTTGAATTAGGTAGGCAAAGCCGCGCGATGTTTCCACAGCTTGCAAGTGTATTACGTGAGAAAACCGGAATTGATATAGGCTATGAAGAAAAAGGAATTTATCGCATTGCTCAAAATGAAGAAGAGTGCGCACGGCTTCTTCATATTATGAAATGGCAGCAGGAGACAGGAGAGGAGTCACATTTTATTTCAGGTGAAGAGCTGCGCGAAAAGGAACCATGTTTATCCTCTTCTATTATTGGAGCGGTATATCATCCAAAAGATGGCCATGTAATCGCACCTGAGCTGACAAAAGCATTTGCCCACTCTGCTGCGATATCTGGAACGGATATATATGAAGAAACTGAAGTGTTTGATATTCAAATTAAGGATAATCAAGTAACAGGATTATTTACAACAGAAGGAACAATCTCATGTGAAAAAGTAGTAATTGCTGGAGGTTCATGGAGTACAAAATTACTAGGATATTTTCATAGTGAGTGGGGGACATACCCTGTTAAAGGTGAGGTTGTTGCGGTGCGCAGTCGTAAGCCGCTACTACAAGCCCCTATTTTTCAGGAGCGATTTTATATTGCACCAAAACGCGGTGGACGTTATGTCATTGGGGCAACAATGAAACCTCATACATATAACAAAGCCGTACGTCCAGAAAGTATTACTTCTATATTAGAGCGTGCTTATAGTATCCTTCCAGCATTAAAAGAAGCAGAATGGGAAAGTGCATGGGCAGGATTACGTCCACAATCAAATCATAGTATGCCGTATATCGGTATGCATGAAGAAATTACGGGTTTATATGCTTGTACTGGCCATTATCGAAATGGAATTTTATTAAGTCCAGTTTCGGGTCAATATATGGCTGATCTTATAGACGGAAAGCAAGATAATCGTTTACTAGATTCATTGCTTTCACAATCTATTTAGTAAGGGGATGAAAGATTGAACTTAAAAATTAACGGTAGGCAAGTAGAGGTGCCAAGTGAAGTTAAAACGGTAGCTGATTTGCTTGCTCATTTAGGGTTAGAGATGAAAATTGTTGTTGTAGAACGCAATCAAGACATTTTACAAAAGGATGATCATCAAGATACATCTGTTTTTGATGGAGATCAAATTGAAATTGTAACATTCGTAGGAGGCGGTTGATTATGTTAAAGATTGGACCATTTACTTTTCATTCTAGACTGTTATTAGGAACAGGGAAATTTTCTGATTTTGATGTACAGAAAAAAGCAATTGAAGTATCAGAAGCAGAAATTTTAACATTTGCTGTGCGTCGTATGGATATTTTTGATGCAGAGCAACCGAATTTACTAGAAAAAATTGATGTAACAAAGTATACACTTCTTCCAAATACAGCAGGGGCAAAAACAGCAGAAGAAGCAGTGCGCATTGCGAAACTAGCAAAAGCATCAGGATTATGTGACATGATTAAAGTAGAAGTAATCGGTGATGATAAAACGTTATTGCCAGATCCAGTCGAAACGTTAAAAGCATCCGAAATGTTATTAAAAGAAGGGTTTATTGTTCTGCCGTATACGTCTGATGATGTTGTGTTAGCACGTAAATTACAAGAATTAGGTGTTCATGCAATTATGCCAGGTGCATCACCAATCGGTTCTGGTCTTGGTATTGTAAATCCGTTAAATTTAAGCTTTATTATTGAGCAAGCAACTGTTCCAGTTATTGTTGATGCTGGTATCGGTAGTCCAGCTGACGCAGCGTTTGCGATGGAATTAGGCGCAGATGGTGTTTTATTGAATACAGCTGTTTCTGGAGCGAAGGATCCTGTGAAAATGGCAGAAGCAATGAAACTTGGTATTCATGCAGGTCGATTAGGTTTTGAAGCAGGACGTATTGCACGTAAGCGCTGTGCAACTGCAAGTAGCCCGTTAGAAGGAATGAGTATTCTTGAATAGTCGATATTCCCGTCAAGTGTTGTTTTCTCCAATTGGAGAAGAAGGACAGCAAAAAATAAGAGAAAAACATGTATTCATTATCGGTGCAGGAGCGCTTGGTAGTGCAAATGCAGAGATGCTTGTTCGCGCTGGAGTTGGCAAAGTGACGATTGTTGATCGCGATTACATTGATTGGAGTAATTTGCAGCGCCAACAGTTATATTGTGAGGAAGATGTACAAAATAATTTACCGAAAGCAGTGGCAGCAAAGCGCCGCTTACAGGCTATTAATAGCGGTGTAGTTGTAGAAGCTTACGTACAAGATGTAACAGCAGAGGAACTAGAGGAACTTGTTACAGGTGTAGATCTTATTATCGATGCAACAGATAATTTTGAGACCCGTTTTATTGTAAATGATATATCACAAAAACATTCAGTGCCATGGATTTATGGAGCCTGTGTCGGTAGTTACGGTCTTTCTTATACAATTTTACCCGGAAAGACACCATGTTTATCTTGTTTACTAGAATCTATTCCGCTTGGCGGAGCGACATGTGATACAGCAGGGATTATTTCACCTGCTGTATCAATCGTTGTATCGCATCAAATTGCAGAGGCATTAAAGATTTTAGTAGGGGATTATGAAGCCCTTCGCGATGGACTCGTTTCATTTGATGTATGGAAAAATGAATATTCATGTATGAATGTACAGAAATTGAGAAAAAAACAATGTTTATCATGCGGAGAGGAAGCAGTTTATCCGTATTTAAGTAAAGAAAATACTTCTAAGACAGCTGTTTTATGCGGCAGAAATACAGTGCAAATTCGTCCGCCATATAAAGAACAGTTCGATCTTTCTATGTATAAAAATCTGCTGCAAGATCGTGTAATGGATTTAACAGTTAATCCGTATTTATTATCGTTTTCTGTTGATGATAAACGGTTAGTAGCATTTCAAGACGGCCGTGTGCTTGTACATGGCACAAAAGATATTGCAGAAGCAAAAACAATTTACCATCGTTACTTTGGTTAAAAAGGGTGAGTGCAATGAAAGTGAATAAAGCATTAACAATTGCTGGCTCTGATAGCGGCGGCGGTGCAGGTATTCAAGCTGATTTAAAAACGTTTCAAGAGCTCGGTGTGTATGGAATGACTGCAATTACAGCGATTACTGCACAAAATACACTTGGCGTACAAGGAGTATATCCTGTTCCAGTGGAAGGTATTCAAGAACAGTTACATTCTATCGGCGCGGATTTAACGCCAGATGCAGTAAAACTTGGCATGTTATTTAGTAGTGAAATTATTAAAATCGTAGCTGAAAACATTAAATCATTTTCGTGGAATAATATTGTGTTAGATCCTGTTATGATTGCAAAAGGCGGAGCATCTTTACTACAACAAGAAGCTGTTGCTGCATTAAAAGAATATTTATTGCCCCTTGCAACGGTAATTACTCCAAATGTTCCAGAAGCAGAAGTGTTAACAGGAATGAAGATTCATACGATTGAAGATAGTAAAGAAGCTGCGAAAGTATTGCATAATTTAGGTGCAAAGTTTGTTGTTATGAAAGGCGGGCATGCCGCATATCAAGGAAATGAAGTAATAGACTTATTGTTTGATGGCAGCACATTTGTTGAGTACAGAAGTGAACGCATAGATTCTACGCAAACACACGGAAGCGGATGTACATTTGCCGCAGCTGTAACGGCAGGATTAGCAAAAGGTTATGAGATTGAAGAAGCGGTTCGTGAAGCGAAATATTTTATTAGTATAGCAATTGAAGACGAACTGAACATTGGTAGTGGACACGGACCAACGAATCATTTTGCTTATGGACGTAGAAGTATAAATGTATAAATATGTACTTTATTTAGGGAAGCCAGTTGAAAAAACTGGCTTTTTTCTTGTTTACTTTTTCCAAAATTAGGAGTACTATATCAGCCAGAATCTATTTTTCTAGAACGCTTAATCCAGAATCTGGAGCGGAGGAACCAATTTTGTGCATTGTCACTAGGGGTGAATCTTTCTTAGAGAAAGTAGGGCTACTCTCAAAGCCCGAATCCGACAGCTAACTCCGTAAGCGTATTGAGGGAGGATGATGCAAATGAATACATCAATTCATCGGTCCGACTAGTCTAAAATAATTTTAATAACATAATTTAAAATTATTTTAGACGGGGAGGATGAAATACATGGATGAGGAGAAAGAGTACACACTCATTTGTGTAGGAGAAGCGGAAAAAATTAAGAGTTTACAAAGTTTAGCGCCTTTACAAAGTAAAATAATCATTTTCACAGAGAATGAGCATATGGTTAATGAAGTGAAAGCTTGTGGATTTCAGCAAGCGTATTGCTGTCCAAATGATGCAAGAATAATTGTAAAAATGTGTAAAGGAATTAAAAGAGTGATTTTGCTAGGAGATGAATTATCCACAATTAGTTTTTTTGCGGAGCGTATTCACTTTTCTTTTCATGCACCTATTACGGTTGTCACGCGAAATAAACAATATCGAAAGCACCTCTATGAAGCCATTGGAGCTAACTTAGTAGTGTTTACAACTTGTGATAACATTTCGTTTTTGATTTTAGAGTAGGAGCGGAGGAAACGAATATGAAAATATTCCTTTGTCGTGATTTAGCAACGCGCTGGGCTCTATCATTAGAACGAGTACATGAGCTAGTTGAATATGATCCAATTTTTCCGAAGCCATCTGTAATTCTTCCACCAGAAGATATTTGTTTATATTTAGAGCAAGACATTATCGAATATGAAAAACAACATGCAGAATTAGTGCAAGTATATGTTAGGGGGCGTAATTTACGTTCGTTTTTTCATGATTTAGATTAATTATTTTGAAGGTTATCTCATGTATTGAGATAACCTTTTTGTTTTAAATTTGCAAAAGAATGTCTATTTCATGAAAAAAGAAGAAAACAAAAGAAAAAGGATGATAAAAGAGTATTTTCCATTAATGTAAGCGTTTAACAGGTCTTATATTTTCATATTTTAGCTATTTCACCTCTTTACAAGTGAAATTTAGAGGAGTATATTTACTTTCATAAATTGTTCATAAAATTTCCAAAAAACAACCTGATATCGCTGAGTCCAGAAATGGAGCGGGGGAACCAATTTTGTGCATTGTCACTTGGGGTGAATCTTTCATGACGAAAGTAGGGCTACTCTTTAGGCCCGAATCCGACAGCTAACCTCGTAAGCGTTTGGAGAGGAGGTTTACTTTTGTGTTGTTCATTTTCGAACACTGAGTAGATCCTCAGTGTTCTTTTTTATGCTCTTAATGGTAAAATTTTACATTTAGTGAGGGATGGATAATGTTAGATATCGCTATGATAGGGATTTTAATCGTGTTAGTTGGATCAATGATTGCTCTTGCAAGATGGTCGGATCATGTTGTGAAGGAAGGGAAGAAGTAATGAGTATTGCAGTATTTATTATTGTTGCCGCACTTACTGTGTACTTAGTTTATGCGTTACTAAATCCAGAAAAGTTTTAATTAGGGGGAAGCGTTTATTATGGTTTGGATTGCAGTTTTGATTACAATGCTATTATTTGTTCTTGTTGCAAAACCAATGGGGATTTATTTAGAGAAGGCGTTCCAAGGGAATCGTAAATTAGACAAGATATTTGGCCCTGTTGAAAAAATCATCTTCAAAATCTCGGGTATTAAGCCTTATAACCAGAGTTGGAAGCAATACGCACTATCATTAGTTGCTCTTAATGGTTTTATGATTGTTGTCGTATATTTCATATTTCGCTTACAAGGCGTGCTGCCATTAAATCCAGCTCATGTTAAAGGCATGGAGCCTACGCTTGCTTTTAATACAGCTATTAGTTTTATGGCAGATACAAATTTACAGCATTATAGCGGCGAGAATGGTTTATCGTACTTATCACAATTAATCGCGATTACGTTTTTAATGTTCACAGCGCCAGCAACAACATTAGCGCTTGTAATGGCTTTTATAAGAGGGTTAGCAGGTAAGGAACTTGGGAACTTCTTCGTAGATTTTATACGTGCTTTAACAAGGGTTTTTCTTCCAATCGCGTTTGTGGCTGCGTTGGTTTTCGTTGCTCTTGGTGTACCGCAAACGTTGGACGGAGCCGTTACAGCTCATACAATTGAAGGGGCAAAACAAAGCATATTACGTGGTCCAGTTGCTTCTTTCGTTTCTATTAAGGAATTAGGAAACAATGGCGGAGGATTTTTCGGAGCAAATTCGGCGCATCCATTTGAAAACCCAGGTCAAATAAGTAACATTTTACAAATGATGCTGATGATGCTGTTACCAACAGCTTTACCATTTACGTATGGAAGAATGGTTGGGAATAAAAAACAAGGACGTGTTCTTTTCGCTTCTCTATTCATTGTGTTTTTAATGGGATTTGCAACAATTGTGACGGCAGAATTACATGGAAATCCAGCGTTAAATCAAATGGGTATGCAGCATAATCAAGGCAGTATGGAAGGGAAAGAAGTTCGATTTGGAACAGTATTTTCTTCACTGTATGCTACTGTAACAACTGCAGCGGAAACAGGTGCTGTTGATACCATGCATGATACGTTAACGCCAATTGGTGGATTGGTACCACTTGTAAATATGATGTTAAACACAGTGTTTGGCGGAGTTGGCGCAGGTTTTGTCAATATTATTATGTACGCAATGATCGCTGTCTTTATATCGGGATTAATGGTTGGACGTACACCAGAATTTTTAGGGAAAAAGATTGAAGGCAAGGAAATGAAATTGATTGCGGTAACAATACTATTTCATCCTTTACTTATTTTAGGATTTTCAGCGTTGGCATTTTCAACTCATTTAGGAACAGATGCGATTTCGAATTCAGGATTTCATGGCTTAACACAAGTTGTATATGAGTATACTTCCTCGGCTGCGAATAATGGTTCAGGTTTTGAAGGTTTAGGAGACAACACAGCATTTTGGAATATTACGACTGGTATCGTGATGTTCTTGGGACGTTATTTCAGCTTAATTACAATGTTGGCTGTAGCGTCTTCATTAAAAGAGAAAAAGGTAGTACCAGAAACAATCGGAACATTCCGTACAGATAATAGTTTATTTGGGGGCATTTTCATTGGAACAATCGTAATTGTTGGAGCATTGACGTTCTTCCCAATGTTAGTGTTAGGGCCAATCGCAGAATTTCTTACATTGAAGTAATGGAGGGTAAATGATGAAACCTGTAGTGGTAAAAGATAAACAACCAAATCAATCGATTGCATCACCAAAAATGGGAGCAGAAGATGAAGTAAGACAAGCAAAAACAATGGATCATGACATTATTACACATGCCATAAAAGAAGCGTTTGTAAAATTGGATCCGCGAGTTATGGTGAAAAATCCTATTATGTTCGTGGTGGAAATTGGATTTTTCCTAACGTTGATTTTATCATTTCTACCGAATGTATCTAAAAATATACCAGGGTGGTTCAATATAACGGTTTCTCTTATTCTATTATTCACTGTCTTGTTTGCTAATTTTGCAGAAGCATTGGCAGAAGGACGGGGAAAAGCGCAAGCTGATTCGTTAAAACAATCTAAAAAAGATGTATTTGCAAATGTAATAAGAGAGAATGGAAATGTTGTTCAAGTTTCAGCAACTGAACTGAGAAAAGGCGACGTTGTTATTGTAAAGCAAGGCGAAATGATTCCAAGTGACGGGGAAGTTATTCGCGGATTAGCATCTGTTGATGAATCAGCTATTACAGGGGAATCTGCACCAGTTATGAAAGAGGCTGGCGGTGATTTTTGCTCCGTTACAGGTGGTACGATCGTTGTTAGTGATGAAATTACAATTCAAATTACGAGTAATCCTGGTGAATCTTTCTTAGATAAAATGATTTCTTTAGTAGAAGGAGCATCTCGTCAAAAAACACCAAATGAAATTGCTCTGAACACTGTATTAACGAGTTTAACACTTATTTTCTTAATCGTTGTTGTTACGTTACCAATCTTTACGAATTATCTTGGTTTTCAAATTGATACGTCTATACTAGTTGCACTTCTTGTTTGTTTAATTCCAACAACAATTGGTGGTTTGTTATCCGCAATTGGGATTGCAGGTATGGACCGTGTAACGAAGTTTAACGTTTTAGCAATGAGTGGTAAAGCAGTTGAAGCAGCGGGTGATATTAATACAATTATTTTAGATAAAACAGGTACGATTACATTCGGTAATCGTATGGCGCACACGCTTTTGCCAGTGGGAAATGAAACAATTGAACAAGTTGCAAAATGGGCAGCGCTTAGCTCCGTGTTAGATGAAACACCAGAAGGACGTTCGGTTATTGAATACGTACAATCAAAAGCATTCTCTTATAACAGTACACTTGCTGAGCAAGGTGAGTTTGTTCCATTTAAAGCCGAGACACGAATGAGCGGTGTTGACTTAGTAGATGGTACAAAAGTACGAAAAGGTGCAGTTGGTGCTGTACTTGAATGGGTACAATCACAAGGCGGTACAATTCCGAAAGACTTAAATCAAAAAGCTGATTTAATTGCAAAAGAAGGTGGTACACCACTTGCAGTTGCAGCGAATAATCGTATTTACGGATTAATTTATTTAAAAGATACTGTCAAACCAGGTATGCGCGAACGATTTGAACAGCTTCGTCAAATGGGAATTAAAACAGTAATGTGTACAGGTGATAATCCACTTACTGCCGCAACAATTGCAAAAGAAGCAGGTGTGGATGAATTTGTAGCAGAATGTAAGCCGGAAGATAAAATTGCAGTAATAAAAGCAGAGCAAGAAAAAGGAAAGCTTGTTGCCATGACTGGTGATGGTACAAATGATGCACCGGCCTTAGCACAGGCGGATGTTGGTCTGGCGATGAATAGCGGTACTGCAGCAGCAAAAGAAGCAGCAAATATGATTGACTTAGATTCAAACCCAACGAAAATTATTGAGGTTGTAGGAATTGGTAAGCAGCTATTAATGACACGCGGTGCATTAACAACATTTAGTATCGCCAATGATATTGCTAAATACTTTGCGATTATTCCAGCAATGTTTACATTGGCAATTCCACAAATGGAAGCTTTGAATGTTATGAAATTACATTCACCGTTATCAGCCATTTTATCAGCGCTTATTTTTAACGCGATTATTATCCCGCTGCTTATTCCGTTAGCGATGAGAGGAATTGCTTATAAACCGATGAGCTCTAATGCATTGTTAGGACGTAATTTACTTATCTATGGACTTGGTGGAATGATTGTTCCATTCATTGGTATTAAGCTGATTGACATGATTGTAGGGCTGTTCATTTAAGGAAAAGGGGAAATGAAAATGTTGGAAAAACAAAAGATACTTTCACCTGTCATTCGTATAACCTTTACGTTTCTTATTGTGTGCGGGCTTGTATATCCATTACTTGTCACAGGAATTGCACAAGCGGTTATGAAAGATAATGCGAACGGAAGTCTCATATATAATGAAAAAAATGAAGTGATTGGTTCAAAATTAATTGGTCAAAATTTTACAGATCCACGTTATTTTCATGGACGTGTGTCTAGTATAGAATATAAAGCAGAAGCATCCGGATCTAATAACTATGCACCATCTAATCCAGATTTATTAAAACGTGTAGAAGAGAGTGTAGAAAATTGGAAGAAGGAAAATCCAACAGTTCCTGTTTCAGAGGTTCCGATGGATTTAGTAACGAATTCCGGTTCAGGATTAGATCCTGATATTAGTCCACAAGCAGCTTACGCACAAGTAGATCGCATCTCTAAAATAACGAATATTCCGAAAGAGAGAATTAATAAGCTTATTGAATCTCAAACAGAAGGAAAAGCACTCGGACTATTTGGTGAAGATCGTGTCAATGTATTAAAGCTAAATCTAGAATTACAAAAAATGATGAGATAAAGTGAAACTTCCATTAGTGGGGGGCTTTATCCCACACTGATGGTTAGTTGAACCAATCGGGCTTTTACGGGCAGTTATTCCCCACCTATCTTCTTCGCTTTTCTCTGAATCTAAGGTGGGGGATCTTACTGCCCGTTAATGCGGGATAGTAACAATGCTACCTCAATCTAAGGGATTGGGGTAGCATTATTTGGTAGGGGTAGGGGGAATTTGTGATGTATGCAGATGACTATAAGCCAACGTTCCAAAGGCGTACACCAGAAGAATATTTAGAATATATTCGGCAACTGAATCGAGGGAAATTAAAGCTGTATGTCGGAGCAGCTCCCGGAGTGGGAAAAAGTTATAAAATGCTTTTTGATGCGAGAGAGATGCGAAAAGAAGGCATTGATGTTGTTATTGGTTTAATTGAAACTCATGGACGAAAAGAAACAGACGATGCTATTGCTGATTTAGAAGCTGTTCCTTTAAAAGAAATTCATTATAAAGGAAAGGTATTTCAAGAGCTTAATGTTGAAGCAATTATAAAACGGGCACCGCAAGTTGTCATTGTCGATGAATTGGCTCATACGAATATTCCAGGCTCTAAACATAAAAAACGTTATATGGATGTGGAAGAATTATTGGATGCTGGTATTGATGTTCTATCTGCATTTAATATTCAGCATTTGGAAAGCGTTCATGATATTGTAGAACAAATTACAGGAGTGAAAGTAAGGGAGCGCATTCCTGATTTTATATTACAAAAGGCAAATGAAATTCAGCTTGTAGATGTAACACCGGAAGTACTTAGAAAACGATTGATGGATGGAAAGATATATAAGGAAGAAAAAATTCAACGCAGCTTAAATCATTTTTTTACCCTTAATAATTTAGGTGCGCTCCGTGAGCTGTCACTTCGAGAAGTTGCAGATGATATGGATGAGAAAATTAGTCAATTTGCTGAAGAACCAATTGGAGTGAAAGAAAAAATTCTCGTTTGCGTCCAATATAGTTCCACAGCAGAAAAGCTCATTCGTAGAGGCTGGCGTATGGCAAACCGTTTAAATGCGGAGTTATATGTATTAAATGTAGAAAGAGAAAATATTGAATCTTTATCAGAAGCAAAGAAACAGGTTATTGCCGAATGGAAGGCTTTAACGAGCCAGTTTGATGCTACATTTTTATTAGAAGAGGCCAAAGGAAATAAGCCTGCTGATACGATTATTCAAGTTGCAAAACAATTACAGGTAACGCAAATTTTGCTCGGTCAATCGGCAAGAACAAGATGGGAAGAAATTCGAAAAGGTTCGATTGTAAATGAGATTATGAGACAGACGACGAATATTGATATTCATATTGTGGCAGATCAGCGGGGATAGAGTATGCCAAAAAAATCGTATTCATGTATATGAATACGATTTTTTCTATTCTGTAAGTCGTCTGAATATGGTTTCTTAAAAATTTTATATATAATAGAAAGAGATATTTAACAATGTGAATAGTTAATAAGCATATATAGAACGAGGAGAGAGAGCGATGCTTGAAAATACGGGTTTAGTATTAGAAGGTGGCGGTATGCGTGGTGTATATACAGCGGGTGTATTGGAGTACTTTATGGAAAACGATTTATATTTTCCATATGTGGTTGGTGTATCGGCAGGTGCATGTAATGCAGCGTCGTATCTTTCAAGACAAAAAGAAAGAAATAAAACAGTGAACATTGAATATGTGACGCATCCAAGATATTTATCGTATAAAAACTTGTGGAGAAAGCGTCAGCTGTTTGATATGGACTTTATTTTTCGTGAAATCCCAATGCAGCATGTTCCATTTGATTTTGAAACCTATTTTAATACGGAACAGCGTTTGCTTGTAGGAGCGACGGATTGTGAAACTGGACAGCCTGTTTATTTTGAAAAAGGACGTACTCAGAAAGAAGCATTAACATTATTACAGGCATCAAGTTCATTGCCATTTGTAGCACCTGTTGTAGAATTTGGCGGGAAAAAGCTATTGGATGGCGGAATTTCAGATCCAATTCCTGTTCGGAAGGCACAGGTAGATGGTTATCAAAAGTCAGTTGTTGTTTTAACAAGAAATAAAGGTTATGCGAAGAAAAAATCAAAATTTGGCTGGATTGCAACTAAAGCGTATAAAAGATATCCTAATTTAGTAAACACAATGCTAGCTCGTTACGAAATATATAATGAGACACTTCATTATATTGAAAAAGAAGAAGCAGCTGGGAATATATTCGTTATTCGTCCGACAGAACAATTAGAAGTGGATCGTATGGAGAAGAATCCAGAAAAATTACAGCGCTTGTACGAGCAAGGATTTCAAGATGCTGAGAAAACGTATGAAGATTTAATGCAATTTCTTGCTAAATAACAAAGGGTGACTCAATTTTATAGGAGTCACCCTTTGTTTTAGCGAGAAATCTTCTTTTTAGTAAATGAAAAAGCAAGAGCAGCAACGAGGATACTTCCTTTTACAATATCTTGAGCATAATAAGGAACATTCATCATTGTTAAACCATTTAAAATAATACCAATTAGAATAGAGCCAAGAAAAGTTCCAATTACGTTCGGTTTTTTTGCACCGAACATTGCATAGCCAATATAAGCGGCAGCGACAGCATCCATTAATAGCGGTGCACCAGCTGATACTTGACCAGTCCCAATACGGCTGCTAAGAACGATGCCGCCAATAGAAGCGAGAAGCCCACTGATCATATAGGCGTATAAACGGTAACGATCTGTAGGAATCCCGGCTAATCGAGCAGCTTCACGGTTTCCGCCTGTCATATAAAAGAAGCGTCCATACGTTGTTTTTTCTAAAAATAAATATGAAGCTAGTACAGTGATAAGCATAATTATTACAGGAACCGGGACACTTGCGATAGAACCTTGGCCAATAAATAAAAAAGAAGGAATAAAATGTCCGGAAGCAGTTCCGTTCGTGCTAGGCATTCCTTCATAAATAGAAGAGCCTTTTGAAAATGTTAGGTGAATTCCGTTAACAATGTACATCACACTTAATGTAGCAAGTAAATCAGGTAGTTTAATACGGATAATGAGTAATGCATTTAGTAATCCAACTAATACCCCACAGCAAATGGGGATTAGTAGTGTAAGTAACAATTCCTGTCTGTATAAAACAAGACATGCTGCAGAAGCAATTGTGGCTAAGCTAGCTGTTGATCCAACTGATAAATCGAAACCGTCAACAATTAATGTAAATGTAACTCCGATGGCAAGTAATGTAACAATAGAAACAGAGCGTAAAATATCACTAATATTTTTATAAGTTAAGAAAGAATCATTTACAATTGAAAAGAAAATAGTAACACCTATAATAATAGCAATTGTACTAAATTGATAGAAAAGATTAGTAGATATAAGTTGCTTTTTTGATTTTGTTTCATGAACTAGATTCAATGGAATGGCTCCCTTCAGATAGATGTAAAAGTTGTTCTGGAGATAGTTCATGTGGACGATATTCTCCTATAAATTCTCCGTTTGCTAATACAAGAATGCGATCTGCGATTTGTAATGCTTCATCTTGTTCTCCAGTGAAATATATAATCGAGCTACCAGCTGCTGTGATTTGTTTAATAAATCGAAAGATATCTTGTTTTGCAGCGACGTCTACTCCTTTTGTTGGTTCATCAAAAAGAAATATGTTTGGTGTAAATCCGATCCATTTTGCTATAGAAACTTTTTGTTGATTGCCCCCGCTAAGTGAATGCACAAATGCATTTGGATCGTTTGGCGAAATACGAAATGAAGAAATGGCTGCTTCTGTATGAGCTCTTTCTGAACGTAATTGTTTCCAGCCGGATTGATGTAAATTTAAATGATCTGTAATGCTTTCCGATAAAAATAACCCTTGTTTTCTTCGTTCTTCGGGTACGAGCGCAATCTTTGCTTGAATGGCATCACGCGGAGTTTTAATTTTTATGTTTTGTTTATTAATTTCTGCTACATAAGAGTGGCGAGCACCAAATAATGTTTCTGCAAGAGTCGTTTTCCCGCTGCCTATTAACCCATATATAACAACTGTTTCCCCCTTGCGAATGTGAAGGGAAAGAGGAGGACGATTCCGATATACATAAAGATTGTCTGCTTGAAATATATATGGTGTTTCTAATTTGCTTTGTGTATTTGCATGCATTGTCATTTGTTTTCCTGTCATCGCTTCAACAATTTGTTGGTCGGTAATTGCAGAAGTGGCTTCAGATAGTGCGACTTTTCCGTCTCGTAATACAGTTACAACATCTGCATATTGCCGAATTTCTGAAATGCGATGAGAAATTAAAACAATTCCAATTCCTTGTGCCTTTAATTGTTGTAATAAATTACCGAAGTTTGCTGCTTCTTTTGGACCAAGTGAAGAAGTAGGTTCATCTAATAAGAGAAAAGCTGCCTTATTTGATAGGGCACGAGCAATGAGAAGCAATTGTTTTTCGTGTAAAGAACAATTTGAAATGTCTTTCCATACATTCAGATCAATATGTACAGCATGCAAATAATGTTCTGCAAGCTGTACGAGTTTTGATTTTGAAAAAAATGTTTTGTTTTGCATTGCTAAATAATCAAGGAGTACATTTTCTAGTACAGACAAATTTGGAACCAATCCGTGATCAACTTCTTGTGTTACGAAAGCAATGCCATGTTTTTTTGCGTCTCGTGGTGAAGAAAAAGAGACTACTTTCTCATCGATGAGAAGTTTTCCAGCAACCGGAGTGATTTCTCCGGTTGCAATTTTTAATAAAGTACTTTTTCCTGCTCCATTCATTCCTAGTAACGCGTGTATTTGTCCTTTTTTAATCGTCATAGAAACATCTTGTAATACCGGAACATCTGTATAATGATGTGCAATGTTTTGGAGTGAAAATGTCATTATTTTTTCTCCTTTTCTAATTTATTCATCCAAGGTGAGTAAGCATCTTTTGAGTTGCCCCAGCCATTTATGTATTTTGATAACTGTTCCATTGCTACACTTTCTGTAGGTAAATTCGTTTTCTTTACAAGATGTGGTTCTAATGAATAAATATCTGGCGTATGTTCTCCTGCAATCTTTTGGTATAAGAAGCGTACTTGTACTTTTCCTACTTCAGCTGGATCTGTGGCAGCTGTTGCGACCCATGGAGAAGCTGGCTTTTGCATTAGTTGTAAATCTTCGTTGCTTAAATCAATACCGTATACTTTTATATCTGTTCGGCCCGCTTGTTCTAGTGCTTTTACTGCACCTTTTGCAAATTCATCCCAAGCGGCAAAAATAGCATCTAATTCTCCTTTTTTTGGATATTTTTTCAGCAATGCTTCTACTTGTGCTTGCGTATCTAGAGCGGTATTGTTACTAGCTGTACCAAAGCGAGCTACTTCTTTTATGTTTGGGTAACGTTTGTAAAAGGCATCGATAATGACGCTGCGGTGTTCCATAGGGGCAAATCCGCCAACCCATACAACGGCAATGTTTCCTTTTCCATTTAAATCTTCAGCTAATGTTTTTAATGATTTCCATGCGAGGCTATAGTCATCTTGATCAATAACAGTAACACCAGGTAAACGTAAATCGTTATCGAATGCTACGACGGGGATGTTTGCTTGTAATGCTTTTTCTACACCTTGTTTTAATGCTTCAGAGCGCCCGTGATCAATTAAAATTCCATCTACTTTTGCGTTAATAGCAGCATCTAAATTGGCAGCCATCTTTGCTAAATCGTTATCGGAGTTGTACACTTGAACGCTTCCGCCGAATTGTTCAATTTGTTTTTTTACTCCTTCAATATATTGAGAAGAGAAAGTGCCAATAGACATTTGCATAATTAAAGCAACTTTTAAAGGTTTTTGTACTTTTTTTGGAATTTCCGTTTGTGAATTCTCTTGTTTTGAAGTTGTTTCTTTTGTAGCTGTTTGTTGAGTTTGAGAAGAAACAGCATCTTGTTCACTTTTACAGGCTGTTAATGTGAATAGCAGAATAATTAATAAGATTGAACATAATTTCTTCATGAAAAATCCCTCCCCGATTTACATACAAGAGCGGGGAGGGAGAGGAAATAAAAAAACGTCTTTTCATCGAAAAGACGCCTTATCATCGTTCTCTTATCTCTCAACACATATGTGTTGTAAGAATTAGCACCGTGCCCATTATGGGTCGGTTGCCGGGTTTCATAGGGCTCATCCCTCCACCTGCTCTTGATAAGACATCAAATATTTAACTAGTTCGAATTATTCCACATTTCTATATAGGTGTCAAACATTTTTTATAAAAAAACTTCCTCATAAAGAGGAAGCTTAATGTGGTATGAATACTAACTGATAAGCGAATAAAATACCGAATACGTATAAAAGCGGATGAACTGCACGGAATTGCCCTTTTGCCATTTTCATAAGCGGGTATGAAATGAAGCCGAGCGCAATACCTGTTGCAATGCTTGATGTAAGCGGCATGGTTAAAATAACTAAAAATGCTGGGAAAGCTTCATCAAATGCATCCCAATCAATATGACGAACTGCGCCCATCATTAAACTACCAACAATAATTAATGATGGAGCTGTAATTGCGGCAACACCAGATACTGCGCCGACAAGCGGGCCGAAGAATGCAGCTACTGCAAATAATATCGCAACAGTTAGTGTTGTTAAACCTGTACGACCACCGGCAGCAACACCAGCAGAAGATTCGATATAAGCAGTCGTTGGTGTTGTACCGAACATTGAGCCAATCGTTGCTGAGATAGAATCTGAAAGAAGGGCACGACCGGATTTTGGAAGTTTACCATCTTTCATAAACCCGCCTTGCTGTGCAACTCCAAGTAATGTACCTGTTGTATCGAATAATGTTACAAGGAGGAGCGAGAAGACAACACCGTATAATCCATAGTTAATAACGTCAGAAAATGCTGTAATTGGATTGGAAACAATCACGCCTTCAGGTAAACCTGGCAGAGATGTAATTCCGTTTGAAAATGTTAATTGTCCAGTAAAATATGCGATAATTCCTGTTAATAACATACCGATAAATAATGCCCCATTTATGTTTAAAGACATAAGTACTAATGTAATACCAAGTCCAGCCAATGCAAGTAAAACAGGCGGAGAGTGAAGATCTCCAAGCCCAACTAAATTTGAGGGATGTTTCGCAACGATGCCTGTCAGACGTAAGCCGATAAATGCGATAAATAAACCGATACCAGCTGTAATTGCATGTTTTAAGTTTTCAGGAATAGCTTCCATTAATTTTGTACGGAAAGAAGTTAATGATAGCAAAATTAAAATTATACCTGCTACGAATACAGCAGAGAAAGCAATTGCATATGTCATACCTTCATGAGTTTTTACAACAGAGTAAGCAAAATAAGCATTTAATCCCATTCCTGGTGCAAGTGCAATTGGTAAATTTGCAAAGAATGCCATAAATAATGTTCCGACAACAGCAGCAATGATTGTCGCTGTAAATGCTTGTTCAAATGGAACGCCTGCATCACCAAGGATGACTGGGTTTACGACAATAATATATGCCATTGTTAAGAAGGTAATAATACCAGCCATAATTTCAGTTTTAATAGAAGTTTGATGTTTTGAAAGGTTAAACATAAAAACATCCTTTCTTTTCACGAATAATTTTCACAACAGTTATATATAATATTCGTTATTTTGTTTTTTTGCAAGAGGTTTACATAAAAAACTTCATATTTCTCTGTATTTTATGTTGAAATTTCGAATATTAAACGTCTTTTTTGTACATATATTTCGCTTTTGTAAGAATAAGTATATTTTTTGATTTGGCACATCATAAGAAAGAGATATGATAAGGAGGTTTTTCTGTATGACACAACAAGAACAACCAAAGAAAACATTGCCCCCGCAACATCAAGAGAGGCAGCCGGGAATTGAGAAAATCATGAATCCACGCCCAAAATGTATAGATGAGAAGTATAAAGGGAGCGGGAAGTTGCAAGGGAAATATGCACTTATTACAGGGGGAGATAGCGGAATTGGCCGAGCAGTAGCTATCGCTTTTGCAAAAGAAGGTGCGAATATAGCAATTGCTTATTTAGATGAACATGAAGATGCAGAAGAAACGAAGCGTTGGGTAGAAGGGCAAGGTGCACAATGTTTTTTATTTCCGGGAGATGTAAGTGATGAACAGCATTGTCAGCAAGTTGTAGCGGAGGCTGCAAAACAATTGGGAGGTTTAAATATTGTTGTGAATAATGTTGCTCAGCAATATCCACAGCAAGGTTTAGAGCAAATTACAGCAGAGCAGCTGGAAAAGACATTTCGAGTTAATATCTTCTCGTATTTTTATATAACAAAAGCTGCACTTGCTCATTTAAAACAAGGTGATGTAATTGTGAATACTGCTTCCATTACGGCATACGAAGGAAATGAGCAGCTCATTGATTATTCAGCAACAAAAGGTGCGATTGTCTCCTTTACACGTTCATTGGCAAAATCGCTGGCTCCAAAAGGTATTCGTGTTAACGGAGTTGCACCAGGTCCAATTTGGACACCACTAATCCCGTCAAGTTTTGATAAGAAAAAAGTATCGGAATTTGGAAGCAATGTACCAATGAAACGGCCGGGACAACCATCTGAGTTAGCACCGGCATATGTATATTTAGCTTCTGATGATTCTACTTATGTTTCTGGACAAATGCTTCATGTTAATGGCGGTGTTATTATAAACGGTTAGATGGCATAGGACTAGCTAGCACCCCGACTACTCGCATGCCGAACATGATCGAAAGGTCTTTATCTTGCTATTTCCGAGCAGTAAAGAATGGAGAAGAACAAGGAAGAAAACTGCCCGTAAACGCCCGATTGGTGAGAGCTTTCCATCAGTGAGAAAAGCGCCACTGCTGGAAGTTTCACTTTATATTCTGTCGAACCGCCGATATCTTTGAGGACACGTAAAAAAAGACTAACTCTTTAAGGCATCTACGCGCCTTTAAGGTTAGCTCTCATTAATGAAATGAGGAACAGCTATTTTGTAGTACTGTTCATAAGAATTGAATTTATAGTAAAAACTAAATGAACCATAGTGTTTTATGGTGAGATTTTGAGGGGAATGTGGAGGTGACATTGATGAAAAAGGCATGTTCCCTTACATTTTTATTTCTTTTCTTTTTTTTATGCGTACCAATTACTTTTGCTGCGGAGAGAGATCATTTATTACTAATAAATCTAGCAACAAACCAATTATCTTTTTTCGAAGACGGAAATTATGTGCGAACTTTTCCTGTCACAACAGGAAGTATGAACACCCCTACACCAGAAGGAACATTTTGCGTTATTAATAAATATAAAAATAAAGCATATCATAGAAAAAATATTCCGGGTGGTTCACCAAATAATCCACTCGGCACTAGGTGGATGGGCATAAATAAAAATCAATATGGGATTCATGGGACAAATCGTGAATGGTCGATTGGCAGCCGCAAGTCAAATGGATGTATTCGCATGTATAATCGTGATATTGAATGGTTGTATGAACGCACTCCATTACAAACGAAGGTAATTATTGCTCATTTTCATACATCTCCTGAATATGCAGCACATCAATTTGGATACCGAGTTGTTAGCTGGAATGGGCATGCTTTAGAGGAAGAGCAAATTGGTAAGATTACGACGATAGACCAAACAAAAATATATTGGCAGGAGCCGAACGGGCAATTTACTGAAATTAAAACTGTACTACCGAATGAAGTATATCCTGTATATTCGCAAGGAAAGAACGGGCTTTATTATGTAGGGAATAATTTATATATTATGGATGAAAAAGAGACAACGGTAAGATATGAACAAATTCCATACTCTGTACTGAGTAATATATACAAACGAAAATATGAAGTGGAGTAAAGGGTACCGCTGGGGCAGGGTATCCTTTTTTTACGCAACAAAATTCCCCTCTGAATATAATATTGTAAAGCTGAGGGGGGATAGGCTATGCAAAATGGAGACAGTCAATTTGCGTTTAAAATTTTTTTAATTACACTTTGTTTATTTGTTATATATTTGTATGTTTCATTTATTTTTTCTATATACATTCCATATATAGACTTATTATTGTTAATGGGATTTGTATGGGCATTTGTTGAGGCAAGAGAATGTGAAGATAGTCTATATCGATGGATTACATTATTTGGTACGGTTTTTATTGTTATTGTATATATTTCAATGATGCATGCTACCTGGAAACAGGGGGTTATTTTGATATAAAAGCGTACGATTAGTAATACGCTTTTATATCTTCAAGTGTTGGGAGTGAAGAAATTGCTCCGTAATTTGTGCAAGTAAGTGCACCAACTTTGTTTGCAAATGATATATATTGTTGTAATTTTGTAAAATCTATATGAACGCGTTCTTCTTTTGCGAATTGATACAGCATTGCACCGACAAAAGTATCACCGGCACCAGTTGTATCGACTTGTTGTACCTTAATGGATGGAATAATAGTTTGAGTCTCATTTGTTGTAAGAAGTGTACCTCGTTCTCCAAGTGTAATGGCAATAGCTTTTGCTCCGTATGATAATAATACTTCAGCAGCTTTATCGGAAAATTGGCAAGAAAACTCCATCTTCAAAACGAGTAGGGCATAGCCCAGTTTAAGGTAGAGATGAATTGTCATCGCATTTGTAAAAATATTTTCGTTATATTACGAACGTATGTTCTTTTCAGCTGTTTTGTAGTATCATGAAGAAAAGAAGGAGGTGAACATGATGACAAAAGAAAAAGAATATGCAACCTATCAAATTTGGATCAAGAAAGGTCATAAATTGTACGTATACTTCATGGAAATGTGTCAAAATGCAAAAAATCTCTACAATACAACAAACTTCTATATTCGCCAAGTTTATACGGCCTTACGTAATGAAAAGCCATTACAGCCGCTTCAACAAGAAGTTCTTCGTACATTGCAAGCACATATTGAAATCATGAATGAAAATCAACTGTATGCGTATCAAAAACGCGTGCAAAAACAAAAAGAAAAACTTGTGAAAGAACAGAAAGATGTAAAATGTAACTTGTTTACATTCCCGACAAAAGAGAAATCGTTTCTATCGTATAACTTTTTAGATTGTTTGTTTAAAACAATGAAGCAACAAGATTATATGAATTTGCCAGCGCAAACCAATCAAGCAGTTATGAAGAAGTTGTATCAAAATTGGAAATCATTCTTCGCTTCTATGAAAGCATATCAGAAACATCCTTCCACTTTTACGGGCAGACCTCGCATTCCAAAATATATCAAATCATCTATGAAAGAAATTGTATTCACGAATCAAGTATGTAAACTCCAAGAGAAGTACATTCGTTTTCCGAAAACAAGCATAAAATTAAATATTGGTAAATTGTTTGGGCGGATTGGTAGTCTCAAAGAGGTACGTGTTTCTCCTGCTTATGGGAAGTTTAAGGTGGAAATTGTGACTGAACAATCTGAGCCAGCACCTAAGCATGTAGACAACCATCGCTACATGAGTATTGATTTAGGGATCAATAACATTGCAACTATCATAACGAATACAGGGGCCACTCCTGTGTTAGTAAAGGGCAATGTCATCAAAAGCATCAATCAATATTACAACAAGCAAAAGGCTTATTTACTGGGTATTCTTCGTCATGGAAAAGAACCAAAAGAAGGACCACATACATCAAAGCGTTTAGAAAGGCTTCATGAAAAACGGTTTCTCAAAATAAAAGATATCTTCCACAAAATGAGTTACCACATTGTTCAGATGGCGGTTCAACAAGAACTCTCTATGATTGTGATTGGGAAAAATACATCATGGAAACAAAGCAGTGATATGGGAAAACAACAGAATCAATCGTTCTGCCATATCCCGCATAATCTACTCATTGAAATGATCACCTATAAGGCAAAATGAAAAGGTATTCTTGTACGAGTTGTAGAAGAATCGTATACAAGTAAAGCATCCTTTCTAAACAATGATGCAATCCCAACTTACGGTGAGGAAGATATTCCTGAGTTCAGTGGAAAACGGATCACACGTGGCTTGTATCGTACGAAAGAGAACAAATTACTAAACGCAGATGTGAATGGTTCCTATAACATCTTAAAAAAAGCAGTTCCAAAGGCGTTTGCCGATGGAATAGAGGGGTTGTGCCATCAGGCAGCTGTGTCAACTCCACTCGTGTTAAGAATCTCTTGAAGTGATACACGAGAAACCCCCACTTCAAGATCCGAAGGAGATAAGTGGCGGGAGTTTTCATAAGCATAGATGTATCCACATCTGCATCTCGTAAAGTTTTTTCTAGAAATTCTCCAAATGGATCATTTCCGACTTATCCCATAAAAGCAGCTTTTCCACCTAACTTTGTAATGGCTGCAGCGACATTTGCAGGCGCTCCGCCCGCTTTCTTTTCGAATCTAATTCCATTTATTAATGATACGTTTGAATCACGACAAACAAAATCAATTAATAATTCCCCAATACAGAAAACTTGTTTCATCTCATTTGCTCCTAACTGATTTTCTTTTATATATAGTATGGAAGGAAAAAGAGAAAAAAGAAAGCCCATCTCATGCAGTGTGAGATGGGCAGTTGTTTAGTATCTTGGTTGAAAGGTATGGCAACATGTTTCTACACTCGTTGTTGCCGAGCTTTCTATCGCTTGTCCAGATAATATTGTATTTGTAAATGACTCGTCCGCTGATTGTATAGATTCTTGAGAGTCAGGTTGAACGAGGATGGTATTTGCTTGACAAAAGTTACCTTGTCCCCAAAATGAGCAGTTGGAGACAGAACATCGTACTTCTGGCATAGGATCCCCTCCTTATACAAGTAGTGTGAGATTTTTGTACCCACTTCATGTATAAAGGAAGTTTCCTTTTCTTGTTACTTCTTGTTTGCTGTAAACCATTCTTTGAACTTGTCTTTTGACTCTTCTCCCTCAATGCGGCTTACTTCTTTTCCTTCTTTAAAGCGAATAATCGTTGGTGTACCTGTAATTTTAAATTCATCCCACACAGCGTTTGGTTCATTTTCTAAGTCGATAACTTTCATATCAATGTTCATATCTTTTGCCATTGGAATGACAATTGGCGATACTCTTTTACAATGTGGACAATCTGTTTGATAGAAGTAAATTGTTTGATCTTTCTTTTCTGTTACATTTTTTCGGAGATCTTCTAAAGAAATTTTATTCGTATAGTAGTCTGTTGCATTTTCTTGTTTTTGTTCAGCATTTGTTACTGCAAAAATAGCGATTAATAAAGCGACGACAATGCCGCCAAAAAGAAACATTTTTTTCATTATTTCATCTCCTTATTTGTTTTTAGTAAAAGGAAACTGCAAATAGAGATAATTACAAAAGCAGTTAGTGCTAGAAATGGAATTGTGATAAAGCCAAACCAATTAATATACTCTCCTGTACAAGGAACTCGCCCACATACTGCTCCAGCTGCTGAGAGAGCAGGTATCTTTTGAAGGGCATAATGATATAGCGATATACAGGCACCGATGCTTGCAATTGGTAAGGCATATGTGGCAATGCGGTAATCTTTGCGTGCAACTGCAATGCCAAGTAGTAACACAAATGGATACATAAAAATACGTTGGTACCAACATAATGTACATGGTTCAAATTTCATAATTTCGGAAAAATATAAGCTTCCGAGTGTAGCGATAAACGAAGTTCCCCAAGCCGTAAATAACAAAGTTTCTTGTTTTTTTTCGCGATCCATTCTTTATACCTCTCTTATAATAGTTACATACAAAATTATAGTACGAGGAGGAGTGGAAAAGAAAGAGAAAACATTCAACATAATAAAAGTTTTTTGCGATGAAAACTTGGAAATAAAAAAACAAGGTGATGTACACCTTGTTTTTACTTGATTGTAACGAGCAAAATTAATGATTAACAGCTTTCGTTGAATCGATAAAAAATTTTTGAATGGCTTCTTTATTTTTTTGTGGGTGAAGCTGTAATACTGCCCCAGCATGCTCGTATGTTTTTTCTTCATATCCATTTGCCACTGGAATTCGCATCGTTTCCATCTTTTCAATAGGATGGAATAAAACGTTGCTGCCGAGTGAAAATAATGTTTGAGTATCCATACTAGTATGGATATAAGGGAGAAGGTCTTGTATTACCGTGGGTAATTGAAATACACCGTCTACGGATTGAACTTTTTCAGTAAAGGTTTTTTGCAGAGCCTGTAGTACTTCTTGTTGGCGTTGTACACGTCCAAAATCACTTTCAGCATCATGACGGAAACGTGCGTATTTTAATAATTCTTTTCCATGTAGTCGTTGGGATCCGGGTTGTAATTGTAATCCCATGTCATCGATGATTGCTTGTGTTACATTCACGGCAATTCCTTCTGGAGCGACGGTATCTACAATTTTTTCAAATGCCGCAAAGTCGATTGTAACGTAATGTGAAACATCAATTCCGAAGTTATGTTGAATGGTTTTTCGTAATAATTCAGGACCTCCATAATAGTAGGAAGCATTGATTTTATTATATTTTTTATCATAGTTAGGAATTTCTACATAGCTATCCCGCATAATAGAAGCGAGTTTTACACTTTTTTCTTTTTTATTGTATTGTGCAATCATGATTGTATCAGCTCTAGCTTGTTTTTCTCCGCGTGAATCATTTCCGATAAGTAGCACGTTAATTGTTCCTTGCTCGTTTTTAGCTCCTTGAAATGGTTGGAAGTTTTCAGGATTATTTTGTTTTGCGGATTTTTGACAGCCAAGCATAAACAATGCAATAAGTAAAAATAAGTAAATGTGCTTTTTCACATGATCACGTCCGTCTACTTAATATTCATTATGTATTATGAACAGTGGACTGGAAAAATATACAAAGACGCTATCCCGGTGCATAGGGATAGCGTTTTATGGTAGTAAAAGCCTGATTGGTGAGAGCTTTCCATCAGTGGGGGATGAAGCCTCCCGCCGATGGAAGTCTCACTTTATTTACATATGAACTTGTTCCGCTTGCTCTGCTTGTTCTGTATATGTTTTTTGCGTGGCATGATCAATATATTGAAACAAAAGTTGGAGTTTTTGATCAACTTCTGATAAATCTTTACCGTATTGATAAGCATGTAGAAAGTGTTCAATTCGTTTCGAAAACAGCTCATCTTCTGTTTGTACCATAAGTACAAGCAGCTTCTCCCAATTACAGCAATACGTGTAATAGAGAGCTTTATCGTAGTCGGTGTATGTGTGCATTTTGTACCTCCTTAGTGAGGAGTTATATATAGTGTGTGACAGAGAAGAAGAAATACACTTGAAAGAATTTGTTAACAGAATGTTATGGTAAAAAGAGGAGGAATTAATGAATGTACACTTTAATAATAAAATATGAGCATCTATTTTTTGTATTTTTGGCGTAGTTGCAGGATATTAAACTTTCTATATGTAATTATATATTAAGATATTATGTTAATATTAACGGTTTCCAAAACAGTATTTCAAGAAATAGTCGCTTTGGGTAATATGAAATCGGGTGCGAAAAACATGACATTTTGTATAAAAGATGCAGATGATACAGTTGGAACTTCACTTCAGAGATGGTATTCTTACGAAATAGATAGTGATTTTAAAGAAAAAACGAGGGATTATCTCCCTCGTTTTTCTTTCATTCAAATGGGAAATATTTTAATACATCATGAAGCAAAATGACCTATAAAAGCTTGCTTCGCGTATAGGATTACTGTGAAAGTTTCACTTTATTCTTTTGGCATTGGGGTAGGTGTTGGTTTCGCATATCCTTCTTTATATTTGCTGTCAATGTAGTTTCGAATTTCAAGTGGTGATTTCCCTTTGTCTTGTAATCTTGCCGCGTCTAATGCAATCTGTAGACAATTTACACAAGTTGTTGCATGAGAATCCCAAACAACTTGACCATTTTTTTTGATTTCACGAATGAAACAGTCTTTATTGCTTTTATGCCCGACACTTTCACCGCATCCGCAGTAGCATGGAATCCATTGAAGTAATTCAGCGTGTTTTGCTGCTACAGCATAAACTTGTTTTATTTGCGCATCATGTCCAGATAAAAAAGAAGGGAGTGTATCGATTCCTTTTGTTGTTTCGGCGATATCCCTTTGTTCTTGGTGATGTTCATGTGGTGAAGTGGAGGAACTTGTTTCTTTTGCTGGTTGTTTATGTTCATGTGATGAAGTGGAAGAACTTGTTTCTTTTGCTGACTGTTTATCTTCAGTATTCGTGCAGCCTATCATTGTAAAGGCAAGTATTCCTGTCATGCTGCATAATAAAAGCGGCTTTTTCATCAATATTTCTCCTTTACTTTAATTTTACTAAAATTGTAACAAACTTCCCAGTTGTTTCCTATGAGGAAGTGTTATTTTTCAACCGATAACAAAAATAGTGCCAAACAAAAAGGACAGGTATATAAACATATATTAAATACAATCCCATTTTAGAAGTATAAGTATTTAATGTGTTGATGGATTCACGGTTCATAAAAAATAAGGAGCTAATATAAATGATTCCAATAAATATTGGAAAAGCAACCTTAAATGGTAATTGAAAAGAACGGCGTGCAGCTTGGCAAGAAGCCCATATTGTTAAGCAAAGATTCGGTAAAATGATGAGAAACCAAAGGAAGATAATCACGTATTCAAATCGCTGAATAAAAGGGATTTTAATGATTTTGAACATCGTTAATGTCCCCCATACTGTGTGCTGCAGCAGGCCTTCGCTGAAATAGACAAATGATAGCAAGGCTACAAGCACATATAGCAAGGTTGTAAAAAAAATACTAAAATGTGCCCACCGCTTTACGCTTTTTCCTTTTTCAATAAGTGGATAAAACATAAGCAATGTTTCAAATCCTAGAAATTCTAACGAAGCCTGCTTTGCCGATCGCATAATATCGGAAAAAGAGTGAGTGAAAACAGGTAAAATATTGCGGAAATGAGCGTATTTAAGTGGGAAAACGAAAAAGGAAAGTATTAAAAGAGGTAAGATAACGCCCCAAAAGCATATGCCTGTTATAGAGCGAAATCCTCCGCTTAAAATGTAGTACACAACGCATAAAATAAGAAGCCCAACTTGCCATAATTTTATAGTAGGAAATACCCATACTTGAACAACTTCAATATATGTTCGAAAAATAGTAAGACAAGATAGTCCGTAATATATCATAAAGAATATTGTAAAGACTTTACCTAGCCATTTTCCGAAGCATGTAGTATGAATGTTAATTAAATCATTATCTTTTTCAAGCATTTTAAGCATGCAAAATAAAACGAAATGTGTAATGACTCCCATGATAATAATGGAAATCCAAGCATCATAGCCAGCATGTTTAATAATAATACGCTGAAAGCCTAAAATTCCTACTCCTATTTGAAGAGAGTGAATTAAAAAAAACGTAAAATAAGGAGAAAACGTAAATTCTTTGCTATGTAGATTCATTTTTTTCTCCTCCTCATTCTCCAATTCCAGATTGTACAATGTTGACTTTTGCTTTTACAGAAACATCTATAGATGGATACATGTTTGAAAGTTGTTTTATACTCCATTTTCTAGAGCGACTTTTAATTTGATCACGAATTCCAAGTGGATCTATGTTTTTATTTTGAAATTGATTGATGAGTGCCGTTAAATGCTTCTCAATATTTTCTTGTAATTGTGCTTCAATATAAGAAATACTTTTAGGGTTTTCTAAATTAATCCAGCTAGGGAAATCTTTAATTAAACCATTTAGTGTCACTTTAATTTCTACTTTAGGTGAAGAATTGTTATCTGTAATATGATAGGTGCTATTTCCCGATAAGCTGTGAATGACAGCAACACCCTTATTTTTTCCTCTTTGTATATTCACTTCGTATCGTCCATTTTTAGTTGGATTTATGACTAATTTAATTAAAAATGAGTCTTCAGTATTCGTATACATCATAATTTTATCTTTTTTTAAAAATACAAGGCCTTGAAGAGAAGCAGAATCTTCACCGTCTATTCGGATATAGGGAAGAAAAGGATCACATCCAAATGAGAAATAACTATATAGAAAAACGTGTAAATTTGTTTTCGGTATACTTTCGTTTGCAACATTTTGATCAATTAGTTCTGATAAATATAGAGATCCGTTTTTTACCGTATGTTTTAGTAATTGTTCTGCTGTGCCATCTACAAATGCAATTTGTACATCTCGTCCAATATTCGGATCGCGTTGCAAATTTCCAATGATATTTGAAATTCCCTGTTTACTTAAATTTGATCCAAATACAATCATTCGTGTTTGGCCTACTACTAGCTTGTGAGGAGATTTTGCAGCTAAATTAGCTGCAATTACTTCTCCTGAGCGTCCGACTGATGATAAAGTTTTTGGGGTTTTATTTTTTCCAAGATTGTAAACAGGGTATATAATAGTTCCTTTAAATTTGTTATCTTTCGTTAAATCAAATCCAACAGTATGAACAATTCGCATTTCATCTACAATTTGTGATTGTGCACAACTAGAAAGAAAAAATAGTAAGCATATAAGGAATGGAAAGAAAAAGTTTCTCATGTTTTGTCACCATTCTGTTTTGTTTTTGCTTTCATTGGATTAAAGCGCCAGTTCGATTTTGGTCGGAGGTAAGAAGGGCGCTTTGCTGACATACTGAATGGATAGCGGACAAATGCTTCCGATGAATCAATCCCCCTAAATGGATAAAGCGGTAATAAGTAAGGTGAACCAAGCGATTTTAAATGAATTAAGTGAGCCAAAATAAAAGTAAAACCAATTATTAAACCGAGACCACCCATCATACCAGCTAATATAATAAGTGGAAATCGCAGGATACGAATCGTATTAGACATTTTAATTGTTGGGGTTGTAAAAGCAGCGAGTGCTGATAGAGCAACGGCAATGAGCAAAATTGTACTTGTCAAAGCAGCCTCCACTGTTGCTTGCCCAATGACAATGCCACCGACGATACCAAGCGTTTGTCCAATCTTTGGCGGTAAGCGTGCTCCCGCTTCTCGTAATAATTCAATCGTGATTTCTAAAAAAAGAACTTCTAATACAGGCGGAAAAGGTACGTTTGCTCTAGAGAAAACAATAGGGCCTACTAGATCTGTTGGAATCATTTGATAATGATATGTTAAAACAGCTGTATAAATCGCTGAAGAAAAAATAGAGAATAAAGCTCCGAAAAATCGAATAAAACGAAAAAATGATCCAATAATCCACGGTAAATAATAATCTTCTGGTGAAATAAAGAAATCAAATAAATTTGTTGGGCCAGCCAAAATATAAGGAGAACCATTTGTTACAATGATTACTTGCCCACATATTAATGCGTATATAGCGCGATCTAGGCGCTCTGTAGATAGCAGAAGCGGAAAGAATGAATTACTATTATCACTAATGAGTTGTTCAACTAATGTTGCGTCAAATGAAACATCAAAATCAGTATCCTGCAATCTTTGCACTACAGTGTTGACATGTTGTTCATTTGTAATTCCTTCGATATAACCAACAACGAGCTGTGTTTTTGATATAGATCCAACTGTAACTTCTTTAAAGATAAGATTTTCTGTTACAACGCTTTTTCTCAATAAATGAAGATTGACATCGAGACTTTCAACAAATCCAACTTTCGGTCCAATCACACTATATTCATTTTCAGTATCATTATATATACGACTGCCTGGAACTGTACTTTCGGCACGAATTAGAGCATAATCATCCTTTTGTGAGACATTTCGAAGTTGTATTAATATAAATCCACCTAATAATTTTTCACGAATTTCCTCTATAGAAGGAGATAAGATAATTTCTTCAATCGGAACAATATTAGATAAATCTTCTATTTTTTCAATGTTTGCTAGCTGTTCTTTTATAGGAGAAAGAATAAAACGTTTTAGTACAAGTTCTTCTGATACGGATTTGATATAAAATATACGTAAATTCTCATCGTCCGTTATGCTAAAATGCAGAAAATCCATCGATTGCTTCATTGTTTCAATAAATTCTGGTATGGAACAATTATTTTTGTTACTCTTTTGTTGTTTTTTTTCTTTTTTTCCGAACGGTAAACGAAACATAGGGTTCACCTCTTTCCGGTTTAGAAAATACCTTTGTTAGTTTTTAGAAATAAATGTAGAATTATACGGAGAAATATGTGAAAAGTAGGTTGGGATATTCCATATGTTTCCGCATTGATAGTAGAGGAAAAGAAACATCATCTTGTTAAAAGCTAGAAGGTAGCTTTCGAAGATATGTACTTGGCATATAAGGAGAATGACCATTAAATTGTGATTGTATAAAAAGAAGGAAGAAGCATGTAGTTGCCTCTTCCTTCTTTTTATTTATTTTGCCTTTTCCATTTTCAGCGATGCTTTTAATTTTTTCATTTCTGTTTTAATATCTTCTTTTTTGACATTTAATTTTTCAGCAATTTGTTTTACATGCATACCGTCTTTTTTCATTTTTAATACATCATTTAATGGTGTGCCGCTTTTTTGTGAAATAATGTTCAGTACAGCAAGATGGAATAAAGATACTTCATAGTCGCGCATTGTTTGTTTCACTTGATCCGGAGTAGATTTTTGCATCTCTGCTACTTTTTGTAACAGTTTTCCTTCCATTTCTTTGCTCATATGATGTTTATGAAATTTATGAAGTTTCTTTGGATCAACGCCAAAGTGCTGCGCAGTTTCTTTCCATGTATGCTTTTGTTTATAGTACTCTAATACAGCATTAATATCTTTTCCACTTAGCTTTGCGATACGTGCCGCTTTCCAAATTTCATGTTTTTTATATCCTTTTTCTATTAGTGATTTGTATTGTTCTTCAGAAATGAATTTGTGGTGTTTCGCTACTTGTTTCGTTTCTTGTTTTGGTTCTGATTGCGAGGTATCGGTAGAAGCGTATGCCGTTAGCGATGTTGCTCCGCATAATAATGATAACGCTAACATTCCTGTTACTAACTTTTTCTTCATGTTTTATCACTCCTATAAGTAGTAAACTGCTTGCGTTATATAGCTTATCCAAAAATTATGACAAAACTATGAACAAATTATGTTTTTATTTGTAAGAAAGAAAAGAGAAATAGAAAGTTGTTTCCATAAGATAAGAGTTTTAAAATGGAGAAAAAGATCTCAATGAATGGAGAAGATGCTGCGATGCATGTATTAATTGTAGAGGATAATGAGAGCGTGTGTTCAATGCTTGAAATGTTTTTTATGAAAGAAGACTTTCAAGCAACATTTGTCGCAGATGGTTTAGAAGCATATTCATTGTTTCAAAAGAAAGATTGGGATTTGCTTATTGTAGATTGGATGATTCCAGGCATGGATGGTATAAAACTATGTCAAAAAATACGAGAAAGCAGTGATGTTCCTATTATCATGTTAACAGCAAAAGATAGTGAAGCCGATCAAGTGCTAGGATTAGAAATCGGGGCAGATGATTATGTAACGAAGCCGTTTAGTCCGCTTACGTTAATCGCAAGGATGAAGGCGGTTGTACGCCGTTTATCAAAAAAACAGGTAAAAAACGAAATCAATCATTTTCATATTAATGAAGAAACAAGAGAAGTATTTTTAGACGGTGAAAAAGTGGAAAATTTAACGCCAAAAGAGTTTGAGTTGCTCGTTTTTTTCACGAAGCACCCACGCCAAGTATTTCGAAGGGAACAGCTCTTAGAACGCATTTGGGGATATCAATTTTACGGGGATGAACGAACGGTGGATGTACATATTAAACGGCTTCGTAAAAAAATTAGCACTGACTCACATATGTGGATTCATACGGTTTGGGGCGTTGGTTATAAATTTGATGAAGTGGTAGCTGGCTGTGAAAAGGATTAAGTATTTTTATAAGCTATTGTTTAGTTACATTTTTATTTTACTTGTTGCATTTATTTTATTAAGTGTCATGTTTTTAAGTTTAGCTAAAAATCTTGCTTACGAGACAAAGGTAGAAGAGCTGACTTCTTATGGGACTAAAATTATTGATGAGCTTGAGAAAAAGGAAATGAATGTTCATGTTGTGAAATTGAAACATTTCTCTAGTCTATTGCATGCGTGTGACACGAAGTTTTTTATCTTTAATGAAAAGGGAGAAATTATACAATCACCAGTTCGGGTAAAGAAAAAACCATTGTTAAGTGAGGCAGAATGGAAGAAGATTCAACATGGTGAAACATTGAAAATAAAACGAGACGTGAAAAAATTTGAACAACCTGTATCAATTGTTGCGATTCCATATGTGAGAGATGGTGAACTGCAAGGTGGTGTGATGTTAACAGCTCCCATTCACAGCACACTTGAAATTATTAAGGAATTAAATCGTTATTTATTAATTGCAGCAGGTGTTACATTTTTAATTGTGCTAGTGGTCAGTATTTTTTTCTCACGCTCTTTAGTAAGGCGGGTGCAGCGTCTTCGCCACGCAACCGCAATGATTGCAAAAGGTCAGTATGATGTGCATATTCCTATTGGCCAATATGATGAAATTGGCTTGCTCGGAGATGATTTTAACAATATGGCACAGCAGCTTCATAAAGCACAGACAGAAATCAATCGTTTAGAAAAGCGAAAGCGGCAATTTATTGCTGACGTTTCACATGAATTAAAAACACCGCTGACGACAATTAATGGTTTAGTAGAAGGAATGAAAAATGACCTCATTCCGGAGGAGAAAAAGCAGCGCTGCTTTGAGATGATGGAACAAGAAACGAAACGACTCATTCGCCTTGTTAATGAAACATTAGACTACGAAAAGATTCTTTCTAATGAAATCACACTTCAAAAAGAAGAGATTGAAGTAAAGGAAGTCTTTGAAGTAATTAGTGAACAATTGGAACTGCAAGCAAAGGAGAAGGGGAATACAATTCGGATTCATGTTCCTGCTAGTTTATTTGTTTATGCTGACTATGACCGGCTGCTGCAAATTTTGCTGAACATCACAAAAAATAGTCTACAATTTACCGAGAATGGAACAATTATGTTACGAGGAAAAGAAGAAAGGCAAATGACCATTATTGAAATTGAAGATACGGGTATTGGGATGGACCGAGAAGAAGTATCTGCAATATGGTCACGCTTTTATAAAGCTGATACATCTAGGACAAATAGTTATGGTGAATTTGGCCTAGGATTATCGATTGTAAAAGAACTTGTGAAGTTGCATAATGGAACGATTGAAGTAAAGAGTGAACAAGGTAAAGGAACAACGTTTATCATATGTTTTCCACGATGAAAAATCGTCTTACTAAGTAGGGCGATTTTTTTATTTTACTGAAATTGGGGCATTTGTTTTTTTATATTAAATATTGATTTATATGAGGAAACTATACTATAATTGATATTGATAATCTTTATCAACAATTAGCATATACATATAGATATAAAGTTATGAGGGAGAGGAATATATGACAACTTATACTTCCATTGCAAATGTTATTAAAGAAAGAAGGTCTATTCGTACCTTTACAAATAAATCAGTAGAAAAGGAATTATTAATCGAACTATTAAATCATGCAACATGGGCACCGAATCATCAGCATCGCGAGCCATGGAAATGTAAATTATTTATGGGAGATGGCCGTAAAAAATTTGTAGACGCTGTTTTAAACTCTTTTTCACCAGAAGAAAGAGAAAAACGCGGAAAAATGTTAACGGAACGTTTTATGAGTACGCCAGCTCAAATTGTTGTTTATATGGATGAAGATCCACGCCAAGCGCAGCGTGATGAAGATTATGCCGCTGTATGTGCATTTATGCAAAACTTCCAGCTCCTAGCTTGGGAACGTCAATTAGGTGTTGTTTGGAAAACTGGCGGGCTTATTTACAACCCTGCTTTCATGAAGGCAATTGGTTTAACGAAAGGACAACGAATTGTTGGTATTTTACATGTTGGGTATTTTGATAAAGCTCCAGAAGGCAAAGAGCGTACACTAATTACGGAGAAGTTAGAGATTATTGAAGGGTAATGAAAGAAGGATGCTTATTAAATTGTAAGCATCCTTCTTTGTTATATAAGTTCTGCTGGAAGTGTAAAAGTTCCATCTTTATGTTGAGTTAACGTATGAACGCTTGTGATCGCACTCGTATGTATAACACCAAAAATATGTGGATAATGTTCCCCGTTTGCAGCTAATTCGTACTTAATTTCTGCTTGTACACGTTCTGAATCAATTGTTAAAAATACAATAGACGATTCTGCTGCAAAATGTTTATGAGCAACTTGTAATGATTGATTGAGAAATGAGCAGTGAATGAATCCCTCATCCTGTAAGGAAGGTTCGGTAATTACTCCTTTTTCTTTTGCATTTTCCCATGCTTGCAGTGTCATAACTTTGATAATTGTATTCATAAGATTGTCCCCTTTGTCATGAATGTTCTCTAAAGGGAATTTTACATGTTTTGCAAGGTAATTGTAAGCAAAATAAATGGATGTAATTTCTTTAATCTTCATGAAAGCTTGTTTTTCCTCATACACTTTCATAAGGGAACGTGTAAGGAGGGAACAGAGATGAGAAGTAGTGAGGACAAAGCATTACAATATGCAATTGCAGAAATTACGGAAATTGCGACAGGGTTTGGATTAGATTTTTATCCGATGCGCTATGAAATTTGTCCAGCTGATATTATTTATACATTTGGTGCATATGGTATGCCAACGCGTTTTTCACATTGGAGCTTTGGGAAGCAATTTTATAAGATGAAACTTCACTATGATTTAGGACTCAGTAAAATATATGAGCTCGTTATTAACTCCGATCCATGTTATGCCTTTTTGCTCGATACAAATTCATTGATTCAAAATAAACTTATTGTCGCTCACGTATTGGCACATTGTGATTTCTTTAAAAACAATATTCGTTTCTCTAATACGAAACGCGATATGGTTGAAAGTATGGCGGCAACTGCAGAGCGAGTTAAAAATTATGAACATAAATACGGAAAAAAAGAAGTAGAAACTTTTTTAGATGCTGTGCTAGCTATTCAAGAGCACATTGATCCTTCACTTATGAGGCCGAAGCTTGCATGGAGTGCGGATGATCAAGAAGAGGAAGAAATAAAGAGGGCTGCCACGCCGTACGATGATTTATGGAATTTAGAGAATCGAAATAAGAAACGAGAATTACCTAATGTACGGAAGAAAAGAAAAATTCCTCCGCAACCAGAAAAAGATTTACTTCTTTTTATTGAAGAATATAGCCGCGAATTAGAAGAGTGGCAGCGTGATATTTTAACGATGATGCGTGAGGAAATGCTGTATTTCTGGCCACAACTTGAAACGAAAATCATGAACGAGGGCTGGGCGTCGTATTGGCATCAACGCATCCTTCGTGAAATGGACTTAAGCTCAGATGAAGCAATAGAATTTGCAAAACTAAACGCGGGGGTTGTACAGCCATCAAAAACAAGTATTAACCCGTACTATCTCGGCATCAAAATTTTCGAAGATATTGAAGAGCGTTACGATAATCCGACAGAAGAAATGATACGCCGAGGCGCAAAACCAAACTCAGGAAGAGAGAAAATCTTTGAAGTACGCGAAATTGAATGGGACGTATCGTTCCTCCGAAATTACTTAAACAAAGAACTTGTTATGCGGGAAGATATGTACTTATTCCAGCGGCAAGGGAAGGATTATAAAGTCGTCGATAAAGATTGGGAAAATGTTCGGGATCAGTTAGTGAATATGAGGACAAATGGTGGATTTCCGTATTTAGTTGTTGAAGATGGAGACCATCTAAAGAACGGAGAATTGTACATTAAGCATTGTTATGAAGGAATTGAACTGGACCTGAAATATTTAGAGAAAGTATTGCCGTACATTCATCAATTATGGGGAAGAACAGTGCATATGGAGTCAATTGTGGAAAATAAAAGTGTTGTATTTTCTTATGATGGGAAGATGGTGCATCGGAAGTATGTGTGAGAGCCGCTGGAGAACCAGCGGCTTTTTTTTGTTGGCAGTGTAGGAGAAAAGTATTTATATATCATATTTACTTTTAAATTCAAAAATCTCATCAACAGCTTGGTGATACCCGCCCGATTTTTGAAAGGATTCACTAATGTTGCCAACAGCCTTTAGGAAAGAAGGATTGTGTAATACTTGGTCCGCAGTTTCACGGAGTTGGTCAGCGCTCAGACTGTGCATGCTTAAATTGATACCTGCTCCGATATTAGCAACTCTTTGAGCAACAAAAGGCTGATCCGCGCTTTGTGGGATTACAATTAGCGGAATCTCGTAATAGAGACCTTCATGGGTACTGTTCATTCCACCATGTGTGATAAATAATTTAGAGTGTTTTAGTACTTCGGTTTGTGGAACATAATTTTTTACAATGAAGTTTTTAGGAATATCCCCTAAATCAGATATTTGAACTTTTTTCCCAATAGACATGACAACGGTATGATCAGTGTTCTCAAATGCCTTAAAACAAAGCTTATAGAAATCAATTGCTTGATTAAAGACAGTACCCAGTGAAATATAAATTGGGCTTTTTTCCTTGATTGTAGTAAGGTCGAAGTTTTCTTGCGTTAATCGTGAAGAGATGGATGGACCTACAAATTTGTATGTTTCGTCAAATGTTTCTCCAAAAGGTTGAAATTCTCTAGTTGTATAAACGATTGTAATTGGTGCAGGGTTACAAAAAACTTCATAAGGAGAAGTGATTTCAACACCATATTTTTCTTTCATTTTTGTTGTTAGGTTTTGAAAATCATTATTTATCCTTTTAGCAATTTCCGTTGGGATATTTTGCGAAAGATGTTCTAACATTTTTTTAAATGACATTTCAGTCTGAGCAAAAGATGTACACGAATTAATTGCAGGGAGCTTTAGAATTTGAGAAAGTAAACGTCCACAGCCAAACATAGAATCGTGAATGATATAATCAAAATGTTCTCCCTGAATCTGTTCAAGAACGCTAGGTATAACGATATCCGCCGTATGTAAAAGACCGTTGATTCTTTCGGATAAATAATTTCTTCCACCTGAGATAAAGGCTTGTATAAATTTTTGGTCATCAAATGTTCGTACAGTAGCTCCCGTTTTCTCGATACGCTCCCGAAAAGCTTCTATTGTGAAGTACACTACCTCTTCTCCGCGTGCAATAAGCTCTTGTACAACACCAATTGTTGGATTGATATGTCCTTCTGATCCACCATTAATAAATAAAACACGTGCCATTATAATCACTCCTTAGGTAAAATGTTCTGTAATAGTACGGATCACTGTCCTACATCATTGCTCAACTCAATTACAAGTATCAGAATACGATAGTTGTGTGTCCTCTATGTGACCTAACGTATGTTAAAAAATAAATTTTTCATAACTAATAACTTCATTTTTTTACTTTAAACGTTGTTTCTTTCTTTTCTATACGATCCACGAAGTGCAAATCGATTATTCTTTTAACAACTGCTAATCTAAGTCCATAGTTTTCGGTTGTTCTTGTTATTTAAAAACTAATAAAGTAATGTTTTTTTCAGTCGCCAATAATCCTAAATTTGGATGTGACTCTTCAATAGGAAGGCATCTTTTTCATGAAAACTGTTATGAATATAAACAACAAAAAAGTTTTAAAAAGAGACTTGAACCTAACACGATGTCAGGTTGTATAGTAATTTTACCGGTGAAATTACTTCGTACGAAATGAGGGGTTGATTCTGAATAAAAAAACTTGGAAAGTTGGAGAATTAGCTAAACAAACTGGACTTACGGTACGGATGCTCCATCATTATGACAAGATGGGATTGTTTTCTCCCTCGGAATCATCTGATAAGGGACATAGGATTTACACTGAAACAGATATTGCCAAACTGCAACAAATTATGTCACTTAAACAATTAGGTTTTGGTTTAGGTCAGATTAAAGAAATGATAGAAGATCCAAATTTAAATCCGGCCGAAGTTATAAAAGTACAGCTAGAAAGTGTAAAAGAGTTCATTCGGATACAAGACCAATTGTGCAGTCGGTTGGAAAGAATATATGAGTTGCTTAACAGTCAACGAGAAGTGAGCGCAGAACAATTTATAAATTTAATTGAGGTGATTAATATGAGTAAAGAAAACTATTTTACCCAAGAGCAACAAGATAAGATGTTCAAACAAATGGGACTAGAGGAAAGAAAACAATGTGTAAGTGAATGGGCTGAAATAACTGCAAAGATACGAATGGAATATGAGAAAGGAACACCACCCGAAAACCTAGACGTAGCACAATTAGCAAAACAATGGAGTGAGCTCCTCAATAGGTTGACTTTTAAGGATCCTGAAATCTCCAAAGCAGCTGAACGTTATTATAAAGAAAATCCTGAAGTGGGAGAGAAATTAGGAATAGATAAGATTGATAAACAGCTTTCTGACTACATCAAGGATGCTGTGTCACACAGTTAAATTCATCTTTATTATCACAGAAAAAGTCGTAAGCATTTGTATAACTACGACTTTTTCTTTTTGCCCAATCGAACGGGAGTATTGAATAATCTCTTAGACTTGAAAAACTTTATTTGGGGGCATTTACTATTGTATTTATCAATATTTAAGCAACTTTAAAGAGCAATACTACAGCTCGTAAGTAGTAGTACTCTTGGTTTTTTACATCGGAAGTGTGTGTAAAGGTCGCTAGGGAAGCCGAACACTATAGAAAATAAATAACGTGAGCCCGGTACAATACCAGACTCACGTTATTTAGAGATGCGCTTTTTTAATTAAGCACTCTTACTTACAAAATCCATTTCCTTTTGCAATTTCATAAATGAACGATACATTCCAATTCTCCAAGATACAATCATCGCAAAAGCAAGTAAGAAGAACATACCGCTTAATTGTCCTAAATCAATTGATTGACTTAAGTATTCTTTCATACCGATGCGGACAGCAAGTAAACCGACTAAAATAACTATAAATGCTTTAGAAGGTATTAAATAGATGTCTTGTCCGCGTATTTCAAATTTTGATGTTTTAATAAGAAAAATAGAGAAAAATAAACCAACGATAACTGCTTCCCAAATTTCTGATGTTGTTAATCGGAATTCCGGTAAGATGTACATACATGCTCCGGTACTCATAAAAATCGGTGGGAGTATAATTTTTTTTAATGATACAGGTTTCTTTGCTGATTTTAAGCGAATGATCATCATTCCAATAGCCATGCAAAGAGCAACAATACTCATTATAACAGCTAAGTTCATATGTTTTTCCTCCTATTTAGCGGAAATATTATAATTTACGGCTTATCCTTTGAATGATTTTTTTAATAGAATCATAAACCAAACTAGTGCAATGCCAATGAGAGTATGAGACGTTCCTGCTATATGGCTTAACCCCTTAAAATCAGTTCCATTTATTTGTAGAAATCCACGGGCTGCCATTGAAGAAACTGTTGAAATCAATGCTATATTATAAACGATGAACCATGCGTTAAAACTTTTTGCTTCATGGAATGCAAATGATTTTGATAATGCAAAGGCAATTAAAAAGAACAAAAAGCCAAGAACTAATATATGTGTGTGCAAAAGGTTCAGCAGAGTAGTGCCTTGAATTCCCTGCGCTTTTGCATATTCTCTTGCAAATACACCGGAAAATAAACCGATAATTAAATAGATAAAAGATGCATTATATAACTTTTTCATAATAACCTCCTAAGGTAGTATTGGCAATGTTTATTTTTGGGAATAAAGCCATGTTAAAAGCCGTGTTTGAAAGCTACCTTGTCATTCCGTATATGAGGCCAGAAATATATGGGATTAACCAAATGAACCATACGATAACGCTTAGTGTGTGGAATGTTGTCATCATTTTTCTATCTTTTCTTATTAACACAACCGTTGCCCAAACAGCATGGAATAGCATAAGTAAAATTGCTGATAAGCCTGTTATTCCGTGAAAGCTGAGGAGAGATCCTGCTGAAGCCATTTTCTCCATTAATGTGGTTCCGAGCGTATCACATACTAATCCAAGCCAAAAAATAATGACATGCCAAGGTTTTAATGTTTTTTGAAATTTTTCACTCCATACTCCGATTGTATAAAAAATGAGTGCAGCTGTAATACATGTAATAGCAGATGCTAACACGTTCATCATTCCTTCCTAAGAATCATTTGCTTTATATAAAGCATGTTACATGAGAATTATGAATAGAATATGAACGCAATATTACATAAAAATTTGCTTAATCATTATATTAGAATTGTATTATGATGTAAATAAAAAGTGAAGGTGTATTTTAAATGAAAGAAAACTTTCTTATTCCCTAGTCAAATAAGGGGATAAGAAAGTTTCTCTAATTTAACATTTGCTTTTAAATTTCGTTGTTTTTTAGTAATTTTCCATCTCGAAGTGTTAAAATTCGATCACATACATCAAGCATTTTTTCATCGTGTGTAATCATAATGGCTGCTTTTTTCTTTTTCTTAACTTCCTGCTTCATTAATTCAACTACTTCTCTAGCACGTTTTGAATCAAGACTAGCAGTAGGTTCATCGGCTAAAATTAAATCTGGATTATTCATAAAAGCACGAGCAATGGCTACACGTTGTTTTTCACCGCCTGAAAGTTGATTTGGATAATGATTCATTCGATGTGATAATCCAAATGTTTTCAGTAATTCAGTTGCAAACTTGTCAGCTTCTTTTTTATTTTCTCCCTTTAACTTAGCGATATATAAAAGTTGTTCTTTAACCGATAAGAAAGGTACAAGATTTGCGAATTGGAATATGAATCCAATTTTTTCTAAACGAATACTTGTCATCTCTTTTTCAGATAAATTCGTTACGTTTTGATCAGAAATATAAATGTTTCCTTTTGAAGGGGAGAGAAGTGCACCCGCAATGGAAAGCAATGTACTTTTTCCTGAACCTGATGGACCAACAATACCGATAAATTCGCCTTCTTTTACATCTAATGTAATTGGATGCAGGGCAGTTACTTCTGTATCTCCTTCGCCATATACTTTACTTACTTGTTCAAGCTTTAATAATGACGCTGGGTTATCCCATTTCACTTCTGTTACCATTACATTCCACCTCCGATTGCTTCTAGTGCATCTACTTTCAATACTTGATATAGAGAAATTAGTGTACCGAATATACTAATTAAGATAAAGATACCTGAATATTGCGCGATTGTTGTTGTTGTTAATAAGAATGGCATGCCGGCTGGTAAAACAGTTTCCACTGCAAGGATTAAGCCAATGCCGATTACAAGAGCAACACCAGATAAGAAGATAGATTGTACAACTAAATTACCTGCTAAATATGAGTTTTTTGTTCCGATTGCTTTTAATACGCCTAATTGGTGTGTTTTTTGTAATGTAATAACATAGAAGAAAACACCGATTAATAATGCTGAAATTACAAGTAAAAACGCAATAATCATCGTTAACGTTCCTTGTTCTTCTTTATAACCTGGAATACCTTGAAGTACTTCTTTTTTATCAACAATTTTTACATTATCTGTATTATCGATTTTTTTATCAGTATTTAGAGCGATGATACTGTAATCTTTTTCATTTGGCAGTGAAATAGCGCTCCATACATTTTCATTCATATGAACAACTGGTGTATGGCTAAACATTTGATTTTCTGTAAAACCGACAACTTTGAAAGTTTTCTTAGAAATAGGATCTACTAGCTTATCTCCAAGCTTTATACCTTTTTCTTTGATGGATTCATCAGCAACGATTTCATCGTCTGCTAAAGCGCTGTTTTTCCCTTCAATCACTTTTGGGGCAATGAATGAATCTTGTTTACTTGCAAAAATAGCAGCGTCAACTTTCTTTGAACTTCCTTCTTTTTCAAATGACGTCATTTTAAGATGCATTGGAACCGCATCTTTTTCATCAACTTGTGCTAATACTTTATCTACGTCGTCTTTCTTAATTTGAGAGCGTAATAATTTACCCTCGGCATCACTTGATACTACAAACTTGTCTGCTTTCATTTCGATAATGGAAGAGGCATTATCATGAGATAACCCATTTGCTAAACCTGATATGATAAGTACAAGAAATGATAAAAGTATCATAATTGTACCGATTAATCCGTATCGTAATTTTGATTGTTTTAATTCTTTAAGTGCTAAAAACATTACGTCCATTCCTCCTTGTTTCGTTCTATGCTCTTATCATAAAGAGGAAATATGAACGGAATATGAACAAAAGATTACAAAAGAAGAGTCTATAGGTTATATAGACTCTTCTTATTATTTCGGAAGGTAAATAGAGAAGGTAGTGCCTTTTCCTAATTCACTCTTAACTGTTATTGCTCCGCCACTGATGGTTAAAACGATGAACCATTAGGTTATTTCAAATCTGTTGGAATTGAAGAAATTTGCTTAGAACGGTTTGGTTTGAAAAAAATTAGAATCGAAGGGAGCAGCATACCACGAACAAGGAACGTATCAATTAAAATTCCCATTGTCATTGTCAAACCGAACAGAAAGAGTTCCTGAAGTGGTTGCGTAATGAGTACGCCGAATGTAGCTGCGAGTATAATACCAGCTGATGAAATGACGCCTCCTGTTAAGGCAACCCCGCGTGCCACAGCTTCTTTCCATTCATACTTTTGCGCCTCTTCTTTGATTCGGGATACGAGCATAATATTATAGTCCACCCCTAATGCAATGAGAAAAACAAAGGTGTAGACAGGTAGACGATAGCTAATCGAGTCGTAACCTAAAATATAATGAAAGATCATCCAACCTAGTCCTAGCGTTGCTGAATAAGAAAGTAACATTGTTATCATCATAGTGAACGCGATAATGATAGATCGTGATTGATATGTCAGCATAATGAGAATGAAAAGGGAAATGAGCGAGAACGTCACGATCGTATCTTTTTGATTTAAAGATTGCACATCTAATTGCTGTGCTGTTTGCCCGCTATAATGCAATGAATATTGCTCTGAATCGAAGCCGCTTTTTGTTAACAAGTCCTTACTATTGCCCTGGAGCGTACTTATTGTATTTAAAGCTGCTTTATCGTATGGGTTGTCTTGCAAAGTCAATTGTAGTCTGATGGCATGCTTTTCTTCTGATAAGAAATTTTTTGGCAAATTCGCATTGGGTGCCGCTAATGCGGAAGTGATTTCCGGTGTGACGGTGTTTATCCCATCTAGTTTTTTCATTGCGTTTGATAATGAAGCTAATTTATCAAGAAAGGATTGATCCAGTACAATTTCTTTGTCTGATTTTAAAATGACAGTCACAGGTGCTAATTGTCCTGGTGGAAAGTTTTCCTCTAAAATTTCAAAACCTTGCCGCGATGAAATGTCATTTGGAAATGACTTCATTAAATTAAATGAATATTTCATAGATCCAACGTTCAGTGAAGCAAGAATGAGCATAATTAACAGTATACTTGCTGTGATGGAAGGCTTTTTCTTTACAAAAGTGCCTACATTTGTCCAGAAGCCGCTTAACTTTTCTTCTTTTTCGGCTACTTTTGGAATGAAAGGCCAAAATGCTTTTCGACCTACTAGTGCAAATAGAGCGGGAATGAGTGTGATGCCTCCAAGAAGAATGAACACCATGGCAACTGAAAATACTGGGGCAAAGTTATGATATGCATTAAAAACAGCAAAGAACAATGTAAGCATCGCAACCAGCACTGTTCCGCCGCTGAATAAAATAGGTTCCATTACTTGCGTTAATGCAGCTTGCATCGCATCGTACTTCGAACTCGTCTTTTTTAGCTCTTCTTTATAACGAGCTAAGATGAATAAACAATAATCTGTCAAAACAGCAAAGAGCAGAATCATCATAATGGAAAGAGCTTGTTTTTCAACGACGAACCATCCATTTTGGCCTGCTAATCCTAAAATGCGATCGACTACTTCATATACGATACCGGCAATGATTAATGGAATGACAGCGAGCAATGGGGAGCGATAAATGATGATTAATATAATGAGAATTAATCCGATTGTTGCAAACATTAATACGAAGTCAGCATTTTTGAACAGCGTAATCGTATCCGCTGCAATTCCAGCTGGACCTGTAATCTCAAGCTTTAAGTCACCGATATCCATTTGTTTTACATGGTTTCGAATTTGATCTAATGTCTCATAAATTTGATCTGATTCTAAACCTTTTGTCAGGGCAACATTTAAAAGAATAGTCGTGTTATCTTTGGAGAACATTTTATCTTGTGTGGCTTTTGGAAGCTTATGAAATGGTAAGGAACTTGCGACATTTTTTGGTTTATCATCTGAAGAAAGCCACTTGCTAATTTCTGAAATTTTTGCGCGCTCGGCCTCAGTGATGGCGTTTTTTCCATGAAAAACAAAGAGGGCGACGGCACCATCTTTGGATAGAAATTGTTCGTCTAATATCTTTTGCGCTACAGCAGATGGCGTATCTTCATGTATGCTTCCTTCGCCACTGCTTGTTGCGTATTTTTTGGCTGATGGTGCGATGAAACTTAAAACGCCAATAGCAAGAATCCAGCCGATTAAAACTATTTTGGCACCTTTTGGACTACTTATAAAACGAGCAAGTTTGGATAAAGGACGATTCATCACATATGTAACCTCCTTTTTTAATTTCAGGAAAATTTTAGAATAGAAATATGAACGGAATATGAACGGAATATTACAAAAATTATGTCGATAATTAGTTCTTCACTTTGTTTCTATTTTGTGAACAAATGGAAATATTGAGCTTGAAATGTTGCTTAAATGTTTTTTTATGTTTATTATATACCTATAGGGGTATAAGTAATTAGGGAGTAAGAATGATTGAACCATATATGTAAGGAGGAAAAGAAGGATGAGTAAAAAAATTCTTGTAGTTGGCGGGGTTGCTGGCGGAGCATCAGTGGCAGCGCGTCTTCGTCGTTTAAGTGAAGATGATGAGATTATTATGTTTGAGCGCGGAGAGTATATTTCGTTTGCAAACTGTGGACTGCCTTATTATATCGGCGGAGTCATTCAAGAAAGACAAAAATTGTTAGTACAAACAGTTGAAAAAATGTCAAAGCGTTTTAATTTAGATATTCGCATTTTAAGCGAAGTAATAAAAATTAATAAAGAAGAAAAAACAATTGTTGTGAAAAATGTAGTCACAAATGAAACTTACGAAGAATCTTATGATGTTTTAATTCTTTCACCTGGTTCTAAGCCGATGGTTCCACCAATTCCAGGCATTGAAGCAGCGAAAGCGTTATTTACATTACGAAATGTACCTGATACAGATCGTATGAAAGGATATATCGATGAAAATAAACCACGTCATGCAACTGTAATTGGCGGGGGCTTTATCGGCGTTGAGATGGCTGAAAACTTGAGAGAAAGAGGTGTTGATGTAACACTTGTTGAAATGAACAATCAAGTAATGCCGCCAATTGATTACGAAATGGCAGCATACGTGCATGAACATATGACAAAGCATGGCGTTCAGCTCATTTTAGAAGATGGGGTAGATGCTTTTGAAGAAGATGGGAAAATTATTCGTTTGAAAAGCGGTACAAAAATTCATACGGATATGATTATTCTTTCTATCGGTGTCCAACCTGAAAGCAGTTTAGCCAAAGATGCAGGATTGGAATTAGGAGTTCGAGGTACAATTAAAGTAAATGAAACGCTGCAAACTTCTGATCCGTCTATCTATGCGATTGGAGATGCGATTGAAGTAAAAGATTTTGTTACGGAAACGGAAACAATGATTCCACTTGCATCGCCGGCAAATCGTCAAGGGCGTCTATTAGCGGATATTGTTCATGGCCATGCAGAGTCTATATATAAAGGAACAATGGGTACATCCATTGCTAAAGTATTTGAAATGACAGTGGCTTCAACAGGAGTAAATGAAAAAGTATTACAACGCTTAGAGATACCCTATGAGGTAGTTCATGTACAAGCAAACTCTCATGCGGGGTATTATCCAAATGCCTATCCGATCTTACTAAAGCTCATCTTTAACAAAGAAACGGGAGAAATTTATGGAGCACAAGCTGTAGGCCAGGGTGGTGTAGATAAACGAATCGATGTCATTGCAACGGCAATGAAAGCAAAATTGAAGGTTATGGATTTACCTGATTTAGAATTAGCATACGCTCCGCCGTATTCTTCTGCTAAAGATCCTGTAAACATGGTGGGGTATGCAGCAAGCAATATGATTGAGGGACTTGTTGATACAGTGCAATGGCATGAAATTGATGGCATCGTTGAAAAAGGCGGGTATTTAATTGATGTGCGGGAACCGCATGAATTAAAACAAGGAATTATAAAAGGATCTGTGAATATTCCATTGGATGAATTGCGTGATCGACTGCATGAAATTCCAACAAATCAAGAAATTTATATTACATGTCAACTTGGCATGAGAGGTTACGTAGCAGCACGTATTTTAATGGAAAATGGGTATGCAGCAAAGAATGTAGACGGTGGTTTTAAATTGTATGCGACTGCTTTGCCAAGTCGTGTTGAGCGCTAGTATTTATGATAAATGATAACGTCCTTGCAAATTTAAGAGGGCGTTATCACAAAAAAATAAAAAAAGAGGGGTTTACAAAATACCCTCTAGGGTATAATATACGTGTATAAGGTTAAATAAACACTTTACTTTTAACATAAAACAAATGAAAGTATGGAGGTGCTTATACATTGGAATATGGTCAAGATATGAAAAATCGTTTGAAGCGAATTGAAGGACAAATTCGCGGTGTACTTCGCATGATGGAAGAAGGAAAAGATTGTAAAGAAGTGATCACACAATTGACTGCATCACGTTCTGCGATGGATCGTACGATTGGATTAATTGTCGGAACGAATTTAGAAAAATGCCTTCGCGAGCAGTTTGAAAAAGGTGATACATCTAATGAAGATGTAATCAAAGAGGCTGTACAACTACTTGTAAAAAGTAGATAATCTGTCAATTTATTGACAGATTTTAAAAATAATTTTAATATACCCATACAGGTATGTGTATAATAATAGTTTCAGGAGGAAGGAAACATGAGTATAAAAGTGAATACTACTTTGGATTGCAAAGGTTTAGCATGCCCGATGCCAATTGTTCGGACGAAGAAAGCAATGGACACACTAGAAGCAGGGCAAGTCATTGGAGTGGAAGCGACAGATAAAGGCTCAATAGCTGATATTCAAGCTTGGGCGAAAAATGTAGGACATCAATATCTCGGTACGAAAGACGAGAACGGTGTTTTGAAGCATTATTTACGAAAAGCACGTCAAGAGGAAATGAAGGAAGATGTTAAATATCCTCATACAATGACAAATGAAGAACTACAAAATAAATTAGCATCTCAAGAAGAATGCATTGTGTTGGATGTACGGGAACCAGCTGAATTTGCTTTTGGTCACATTCCATCAGCTGTATTAATTGCGTTAGGTGATTTAGAAGAAAGGTGGAGTGAGCTTAATAAAACAAAATCGATTTATGTCATTTGCCGCACAGGTAACCGTAGTGATTTAGCATGTCAGTTATTAGAAAAACAAGGTTTCTTGAATGTGAAAAATGTAGTCCCTGGTATGTCGCAGTGGCAAGGGACTTTGGAGCAAGAATAAAGAGTTTTTTATTTTTTTAAATGAAAATATACCATAGGGGGTAAGGTAATGGGTGTTGTAGGATTACAAGCGAAAGATGTTGCTGAGAAGGTGTTGTTTGAAGAACTGTTTATTTTAGATGTTCGTAATGAAGCTGATTATGCGGATTGGAAAATCGAAGGAAAGCAAGTAGCGTCTATTAATAAGCCATACTTTGATTTATTAGAAGGTGTAGACGGTATTTTGGCTGAATTGCCAAAAAATCAAGATATTCTTGTTGTATGTGCGAAAGAAGGATCTTCTATGTTTGTTGCTGAACAACTCGTAGAAGCTGGCATAGAGAATGTCTATTATTTAGTTGGTGGTATGAAAGCTTGGAGTGAGTATGTTAAACCAATTAAAGTAGGTAATTTAAAAGATGGCGGTAGCATTTATCAATTTAACCGCGTCGGAAAAGGTTGTTTATCGTATATGGTTGTTTCGAATGGTGAAGCGGCAGTGATTGATTCTGTACGCACAATCGAAGCTTATGAAAGTTTTGCGAAAGAACAAGGTGTTGTGATTACGAATGTTTTAGATACACATTTACATGCCGATCATATTTCTGGCGGTCGTAAGTTAGCTGAGAAGGTAAACGGTACGTATTGGTTACCACCAAAAGATGCAGAAGAGGTCGTATTTTCTTATGAGCCGCTTGTAGAAGGAACTGTCATTACAGTTGGAACAACAAAAATTGACATTCAAGCAATTTATTCACCAGGTCATACAATTGGAAGTACGTCATTTATCGTAGATGATTCTTATCTTCTATCAGGTGATATTTTATTTGTAGATTCCATCGGTCGCCCAGATCTTGCGGGTAAGGCAGAAGACTGGGTAAGTGATTTACGTACTACTTTATATAAACGTTACAAAGAATTATCTCAAGAATTAATTGTTTTACCAGCTCATTATTCTAAAGTGGGTGAACTGGATGAACAAGGCATAGTTAGCGCAAAATTGAAAGAGTTATTTGTACAGAATGCAGGATTAAATATTGAGGATGAGGCAGAGTTTCGTAAAACAGTCACAGAAAACTTACCACCACAGCCGAATGCATATCAAGAAATTCGTCAAACGAATATGGGGAAAATCAATCCAAATGAAGAAGAACAACGTGAAATGGAAATAGGACCAAATCGCTGTGCGGTTCATGAGTAACATGAGATTCTAGTTATCTTCTATTAGGAAACAAATTTAAAATGAAACATACTACTGGAGGTATATAAAATGAATGTAAAACAAGTATTAGATGCAAAAGGTTTAGCATGTCCAATGCCAATCGTAAGAACAAAAAAAGCAGTGGATGCTTTGCAGTCTGGAGAGATTCTCGAAGTTCATTTAACAGATAAAGGTGCTATAAAAGATATTCCAGCATGGGCACAAGTAGGTGGACACGAAGTATTACAACATGTTGAAGAAGAGGGAGTTTTAAAGTTCTGGATTAAAAAAGCATAAGAAAAAAGACTTATTACGGATTTAAATGTATTTTTGAAAAATGCATGGAGCGAAATGAATTTAAAAATGGGGGGATAATGATAAACATGTTTTATATAGGTAGTGTATTAACAATTGTTTTTGTCCGTATACTTTTTAGACGCTATTTCCCCATTTTTGGTGTTCCATGCATTTCAAACTTTAAAGCTATAAAACGTGGTAATGGAGTTGTTTTAGATTCACGTGACTACAATGAAAGTAATCAGGAAAGCATTCTCGGGTCTATTCAAATACCGTATGCATATTTGGCAAGATATTATCATGAGATTCCAGATAGACCGATTCATCTTATTGTCAATAATAGGTTAGATCGAAATTTGAGTATACGTTTTTTGAGAAAGAAAGGCTTTCATATACAAAGTTATAGTTTAACAAGATGTACGTGTAGATAAAGTGAACGACAAAGGATTGGAGGGTATGTTGTATGAGTACGAATGCAGTATTGAACATCGTTTTTATTACACTTATTTCTTGGTTTATTGTTTCTCGTTTTTTACCAGTTAAGGGAGTAAAGAATATAAGCGGAAAAGAACTAAAAAGCGAGATGAAGAATAAAAATAAACAATTGATTGATGTTCGTACACCAGGGGAATTTAGAGGTAGTCACATTCAAGGTTTTCGTAACATTCCATTAAATGAACTAGTACAAAAAGCAAATAGCTTAGATAAAAACAAAGAAGTAATTGTAATTTGCCAGAGTGGAATGAGAAGTAAACAAGCAACAAAATTATTAAAGAAACTGGGATTCAAACACATTGTAAATGTTTCAGGCGGTATGAACGCTTGGAGCTAAGGAGGATGTATGAAAAATGAGAGAAATTACTGCGAAAAAATTAGAACATAAACTTATGAGTAATGAAACGGTAAACATGATTGATGTGCGTGAGGTAGAAGAAGTTGCTGAAGGGAAAATTCCAGGAGTGCTTCATATTCCCCTTGGCTTATTAGAGTTTCGTATGCATGAGTTAGATAAAAATAAAGAGTACGTGATTGTATGTCGCTCTGGTGGCAGAAGCTCGCGAGCAGTTCAATTTTTAGAAAGTCATGGTTTCCAAGTTATCAATATGAATGGTGGTATGTTGGCTTGGGAAGGGAAAACAGAGTAGTTATGAAATAGATGAACAGAAGATAGAAAGTCCTTTCAGTTGTGAAAGGACTTTGTACGGATTTTTTAATTACCTATACGGGTATAAGTAATAATAGGAGGAGTCAATATGGAACAAAAGAAAAAAACAACAATTGTGTTATTTAGCGGAGATTACGATAAAGCGATGGCAGCGTATATTATCGCAAATGGTGCAGCGGCGTATGATCAAGAAGTAACCATTTTCCATACATTTTGGGGATTGAATGCGCTTCGTAAAGATGAGCCGATAAAAGTAAAGAAAAATTTCTTAGAGAAAATGTTTGGAAAGATGATGCCCCGTGCTGCAGATAAGATGGGGTTATCGAAAATGAATTTTGCAGGCATGGGACCGAAAATGATTAAGCATGTCATGAAAAAACATAATGCAATGCCACTGCCAGATTTAATTGAGATGGCGAAAGAACAAGGAATAAAGCTAGTCGCTTGTCAAATGACAGTGGATTTATTAGGACTAAAAGAAGAAGAAATTATGGAAGATGTCGAATTTGCAGGAGTAGCAGCATATTTAGCGGATGCGTCTGAAGGAAATGTGAACTTGTTTATTTAAATTCAACCCCTTTTAAATCCCTAATGGGTAGTTGTACGTATCGAAATAAAGAAATTGATTAGGGTATTCTATGAATAGGATACCTTCTTTTCAAAAGGGGGGGAAGAATGCACATGAGCCTTGGCTTTATCATTGTGCTCTTTATCATTGGTTTTATTGGTTCATTTATTTCAGGAATGGTCGGTATTGGCGGTGCCATTATTAACTATCCCATGATTTTGTATATTCCAGCGTTATTAGGATTTGCTGGGTATACGGCACATGAAGTAAGTGGAATTACAGCTGTACAAGTGCTTTTTGCGACTTTTGCAGGTGTATGGGCGTATCGTAAAAGTGGTTATATAAATAAGACATTAGTGTTATATATGGGAACGAGCATTTTAGTAGGAAGTTTTATAGGGAGTCTCGGTTCAAAAGTATTAGATGAGAATCAAGTAAATGTTGTGTATGCGATTTTAGCTACAATTGCAGCCATTATGATGTTTGCGCCGAAAAAGAATCGTGACGATTTATCTGTAGAGGAACTCACGTATAATAAATGGTTAGCTAGTATTTTAGCTTTTATTGTAGGTTCTGCTTCAGGGGTTGTTGGAGCAGGAGGAGCTTTTCTTTTAGTACCTATTATGCTTGTCATCCTCAAATTGCCTACACGTATGACAATCGCGACTTCATTGGCGATTACTTTTATTTCGTCTATAGGTATTATGGTTGGAAAAATTTCTACGGGACAAATGGTTGTATTTCCGTCGATTATCATTGCCATTGCAAGTTTACTTGCATCGCCTATCGGAGCGAGTGTCGGTAAAAAACTGAATCAAAAAGTATTACAGTGGATATTAGCGATATTAATTGTTGCAACATCGGTTAAAATTTGGATGGATATGCTGTTGTAATTTCTTCGTTTTTCTCTGAATCTTGAGGCGGGAGTCCTACTGCATGTTAATGCGGGATAAAATTGCAAGATGGTGAATGAGAAGTACGGGGAAGAGCCGTTAAGAGACTAGCGGCTTTTTTTGTTTATCGAAAAATTGGCAAGAAAACTCCATTTTCAAAACGTATAGGGCATAGCCCAGTTTAAGGTGGAGACGAATTGCCATCGCATTAGTAAAAATATTTTTGTGGCATGGCGAATGTATGTTCTTTTTGGCTATTTTGTAGTATTATGAAGGAAAGAAGAAGGTGAACATGATGACAAAGGAAAAAGAATATGCAACCTATCAAATTTGGATCAAAAAAGGTCATAAGTTATACTCTTACTTCCTAGAAATGTGTCAAAACGCAAAAAACCTCTACAATATAACAAACTTCTACATTCGCCAAGTGTATACGGCCTTATGTACGGAGAAACCATTACAGCCACTTCAACAAGAAGTTCTTCATACATTACAAGCGCATATTGAAGTCATGAATGAAAATCAACTTCGTGCGTATCAAAAACGTGTACAAAAACAGAAAGAAAAACCTATTAAAGAACAGAAAGACATAAAATGTAACTTGTTTACATTACCGACAAAAGAGAAATCGTTTCTATCCTATAACTTTCTGGATTGTTTGTTTAAAACAATGAAACAACAAGATTATATGAACTTACCAGCACAAACGAATCAAGCGGTCATGAAAAAACTCTATCAAAACTGGAAATCATTCTTTGCTTCCATCAAGGCATACAAGAAACGTCCTTCTACTTTTACTGGCAGACCTCGCATTCCAAAATACATTAAATCATCTATAAAAGAAATTGTATTCACAAATCAAGTGTGTAAACTCCAAGATAAATACATTCGTTTTCCAAAAACAAGTATAAAGTTAAATATCGGTAAATTGTTTGGGCATATCGAAAATCTAAAAGAGGTACGCGTTTCTCCTGCTTACGGGAAGTTTAAAGTTGAAATTGTGACAGAACAATCTGAGACAGCACCTGAGCATGTCGATAATAATCGCTATATGAGTATTGACTTAGGGATCAATAACATTGCAACCATCACAACGAATACAGGAACCATACCTGTGTTAGTAAAGGGCAATGTCATCAAAAGCATTAATCAATACTACAACAAGCAAAAGGCTTATTTACTGGGGATTCTTCGTCATGGAAAAGAACTAAAAGAAGGATCACACAAATCAAAGCGTTTAGAGAGGCTTCATGAAAAACGGTTTCTCAAAATCAAAGATTTCTTTCACAAAATCAGTTACCACATTGTTCAGATGGCGATTCAACAGGAAATCTCTATGATTGTGATTGGGAAAAATACATCATGGAAACAAAACAGTGATATGGGAAAACGACAAAATCAATCCTTTTGCCATATCCCGCATAATCTACTCATTGAAATGATCACATATAAGGCGCATCGACAGGGTATTACTGTACAAGTCGTGGAAGAATCATATACAAGCAAGGCCTCCTTTCTAGACAATGATGATATCCCCACTTACGGTGAGAAAGACATCCCTGTATTCAGTGGAAAACGGATCAAACGTGGCTTGTATCGTACGAAAGAGAACAAACTAATGAACGCAGATGTGAATGGTTCCTATAATATCTTAAAAAAAGCAGTTCCAAAGGCGTTTGTCGATGGAATAGAGGGGTTGTGCCATCAGGCAGCTGTGTCAACTCCACTCGTGTTAAGCATCTTTTGAAGGTGATATACGAGAAACCCCCACTTCCAAGATCCGAAGGAGATAAGTGGCGGGAGTTTTCATAAAAAATAAGCCCTATTTTCATAGGACCTATCTATCGCATTAATTGTTATCGGTTGATTTGGTTGTTTTTGTTTTACTCTTGGATGATGATTGTTGATCATCTTCCGTTTCTTCTTGTACTACAGGCTTTGTATCAGCAGGAAGTCCAAGGTGATCACGGAGCTGTTTTGTTATGTCTTTTATACTTTTTTGATCAGGCATGTAGTAATACGTATGTTTTGGAGCATAAGTAGGTTTACAGATTTTATCCTCTGCCATATAGCAGTCTTCGCCGGCTAGTTGTTCTTTTGTAATTGAAGAACCTATACCATATTTGTAGAATGATAACATGTCATCAAATGAGAAGTTTGTTTTAAAATCCCCATTAATATCATCAATGATTTTTCCTACTTTTGTTATGGAACCAGCACTCGCTAGTTTTTTTACAGTAGCTTCAATAACAAGCTGTTGACGTTGACCGCGCATAGCATCGCTATCAATTTTGCGCGTTCTTGCTAAGGCAAGAGCTTGTTCTCCATTTAGATGCTGGTATCCTTTCTCGAGATGTATGGCACCAGCTGTATCATTACTATCTTGTTCTGTAAATGTAACGGGTACATCTATGTCGATTCCCCCTAAATCATCGACAACTTTAATGAAAGATTTAAAGTTAAACTTTACAAAATAATCGACAGGAACATTAAATAGTTTTTCTACTGCATCAATAGTAGCTTGAGGGCCACCATCTTTTCCATTTTTCACAGAACCAAATGCATATGCATGTGCAATTTTATCTTTTTTCTTTTCTATTGGAAGATACGAGTATGTATCACGTGGAATACTTACTAGTTTTACTGTTTTGCTATCTTTATTAAAAGTTGCGAGTAGCAGCGCATCTGTATGAAATGAGCCAGAGTACTCTTTTTCGCGTCCTTGATTTTCATCAATACCCATAATTAAAACAGATACGTTATTAGAAATGGGTTTGACAGCTTGTTCACGTAATGCAGATTTATCACCACGCGCTAAATCATGAGAGGCATTTCGAACAGCAGAAGATGCCTTATTCACTAAAAACCAAGTGTAACCTCCCCCGATAATTAAAAAGAATACAAGAACAAATGCAACAATTTTTAGATTTTTATACTTTTTTTTATGCTTATGTTCACGTAAATTTGGTTGTGTGTCCATTTTGTATACTCCTTCATCAATAATTGAAGCTAGTGCAACGCTTACATCAATTAATTATAATTCTTTGTTATAAGAAAGAATATTACAGGTTATTTACAATTTATGAATTTTCGATCTATTTTTTATAAAAAATCTGTCCCAAAAGTAGTTATTTAGATATTTGAGAGCCGATGACTTTAAAATATTAATTTCCAGAAAATATTTACAATTACAAAAACTGTATATAAAATGGAAGAAAACGGATGGGAGAAGAGGTATGGTAAAGAAGGTTTTTCTACATAGTTCGGAAGTGATTGTGCAGTTCGCCTTATCGGTTATCGGAATTATTTGCTTAGGAGCGTTGCCTGGTTTATTTCAAGGATTAAAAATAGATTTTCATAAATATATAGAGACGGTAAAAATGGTGTGTAATAATTTATTACATATGTCCTCGATGACGTACTTACCAATTAGTAAAGATCCGCAGCCAAGACCGCTATTTCCCCAATTATTTGTCCATTATAAAGAAACGATGATTATCTTTTTAGCTTCTTTTTTCATTTCACTTTTGATTGCTTTTCTAATTGTTTATATTATTTTACGCAGCAGTACGAGTGTTCAAGAAAAAATCAAATCATTTTTACTCTTTCTTGAATCTATTCCGGATATTCTTTTCATCATTGGCTCGCAAATTTTTGTCATTTGGATTTTTAAGCAAACAGGTATTTTAGCTGTAAGTATTTCGGGGATTGGAGAGCAATCTATTCGAGGATTACCAATCATTTGTTTAAGTGTACCGACAACAATTATGTTTGTAAAACTATTATTACTGCGTTTTGAAACAGAACTTGAAAAAGATTATGTACTGTTTGCAAAGGCAAAAGGATTAGATAAGCTCCATATTTTAAATCATCATGTATTACGTAATGTATTATTAAGCACGCTCTTTTTTGCAAAAACAAATATTTGGTTTATGCTATCAAATTTGTACATTATTGAATGGATGTTTAATACGTATGGCATGTTTGTATTTGTAAGGGAAGCCACAAATGTTAATTTTGCAGCCGGTATTCCTGTTTTTACAATGAGTTTATTGCTTCTTTACATACCTATTTTTATTATTTTTAAGCTGTTTCATTATTTCGTTCCAAATGCAATGAAAGAGAGGCTATAAGATGTGGCAATATATGAAGCGTGATAAACGGTTTTGGATGAGTGTGTCATTTATTGTTATATTCGTTATATTAAGCGTTGGAAACACGCTTTTTAATGATGGGCATATTCGAAGAGTTTCCATTCAGTTTAGTAAAGACGGAACACCTGAAGTACCTCCATTTCCGCCTTCATTTCAATTTTGGCTTGGAACAAATCGCGAAGGATTTGATTTATTACATTTAGTCATTGAAGGTGCGAAGTGGACAATCGGTGTATCTGTACTTATTGCGTTATTACGTATAGCATTTGGCATCTGTTTCGGTGTTTTTCTTGGAACATACGTAAAGCGGGGATTTACAAAATTAGAAGCTTTTTTTGATAGTTTTGCAATCATTCCAATGATTATGATTGCGGATTTTTTACTACGTTATGCGCTTCCATTTAACAATGGTGAAGCAACTTCTACCTTTTTTGAACGAGCTTCATTTGAAATTATTTTATTAACCGCGCTGGCGGTTCCAACAATTTCTTTATACATTGCCAATGAAATTCGTAAGTTATTAACAGAAGAATTTATTGATGCTGCTAGAATTCTAGGGGGCAGTAAACGACATATTATCATGAAACATGCTTTTCCACATTTGTATTCGACTTTTGTGATTGTATTTATGCAGCAATTTGTGCAAACACTTATTATTTTGCTACATCTCGGTATATTAGGGTTATTCTTTGGAGGAACTGTTATTTTTTATGAGGGAGTGGATTCATATACTCATGAATGGTCGGGGTTAATTGGATTCTATTTTCGGTCTTTAACAGTTCATCCGTGGATTCCACTTGTACCTATCACGTGTTTTGGACTAACCATTTTTTCAGGAAATATAATCGTAAAATGTATACAGGATGCAGCAATGAAGGCAAAGCTAGGAGAGAGTACAAAACAGGAGAAGAGAGAAGAGAAACAACCTATAGCAACAGAAGAATTGTTCGCGTTTAAGCATACGATGTGAATGCAGTACTGTGCTGTTAATGAGGAAGGCCATTTGTAGAAAGTGAAAAAAAAGCAGCTGGATGAATCCAGCTGCTTTTGCATGTTTTCTCGCTATTCGTTTCTGTTTTCGTGAATTTATATGAAAGGATCATACGTACCTGCACAAGAACAACCACCTCTGAATTCGATACCACAGAAGTCATTTGAAATTTGAACAAATTGTTGATAACCAATATGATCAAAACGGAATATATGTTCTGTTTCCAGGTGCATGAGTCTCCTTCTAAATGTCTTTTTTCTCAGTTTCTATTCGCTCGGCTAAAATTCTAATTTGAACATGAAATAGAATTTTGCTCCTTGACGGGGAACATCCACTCCATTAAGCAGCTTGTTTCATGGCGAAACGAGAAGAAGCTTTGAAATAAATCAAGGTAATCAATAAATAAATACCAAATGTAATAATTGTTACCATTATAGAAGTAGTAGCAACTACACTTACTAATATGGAAATTAAAATCAAAAGAGATACGAATGTTGTATAAGGAAAATAGCGAGCTGAATAGGTATTTTGTTTCCATTGTTGCACACGAATTTTCAAATACGCTAGCGTAATAATAATCCAAATGCATAATACTGTATACGCAAGAGACCCCATTAAATAGTTAAACGTTTTGCTTCCGGCGAATAAAGAGACAAGCACCCCTACATATAAAGAAGATGTACAAGCTAGGATTGCATAAACAGGGACTTTTTTTCGAGACAACTTTGTAAATATTTTTGGAAGTTGTCCATCTTGTGCTTGTGTATATACGATGCGTGAAGATGCGTATAATCCAGCATTCATGGAAGAGATAATTGCTAATAGGATAATTGCATTCATAATGTGATCCGCATATGGAATTCCTATAGCTTTAAATACCATTACAAACGGACTCTCTGGAACCCCATTTACTTGATTCCATGGAATCAAACTGACTATGATAAAGAAAGGTAAAATGTAAAAAGAAATAATTCGAATTAGTGTTCCTCTTACAGCCTTTGGTATAGCTTTTTCTGGATTTTTGGTTTCCGCTAAAGTGACACCTATCATTTCGGCACCACCATATGAATATATTACGACTAGCATAGCTGAAATTAATCCATGCATACCGTTTGGAAAAAATCCACCGTGTGATGATAGATTAGAAAATCCTATTGCAGTATGAGTTTGAAATGGAACGAATAGTACGATAAAACCAAATATGATAAATAATACAATGACAGTAATTTTTAATAAGGCAAGCCAATATTCTGTTTCTGCGAATAGTTTCACTGAAAATAAATTTACTATAGTAACAGCGATAGAAACGATGAAAGCTAAAATCCAAATTTGTATATTTGGAAACCAATATTGAAGGAATGTAGCTGCTACTAATGATTCTGCAGCTATATTTAGTACCCACATTTTCCAATAAATCCAATCTAAAAAATATCCTGCATATTTACCTAGAACGGGTTGAATTAAATCTCGAAATGTTCTAGCTTGTCGATTTTCTAATGCCATGTGAGCCATGCCTTTCATGACAAACATTAAGATTATTCCTCCAAATAAATAGGCAATAATTACCGATGGTCCTGCCATATCGATAGCTGTACTACTTCCTTTAAACAGGCCAGCTCCTATAGTCCCGCCTAGGGCCATCATCATAATATGGCGCGCTGTTATTGTACGTGTTAAACTTTCTTGTTTATTTGTCATATGATTTTCCCTTCCTCTCTATGTTGTAAATATATAAAAAGGCCCATCATCTCTTTGAAGAGACGATGGGCCTAGAACCTACCGCGGTACCACTCTTATTGACTTCCTCACATACAGGGAAATCCAGCTTTTTGCACATTATTCATGCTAAATTTTATAACGTAAATCAACCGTAAAAGCCTAACATATCCTACTTTGTTCAGCCTTTCCACTCCTAGGCGAGTTCGAAGTTTCATGTGACTGTGTTCCACCACCCCACAGCTCTCTGTGCATCATGAGAATCCTTCTACTACTCCTAATCATTGTGTTTATTCTATCTGTCTTATAAGATGTTTTGTTAATGTTATGGATTAATATATAGAAAGAAAATTTAGATGTCAAGAATTTTATGAAATTTTATATACTTCAAAATTAAAGGTAAATAAAGGAACTCTCACATTGTAAGAAGGATTTAGGACTTGTATATTTTAAATTGTCTTCAAGATAATTTACTGGCTTATGAGAAATCATTAATAATTTCTATCACTTCAATTTTTCCGTTAATCAATAGCTCAGGAAGCTCGGTTTTTACATTACCCATCCAATATTCTCTAGCTTGTTCAATTTTTTGAGAGAAAGGACTTCCATCTTCCTTTGGTAAAAGGTTTCCATCTCCCTCAAAAGAATTCCCAATAACTCGTAGTTTAACAATCTGCAAAACTTTACGATTGTAAGAGTCAAATAACTCTTTCCATTTCAATGCGTCTTCATAGCTTTTCGCAGCGTATAAGCAAGACAATCTTGAAGGATATTCAGGATATTCTTGCAGTCTAACCATTTCTACTATCACTTCTCTAATAGCTCTGATTGTTTGGTCTATATACTTAATAGCTACTTCGGAATCTTCTTTATTCAAGTTCAAGCCTTCATTTGTATAATGACCTTGAAAGATTTGAATAAAGTCTTCGCCTTTTGAATTCAATTGTTCTCTCTCAAAGAAGAAACGATATAAGGTATTGTTTTGGCTCTTGTCAAAGTTGATTATCTGCCCAAGACTCATTTTTTTTCTAGTAACAATATGATAAGCATACAATTCGTTCTCTTTCATAATCTGCCTCCTATTTCATGAGTAGTCGCAAATGGTTTGATGCTATATTGATTACCATTTATTTCAATTATACTATTGTTATAAAACATTTGTTAAAACCAACAATCTTTAAGAAAACAATTTTATAAAAAATAAATTATCTTACCAGCTGTATTCGAATTGCGAGAACTATTATTATTTTGAAATAATGTAGATTCTTGTCATTCGGTTTTAATTGACAATGCATTACAAGCTATATATAATCAAAATCAAATCTAAATAGTAAAAATCGATGAGTAAGAGGAGTACCTATAATTGAGGCGTTGCAGAGAGCTGGGAATGGTGTGAACCAGTACGACAGATCATAGGGAATGGACTTACGAGAGGTACGTTGAAACAGTTGGAGTATGCGACCCGGGTTCCGCCGTTACAAGGATGAGGATATCGAATGTGACATTCCGTATCCAATAAAAGTGGATTCTTTTATTCTAGTAGGATAGAAGATCAATAGAGGTGGCACCACGGTATCGTAATATATCGCCCTCTACATACCAATAGGTATGTAGAGGGCTTTTTTATTGCTCAAAATTGCTCAAATTCTCATCGTTTTTACTTTGAAAGGAAGGATAAAAAGATGGAATTATTACAAGCAAAAGAGGGCTTCTTTGGAGAATATGGAGGAAGCTTTGTACCAGAACCATTACAGAAAGCATTACAGCATTTAGAAGAGGCATTTGAGATGTACAAAGATGACCCAGAATTTATAACGGAATTTCAATACTATTTAAAGGAGTATGTAGGGCGTCCAAATCCGTTATATTATGCGAAGCGCTTAAGTGAGCAGTTAGGTGGTGCCAAAATTTATTTAAAGCGTGAAGATTTAAATCATACAGGTGCACATAAAATTAATAACGTAATTGGACAAATATTATTGGCAAAGCGTATGGGAGCGAAGCGAGTTATTGCTGAAACAGGAGCTGGGCAACATGGAGTTGCCACAGCTACAGCATGCGCGATGTTTGGCATAGATTGTACGGTTTATATGGGTGGTTTAGATACAGAGCGTCAAGCATTAAATGTATTTCGCATGGAATTACTGGGCGCTAAAGTGGTTGCTGTGCAAGAAGGAGGACGCACGTTAAAAGAAGCTGTGGATGCTGCTTTAGTAGATTATGCAACTCATTATGAAAATACATTTTATTTGTTAGGTTCTGCATTAGGTCCGCATCCGTATCCAACGATTGTTCGTCATTTTCAATCTGTAATTGGATACGAGGCGAAACAACAACATCTTGAAAAAGAAGATCGTCTTCCGGATTATATCGTTGCATGTGTAGGCGGCGGCAGTAATGCCATCGGTTTATTTGCACCATTTTATAATGATGTAGAAGTAAAAATGGTTGGTGTTGAACCAGGAGGAAAAGGAATTGAAACAGGTCTGCATGCTGCGCCGTTAACAGCGGGAGAGCCGGGAGTTATTCATGGCTTTAAATGTTATATGATGAAAGATGAGAATGGTGACATTGCTGAGGCGCATTCCATTGCAGCTGGTTTAGACTATCAAGGAGTTGGTCCTGAACATAGTTATTATAAAGATACGGGCCGTGCAGAATATGTATCTATTACAGATGATGAGGCATTAGCAGCATTTCATGCGTTATCAAAAGTAGAGGGAATTATTCCTGCACTTGAAAGTTCACATGCCGTAGCGTACGCGATGAAACTTGCATCTACTTTATCGAAAGAGCAAACGATTATTGTAAACTTATCTGGTCGTGGCGATAAAGACGTTCACCAAGTTTTTGAATTAGCAAATAAAAATGAAAAATAAAAAGAAAGTATCTCGTTCTGGTACAACGAAATACTTTCGTAAAATAACAAAGCACATATAGTATAAAAGATTTTAAGGTAAAGTGAAACTTCCATCAGTGGGGGAGCCTTATCCCCACTGATGGAAAGCTCTCACCAATCGGGCGCGTGCCAGCAGTTATCCCCAAACTATTTTCTTTGCTTTTCTCTGAATCTAGAGGTGGGGGGGCTTACTGCTCGTTAATGCGGGATAAAGAATGCACAGACTATAAATAGTATGTGCATAGTTACATTTTAAAAATAAATTTGTCGATCTCGTTCTTCTTTTAAAATTTCGACTGCTTCTCGAAAGCGTAGGGAGTGAACAATCTCACGTTCTCGTAGAAAACGTAATCCATCATTTATATCAGGATCGTCAGACATATTAATTAGCCATTGATAGGTTGCCCTCGCTTTTTCTTCCGCAGCAATATCTTCGTATAAATCTGCAATAGGGTCACCTTTTGCTTGTATGTATGTTGCTGTAAAAGGAGCGCCTGCAGCATTGTGATAGAAAATGGCGCTATCATGGTCAGCATAATGAGCATCAAGTCCGGCCTCTTTCATTTGATCAGGTGTGGCATCCTTGGTCAATTTATACACCATTGTCGCAATCATTTCGAGGTGTGCAAATTCTTCTGTTCCAATATCCGTTAATAAACCGACAACTTTGTCTGGAATTGTGTAGCGTTGATTTAAGTAGCGTAATGCGGCAGCTAATTCACCATCGGCACCGCCGTATTGTTCAATTAAAAATTTCGCAAGTTTTGGATTACAAGTACTTACTTTCACAGGGTATTGTAATTTTTTTTCATATATCCACATATGTTTGCTCCTTTACATTTGCCAAGGCCATGGCCCTTTATTCCATTCCCAAGGTGCATTTGAATAACTATTTCCATATTGTTGAAGAGGACCATATTTTTCTTCTATTTTTTGTTTTTGTAATCTACGTTTATAGGAAAAGTCATTAAATTGTTTAATTGATGCAACATCATCAGGATGGGTATCTAAATACAAAGTGAGCTCTACTAATACAAAATCGAGTTCCTGCAGTTCTTCCATCCACTTATAAAATTCATCTGGCATTTGTTGAGCCACGATTTTTCTCACCGTCCTTTCTTATATGGATTTTCATAGTAATCATATAAAGCAGGCCACAAAGTCCCTTTTTTTAATGCTTCATTGGGCGGGAATTGCGGTAAATTTGGTGGTTGGAATCCCATATATAAATGTGGTGGAGTAAAGTAGTATTTTTTTCCGATTGGTGGACATGGGTCATTAGGGCCATGAAATGGTACATACGATTTCACAGATTTATCCAATGCATACACCCCCTTTGCGGAACACTGATATTATGTATTGTATTCGAACATAATTACTATTTATGACTCATATACAACAACTAATAGGTGAGAAAGGGGGCTGGATTGTGGACAAGGTTGTACATTCTGTTTTATTAGAGGTAAGAGATTTGAAGAAAACATTATATTTTTATGAGGGGATATTAGGTTTTGAGCCTAGTAGACAGCGTCCTCAATTAGACTTGCCAGGGGTATGGTATGATGTTGGATCTGTGCGAATTTGTTGTATTGTAAATAAAAGAAAACAAGCGGTGAATGAAGAAGGAATTTTTCCAAAAATAGAAGTGAATATGCAATTGTGTGAGGTGGAAAATCTACTTAAAAAGTTAGATTACTACCATGTAATGTATTCAGAAATGGAAGATTATGTAGAGGGAAAAAAAGTGCTCTCTGTTTATGATCCAGATCAACATATGATTCAGCTGGAAGCACAATTGAAGAGTGAAAATTTAGCTTAACATCTTCTAGGGCTTTTTCTGTCTCGGGTACACATACGAAAAAGCTTGATGAATATATATAATAGAGAATGTTTGCTGCGAGGAGGAGAATGTGGTGGATCGAGCTTATGAAGAAAGTGCCTTATTTGAGCATAAATTTTGGTTAAGAGTTTTAGGAGATCACGCGCACTTTTTGGTAGATGGTTTAGCCCCAAAGGAAAAGGAAGAAATTCAAAAGGCAATGTATTTTGAGCAAAAATTTGGTGAGTTGTCAACGAAACTTCAGACTGCCAACCTGATTGCATTCGCAAAAGAAGCGAATGAAGCTGCAAATGAAATCAGGAATTTTAAATTGCATATTATTCGTAAACAATTGGAAGGGAAAATCGTCATTCATCTACCCCCTACATTTCTTAATCATATGGTTAATGAAGTAGAAGAATACATAACAGTACTTAAAAACTTGATGGAGGGTAAAGTGCCTCCTCTTTTTCACGAATTACATTATCATCTCGTATGGTTAATAGATGCAGCTGGTCATGCAGGGGCCATTTCTGGCGAACTAGATCTTGTTGAGAAGCGTTTAAAAGAAAAAAGCCAAGCGTACGAAAAGCATTTTGAACAATTTTATATAAAAGCAGTTGAAATGACTGGTTATTTACGGTCAGAATTAACATCTTTTCCAGCCTTAAAGAAATTTACAAAAGATGTCTCGTTAGAGATTACCTTATTTTCACGTTTTCTTCATGAATTAGAAGAACTAGAGTTATCGGAACAAGTGTTAAGTTCGTTTTCGGCGAGAATGGCAGATCATATGGCAAGGGAAGAGTGTTATTACCTGTTAAAACTTGCACAATCTTCAGGGATAGAGATTCCTAAGTGTACTCCTTTTTAGAAGTACGAAAAGCTGATTTATTCCGCTACTTCTGGATAGTGAAATTTCCATCAGTGTAAAATAAAGTTCCCCACTGATGGAAGTTTCACTTTATTTTGCTTTTCGTTTGTTGGGCTTGCTCTTTTGTTTAGATCGTTGTTTTGTTTGTTCAATACTAGCGTTTAATGTTGCCATGATATCTACAATATTTTTAGATTGGAAAATTGTTTCGGTTTTTTCGTCATGTTCTATTTTTTCTTCAATGAGGTCAAGGAGGGCTTCTCTATATTCATCTGTATATTCTTCCGGTGTAAAGGGAGTTGTCAGGTGGTGAATGAGATTCATTGCAGCAACGAGCTCTTGTTTTTGCAAAGGTGTTTCTTCATGTTTCGGTAGATTTGGAATATTTTCTACTTTTCTTATTTCATCCGAGTAGTGAATCGTTTGCAGCATTAATCCTTGATGAAAATTACGGATGATTGCTAAATGTTGTTTTTGACGAAGGGAAATATGGACAAGCCCTAATTTATTTGTTCGTTCAAGAGCTTCTTTTAATAATAAATATGCCTTTTCTGAACCTGGAGTAGGACCAATAAAATAAGAACGATCGAAAAAAATAGAATCTACCTCATCCTTTTGAACAAATGAAAGAATGCTGATTGCTCGTAATTCATGTTCTTTTTTCAAATCATTTAATTCTTGTTCTTCTAAAATAATATATTTATGAGGTTCGTATTCGTAAGCTTTCACAATTTCTGCTTCTTCTACTTCTTCATCTGAACAATCGGGAGCAATCTTTTTATATTTAATAGGGGTGAGACAATCTTTGTGCAGGTGTAGTAACTTAACATCTTTTTCTTCTACTGCACTATACAATTTAATCCCGATCTTTAATAACCCAAGTGAGAGAGAGCCTTTCCAAATTGTATGCACAAGAGTATCCTCCTTTATATAGGATTATTGTTATGTAAGGAAAATGAATATACATATTATGCTAGCGATGGAGGTTTCTTATACATAGGCGCTTCAGTAGACAGTATGATTCGCTATCTTTTTCTTTTTGCAGTTTGAAAACTAAGTAATAACGCATGAATAGATAATAAGCATTTCATTCATCAAAGTTTCAACTAATGCAGTGATAGAAAGCATTGACATTTTCTATTAAACCTTTTAAGATGACCTTATAAAATTACGTGTATAAAGGGGAGTAACTTTAATAATAAAGTCGTCATTACAGGGAGAAACCCTCGGCTTTATTAGCAACACTATGTTGTTAGTGAGACCTTTACCAGACGTGGTAGAGGCCCCTTATTGTCTTTTTAGGACCTTTACCATTTTGGTAAAGGTCCTTTTTGTATGCTGTAATAGGAGACCGAGAGAGGAGAAGGAATATGAGAAAGTTGTGGAAAAGAATACGTCTAATCTTCCAAGTTCGTAAATTCATTCCGTTTTTATATGAATTCTTTACATCAAAGGATGTGGAATTTAAGAAAAAGGTACTTTCTATCTTATTTTTATGTGGATATGTTATGTTTCCATTCGATATCATTCCAGACTTTTTATTGTTTTTTGGTGTGCTGGATGATGTAGCGGTGATTCTGTTTATTATGCAGCGCATTGTCAAGATGGCACCTGTTCATTTGCAGGATAAATATGGATTAGCAGAATAGGAGAAAGGTAGATGGAGCAGCTTATTTTAGATTTTATTCATTACTTAAAGCAATTCTCTTATTTTGGCGTTATTTTTGCTTTAACGTTTGAATTTGTTCCTGCTGAGATTGTATTACCGCTCGTTGGATATTGGGTATATGAAGGTGATATGACTTTTTGGATTGCGGTTTTAGCGGGAACAATTGGAGGAACAACAGGACCATTAACATTGTATGCCCTAGGATATTACGGAGGCCGTCCGCTATTACTCAAATATGGAAAGTATTTTTTCATTAAAGAAGAACAAATACAAAAAGCGGATGATTTCTTTGCAAAATATGGCCACGTGGTAGCATTTACAGGACGATTTGTTCCAGGTGTACGCACACTTATTTCGATTCCATGCGGAATGGCGAAAATGAATATTGTGCAGTTTACAATCTACACATTTGTGGCGATGGTACCGGTAACCACCCTTTATATTTATGCTGGAATGAAGCTTGGGCCGCATTGGCAGAAGGCTGGCGCTATGGTGGATCAGTATATGTTGCCTATATTAGGTGTTGTTTTTGTTTTTATGATTGGAATGGTTATTTCCAAAATGGTTAAGAAGAAAAGTAGAACAGAATATTGATATGGGGACTCTAGACATGACCGTTCTTTAAAAAAGAAGAGGTATGTTAAAATAGAATAGATATTGTTTATAAGGAGCGGATTAGATGTCGAAAAAAACGATAAAAAGAATTCTTGAATATATATGGATTATTGTTGTGCTCCTAGTCGGATATAAATATTTGCAAGAGAAAAGCCTGTGGGTTCTTTTTTTAATCACTTTTATATTAGCGGGACTAGGAGCGTTGTTTATTAACTTTTTCTTTGAAAGTATTGAAACTTGGAAAAAGAGGAAGGAAGAACAAAAATAAAGTGCACCTTCTAACCGGTGATTGATTACGTAAATTGAACAGTTATTGGAACATAAAAGAAAGCTCGCTAGAAGTAGCGAGCTTTCTTTTTTACGCTTCTTTTTTTTCATCATCCGTTTTGGCAATAAGTAGATTACTGTTTCGTTTCGAATAGAAAAAGTATACGCATAAACCGATTGTTAACCATATACCAAAGCCAATCCATGTTTCTTTTGAAAGGTTAAACATTAAGTATAGACAACAGCAAATTGCAACGATTGGTAAAATAGGAACGAATGGAACACGGAATGCTCTCGGTAAGTTTGGATGTGTTTTTCGTAAAATAAGTACCGCAATGCAAACGAACGTGAATGCTGTTAATGTGCCGATGCTTACAAGATTTGCAAGTATATGTAGATCTAATAAACCAGCAAGTGCAGCAGCAGCGATCCCCATAATCCATGTGTTTACTAAAGGGATTTTGAATTTTTCATTTACGCGAGATAACGCTTTTGGCAATAATCCATCGCGGCTCATCGCATATGAGACACGTACTTGTCCATACATAACGACGAGAATAACAGTTGTCATTCCGGTCATTGCTCCTACTGCCAGCAAACTAGCGGTCGTGTCTTCACCGACAAACCTTAAGGCATAAGCAACTGGATCTGGCACGTCTAATTGTGTATAAGGCACCATACCTGTTAATACAACGGAAACAATTATATATAGTGCGGTACAAATAAGAAGAGAACCGATAATTCCAATTGGTAAGTCGCGCTGCGGTTTCTTTGTTTCTTCGGCAGCAGTTGCGATAGCGTCAAAGCCTAAGAAGGCAAAGAATACAGTTGCAGCTCCTGCAATAATCCCGTCATAACCAAATGGCAGAAATGGTGTCCAGTTTGCTGGTTTTACATATTTTGCGCCAGCAACAATAAAAGCGATGATAACAGCCAATTTGATTAATACCATGATGTTATTTATGCGGGCACTTTCACGTATCCCTCTACTTAATAATGCTGTAATAAAAAGTATAATGAGGACAGCTGGTAAATCAATGATGCCTCCTTTTCCTATCCCAGGGGCAGAGGCGATTATAGCCGGGAGTTTTATTCCAAATCCGAGCAGTAGAGATTGTAAGTAACCAGACCAGCCGACGGAAACGGCAGCAACTGCGAGCAAATATTCAAGCATTAAACACCAGCCGATGATGAAAGCAACAATTTCCCCAACCGTCATATAAGCATATGTATAAACACTTCCTGAAATTGGGATAGAAGATGAAAACTCAGCATAGCAAAAAGCGACGCATGCACATGTAAAGGCAGCGAGTAGAAAGGATAGCATAATACCAGGACCAGCGTGCTTTGCAGCAACAATACCGGTTAAAACGAAAATACCTGTTCCAATAACAGCTCCAATTCCTAAAAAGGTTAAATCAAGGGCACTTAATGTTCGATTGAGTTGCCGTGGTGCTTCGGTCGTAAGGGGTTTCTTTCGTAAAAGTGTTTTCAAATTTGAATCTCCTCCCTATAAGGTTAATCATCAGTGGGGTCTTACTGCCCGTTAGTACGGGATAAATAGATACAACCGCTAAGTTTGAACGTAGCCCCTTAAAGCACTAAGTAGAGAGTAGAAATAGTATTATGTATAAATAAAATGGAGAATGGTGCAGTTGTACGTTATTTTTAGGATAAATATGTAATTTCATTAGTAAATTTATCATAATTCAGAATATTTCGTCAATAAAAAGTGTAACAAATAAAACGACACGTTTAAGCAAACACTATTGTAAGAAATTAATGCATTTTTATATAGGAGAAGATAGCTATGCTATTTTATTTTGAACTTGTCGTTATTTTACTTTGCACCAAACTTGCTGGTGATATTAGTGTTCGGCTTGGACAACCAGCTGTATTAGGAAAATTAATTATTGGAATTGTTATTGGCCCAGCTATGTTTGGCATTATTAATAGTTCTGAGCTTATTGATGAATTAAGTGCAATTGGTGTATTGCTTCTTATGTTTATGGCAGGGCTTGAAACAGATTTAGAGGAATTAAACCGCAATCTTACATCATCCTTTGCTGTAGCAATCGGTGGAATTATCTTTCCGTTTATTGGAGGATATGTTGCGGGCCTTTTATTTGGAATGGTACAGGCACAGGCGATTTTTTTAGGACTACTTCTTTGCGCTACGTCTGTTAGTATTTCCGTTCAAACATTGCGAGATCTTGGAAAAATGAATACGAGAGAAAGCACAACGATTTTAGGAGCTGCTGTATTTGATGATGTGATCGTTGTTATATTGTTAGCATTTGTGATGAGTTTTCTCGGTTCACAAGATGTGAGTGTAACGCTCGTAATCGCGAAGAAAATCATCTTTTTTGTTACGATTTTTCTAATTAGCTGGAAAGGTGTCCCTTTTATTATGAGGATATTGTCACCGCTTCGTGTTTCAGAGTCGTTAATTAGTGCAGCGCTCATTATTTGTTTTTCATTTGCTTATTACAGTGAAATCATGGGGATTGCCGGAATTATTGGGGCATTCGCTGCCGGAATCGCAATTTCACAAACTTCATATAAGCATGAAGTAGAACATAAAATTGAACCAATTGCGTATGCGATTTTCGTTCCCATCTTTTTCGTTAGTATCGGAATGGAAATTACCTTTCAAGGATTAGGAAACCAAATATGGTTCATTGTCATAATGACCATTATTGCTATAGTAACAAAATTAGTCGGTTCAGGACTCGGAGCAAGATTAACGGGATTTGATTTACGATCCTCGATTAGTATTGGAGCGGGAATGGTATCAAGGGGAGAAGTGGCACTCATTATTGCTTCAAATGGATTGACTGCAAACCTGTTAGCGAAAGAGAATTTTACGTCGATTGTGATTGTTGTTATTTTGACGACGATTATTACGCCGCCTTTGTTGAAGAAGTATTTTGTGTGAGAGTGTATAGGGGTAATGACAGCACCCTTGTCATTACCCGTAATAAGAATCACCGACTTCTTATGTGGATTTGAATTAAAGTTCGGTCATTTATAAAAAAGCCTGATCGTTTATAAGAAGGTTTGATAATTTAAAAAAAGATTGATCAAAAATCCTGTATTTTAATACAGGATTTTTCTTGTTCAGCAGTCAGGCGATTTTTTTGAATAGAAAAAGGGTTTATTAAAAATAAATTGAATCTTTAAGCTGTTCAAATAATGAAGATGGTTAGTACAATAATGCATAATTAATGAACTAAGTAAAAATAGTACTTTAAGTACAAGATTAGCTTTATCCCGCATTAACGGGCAGTAAGACCCCCACCTCAAGATTCAGAGAGAAGTAAGGAAGATAGGTGGGGGATAACTGCCCGTAAAAGCCCGATTGGTTCAACTAACCGTCAGTGGGGGATGAAGAAAACCCCCACTGACGGAAGTTTCACTTTATTTTTCCAATCTTCTTGTGTAATTAAACTCGTTCTTTGGCAGCAATAAAATCTAATTATAAAGGAGACTAAAGTTATGGAAATTTCTAACGGAGTAGAGATGCTGCACCTTGAATTTCATGGGAATATTATTCATCCAATCCTTTTATGGGATCAGGAAATGGCTGTTTTAATAGACACTGGATTCCCTGGACAAATTGAAGATTTACACGTAGCAATGGATAAGGTAGGCGTGTCGTTTGATAAACTAAAAGTCGTGATTTTGACGCATCAGGATATAGATCATATAGGCAGTCTTCCTGAAATATTGCAGAATTGTGGAAGTAATATTAAAGTTTATGCTCACGAACTAGATAAGCCTTATATCCAGGGGGATTTGCCTCTTTTGAAAGATGGACACATAGAGAATCCACCGAAGGGAAAAGTGGATGATACCTTGATTGACGGTCAAGAACTGCCGTATTGTGGAGGGATTCTTATTATCCATACTCCAGGGCATACTCCTGGCCATATCAGTTTATATTTGAAGCAAAGTAAAACGCTTGTTGCTGGGGATTCGATGTATAGTGTAAACGGAACGCTGGAGGGGATTCATGTTCCAACCACTTTGGATATAAAGGTTGCTCGACAGTCTTTGAAGAAATATTTAGACCTAGATATTGAATCCGTGGTTTGTTACCACGGAGGATTAAGTAAGGTAAATATTAATGAGCAGATCCAAAAATTATAGAGGATATTAATAATAAATTATCATTTATTGAGGCGTTGTTATTAAACAGTGTGAAGGTTGAAGAGTAGTTGTTCCTTTTAGGTAGCTCTATTTTTATAAAGAAAATTCCTAATTACATTAAATAAGAGCATGCTTTGAACAATCTTTTTTCAATAACATGCTCTTTATATTTTCTCTTTTATTAAGGTTATTACCATCAAATTAATCAAACTTTCTTTTAAAGCTACACCTTAACATACCGGAAATCGGTGATTTTTAAAAACTATTTTCTTGTCCGCGTCACATACGGATAAATTGGATTTCTTAATTCGAATTCATACGTTTCTCCATCGACAATTCCAAGTACCTTCTCGCTATCGTAAAGATCTAACATAAATCCGGCCATTTCTTTTGCAGTATGAAATTTTGGAACGGCTCCTTTATAAGTAAACTCATCCGCATCCAAAGAACGTTTAGCAAATTCAGTTTCAGTTGCAGCAGGAGCCAATACTTTTGCTTGCATGGCTGCTCCTTTTTCTTTCAATTCTTGTGCTAGACCTTCTGTAAAGGCACTTACATAGAACTTTGTCGCACAATAGGTCACAGCATCGGCAACAATCACGTATCCTCCTCCAGAAGAAATATTGATGAGTTGCGTTCCTTCAATATTTGCATAGTCACGTACATAAAGAGAGGATAGAACAGTTAAGGCTTCAATATTCAAGTGAAGCATCTTCTCAATTTTATTTAAATTCTGTTCCCCAACGGAAGCAAAGTTTCCAAACCCAGCATTGTTGATCCAAGTCTCAATCTGATAATCCTGAAGACTTTCGTAGAATTCATAAACATTTGCAGTAACAGATAGATCAACAGTTCGAATGACAACATCCAGATCTGCGTTAATATCAGCCACTTTTGATTTTAATTTTTCTAATTCCTCTGTTCTGCGTGCTGCTAGGATTAAGTTTTTTCCACGAGCCGCAAAAGCAAGAGCCGTTTCATACCCGATTCCTGAACTTGCACCTGTAATAACTGTATATTTCATATAAATTCCTCCTGAATTTTATTCATTTAATTTTATTGTGAAAGAACTATGAGCTGATTATACTGATTAGAGTGAACTCTAAGTCAAGAGGAAATTAATGTGGGGGGTTTTTATGCACACTATTGGTGAAGTGGCTAAAATGTTAGGGATAAGCACGCATACATTGCGGTATTACGAAAAGGAAAAAATTATAATTCCCGTTCGTGATGCCAGTGGAGACAGACGATATAACGACTCGCATATGAAATGGCTGCAATTTGTTATCAAGTTAAAAGAAACACAAATGCCCATCGCGAAACTAAAGAAGTATGCTTCATTAGTTTTAGAAGGAGACCATACCACAACAGAGCGATTGAACCTTTTAGAAGAACACAAACACTCTATTAAGGAACAAATCAGAACGTTAAAAGCTGCGGATGAGATGCTTGAGTATAAAATTTCCGCTTACAAAGATTTCATCAGTAAACAAGATTAGATGCAGGTTCTATAAGAGAAAATAAATTAAGTGTATTGCGCTCTATATAATTAGAAATCCCGTTGCTTCATTCTTTAAAGAGAAGCGGCGGGATTTCTTTGATATATTCAATATTTTAGCTACTACGTGCAACGTTAGTACTTGTATGCTGCGGAGTTGTATATTTTTGTTTAGGAACTGTTTTAGATTTAAAGTGTGAGAATAAATAACACCCTGCAATAACAATCACACTTCCTGCAACTTGCATCCACGTCATTTGTTCACCTAATAATAGAAACGCTAAAATAGCAGTGAAAATAGGATTGAAATTTAAAAAAATACCTGAAGTAGTCGCACCTAATTTTTGAACACCGATATTCCAAAAAACCATACATAACACAGTTGAGATAACGCCTGTATACATAATGGATCCTAAGAATGAAGCGTCCATATTTGAAATAGTAAAATGAGAGATGTTAAAGGGAGCTAGTATGATGATACCAAAGATACCAGAATATAAGGTGGACATCATTGGTGTCGTCTTTTTCGTTGCCCATCTGCTGCAAACTGAATAGATTCCCCATACGCATACCGCGGCCATCATCCACAAATCACCTATATTAAAATGTAAGGAAAGTAGTGTATCTATTTTCCCTTTTGAAAGAACAAGAGTAACGCCAAAAAGTGAGACAATCATAGATGTAATTTGAAATACATTAATTTTTTCTTTTAAAAATAGAGCTGAACAAACAGCGATAGAAATCGTATTTAATGTAGAAATAAGACCAACATTTGTTGCTGATGTATGTTCTAACGCCCAAAACTGAAAAATGTTAAAGAAAACAACGCCAGTAACCCCCATAAGAAATAAAGGGAGAATTGCATCTTTCGGTGGAAAAAGTTTCTTTTCTTTTAACCATACAATTGGGAACAGACAAATGACTGCAATAATCCACCGAAGAGTAGTAAGTGTCATAGGGGAAGCGTGCCCGACAAGAGACTTTCCTACTACGAAATTTCCGCCCCACAATAAGCTTGTGATGAGTAATAAAATAACATAAGGCATATGAATGAGCTCCTTTTACAAGAAATAATCTTGATCAACAAGGCTTGCGCATTGCCCGTTTGATGAAAGATAACCACTGTGCACGGTGGTATGATGTATATACTTTAAACTATGTAAATTGTAGCATTTTTCTTGTTTGTCATATATGTTATTTTGTATAATTAATAAAATTCGAAATAATGTAAAGTTGTTGTGTTATTTTGCAGAATTTTATTCATTTTAAGTACAGTTGTTATATGTTTTGGTGAAGAATCGTTTGTTGTAAAAAAGGAGATTGGAAATGGAACATGTATTTCGTAAGGGGTTAGATGATTTAGATATACAAATTTTAGATGTGCTGCAACAAGAAGGACAGCTGAGTAACGCTGAAGTTGCACGCCGCGTTAATCTTTCACCGCCAGCTACACATGCACGGGTGAAACGATTAGAAAGCGAAGGATTCATTAATCGGCAAGTAGCGATTTTAAATCAAGAGAAACTTGGATTTGGTTTATTATGCTTTATTTTTGTGAGTACAAATATTCATCAAGCGGAGAAGCTAGAAGTGTTAGAGAAGGCTATGCACGAAATGCCAGAAGTATTGGAATGTCATTGCTTAACGGGGGAGTATGATTATATTTTAAAAGTTGTACACCGAGATCGAAGCGAGCTGGAACGTTTTATTCGTAAATTAAATATGCTCGGTATTACGAGAATTCAAACGAGTTTAGCACTGCGAGAAATTAAGTATTCTACTGTATTGCCTCTGCAGAGCGAAAAAGATGGCGGAGCTGTTTAGCTCCGCCTATTGTGTATGGGGACGAATCCACAGTTTTGCAAAGTCTGTCCATCCGAAAGAATCAATGGTGACATTTTGCAAAGAGGAAGGGAAACTTCTTCTTTTTAAGACATGATAGTAAAAGACAAGAAGGTATTGATCACTAAGAATTTTTTCTATTTCATATATTAAGTTGTACCGTTCTTTTTTACTTGGTTCTGCTACAAATTGATCTAGCAGTTTATCAATTTGTTTTTGAAGATGTGGATGTCTAAATCGATGAACAAAACAGCTTTTATTTTTGAATATATGTAAAAAGGCCATCTCAAGATCTGCATCGAGAACTTCTCCTGTTAAAATGATATCAGCTTGTTTTGTAATATCTTCGTTAAAGTAATCGGTGATTGGAAATGGGTGCAGCTGTAAACGTATGCCAAGTGGTTCGCAACGTTTTTGTAACCATATAGCATCATGTTCACCATCTTTAAATGCAAAGAAGTAAATGTGTATCATCTCTCCGTTATACGTACTTTGTTGTAAATATTCTTTTGCCTTAGATAAAGATGTTTCTTTATACATTGTTCGGCTCTTATCAGGAAAGAAGCTATAAGCTGGCATCGTACGTTTCCCGCCGAGGTCTTGAATTAATGATGTAGGGTCCATTATTTCTGCCCATGCTTTTCGGAAGTAAATATCATGCTGCGGACCGTCTTTTTGAAAATTAAACGCTGCGTATATACAGCCGATTTCTTCTGTTTCCACCGCTTTTTCTTCTTCACATCTCGTATTCGGTAATACATAATTTGTTTGTATGTTGGACTGTTCTGGAACGAGCCAAAATTCAATTCGATCCAGCAGTGCCCGTTCTTTAAAATAATCGGGAAATGCTTCTAAAATAATATTATCTTCAGTGAAACTTTTGATTTTGAAAGGCCCTGTACCGATATAATTGTGATTTTGTACAATTACATCGTGCGGTAAAATAGCCAATTGTACGGAACTTACGTAATGCAGAAAAAAGCGATTCGGTTTTTGTAAATGAAAGGTAACCTGTAGTGGAGAGGGGGTTTCTATTTTTTCGATTTCCTCTGTCAACCAATCAAAAGGAGAGTGAATGTTTTGCACCCTTTCAAAGGAGAAGATAACATCTTTTCCCGATAACGTTTTGCCGTGGTGGAAACGAACCCCTTTTCGTAAATAAAATGTCCACGTCAATTGATCTTCGCTAATTTCCCACGTATGTGCTAAATGCGACTCGAATGAATCTGTTTCCTCGTTATATCTTACCAATGTGTCAACGATTTGACTAATAAGGTGACATTCGGTTGTCACGGTCGCAAATGCCGGATCAATCGGCAGTAATTTTCGTTTATATGGAATTTTTAACACATCATACAGATCGTTTGAAGTTGTATATCCAAAATAAGTATTTAATTGGTTCTCTACTTTTTCTCGAAGTAAGAAAGGAAGCGGTTCTTTTAGTAAAAGAAATACTTCTTTTAACTTCTCATTTTTTAAAAGTTCTTCAACATGCGGTAAAATCGCTTCTACAAATGTATGAAGAAAGTGAATTTCCGTTTTATTTCCACGGCCTCTTCCTGGTATCCATTCAATCAGTTTTTCTTCACTCATTTTTTTAAGTAAAATCTTCACATTTTTTGTACTGCAAAATAGAATGGCAGCCAATTCTTGGAGACTATTTTGAATATGTTGTTCATTTGGAAAGGAAAGTCTTAGCCGAATATAGTGGTCCATAATTTTCATGTTATACATCTCCTTTTTCTAAAAGGGGAAACTCTTCAGAATATTTTAACCTTTTTCTTCCACTTTTTCAAAGTAAAATGAAGAAACAGAAGGAGGGGGAAACAGATGGGATTTTGGTCTATGCATCGCAACATTAAAATTAGAATTATTACATCCTTTTTAACTCGGACAGTAGGAACGATGATTTTTCCGTTTATGGCGATTTATTTTTCCATAAAATTAGGGGCTGCATTAGCGGGGTTCTTATTGTTATTAAATGTAATTGCATCACTTATCGTTGGTTTATATGGAGGCTATATTGCCGATACATTAGGGCGGAAAAAGGTCATGATTATTGGCCAAGTGATTCAAGTGATTTCTATTGCTTGTATGGGAGTGGTAAACTCAGATTATATAGATTCACCTTGGCTCACATTTGTATTTTTACTTATAAATAGCATCGGTTCTGGCGTGATGAACCCAGCAACAGAAGCAATGTTAATTGATGTAAGTACACCGGAAAACCGAAAAATGATGTACAGCATTAATTACTGGGCAATCAATTTATCTATCGCCATTGGTGCAATTTTCGGTGGACTTCTTTTTGAACACTATCGATTCCAATTATTTATGCTGCTGACAGGTATTGCATTACTAACACTGTATTTAATTACAGTTTATATGGAAGAAGTATATGTAGTTCAAAAGAAAGCAGAAAAGAAAAACGTATTAAAAGATATGGTAAATAATTATCGAGTTGTCGTAAAAGACCGAGCATTTATCGTATTGTGTTTGGCAAGCATATGCGCATTATCATTAGAGTTTCAAATTAACAATTATATTGGAGTCCGTTTGCAGAAAGAATTTGAAACAATGACATTTTCACTATGGAACGGAAATCACTTTGATTTAACAGGTATTCGAATGCTAAGCTGGATCTCTACTGAGAATACAGTATTAGTTGTTTTATTTTCGGCTCTTGTTGTGAAAATCATGAATCACTTTCAGGACCGGAAAGTACTTTATACAGGTTTATTTATATATACGATTGGATTTACGCTATTCGGAGCAAGTAATAGTTTATGGATTCTATTACTAGCAGGTTTGTTCCAAACAATTGGAGAGATGATGTATGTTCCAGTAAGTCAGTCTATTCGGGCAGATATGGCAAGGGACGATGCGAGAAGTTCCTATATGGCGATTAACGGCATGGTCTTTCAAATTGCGAAGATGGTTGGAACGCTCGGCATTATGATCGGTTCCGTTATTCCTTCTTGGGGAATGAGCATCTTGTACTGTTTAATAGGGATAAGCAGTATTCTCTTATTTAAAAAAGCAGTTGATATGTATCATCGTCAAGGGGCGAAAGTAGAGAAGATAGGGTAATGAGAAGGCTGCTTGTTTTGAGGACAAGCAGCTTTCTTAAAAGGTGTTAAATAGTTAGGATAGGAGGTAATTGTAATGAAGATTAGCTCAAAAGAATTTTATATTCGTAATATACGTTATACGATTAGGTCTGCAATGGAAGAAGATGCAAAAAATTTATCTGAAATACGATTACAAATAGATGGCGAAACAGAAAATTTAGATAGAGAAAAAGGCGAAGCATACATAGATGAAGCTGGGTTTAAAAAGATCATTAAAGAGGATACAGACAGTATTAGTAATCTATTTTTAGTAGTCGAAGTGAATGGAAGAATTGTAGGTTTTTCAAGGTGTGAAGGAAACAAATTGAAAAGAACATCTCATAAAGTAGAATTCGGCGTGTGCGTATTACAAGAGTATTGGGGATATGGCATTGGAAAGAACCTTTTAAAAGAATCCGTCAATTGGGCAGATTCACATGGAATTAAGAAAATCACTTTGAATGTTCTTGAAACGAACAAGAAAGCGAAAAGTCTTTATGAAAGATACGGTTTTGAAGTAGAGGGTATCTTGAAAAATGACAAAATGCTATCGGATGGAAATTACTATAATACTATTTTGATGGGGAGGTTTAATGGATAAACTATATCGTGATAAGTGTAGCACACAAAAATAGAAGCGCTAATTCTAAAATGATATATACAGATGTTAAAGGTAGATAAAAAGGAGTGGAAGAATGTTTCCTATACTAGAAACAGAAAGATTAATTTTGAGAGAGTTAATAGAAGATGATGCACAAGGGATATTGAATTGCTTTTCGAATGAAGATGTATTACGTTACTATGGGCAAAATCCATTAACAGATCTAGAACAGGTGAAAAATATAATTAGGAATTTTTCAAATAACTACAAAGAAAAACGAGGAATAAAATGGGGAATTGAAGGAAAAGAAACAGAAGGGATTATTGGAACGATTGGATTTCATGATTGGTCTTCTGAACATAAGCGAGCTGAAATCGCTTATGCACTTTTACCTGAGCACTGGGGGAAAGGGTATGCCACTGAAGCAGTTTTAAAGGTTATATCACATGGATTTACTGAGCTTGAATTAACTCGTATTGGAGCAGTTGTTTTTACAGAAAATAAAACATCTAATGTATTACTAACAAAATTAGGCTTCCAAAAAGAAGGCGTTCTTAGAAATTATATGTATCAAAATAATGTTCCATATGATACGAATGTTTACTCCTTACTTCCAACTACTGCTTTTTAAGCAAAGATATCGGCGCCCCGGCAGAAAATAAAGACCCTTCGGCAATGTTCGAAATAAAAAGAATCCATTTTGACTAAAATGGATTCTTTTTATTTCGTTTCTACGATAAGTCCAATATAGAATTTTTGGTTATGCAAAGAATTCATATACACCAATTACAATAAGTAAAAGGCCAGATAAAACATTTGAGTATTTGCCAATGAATGTTTGTGACAGCTTATATCCAGACTGCGAACCAATCATAATGGAAACGAATGAAAAAAATCCAACAGATACTGCAGTCCAAATGGGAGAAAGTCCGCTCATTCCACCGCCAAAACCCATCGTAATGCAATTAAGAGATAAAATAATTCCTAAGTAAAAAGATTCTTTCCAAGAAATTGTATGATTATCATCTTTGTCTACTTGTTCTGGATTTTGAAGCACAGGCGAGGGGCGTGATAAGTATTCAGATAAGATAGTCCATGCACCTAGACCAATAAGGAGAATGCAGCCGCTTATATTTGCGGCATCTTTAGAGATATATTGCGAAATAAATGAACCAGCTATAACGGAAAGGTATACCGCGCACATAGAGATAATAGCAATAAAGAGATTAGCCATTACTGTAATGCGCATTTTTTTCATTCCAAGAGATAAACCAATTCCTAAATTATCTAAATTTGCTCCAATTCCGATAAGTAAAATAGATAACCAATGCATAGGAAAACCTCCAAAAAATAAAGTAAAACTTTCATAAGTGGTTTTTTTATCTCCCACTGAACTTCTTTTTTCCATTCCCCTAAATATTGCGGCGGCGTTTTACCGAGGAATAAATCTGTTCTTACTATATGAAGGGTTTATGGAATTGGTGCCTAGAAAAATAGAAAAAGACTACTATGCGCAGTCTTGCGATAGTAGCCATATAGCTGATTTAAATAAGAATGGGGAATTTCGTAAACCATTTGGCTTATGAAGTAGAAATATATACTTTTGCTTTTTTTAGAACAATGAAATGAGCAAAAAGTCTACTTTCCTCTAGTAGGGGCCAAAACACATGCCCATCAACTTAAGATAAATTTGTATCCATATAATATAATGCTCCTCGATACTCTCTAAATTCACACTATCCAATTCATTAATATGGTTGGAAACCCAGTTTATCGGTAAGGTATAGATTCAAAAAGTGCTCCTCGATTCTTCGGTGGTCTCTATCGCTGTAAGAGTACAAAACTCACCATGTAAAATATGTCTGAATTCTATGTAGACTATGATAAAAAAAGAGCTTGTGTCAGAAAACAAGCTCTCTTTAAAAGAAATAACGCAATTGAGATGTCCATATATTACCAGTTTATTTATTACGATTCCATACCTCTCATGTTGAGAAATAAATTATAAGTGGTTTGATAAAACTAAAATGAATTATTGACATAATATTTTGACGATCATATAATAAATCTCGAATTAGAAATATTTTACAAAGGATTGGTGATTATGAGTGTGATTAATAATGATGAGAATTTATCTTTAAAGCTATTTGTTATATTATCACGAGCAGTACAGTCAATCACAAAGCGTATTGAAGAAGATATAAAAAGTTATGGACTTAATCCAACTGAATTTGCAGTTCTTGAGTTACTATACAATAAAGGCGATCAGCCTATACAAAAAATTGGAGACAAAATATTACTTGCAAGTAGCAGTATCACGTATGTAGTTGATAAGTTGGAAAAGAAGAGGTTCTTAATACGAAAACCATGTCCTAAAGACCGCCGTGTCACGTATGCGTCAATTACTTCAGAAGGTATTGAATTGATGGATACTATTTTCCCTCAACATAAAGAGGCGATTCGGCAAATATTCGGTGGTTTGGACTTTGGTGAGAAAAAAGTGATAATCGAACAGTTGAAAAAATTAGGATATTATGCGCAAGAACTATAAATTTTTGAACATATATCTCGAATTAGTAATATCCTATTTAAATATAAATTAAATAAAAGTAAATAAACAGGAGGGGGAAATCAATAAATATAGTACATGTAATGGTATCCAAAATGAAGAAATCATGGGATTACAATTAGTATAAGTAAGAAAGATAGTTGTTATGCCAACGTATACATAGTGTTTTTTTAGGTGTGAATCTTTCATAAAGCTGATTATCGAACATTTTTGATCAAACTTAATTTTAAAGCTACACCATCACAGATTTTATGTCATGACTAAAAAAATCTTCAATATTATTCTTTTGAATATACTCGTCTAACTTCTTTGAATCATATATTTTTTTCATAAATTACCCAAATCTCTTCTGTATTATGACATATGTCATAATACTCGTTAATCCAATCATGATAAATTAACCTTAAAAATGCAAGGGAGAAGCGGTATGTATAAATTATTTTCCGCACTTATTGGTGCTCTCATCGCACTTATAATCCCATTAAACGGCATTTTATCAGAAGTTATAGGAAACTATAAAGCCAGCGTTCTTGTTCACATTGTTGGATTGATTGCGGTTATTATCATTTTACTAGTGAGGAAATTAAAAATTAAGATTCATAAAGGAATCCCGCTCTACTTATATAGTGCAGGGGCTAAGTGTTCTTTTAAGAGTGAATCTTTAATAAAAGCTGAGAGTGGGTGCCAAGAATGGAATTACGTCATTTAGAGTATTTTATTCAAGTTTGTAATAATGGTAGTTTTACTAAAGCTGCGGAAGTTTTAGGTATTTCACAGCCGACTTTAAGTCAACAAATACGTGTGTTAGAAGGTGAACTTGATACACCTTTATTTCATCGAGTTGGAAGAGGTATCAAAATTACAGAAGCAGGTAAGTTACTATTTGATAAAGGTAAATTTATCATGCAGCTATTTGACGAGGTTCATAATGAGATCTTTGAATTAAAGGGTGTGAAAAGAGGTGTGATTACTATAGGAGGGTTATTAGAGGACCTCACCTATTTAACACCTTATATTACGCAATTTCAACAACATTATCCCAACATCTTAGTAAAAATTATAGAATCAGAAGTTGCTGTAAATCAAATCGTTGAAAAAAATATTGATATAGGGATCACACGTAGTTTTCAAACTCCAGACACATTAACAAGCACACTTTTGTATAGCGAAGAGCTCGTCCTTGTCATTCCAAAAAATCATCCTTTGAATGAAAAATCATTTGTTTCTTTTCGAGAATTAGTAGGGCTGAGTAGAATAATGATTTCAAGCAGTTGTCGTGAATCAATTAAGATATATTGTGAAAATTTAGGGTTATCTTTATCTGAAGCAAATATAGAAACAAAATCTTCTATTTCTCTATTGAGTCTTGTATGCAATGGACATGGGGTTGCTATAATACCACTCTCACTGGTTGATTATGTTAATAATGATTCCTTGAGCATAGTTCGTATTGTTGATCCAACACCAAGTCAAGATATTAATCTTATTCACTTTGATGATAAATTTTTAAGTTTTGCAGCACGTATCTTTATGCAGAAGTTAAATGATCCTGAAAAAGCATCAGTATAATAAAAACAATAATGATTCTAGTGCGGAAATTTCAGGGAAATTGAAAATAATCTATAAATCTTGAGATGAGACCTATATTAAAGTCAAGGGGCAGTGGATGTATATGTATGGTGCAGTCGATTCAAAAGGGAATACCATTGACTTTTATTTAAGGAAAAATGGAAAAATCAAATCAGTCAAGTATCTTTTCATATGCGCCTGTTCCTCATTTTATTAAGAGCCGGGTTCTTCCAATGTTAAGATTCAAGTCTTTTGACACGGCTACATCTATTATTTTGAGATTAGCAGTCATGCATATGATTAAAAAAGAACAGATTGATTTACGAGACTAGTCTGTCCAAAACCAAAAAGAATTCATCCATCAATTGTTTGGACATGCAGCATAAGATACGATTCCTTTAGGAATACACCGCTATTTCGAATCTACATATTATTTGCACCAGAACCCATATTACCATTATGATCTTAATACCATTACTATTTGGGTCCGTCCTCGACCACAAACCCTTATTGTAGAAAAAAACCACCGGCATTAGACCGGTGGTTCTGACTTAGAAAGCAAAACAAGTACAACCAATACCCCATTTAGTTCCATCTTTTCCTATTACGGTATGAGTGTGTTGATGGAGAGGGTTACTGCAACTATGTAACTTGTGATCATGGGCATCGTGAGAAAGTATATTGTGGGCTAGGTTAGCACCACCATAACCATAAACTCCCGTCGGTGCCCAATCAGGTGATGCTGGCGGCAATTCAGGTGACAAATTTTTAAATTCATCATTTCCATAAACAACCTGCCCACCCATAATGGTGAGTAATGATTCAAGGTCTTTGATTTCTTCTTCCGGCACAGTAAAGTAGTCAGCAGACAATACAGCAATATCAGCAAACTGACCTACTGCAAGGGTTCCCTTTTTACCTTCATCACCAGAGAACCACGCACTTCCTTTGGAATATAGTTCCAGGGCTACTTTTCTGTCAAGTTTATTTTTTTCATCGTATATCGAAAGACCACCAATGGTTTTTCCGGTAACCATCCAGTAAAGAGCAACCCAAGGGTTATAGCTGGAAACCCTGGTTGCATCACTACCGGCGCCAACAGGTATACCCAGGTCTAGCATACGATAAATCGGAGGAGTACGCTTTGCAGCTTCTTTTCCGTATAAATCAACAAAGTATTCACCTTGGAAAGCCATGCGGTCTTGGATGGCGATACCGCCATTTAAAGCCTTAACACGTTCCATACTACGATCTGAGATTGTTTCTGCATGATCAAACCACCAGCGTAGACCATTAAAAGGAATTTCTCTGTTGACTTCCTCAAAAACATTTAAGAAACGTGTTATTGACTCGTCATAAGTTGCATGTAAACGGAATGGCCAACGGTTTTCCACCAATAGAGAAATTACTTTCTTTAAGTCAGCTTCCATCACCGTAGCTAGTTCGGGCCGCGGCATTTGAAATTTTTCAAAATCGGCTGCCGAGAATACTAACATTTCTCCGGCACCATTCATTTTATACTTATCATTTCCTTGACCCGGAGAAACAATTTTTGCCCATGAAGCAAAGTCTTCATATTCATGATTTGGATTTTGCGTAAATAGATTATACGCAATACGCAAAGTTAATTGTTCCTTCTCGGCTAAATGTTCAACAACTTTGTAATCATCAGGATAATTTTGGAACCCACCACCTGCGTCAATGGCACTTGTAATACCTAATCTATTTAATTCGCGCATAAAATGGCGAGTTGAGTTAATCTGGTCGTCAAAATTAAGTACTGGAGCTCTACCCAAACTTGAATAAAGAATAGAAGCGTTAGGATTGGCAATTAAAAGCCCCGTTGGATTACCTCGTTTATCCCGCTCAATTAAACAGCCTGGAGGGTCTGGGGTATCTTTTGTGTATCCCAGTGCACGCAGCCCTGCACGATTTACAAGTGCTCTATCGTAAAGATGTAGCACAAAGACAGGCGTGTCTTCAGAAACAGCATTAATCTCTTCCAAAGTTGGCATCCGTCTCTCTTTAAATTGAAATTCAGACCAACCTCCAACTACTCTTACCCACTGAGGAGCAGGTGTACGCCTTGCCTGCTCTCTGAGCATTTCCAGAGCAATAGCAAGTGATGGCACACCTTCCCAGCGCAATTCCATATTATAATGAAGACCTCCACGAATAACGTGTATATGAGAGTCATTCAAGCCCGGAATAGCTCTCTTTCTTTTAAGGTCTATTTTTTGGGTTTTTTCTGTGGCACTATCAAGAAGCTCATCTCCACCCACTGCAGTGACTAAACCATCAGTTATGGCGATAGCCGATACCTCAGGTTGAGATGGGTCAAGGGTAGTGATTTTTCCGTTATATAAGATCATATCCGGTAAATTCATGTTCACACCTCATCTACTTTCTATTATTCTGTAACCATGGATGAAATGTTTTACCGAGAATCGGCATGACTACCCATGATAGTAAGGACACTATACATACAGAAACAAAAAAAGCTGACATAATAGGATTCATATTTTTTATAATAGGTCCTATCACTTTAGGAACCAACATGCTAAGAGGCCATACACCCAGAAGGGTAACAATAGACATTTTCCATTTTGGCGGTGGAACTGGCGTTTTCGGAGTAACAAACCAATAAGCCAAACTGCTTTCAGTTTTGTAAGTTGGATTAGTAGCTTGAAATTGTTCTGCCTTTTTTAACAAATCTCGACGAATATCTGATTCTTGCCAAGCGCGTAGATGTTCATACGTATCAAAGCGAAAAATAACAGTATACTCCCTGGATCCGTTATTGGGGACTATTAGATTTACGCCTAAATGCCCTGGAAATTTAGTAGCGGCAGCTTCGATTTCATGTCTCCATGTTTCAAACTGTTTTTCTCTACCTTCTTGAATTTTCCATGTAACAATCGTTGTTACTGCACCGCCAGCATCCATCGTGTTCCCTGTATGAGTTTCTCCGACAGTTACTCTTTCTTGTTTCATATTTTTCTGCTTGGAAGCGCGCCATGTACCATAGTATATGCGTATTCCACGCCTTGACCATAAGCGCCAGTGTGTTCTTTTACAATTTCCATAACAGCATCATAAGTGTCTTTGCGTGCCCAATCACGTTGGTATTCAAGTAAAACTTGAATTGCTGTCACTGGGATTGCTCCAGCTTGTTCTACACGACGCATAGCAGCATTATGTGCTGTCAAACTAGTACCACCTGAAGCATCATCAACTGCATAAACTTCATAGCCAGCTTTAATTGCTTCAAGCACAGGGAATGCAAGGCAAACTTCAGTCCAAAGTGCTGCAAATATCAATTTCTTTCTACCTGTTGCTTTAACTGCCTCAACAAATTTTGGATCTTCCCAAGAGTTCATTGAACTACGTTCTATAATTTCATGGTTTGGGAGTATGTCAAGAATTTGTGGCCAAAAATAACCAGAAAAGCTGCGTGTTTCAACTGTAGTAAGAATGGTAGGTACGTTAAAAGCTTTTGCTGATTTAGCAAGCAGCATAACGTTATTAATCAATGTTTGTCTGTCAATGCTTGCAACCCCAAAAGTCATTTGAGGCTGAAAATCGATCAAAATTAATGCACTGTTCTCCGGGGTTAACAATTCTAAATTACTCATAATAAAACACTCCTTTTTTTTGAAACAATTATATTTTCTGTTAATTTAAGCTGTAATCGTAAAAATAAAAGCTTGCTATACTTCTTAATTTAAAAGGGAGCGCTGATTAAATCAGCGCTAAATTTATACTATCCACTTTAAAAAAAAGTGATTTATAGCTATTTCTTAGGAATAAATTTATGCATTTTGTTTACTAAGATCTCGCTGAGCTCCCATATAGCTTCCAATTATATTTTGATAACCTGGAAGATTACTAGCAAGCAAATTGCCAAAACCTTCGACATCGTTGCGCCAATCGCGTTGTAATTCGCACGCTACGCTAAACCAGTTCATAAGTTGCACGCCACTATGTGCCATACGCGTATTGGCAGCATCTGCAACTTGTTTACTGAAAGTTCCTGAAGCATCAGTAACAGCAAATACTTCATATCCAGCTTTTATAGCGGAAAGTGCCGGGAAAGCAACGCAAACATCCGTAACTACGCCCGCGATGATAAGTTGTTTTTTTCCAGTTTCTTCGATTGCTTTTACAAAATCATCATTATCCCATGCGTTAATTTGTCCAGGTCGAGCTATTTTTGGCGCGTGAGGAAAGAGATCAACCAATTCTTGCATTAAAGGTCCGTTAGGTCCGTTTTCAAAGCTTGTTGTTAAAATAACTGGTAAATCAAAAAACTTAGCAGTGTGAGCAAGAGCTAAAACATTGTTCTTGAATTCATCAACACCATAGTCACGTACTAGTCCGGACATAAGACCAGTTTGATGATCTACTAAAAGAACGACAGCATCATCTTTGTTAATACGAGAATAGAGATCAGACATTATGTATTCCTCCTAAAAATTAAGTAATCGAAGAAAGTTTAAACAGTGGAATAGTATCATAAATTTCTTCGTTTGTTACGATTAGTTTATAACTAAACTGACCGTTAATATTAATTATAGCAGCATTCACAGAACATGAAGCGCTATACAAATTTATAGTATTTGAAAACCAATTCATTAATCAATTCTAAATTATCTATAATTTGTATAGATGGTAACTATAGTTATTTTTACCATAAAATTGATTGGTTTTACCTATACATTCTATAGATAGAACAATATTGATAGTCACCTATTTTTGTTATTAGAATTGAATATGAGGAATGTTCAGCAATTATTTCATGATGAAAAAGGTATTAGATGGGGAATTGTTACAAAAACAGAAAATGAATTCATCGGAACAATAGAGTTTCATGCTTAGAATCCACAACATAAACGTGCATAAATAGGTTACGAGATTCATCCGGATTATTGAAGAAAAGGATATATATTAGAATATTTTTTGGAGGTAGAAGAATGGCAAAAATTACTGTAGGAACCGAAAATCAAACACCCATTGAGCTATATTATGAGGATCATGGTACAGGGAAGCCAGTAGTATTAATTCACGGTTGGCCATTAAGTGGTCGATCTTGGGAATACCAAGTTCCTGCTCTCGTTGAGGCTGGATACAGAGTCATAACTTATGACCGTCGAGGGTTCGGGAAATCTTCTCAGCCATGGAACGGTTATGACTATGATACGTTTGCTACTGATTTACATCTGTTACTAGAGCATATGGATCTCCAAGATGTCACACTGGTCGGATTTTCAATGGGTGGTGGAGAAGTAGCTCGCTATATCGGAAACTATGGAACAAATAGAGTAGAGAAGGCTGTATTTGCAGGAGCTGTACCACCATTTCTTTACAAGTCAGCAGATCATCCTGAGGGAGTATTAGACGATGCAGCAATTCAAGGGTTTGAAAATGGAGTAAAAAATGATCGCCTAGCATTTCTTGATGAGTTTACGAGAGGATTTTTTGCTGCTGGAGATCGAACTGACTTAGTCAGTGAACCATTCCGGCTTTACAATAGAGATATTGCAGCAGGTGCATCGCCTAAAGGAACACTAGATTGTATCGCTGCTTTCAGCAAAACGGACTTCAGAGGAGATTTAGCCAAGTTTAATATACCTACCCTTGTTATTCATGGTGATTCAGATGCAACTGTTCCATTTGAATATAGTGGGAAGCTAACACATGAAGCAATTCCTAATTCTAAGGTAGCTTTAATAAAGGGTGGTCCACATGGGTTAAATGCAACACATGCTAAAGAATTTAATGAAGCACTGCTATCATTTTTAAAGGACTGATTACAAATGAATAGTTGTTAACTGATAGAAGAGGAGCATTTTACCTTCTCTGAAAAGGTTGTTGGTAAGCGATCAGTTACACTCTTAAATATCAACTTTTATCATAAGTAATTAAAGGGTTAATATAAGCCATCACATCATGTGTAAACATAGCGTGCACATTTAATAGAAGAGGTCAAAAAACGCTATTCTTCCTGTATATTTCTACAGAGAGAATAACGTTTTTTCGTTTTGGGAGCGACTTGTTTTCTTGGCTTGATGGGCATGTATAGTGACCCCTAGTAGTAAGAACGTAACTTTAATAAAATCCTTTATAAAAAAGGGATGTTTTTATGAAACTTACATTTCCATATCTTGCATTACAAGTTAGTGTATGTTAATTTATGGTTATAACACTTGCATTGCAAGTTATTAGTATATGTATTTACCTTGTATTACAAGTTATAGAGAAGCATGTATGAAAAAGGGGAGATGAAATGGCTGATTCAACGCAAATGCTAAAGGGCATTCTCGAAGGCTGCATTTTAGCCATTATTCAAGAAGGAGAAATATACGGTTACGAATTAACGGAGAAATTACATAGTTATGGTTTTCATTCCTTTAGCGAAGGAACAATTTATCCCTTATTATTACGTATGCAAAAAGAAGGATTGCTGACAAGCGTATTAAGGGAGTCGACCGCTGGCCCAAAACGAAAGTACTATCTTTTGTCAGAATTAGGAGAGAAAGAATTGGAGAGTTTTAAAGAGCGTTGGAACGATTTAAAACTATCTGTTGAAAATGTGATTAATAAAGGGGGAAATTAACATGTTATCAACGAAGTCTGAGCAATTTTTAGTTGAACTCAGAATGTATTTATTACAACGAGGAAAAAAAGATGAAGATATAAATGAAATTGTAGACGAGCTAGAAATTCATTTAACGGAAGTTGAAAAACGAGGGAAGAGTGTAGAGCATATTATTGGGGCAAGTCGTAAACAGCACATGAAGAATATTGGAAAAGAATTGCCTGTAGATAAAGAAGGGTTGATGAAAATCATTCCTTTAGCAGTTTTAGCTATTGTTGCTTATATGTGCTTCCCCCCAGCTATACGGGGGCAGTTTCATGTTTCACAAAATATATTATTATTTGGATCATTACCGTTATTTTTAGCTCTTGCTGTATTTGCAATTACACTATTCAAAGGAATTCCTAAAGTGTATCCATCTACAAAAAAGTCACTATTTCTTGTACTGTTAGCTAATTTCATCGCCATTGGAGGATGGTTAGTATTCTTTTTTTGGATGGATGGACAATTCGATACAGATTATTTTGTAGCAACGACAATGCAAAATTATGTGATTGCTGCCATATGTATTCTTATTTTTGTTCTTTTTGCACTGTATACAAAATCGTGGATTACGATAGTTGTAGCATTAACAATGTGTATTGATCCAATCTTAAAGCGAATTATTCCGAGTGAAATAAATAAAGACCCACGGTATATTACTGTAACAATTATTGGTTGTGTCATCGTAGGCGTTTTTTTAGGAGTCTATTTCTACAGAAAAGCGAAAAATCATACAACCATTGAATAGTATAGAAGTCAGGATATATATGAGAATCCATTTTGATCAAAATGGATTCTTTGCATTTATTGTGAGAATTCTAGACGATTGTTATTTTTAAGTAAACTGTATTTTGAGGAAAATGACCATTAAAAAAAATATCAATTGTATGAAAGTTACTAGAGATCTCAGCTTTATAAAAGCGTGTTTTCGTTCTATAAGCGAAATTGGATACAATGCTACAATACTATTTCCCGAAAAATAATTCCAAAAGGCACGAAGTTGTAAAGCAGATATGTATAGGATGCATAATGTGATGATTCCCTTTCCGATGAACGTAGGAATGTAGTATAAAACAATGCTTCCTACTACGGTCAATCGTATGTAGAGGCCAAGGTAACCGTTCGCGCGTAAAAAGGATAAACTATACAAATATAAAAAAGGAGATCGTTTTTTATACAGGATCCGTTCAATCCAAGTAGTGAGCCATTTTCTTTGCTTTACTTGCTGTTTTACTTGCGGCACATCCGTAAAGAAATGAACAAATTGATAAAAGTGCATGTCCATTTTTTCTTCTTGGTCTATTAAATATTCCCAATGAATGTGTCGTTTTCGTTTGTTCATCGTATATAAAAATAAGAAAGTGATGAAAAGGAGTATACTTCCTACGATCATAATGGAAGTGAATTGAAACATTGTATATGTAATGGCCGCATTACAGCATATCCTGATAAGCAACCAGTGTGAAGCGAATTCGTTTTTTCTATATGTCCAATGTATGTACATATTCCACCACTTTATAAAAGCAAGAATGATAAAGGCTCCGCATAAAAAAGCAGGAGTTGTATGTAATGATTGCTGGGCAAGAGGTGTAATGATGAGTACTACACATAATAATGGAAAGAGCTGAATGATATAACTGTACAAAAGAGAGCGTTTAAAATAATATGCGAGTTTTTCTTCTATTGGCAATAAATATAGGATATCTGGTTTCTGTAAAAATGTTCGAATTGGAGAACGAGTGAGTATAACCGTAAGTAAAATTGTCACAATGATTAATGCAACAGACTCAGATGGAAATGAACGAAGAAATTTTGCATAATAATAGCCGCCTATACCAAGAAGGAAAAGGAAGCTATAAACTAGACTGCTTGCAATGCGTGCAAAGTACATCGTGATTTTTTTTAGATGTTGCTGAAAACGATCATTCCAAAGTGTTTCGATTGTCACTTAGATCACTCCTTTTTTTCATTGTAAACATAAGGAGGGGATTCTTGCTACCCGTTAAAAAGATAAAAAGCAAGTTACCTTTCATTAGGCAACTTGCTTTTTATCTTTTTTCTCGTCACGTTTCATTAATGGGTAGAAAGCAAAGCCAACTACAAATAAACCAATGCCAAGCAGGAATGTTTTCATATCAGAAGAGCCAGTTTTAATAACCCATAATGAATAAATAAGAGCAATAGCAGCAATGATTCCATCTGCTATACGAGAACCTTTTTGGTTTTCGTATGTTTCACCTGTTACAACAAGCTTCAGCTGGAAGATTGGAGAAACGAGGTATGGGATTAAATAGGCAAGTGTTGAAACAGTAATAACAAATGTATACGCCTGGGCAATTGTCCCGGATAGCGTTGAGAATAGGAACACTTGCGACATAATATTTGTTAAACGAAGCGAATGAATCGGGCTTCCTTTTTTATTGGTTTTTGTGAAGAAGGATGGGAAGAATCCTTCTTTTGCTGCTTGATATGGTACTTCTGAGCTTAATAGAACCCAACCAAGAATGGATCCAAAGAGAGAAGTAAGTGCAAGCAGCGCCATTAATTTTCCGCCGTTATGACCCATTACTGCAGTTAATGCATCTGCTAATGGTCGTTCAGATGCTTGTAGTTTATCTATATGAAGAACACCCATTGTTAAGATAGTAATTCCTAAGTAGATACCAACTGTTAACAACAAACCGGTAACAGTTGCACGTTTTACGATTTTTGGTGAAACAGCACGATTTGATAATAATACAGCTGACTCAATACCGATAAATGCCCAAAGTGTTGTTAATGCTGCTAAGTTTACTTGTGATAGCAGTCCGTGTGAAACGCCTTCTTTATCAATAATCGGTGTATACCATTGCCCAAGTTTAGAAGCTTGGAAGGCAAATAATGTCACAATGATGAAAAGAAGGAATCCTGTTATTTTCGTTGTTGTTGCTAAAAAGTTTAATTTACCGGCACCGCTTATGCCATTCGTCAAAATCATATGTGTACCCCATAATAAAATCGTGCAAATGGAGAACGTAATTAATTTTCCAACTTCAATATCGAAAGTTCCAATTGAAAATAATACGTGAGTATCTTTCATAATTGGGAAAAAGAGTGATAAATAACCAGCAAATGATGTAATGATGGCTACGTTACTTGCCCAGTTTGCAACCCAGTAACCCCATACGATGCTAAAACCTGCCATTTTTTTCGTTTTTTGTGAAGAAAAGAGTGCATAAGCATGACTTTGCGGACCTGTTGTTAAATCAGGGCGACGAATTGCTAAATTACCGAAAACAAGAGCTAACATTAATACGCCAAATCCTGTTGTTAACCAAGCTAATGTAACACCAAGAGGGCTAGCTGTTTGTGCTAATGTACTTGGAACCATGAAAATACCAGCTCCAACCATATTCCCAACTACAAATGCAGTAAGTACCCAAAAGCCCCATTTTTTTTGTTGCATAGAAACTACCTCCAAAATTAGTATAACCAAGTCAAGCGCGGAGATATGTATGTGTTTGAAGTTCCAAACAAAACAAAAAAGCGCGTATATGTTCACGCGCTTTTCAATCTTATTAAGAAACCCACGGACATACCTCTCGATAGCTCTCCACAAGCAAAAAGCCTGTGACAGTCCTGCACTTATTCAATGCAGTCCCAGCAAGAAAGCGCTGTGGATGCTTCTTGCTTCGGCAACTATTCCTTTTTGATTTGATCCGCGATGCCACACATCTCCTAAATCATACTATTAATAATTGCAACCTCTACCTCACCGAGATACGAATGAGGATTTATGTATAAAGTTAACATAATCAAGGGTAACAAATGACTTTTTATTCGTCAATGCAAATAAACATAATCAGATTATTATGAGAATGGGTATGTTCACGATAATGAAACAACTTAAGGCTTCGCAACATATAATATGTATATGAAATGAGGTATAAAGCAAAGCTGTCATTGATAAGTTTTTTTCGTTCTTTACTGGTGGCTAGCTCTATTTCCTTAAAAATTTGGTGGAAGTTTTACTGTCCATAAGTAGTGAGGTAAAGTGAAACTTCCATCAGTGGGGGTCTTCTTCATCCCCACTGATGGTTAGTTGAACCAATCGGGCTTTTACGGGCAGTTTCCCCCGCCTATCTTCGTCGCTTTTCTCTGAATCTTGAGGTGGGGGTCTACTGCCCGCGAATAGCGGGATAAAGAGGGATAGCGGATGGAGAGCTGGTTTAAGAGAAACTGTTTTATATGTGGGAAGGAAGTTTATAGGTGCCAAAAGCCGGATCCGATAGAAGAGTTAAAAAAGCAAAATGAAGAGCTCGCAGCTTCTTTAGAACGATGTATGAGATTACTCTATAACATACAAAGGGATTTAAGTGAAAAAACAGAAAAGAGTGCGTTGCCGCCTTTATTTTCATTAGGAGATAAGATTGAAGTACTAGAAGGGGAGACGAGTACGGAGGGTATCTTTATTGAGTGTACAAACGAATGGTTATATTGGATTAACGTAGACTATGATTTAACCATTAGTCATATAAATAGTGTACGACGTATTATAAAAAAAGAATCTATTCAAAAAGAGGGGATATAACTCTTTCTGAATAGACCCTGTTATTCTATGCTAGAAGCTAATTTAGAACACTTTATGGGTGATTAGGTAATTTTACGAATGCTAATTGTATCTAAGCTTGTGATGTTTATATTAGCATGACTGTCAACCCAGATTAAGAAATTGTTGTTTTCTATGCGGATGAAAACACCTTGGCCGTCAATTTCACGTCCAGCTGAAAAGACACGGATTTTGTCGCCTTCTGTTAAGCCGTTTAATGTTAATGCCATGTGACCACCACCTCTCTATCAGAAGTTAATATATATATATGAAAAAGGTAGAGAGAGTGTGTGTGTGTGAAAGGTAGTGCTAGAAACTATTTTTATAAAATATAAAGGTGAGTAGAAATACTTTCTACTCACCTTTATAGAGTTACAGTAAATTCAATCCTGTTATTTTCTCATGTGGCATAGATTCAAGATTCTTACGAATACCTTATGCATCCGTTAATCTGAACAGAGCCATTTGCTATGGTGAATGTTTTGTATTTCACCATTAGTCATATAAAAAGTATAAAACGTATTATAAAACAAGAGCTTATTCAAAAAGGTTTTATATAACTTCTTTTGATATAGACTCATCGTTTAGAACATTTTATAAGTGATTAGGAAACTTTACGGATGCTAATTGTATCTAAGCTTGTGATGTTTATATTAGCATGATTGTCAACCCAGATTAAGAAGTTATTTTCTATACGAAGGAAAACACCTTGGCCGTCAATTTCACGTCCAGCTGAAAAGACACGGATTTTGTCGCCTTCTGTTAAGCCGTTCAATGTTACGCCTCCTCTCTTTCAGAAGTTAATATAGTATATGAAAATGATAGAGAGTTTGTGTTGAGGAAATGTAGTGCTAGCAACTATTTTCTACTTACATTTATAGATTACATTAAATTTAATACTGTTACTTTTCATGCGTCATAGATTCAAGACTTTTATGACTAGATCTTTCTTCAATAAGCCCTCATAAAAATAGTGATTTGTAAGAGTGAGGGATAAGGTGATCGTCCGAGGTTTGAAAAAAATTAAATGAGATGTTTCTGAAAGTGATTTCTGGGAAGTTTTTTGCTTAAAAATTATTTTCCATAAAAATGAAAAAATAATTGACAGAAAAGTCTTTAAAGTTATAAAATTAAAAATGGAAAATAAAAGAAGAAGGAGGTGTGCGTGATGATTGTAATTGTAAATATGATTAACTTAGGCGTTTTACACAATGAAAACAATAAATATCATCACGCAACCTCTACGGACAAATAGCGCTTCTTTTTAATTGAAAAGGAAAGCGTACGTTGCGTGTGTCGTGACGTGCGCTTTTATGCGTTTTTCGCATATCGTCAAAGCGACGGTATGCTTTTTTTGTCTCTTTTTTTAGATTGTTTCTATACATTTGTATAGTTTCAATAAATAAATCAGTTTGAGAAAGGAAGGAATGACGATGGAAAAGTATGAGGTGCGAATGGTAAAAACGGAGACGCTGGATAGTGGATAACGAGCCTATGTTTACACAACAATGAGAAGGGAGAGGTTATATTGTTTTCTGTATTACAAAAATTAACGTGGTTTTTTAAGACGCATTGGAAAAGGTACAGCATTGCCATTTGTTGTTTACTTATTGTCAATGTGGTCGAGATTATTCCGCCAAAGTTAATTGGATTGGCAATTGATGATATAAAAGCCGGAGATTTAACAAACGCCGGGATTATGAAGTATGTAGGGATGTTACTTGGTGCAGCAACTGCGGGTTATGTACTTTCTTATGTATGGCAATATCATTTATTTGGCGGCGCATTTGTGCTTGAAAAAACGATGCGTTCCAAATTTATGGGGCATTTGCTGAAGATGACGCCAACTTTTTATCAGAAAAACCGTACAGGTGACTTAATGGCAAGGGCAACAAATGATTTAAAAGCCATTGCCATGACAGCCGGATTTGGTATTTTAACGCTCGTTGATTCGAGTTTATATATGCTCACAATTGTGCTTATGATGGGGTTTTCGATTAGTTGGAAGTTAACATTCGCTGCTTTATTGCCGCTTCCGATTATGGCGTATGCAGTGAGTGCTTATGGAAAGAAATTACACGAGCGCTTCACAGTTGCTCAAGATTCTTTTGGAGCTATGAACGATAAAGTGCTGGAGTCGATTGCAGGTGTACGTGTGGTTCGCGCATATGTACAGGAAAAAGAAGATGAGAAGCGCTTTCGTACGTTAGCAACAGATGTGTATGCAAAGAATATGAAAGTCGCAAAAATTGATTCGCTTTTTCAACCGACCGTAAAAATGCTCGTTGGGATGAGTTATTTAATCGGTCTTGTGTACGGAGCGTTTTTAGTATTTCAAAATGAGGTAACCCTTGGGGAGCTTGTATCGTTTAATGTGTACCTTGGCATGATGATTTGGCCGATGTTTGCGATTGGTGAGCTTATTAACGTGATGCAGCGCGGGAATGCTTCACTTGATCGAGTAAACGAAACGTTAGCGTATAAGCAAGATGTAAAAAATGTAAAGAAACCATTACGTCTGCATCAGCCAGACTGTATTGATTTTGAAGATGTATTCTTTTCGTATCCAACATCTTCTAAATTAAATTTGAAAAACGTATCGTTCTCGTTAAATAGAGGAGAAACACTTGGGATTGTTGGAAAAACGGGAAGTGGGAAAACAACGCTCGTTCGGCAGCTTCTTCGTCAGTATCCATTAGGAACAGGGGAAATCACAGTATCCGGTGTATCACTTCAAAATATACACATTGATGATGTGTTAGGTTGGGTTGGATATGTTCCGCAAGAACACATCCTTTTTTCGAAAACAGCACGGGAAAATATTTTATTCGGTAACCGAGAAGCAAGTGAAGAGGAGCTGCAAAAGGCAATTGAAATTGCTGCTTTCAAGAAAGACTTAGAGTTTTTGCCAGATGGATTGGAAACACTTGTTGGGGAAAAAGGTGTATCGCTATCAGGAGGCCAAAAACAGCGTATTTCCATTGCACGAGCAGTAATTCAAAAGCCGGAAATTTTAATTTTAGATGATTCGTTATCAGCAGTTGATGCGAGAACAGAAGCTGCAATCATTGAAAATATTCGGAAAGAGCGCAGTGATAAAACAACAATTATTACAACGCATCGTCTGTCCGCTGTAGAGCATGCTGATTGGATTCTCGTGATGGATGATGGGGAAATCATTGAAGAAGGAACGCATAACATGCTTATTCAAAAGGGCGGCTGGTATACAGAGCAGTTTGAAAGGCAACAGGGAGAAGAAATAGAAGGTGAGGTGAGAATATGAGCGTTGGAAAACGATTATTTCAATATGCGATGAAAGTAAAAGCAACGATTGGAGTGGCTTTAGCGATGTTGTTTATTTTTGTTATTGCTGAATTAGCTGGGCCGTTTGTTGCGAAAACGATGATTGATGAACATATTGTTGGCATTGAAAAACCGTGGTATGAAACGATAAAAGGAGAAGACGCTGTTTTTTATAACGGTGTTTGGTATAAACGAGGCGATCGATTTGAAGCAGGAGAACAGAAAGGAAAAGAAGTTCGCATTATTCAAATTGGTCGTGATTATTATTTTATACCTAAAAAACTTTCATTTGAAGGAACACGCTCTGTGAAAGGGAATATGATTACGATTCAGAAAGGAAAGGCAACGCAAGTATATAAAGGAACTAAACTTACAGGTAAGGAAATCTTTTCGTTTTATCAACCAGAAATAAAACGGCTATTCTTACTGGGGAGTGGTTATTTGGCTCTCTTAGTTGTTGTATCTCTTTTTGCATACGGGAAACAATTTTATTTGCAAAAAGCAGCGAATAAAATTATTCAACTCATGCGGGAAGAAGTATTTTCTCACATTCAAACATTGCCGATTCGCTATTTTGATCATTTGCCAGCGGGGAAAATTGTTTCTCGTGTGACAAATGATACGGAGGCAATTCGAGAGTTTTATGTAACAGTATTGTCGACATTCTTTTCTAGCTTTATTTACATTATTGGTATTTTCATTGCCTTATTCTTATTAGATGTGAAGCTTGCGCTCATGTGTTTAATCCTTATTCCGATTTTATGCGTGTGGGCTATTTTTTACCGTAAGTATGCGTCTGGATACAATCATAAAATGCGCTCGCGTTTATCAGATATTAATGGAACGGTCAATGAATCAATTCAAGGAATGCCTGTGATTCAAGCGTTTCGTCAAGAACGTGCGGTAAAACAGGAATTTGAACAGCTAAATGAAGAGTATTATATGTATCAAAATAAAATTTTAAGTTTAAATGCAGCGACTTCTCACAACTTAGTAGGGGTGCTTCGTAATATCGCGTTTACAGGTGTGATTTGGTATTTTGGCGGTGCCTCATTAAGTGCAGCAGGGATGATTTCATTAGGTGTACTATACGCGTTCGTCGATTATTTAACACGATTATTTTCACCAATTACAAACATGGTGAATCAGTTAGCGAATCTAGAGCAAGCGCGCGTGGCCGCAGAGCGTGTGTTTGAATTGTTAGATGAAAAGGGAGAAGCGGTGCAGGAGGAGCATATCCCGCGTTTACGAGGAAATGTTCGTTTTAATAATGTTTCGTTTTCTTATAACGGGAAAGATGAAGTTCTGCGAAACATTTCCTTTGAAGCGAAGCAAGGAGAAACGGTTGCGTTAGTTGGTCATACCGGATCAGGAAAAAGTTCGATTATGAATGTACTCTTTCAGTTTTACGAATTTCGAAAAGGGAACATCATAATTGATGGATACGATATAAAGGACATTTCAAAACAAGCGCTTCGTGAGCATATGGGAATTGTACTGCAAGACCCGTTCCTATTTACAGGGACTGTTGCTTCAAATGTGAGTTTAGAGCAAGAACGAATTTCGAAGGAACAAATTGTGAAGGCGCTGCGTGATGTTGGGGCGGAACGTTTTGCAAACAACATCGACGAAGAAGTAACGGAAAAAGGGAGTACGCTTTCAGCAGGTGAACGGCAGCTTATTTCCTTCGCACGCGCACTTGCATTTAATCCAGCCATTTTAATTTTGGATGAAGCAACATCCAGTATTGATACAGAAACAGAAGCAATGATTCAACAGGCGCTTGAAGTTGTGAAAAAAGGGCGAACAACATTTATTATTGCCCACCGGTTATCAACGATTAAAAGTGCCGATCAAATTATTGTACTGGACCGCGGAACAATCCTTGAGAAAGGTTCACATGAAGAGTTGATAGCCAAGAAGGGGCGTTATTATGAAATGTATAAAACGCAAATTGCAGGTAGTCAAAGTGCGTAGAGTTCATAGAATGTTCAGAAAAATTTAAAACAATGTTTATAAGTAGGATGTATTCTTCCTTTGTCGATATGATATTTTTTTGATAAAGGGGGAATACAAATGGAGGAATTATCGGTTACCTTTAACATTGCTTTCTTTTTGTTGTTATGTGGAATGATTGGATATTGTGCGTTAGATTCTTGAAGAACTTGCCGCCCTGGCAAGTTCTTTTTTTGTAGGGGTATGCTTCATGAATCTCTCGTTTTCATAATATAATATTTGTAAAAACATACCAAATAATTGTGCTGTATATTAGCTATTTTGCTTCAGAATCCTCTCTAAATAAAACTTCATTCCTACATTTATCCATGTATTTGTTTGATTTTGAACGAATAGGATACACTAATTGAGAACATTTTGATTGAAAAATATCGCAAGATTGAATACAATAATCAATATTGTTCTTAAATTCCTATCAGAATACTTGGAGGATTGTCATTATGAAAAAAATACTTTCATTTTTCGTACTTGCATTATTGGTTGTGGGAGTTGTAGCAGGTTGCGGAAAACAAACAAAAGATAATACAGCGCAGGGCCCTAGCCAAGATGCATTAGATCAAATTAAAAAGAGCGGACAGATTGTTGTTGGAACAGAAGGTACATATCCGCCGTTCACATTCCATGATGAGAGTGGAAAATTAACAGGGTTTGATGTTGAGATTGCAGAAGAAGTAGCAAAGCGCCTTGGCGTGAAACCAGTATTTAAAGAAACACAATGGGATAGCTTATTTGCTTCGCTTGACGCAAAGCGTGTTGACATGATTGCAAACGAAGTTGGGATTCGCGAAGATCGCCAAAAGAAATATGATTTCTCTAAACCATACGTATCTTCTTCAGCAGTACTTGTCATTCCGAAAGATAAAGACAAACCAGCGAAATTCGAAGATGTAAAAGGCTTAAAAGCAGCACAATCTTTAACAAGTAACTTTACTGACATTGCGAAGAAAAATGGTGCGGAAATCGTTGGTGTAGAAGGCTTTAACCAAGCGGTTGAATTATTAAAATCTGGTCGTGTTGATTTAACAATTAATGATCGTTTATCTGTATTAAACTATTTAAAAACAAAACCGGATGCAACAGTAAAAATTGTTGATACAGAAAAAGAAGCATCACAAAGCGGATTGATGTTCCGTAAAGGTAGCGACAAACTTGTTGCTGAAGTAAATAAAGCGTTAGATGATATGAAAAAAGACGGCACTTACGACAAAATTTCGAAGAAATGGTTTGGTAAAGATGTATCTAAGTAATGCTATATTTGATTTAGATCGGTTTTCTGTTTGGGTTGATATAACAAAAGCATCCTTCATGCCTATGCTGAAGGGTGCTATTTCTGATACGATACCGCTGACATTGATTTCATTTGCAATTGGTTTAGTGTTAGCAACGTTAACAGCACTATGCCGCATTTCTGGAAATCGCGTATTAGAATGGATTGCACGCATCTATGTATCTATTATTCGCGGTACACCGCTTCTTGTTCAGTTATTTATTATTTTTTATGGACTTCCGACAATAGGAATTACAATTAATTCCTTTCCAGCAGCGATCATTGGTTTTTCGTTAAGTGTCGGAGCGTACGCTTCAGAAATTATTCGAGCTGCTATTTTATCGATTCCGAAAGGGCAATGGGAAGCTTCGTATACAATTGGTATGTCGTACTCGCAAGCGCTGCGCCGCGTTATTTTACCGCAGGCAACACGTGTTTCGATTCCGCCTCTTTCCAATACATTTATTAGTTTGATTAAAGATACATCACTTGCGTCATTAATTTTAGTAACAGAAATGTTTCGGAAAGCGCAGGAAATTGCAGCGACAAACTATGAATTCTTGGTTGTGTATACAGAAGCGGGACTGATGTATTGGGTAATTTGTTTCTTATTATCTATTGTGCAGCAAATTCTTGAAAAACGAACAGAGCGTTATACTTTAAAATAATCCTTGCTAAAAGGAGTTTTGGTTTACATGATTTCAATTCAACATTTACAAAAAAGTTTCGGTGATAACACCGTCCTGCAGCATATTGATATGGAAGTAGAAAAGGGTGAAGTTGTTGTTATTATTGGACCTTCTGGTTCTGGTAAGACAACATTCCTTCGTTGTCTAAACGTATTAGAAACCCCTAATAGCGGTGTAATTCGTATCGGTGATGAAACACTCGATTTTTCGAAAAAGGTGACAAAGCGCGATATTGTGCAGTTGCGCACGCAAACGGGTATGGTATTTCAGCATCACAATTTATTCCCGCATTTTACAGCACTTGAAAATGTGATGGAAGGCCTTGTAACTGTTAAGAAAGTTTCAAAAGAGAAGGCAAAAGAAAAAGCGGAGTATTTTCTTAGAAAAGTTGGACTCGGTGATAAGATGGATTTATATCCATTTCAGCTTTCAGGTGGACAACAGCAGCGCGTAGGTATTGCACGCGCGCTTGCGATGGAGCCGCAAGTGATTTTATTTGATGAACCGACATCAGCGCTTGACCCTGAACTTGTGCAAGAAGTGCTAAAGGTAATGAGAGAGCTTGCCAAAGAAGGAATGACGATGGTAATTGTAACGCATGAGATGCGTTTTGCTCATCAAATTGCGAATCGTGTTATTTTTATGGATGGCGGTGTGATTGTTGAACAAGGCACACCAGAAGAAGTACTGGTACATCCGAAAGAAGAACGGACAAAGAGATTTTTACAAATGCTACAGTAGAAAATAGAAAGGTCTCAAGCGATGCTTGAGACCTTTTTGCCATATATATTTATTTTTGGAATCCGCCAAGGCTTTGTTCAGCCATTGCTACTAAACGCTTTGTAATTTCTCCACCTACTGAACCATTTGCACGAGCTGTTGCATCAGCACCTAATGTTACTCCAAATTCAGTTGCAATCTCATATTTCATTTGGTCGATTGCAGCAGTTGCACCAGGTACTACTAGTTGATTAGAACTTTGGTTTGTCATAGAAAATATCCTCCTTAGAGTGAGTGTTTTGGTTGGATTAGCTGGAGTTGAACCAGATTCGCCCCGTTTGGCGCTAATCCATCGTGTGGAGTGATTGTAATCATAGTATGGATGATACGTAGAAAGATATGCGAAATATTAGTTTGTAAAATTTGTAAAATTAAATAATGCCAAAAATTACAAATGTCTTGTTTGCATAGAAATAATACGCTTTTACATACTATGAATACACCAATACAAGGAGGTGATATAACATGGCTAGAAACAATAGTCTTGCAGTTCCTGGTGCACAAGCTGCTTTAGATCAAATGAAGTATGAAATCGCAACTGAGTTTGGCGTACAACTTGGCCCAGATGCAACATCACGCGCAAACGGATCTGTTGGCGGTGAAATTACAAAACGTCTTGTATCTTATGCAGAGCAACATTTAGGTGGTTTCCAAAAATAAATCAAAATGGCTATAGGGGACGGGAATACCGTCCCTTTTTTGGAGGAATCAAAATGGCGATATGTCCGCTTTGTAATGCATTAGAATATAAAGCGTATACTTGTCCTACTTGCACGAGTGCACTTGAAGATTACGGGAAAACGGTTGATTATCTCGGTCCATATAGTGCCTATATGGATCAAGAACTGCTAGAGGAAGTGGATGGATTATCCCCGCATCATTCACAGCAATATTGCCTTCATCTTTTATATTGTCCTATATGTGAAAAACAAACAGAAGTAGTTGTACAGCTTATATAAAAATCCGTCTCAGCAAAAGTTGAGACGGATTTTTATTTTACATCTTCAGCTTACAGTTCCTGTTTCTTTTTGGAAGAAAGTAATGATTGATAATAGCGAAGAGGTGCTGTGTACACTTTTTCAGCAAAATCCGTATTATGTTGAATAAAGGGTGTATAAGTAGGTTTTGCATCTACTTGGTATAACCAAACAGCACCAGTTGCATCCAATACAAGAGAGAGCTCTAATTCAAATAGGTGAGAAAAGGCATTTTCTAAAGTTCGAGGTGTTTCTTTCGTAATAACGTGTAGACTATCCTGTAATAATGTAAAATCAATTTTTGATAAGCGATGTTGCAAATTTTTAAATGCAGTAAACCTTGTTTGCTCTGTAAGAGGAAATAAGAAAGAGTAAGGCGTGTTGTCTATTGGAATCACTTTTGCTTTTTCTTCCCATGTACCTTCGCTATTCTTTTGTAAAATAGATCGAATATGAACAGGAGATGTTGACTGAGGCAATATAGGCTGTACTGTATAATCACGTGTTTGAAGTAATGATTGTAACCAAGATAAAAATGTATCTTTTGTTTGGAATGATTTTGTTGGAAAGCGATTTCGTTCTAATGTAGTAACGTGAAATGTGCGATCTCGATAAAAAATGTGGTACATATTTTGTTTTGAAAATGAATGCAAAGGCTTTATAATCACATCTTTTTTTGTTTGTAATAGCTGTAACGTGGTTATTTTACTTGCTTGTTTTATTACAGGTACATATGGTGCTAGTTGTTTGTTTTTTGTAAGAACTTCATACACATTTATATCATTTGGAAGATCGTTATTTAAAAATATTGTTTCCGGGCGGCTATGAAGCCAATTTATGATAGGAAGTGCTTTTTTAACATTTTTTTCATCTTTGTATGAGCATCGATTGTATATACGAGATGGAATCATGAATTGCTGCTCTACCCAATCTTGTTTATCGGTATCATAGAGAAGTCCGTTGACATGCTCTGTTTTTGGGTCGATGCTAAAGGGAGTAAACTGTACAACAACAATATGATGGGCGCGTGCACGCTTTGCAATTTCTGTGTAGAACTCTCTCTCATGATGGAAACGGGACGTTAAAAGTCCAAGAACCATAAAAAAACCTCCTTTTATATAGCGTTAAACATGTATCTAATTGAGTAATATTCAAAGAAATGTGTCTTATACCAACTGCTTCGAATCTAATGAATAATATTTTTGATAGAGAGCTAGTACCTCGTTTGATAGAGCATTGTAGAGCAGTTAGTTTCTTTGAAAGTCCAGAAGGAAAACAACGTCTCGCTAAAATGATTGATGATTTTTTGCATCACGTGGTACATTATTACATTTAGTTGGTATGTTCTTAGGTAATGTAAGTTTAGTCGACCGGTTGCAGCCAGAAGTTATTCAGTTTTTACAACAAGATGGGAAGAAGGAATTACTATCTGATGTCATGAGAAAGGAATGGGAAAGCTGAAACAGCGTGAAGTGAAGGAAGTAGAAGCATTCATTTCAAAAGAAGCTGTTGTGAAAAGTATTCTTTCCTTTGTGAAAGTGGAACAGACTGTATGTGGTTTATCCCGCTATTCGCGGGCAGTAATACTCCCACCTTAAAATTCAGTGAAAGCATTGTCCAGCTCTAGCGACTAGAATCTCCGGTCGTTTCGCCCCCTCGGACGAGGCAAAAAGCGCCTCTCTGTCGGGTGCCCCAACGCCCTGCGATTCTGAGCGAGCCGCTTCCGCTTTTCTAAAGAAGTTAGGTGGGAGATAAACTGCTGGCATGCGCCCGATTGGTGAAGGCTGATAATCAGTAGGGGATGAAGAAAACCCCCACTGATTAAAGTTTCACTTTATCGGAAAATTGACAAGAAACCCCCCACTTCAAGATCTGAAGGAGATAAGTGGCGGGAGTTTTCATTAATTATAATGTCATAAAGGGAATTTACTTCACATATCCTACATAGTCTGATATCGTAAGAAGAGTATGTAAGGGCAGAAAACATATAAACAATGTGATATTGAATCACATTGCAAGGAGGATATATATAATGGCAAAAAACATGCATGATGTTGCTTATGAACTACAAACAGTAATTACAGAAAATCCAGATTTTCAAGCATTAAAAGTAAGTTATGCAGAAGTACAAGCAGATGCAGAGGCGAAACAATTATTTGATCGTTTCCGTATGATGCAAATGGAGCTTCAACAAAAAATGATGCAAGGTGAGCAATTAACAGAAGAAGACAATCAAAAGGCGCAAGCAGTTGTAGCATTAGTACAACAAAATGTAAAAATCACAAACTTAATGCAAGCAGAGCAACGTCTGAATGTCTTAATCGGCGATTTAAATAAAATCATCATGAAGCCGCTTGAAGACTTATATAACGCATTCATGTAATCATAAGAAAGAGGCACTTCCTAATGAACTAGGAAGTGCTTTTTTCATTTAGAAACAAAGGGATGACCTTCAAAGTAAAAGCGCCACGGATAGTGCACCGCTTCTTCTGCGTAATCAATATTAATGCGGGGACCTGCAGTAATGTCGTATGTATGAGAAAGGTGATGGTCTTCAGTAACCCGTTCAACATATAACTCATCACTTGTGAGCAGCAGTCCTTTTTGCTCTAACGTAATTCCCATTGCTTTGCATAGCTTACCAGGTCCATTTGTTAAGTTTTTGAACTGCGATTTTGTAATATCTGTTTTCCCGTATCTTGCTTGCTTCATATCTTCAATACCTTCTACTGGTTCTAATGCCCGAATTAGTACTCCTTGCGGTGTACCTTCTGGTGCTGTAATTACATTGAAGCAATGATACATACCATAAATAAGATATACATAAGCGTGGCCAGGAGACTCGTACATAATTTCCGTTCGTTCTGTGCGGCGACCTCCATAGCTATGTGCTGCTTTATCATCAGGTCCTTTATAGGCTTCTACTTCTACAATGATTCCGCTTCGTTTTACTCCATTAACAACGTGAACGAGTTTGTGTCCAAGCAATCGCTTCGCGACATCTAGTGTATCACCTTCATACCAAGAAAGTGGCCATTTCATTTAGCAAATTCCTTTCGTAAGACTTTAAATGAGTAAAGCAGCATCCTTTCATATGGATGCTGCTTAAAATGAATTGTTTTATAAATCAATCATGTAATTCTTGCAGTATACCATGGATGAGAGAAATAAGGTCTTGCTTTGTTTCTTCATCTGTGACTGTAGCATCATTATTAAATTTAGTTCCAACAGATGGAATGAGAACCGATCCATTTTGAACAATAGTAACATCCAGCATACCTAGTGTAAGTAGTAAAGATTCATGTGCCTTGTCTCCGCTGGTAATTGATGGAGAAGCTGTTATAACAGCCACTGGTTTTTTGTAAAGTTCAGCTGATGAGACAAGCCATTCTAATGCATTTTTCAAGACTCCAGGTACACCCTTTGCATACTCTGGGGTGCAGATAATGAGTGCATGCGCTTCAGCTAGTGTCTTTCGAAAGTCTTCAACAGCAGTTGGTGCCTGAATGCGATCAATATCTGGATTAAAATGAGGAAGTTCTTGTATTCCGTTATAAATATTATAATCAATATTTTCGGGAATAAACGCTGCTAAAGTTTTTAATACATTGGTGTTGGAGGAACCTTCTCGAATACTTCCGGAAATGGCTATTATCCTTTTGTAGTTACCCATATAATCACCTCTACAAACAGAATACATCCGTAACTAGAAAGAAATCAAAAATATTGAACGATTTCATCGAAAACGTATTATCTAAATTCTAACTCGTTCTAATTAACAGTGTCGTCTCATAAGTTAATAATAGAAAAGTGCAGCTAAGAAGAGGAGGTACTTCATCATGATTTATCGTTTACTAGCTCTTAATATAGATGGGACACTCTTACTTCCAAATGGGAAATTACAAAAAGGAACGCGTGAAGCGATTGAATTTGTAAAGAGAAAAGGTGTATATGTTACGCTATTTACGAACCGAAATTTTCAATCTGCTCATAAAATAGCAAAATCATTAAAATTAGATTCCATATTAGTGACGCATGGCGGTGCATTTATTTCATCTTCATTAGATAAACCATTAATTCAAAAACGATTATCAGAAGAAGTAACATTTAATATTGTGCAGGTGCTTGAACATTTTGAATGTAACATTCGCATCTCTCATGAAAGATTTTCGATTGGAAATCGGCATCAGCATACGCCTAATTTAATTGCACGAACAGTCTTATCAACTTCTGATCCGTTATTTTACCCGGTTCAATTTGTAGATTCACTCGGTGATACACTTCGCGATCAACCGGTAGCTGCACCGAAAATTGATGTTACATTTGCGAATCAAAGTGAAAAGCACCGTGCGCTCACAACCTTACAGAAAGCATTTGAAAATGTCCATTTTGTAGAATGCAGTAAAGAACAAATCGAAATATTACCGCCTCATGTATCGAAATTACGTGGATTGCAATTATTAGGAGAGCATCTTGACATTGAATTAAAAGAGATGGTAGCAATTGGAGATAGTCTGGAAGATTTAGATGTTATCGAAAGCGTTGGATTAGGGGTAGCGATGGGAAATGCTCCGATTGCTTTAAAGAAAGCAGCCGATTGGATTACGCGCTCAAATAACGACAATGGCGTGCAATATATGATTAAAGAACATTTTCGAAAGCAGTTTCCAATTAAGTTTTTAAACAATCATATACAAATGAAGAAATGGTAAGTAAAAACCTCAGGTAAATGCCTGAGGTTTCTATTATATATCGAGAGGTTTGCGACACTCGCCAGGGATGTATATCAGAACAAAAAAACGATAAGTCACTGTCATGTGCCCTGTTGCAGAGGTTTTCATCAGTGGAGGATGAAGAGCCCCACCTAATGGAAGTTTCACTTAAAATGTTCCTAAAAATTAGAAGTCCCATCCCCAATAGTTCTTTGTTGACCTACTATCAGCCTTCAAGTAAACTAAAGGAAGTTTGAAAATAGAAAAGGTGATGATTGTTGTTAATTTCAATTAAAACGTTACAAGATGATCGTTTTTTACGTCCGCTGCAAAATATTAGCGGCTTATTTTTTGAAGAAAGTACGGTAGCATTTGAAAAAGAAGATGCAAATATCATTGTTGATATAAATATAGAAGGAAACGTGACAGCTTCTGCTCATTTAACAGAAATCGCAACAGGAAACGTGTATGAAGAAACGTTTTCCAAAGATTTATCTTCCTTTACGGAAGAAAAGGAACGCATGAAACAAGTGAAGCATGTCGTGTCTTATGTATATCTATCTGTTCTTCAGCAGTTAACAGGTGTGGAGCAAAAGTGGGGAATTTTAACAGGTGTGCGTCCAACGAAGCTTCTTCATAAAATGTTACAAAGCGGTATGACAAAAGAGGAAGCGCATAATGAACTTCGTGAAAGTTATTTAATTCATGATGAGAAAATTGAGCTTATGCAACGTATTGTTGATTGCCAGCTCGCTGTTGTGCCAGATTTATATCGTTTAAAAGAAGAAGTAAGTATTTATATTGGGATTCCATTCTGTCCAACAAAATGTGCATACTGTACATTCCCAGCTTATGCGATTAATGGACGCCAAGGATCTGTCGATTCATTCTTAGGCGGCTTACATTATGAAGTTCGTGAAATCGGTAAGTTTTTAAAAGAAAAAGGCGTGAAAGTAACGACGATTTACTATGGCGGCGGTACGCCAACAAGTATTACAGCAGAAGAAATGGACATGCTGTATGAAGAAATGTATGAGTCGTTCCCTGATGTGAAACAAGTTCGTGAAGTAACGGTAGAAGCAGGGCGTCCGGATACAATTACACCAGAGAAGTTAGAAGTGTTAAATAAATGGAATATCGACCGAATTAGTATTAATCCGCAGTCATACCATCAAGAAACATTAAAAGCAATTGGACGTCATCATACAGTAGAAGAAACAATTGAAAAATACCACCTTGCTCGCGAAATGGGTATGAACAATATTAATATGGATTTAATTATCGGTCTTCCAGGTGAAGGCTTAGACATCTTTAAGCATACACTAGCAGAAACAGAAAAGCTTATGCCAGAATCATTAACGGTGCATACATTATCCTTTAAGCGTGCTTCTGAAATGACGCAAAATAAGCGCAAATATAAAGTGGCAGGCCGTGAAGAGATTACAGCGATGATGCATGAAGCAGAAGAGTGGACGAAAGAGCATAATTACGTACCGTACTATTTATATCGTCAGAAAAATATTTTAGGTAACTTAGAGAACGTTGGTTATGCAATGCCAAGTCAAGAAAGCATTTATAACATTGTTATTATGGAAGAAGTGCAGTCTATTATTGGCCTTGGCTGCGGTGCATCAAGTAAATTTGTTCATCCAAAGACAGGTGCTATTACGCACTTTGCCAACCCGAAAGATCCAAAATCATATAATGATGGCTATATAAAGTATACAGAAGATAAACTTAAAATTTTACAAGAGTTATTTGGATAAGAAGCTGCCAGTTTGGCAGTTTCTTTTTTTTATCCCGCTATTCGTGGGCAGTAAGACCCCCACCTCAAGATTGAGAGAGAAGCGAAGAAGAAAGGTGGGGGATAACTGCCCGTAAAAGCCCGATTGGTGAGAGCTTTCCATCAGTGGGGGATGAAGAACCCTCCACTGATGGAAGTTTCACTTTATGTAAAACAATGTCGAGAATGATCAGAAAAAAGAAGTAAAAATTAGCAGGAGATGTCTAATTGTGAACGAAATCATAAAATTATGAAAACTTTAAAGGGAGGTATAAATATATTATGTACATGACTATTGGCAGAATTTTTGATCTAGCTGTGCAAAAATATCCGCAGAAAGAAGCGTTAGTAGAATCTGCAAAAAACATTCGCTGGACATATAAACAGTGGGATGAGATGGTAAATAAAACTGCACATGCACTGCTTGCAGAAGGAGTAAGAAAAGGGGACCGAGTTTCTGTTTATTTATATAATTCACATGAATTTGTAACCGTTTACCTAGCTTGTACGAAGATTGGCGCCATCTTTAATCCGATTAACTTCCGTTTAAAAGCAAAAGAAGTTTCCTACATATTGCAAGATGCTTCCTCTAAAGTTGTTGTGTTTGAAAAAGAAGTTGAATCAACCATTTCTATGATTGAACGTGATTTTCCGCAAACTTCATTTTGGTATATTGAAGATGATGTGCCGTCTTATGCCGCTTCTTATCATAAAAAAGTAAACGAAGCAAAGTCAGAACCAATCGACATTGAAGTTGATGAAATGGATTATTGCTCTATGTTATATACGAGCGGTACGACTGGAAATCCAAAAGGAGTGCTGCATCGCCACCGGGATATGGCAGAGCATAGTATGATTTGTACGTACTATATAAAATATACGCGTGATAGCGTCGGATTAATCGTAGCACCGCTATATCACTGTGGTGAATTAAACGCTGGTTTTCTGCCGCGTATTCAAGTTGGCGGGAAAAATGTTATTTTACACCATTTTGATACGAAAACAGTGTTAGAAACTATTCAAGAAGAAAAAATTACAACGTTCTTTGCAGCGCCGACAATGTGGAACATGTTGCTGCAAGAAGATTTAACAAAATATGATTTAACCTCAATGAAGATAGGGGTTTACGGCGGAGCAGCAATGGCACCGGCACTTGTGAAAGAATGTAAAGAACGTCTTTATATCGATCTTGTGCAAATTTACGGGATGACAGAGTTTGGGCCTGTTGTCGCGTTTCTTGTAGAAGAAGATCAACTTACAAAAGCAGGATCAGCGGGAACACCTTGCTTTAGTCATGAAGTGCGCATCGTCAAGTCAAAGGAAGATGAACCATCAGAACCAGAAGATGTACTTCCGCCTTACGAAGTTGGAGAAATTATTTTACGCGGACCAACTATGATGGCTGGATACTATAACCGCGAAGAAGCAAATAAAAAAGTAATGTATAAAGGCTGGTATCATTCCGGTGATCTTGGCTATTTTGATAAAGATGGTTATTTATACGTGGCAGATCGTGTTGACGATATGGTCATTAGCGGTGGCGTGAACGTTTATCCACGCGAAATTGAAGACTTCTTGCATAGCCATGATGGTATTTTAGATGTTGCTGTACTTGGCGAACCAGATGAATTATGGGGAGAACGTGTAGTAGCGGTAGTTGTGAAGAAAGATGAGTCATTAACAGCAGAGGAGTTAGATCGTTATTGTAAGGAAAGTGATGAATTAGCCGATTATAAACGTCCTCGTCATTACGTATTTGCGGAAGAACTTCCACGTAATGCAAGCGGGAAATTGCAAAAATTTGTGTTGCGTGAATCTTTGAAGGAAGCGAAGAAGTCATAGTATAAAGTGAAACTTCCATTAGTGGGGGCTTTATCCCTCACTGATGGAAAGCTTGCTCAAAAATAGCTAGAGAAAGCACAGTTTAATTTTTGAAACTGTGCTTTTTGGCGTGGGTTTGTTATAATAAACACATAATTTCGAAAATATGAATATTTTTACTTCGTAGTGATATTTAGGGATTGTGTTGTCTGTAATTGAGTTTGAATTGTTATTTCATTTATAGGAGGGACTTTTTATGTCTATGTTTAAAAGATTGCGTGATTTAACGATGTCAAATGTATATGCTTTAATTGAAAAAGCTGAAGATCCAGTTAAGATGACTGATCAATATTTACGTGATATGCAAGAGGATGTACAGGAAGCTGAGAAGAGCGTAGCTGCTCAAATTGCACTTGAGAAAAAGTTCAAATTATTATACGAAGAACAATCTGCACTCGTAACGAAACGCGAGGAGCAAGCACATATGGCTGTACAGGCAAACAACATTGATCTTGCGCGCCGTGCTTTAGAAGAAAAGAAAACTGCAGAACAAAAAATGAATGAGTATAAAACAAGTTATGAGCAAAATAAACTAGCGGCTGATAATCTTCGTGAAAAGTTAGAAGAGATGCGTAAGCAATTGACGGAGTTAAAGAACAAACGTGAAACACTTGTTGCAAGAGTGAATGCAGCCAAGGCGCAAAAGAATATTAATAAGGCCATGTCTGGATTTGATGCAAATACAGCAAAAGCAGGTTTAAACCGTATGGAGGAAAAAGCTCTTCAACTAGAAGCGGAAGCAGAAGCAAGCGGTGAAATATACAAAAAAGAAAAGTCGTTAGATGAAGAGTTTGCGAATATGAATAAAGATAAACAGGTGGAAGATGAGTTAGCTCGTATTATGAAGCAGTACGAGAAATAATTCGTTTCAAAGACAATATCCCGCTATTCGTGGGCAGTAAGACCCCCACCTCAAGATTGAGAGAGAAGCGAGGAAGATAGGTGGGGGATAACTGTCCGTAAAAGCCCGATTGGTTCAACTAACCATCAGTGGGGGATGAACCTCCCCACTGATGGAAGTTTCACTTTATAGAAAATTTATTTGAAGAACCGACATGCCGTAAGGACTGGATAATGTCGGTTCTCTATTTTTACTTAAAATAGAGAAGGAGGATTTGTGATGACATGGATGAATATTGCGGCAATGTTCGTATGGACGCTTTCCGGTGCTGTTCTTTTGTTTGTGCTTATGTGGATAGATTCTATTTTTACTAAATATAAAGATTTAGCCGAGATAAAAAAAGGTAATGTTGCTGTAACGACTCGTTTTGTCATGAAGCTTTTTGCACAAGGATATATTTTGTCACAGTCGATCGTGAAATCAAATGATTTATGGCAAGCTTTGTTAGCCTCTGTTGTTTCTTTCGTTATCTTATTTGTTTTAGAAATGTTAGTAGAACTCATTTTGAAGAAGATAGCTGGCTTAGACTTAGAAGAGGGGACTGTGCAAGGAAAAGTTGCTCATGCACTTTTAGCAGGTTCATTGCATATTGTTGGCGCCCTTATTTTAGCAGCGTGTTTATAAAATAAGAAGCGGAGGGATAGCTTTTGAGTTTATTTAAACGTATTAAAAATATATTGAAAAGTCCAGAACCTGTTAAACCTGAGAAAAGCGTGTTGTCTTTAGAGCCTGGAGATATTCTTGAGGTATCTTTGGTCACTTATGAAATTATAGGGAAAACGCGTATGCATGAACGAAGCGAGATTTTCTTAACATTGCAGGACGGAAATACGATTCGTTATTTAAAGGTTGAAAATCGCGAAAAAGTCTATTATGAACTATATGCACCAATTGATGGACGATTAGATTCCTTCAACGAAATTCCTACGACAATTGAAATGGATGATTTAGAATATTATCTTGAGGAACAATACTCTTGCAGGGCATCTGTTACAGGGCGAACACCGTTTGCAATATCCGGTGAACAGCATATTTGGGAGTTTCAGTCTGACAACCGGAAATTACTTAGAATTGAATGGCAAGAAGGACGTACAATGATGTACGAAGGAGAAACGATTCTTCCTGCAGATGTGCAAATTATACGAGCGACGTAAGGGGGTGTAATCATGCTAAAACGATTGTTTACCATGATGAAAGCATCCATAGGCTTTACCATTGCTGCTTCTATTGTATTCATAATTGCTCTTTCCACTTTGTCAGGTTGCGATAATGACAAAGAGGTGAAAGATCTTTATCCATTAGAATCAGTTTTAAAAGAAGGAAAGCAAGAATCATATGTATATCGGGCTGCGAATGAATCTGTTCCGGACATAGCAAAAAAACTGGCCGATCAAAAAAAACCAGAGCAAATGTCTAAAGAAGATGAGAACCAAATGTTTCTCGTATATCCCGATGAGTGGTATAACATTCAAAAGGATAAAGAAAAACCATCAGATACATTAATTGAAGTAAGCAATAAAGAATTTGTACGTCAAAATTATCAGCCGTCTTTTTTAGAAGGTTTTATTGTAGGAAGTATAGTCAGCAATTTATTTGATTCTCACAAACCGTATTACGGTGATTACCGCGGGTATACAAGCCGGAAAACGTACAAACCGATAATTGATTACCGTCCGCCTACTGTTCAAGAGAAAAAAACGCTGCCACCACTAACAAAACAAGGTACTGGATCTATCATTAAGAGAAGTGACAAGGTAAATAATTCAGGTACATCTGTTGGAAGTGAAGATGGTGTTACGAAAAAGGGGAATCAAACTGTTCCGCCGTCTGAGCAGAATAAAGGAAAAATCATTAAATCACCCGATAAACCAAGTGGATCAGACGTTAAACCAAAGTCATCTATCACTACTCCTCCAAAAAACACATCCCCTCCGAAAACAAGAGTTGGAGGTTCTGGGAAAATTACGAAGAGACGGTAAAGTAAAGTTTTACTTCCTGTTAATGCGGGATAAAAACACACACCCATAAGCATGGCGTTGTGTGTTTTTTTGCATGATCCATTCATGGTAGAATGGTTAAAGCGCGAATAAGGAAAGGAACATTGCATGAGAATTAATAAATTCATCAGTGAAACAGGCTACTATTCAAGAAGAGAAACGAATCGCCTTATTGAGGCAAAGCGAATTACCGTTAATGGAGAGATTTGTGAGCCAGGACAAGAGGTAGAGCCTGGTGACATTGTACTTGTTGATGGGAAGCCGATTCCAACGAAGACACATCCTATTTATATTGCTTTAAACAAACCTGTAGGGATTACTTGTACAGCAGCGAAACATATAGAAGGAAATATTATCGATTTTGTTAATTATCCAGAGCGTATTTTTCCGATTGGCCGCTTAGATAAAGCATCGCAAGGATTAATTTTAATGACCAATGACGGTGAGATCGTAAATAAAATGATGCGCTCTGAGTATGGTCATGAGAAAGAGTATATTGTAATGGTGGATAAACCATTTGACGATGCTTTCTTAGAAGGAATGGCCGGTGGTGTAACGATTAAGGGTGGAAAAACGGATCCATGTAAAATATATCGTGTAAGTGATTGTGTATTTCGGATTATTTTGACGCAAGGGATGAATCGTCAAATTCGCCGTATGTGCCGAGCATTCGGATATACAGTGACTCGATTAGAACGCATTCGGATTATGAATATTGTAGTAGACGGTATTGAGACGGGAGAATGGCGCGACCTTACTGAGGAAGAGCTGAGTAAGCTCCTTGCATTGCTAGGTTAAAAAGATAATAAGAAAAACGCTCTTCCTACTAGGAAAGAGCGTTTTTCTTATTTACGCGTAAATCCTTCTTCATCAAGGTACTGTGCCGCTTCTTTGTAAGAGTTAAATGTACCATCTAACTGCAGTCCAGCATAAACGTTCCACATATCTTCATCTTCTTTTATAAGAGTCAGTGTGTGTTTGTCTTGATTGATCCACTCTTCTTCTTGAGAATCTTCAGTAAGTGTAACTTCTTCTACCGGTTCTTGTGAAAGGGCATGAAGTGATTTTTCAAGTAATGAGCGAAGTTCTTCTGCTGAAAAATCACGGATGTTAACCATTCCTTTATCGTTCGTTTTGTAGCCTTTCAGATGTCCAGCATATACGAAGCCATTTCCATTTGGATGTAAATGGTACACAACGTTCTTTTTGTCTAGGCGGCTTTCTTCATAATGAAAGTTAATTCGTCCTAGAGATACGTCTTTTCTTTCTAGCTCTGGAAAAGATTCAATAATCGTTAATTTTTCTTCAAAAGTTAGCATAGGTTCCTCCATGATTGTAATGAATGTAATGGTTCATTATACCATGAAAGAATATAAATAGAGAAAGTTACTAAATTTGTTACTACGGACATAAGAGTAATAAAAAAACCTGTTCCCTTTTAGTATGTAGGGAACAGGTTCTTATCATTCTGCTTTCAAATCTACAATTAAGTACGCCAGTATCACAACAAAGAAGATACTTACAGCCGGTGCGGTAAATACGTGTCCAGCTGTGTACGCAATGCCGAGTGCAAGCACTAATGTACTAGCGAGTAACATATATTTTACGGTTATGATGGACTTGAAGTTCGTGAACACACGAAGGGCAAGTCGGATACCGAAGTAAACAAATGGTAGTAAATACATAATGAACCCGATGATTCCAAATGAGAAAAATAAATCATAGAAGTCCATTTCTACCATTTTCGGTGTTTTTTTATAGTTGCCTGCGTAGCCCATTCCAAGCAGTTTTTGAGAGAGTGGTGCTTCTTTAAAGTACTTTTTATGCAATTTTAGAAACTTATCGCGATCGCTATAAATTAAGCTATTAACTTCTCCCGCTGTTAATTCTCCTTCTTTTGCTTTTTTCTCTTTTTTTCTTGCTTTTTCTTCACCTACATACTGTTTCTGTTCATATATTTTTAGATGAATCCCCATATTTTTTGCGATTGGAGTAAATGGTGTTGCTGCAATGACTCCCGCTAATACGACAAGTGACACGATTGTATTAACAAGCTGTGTAGCGCCTTTTCCTTCTTCTTTACGCTTCATCATATATTCGATAAACGAGAAGAATAGGGCGATTCCTAATGTCAGAATAATTGCACCGTACCCAACCTTCGTTCCAACCATAATACTAGCGTAAAGTGCAAGTATTGTTGGAATCCAGTAGTACGCTTTAGCAAAGGAGGTTGTTTTATGAATTGAATAAAGTGTGACGATTGGAAATGTAACGGCTAAAATCGCACTTAATTCGTTTGCTGCATAAAACCATCCTTTAGAACCAACTTTCTCATATGAATAACTCTTAAAGTCTGTTCCAGTTGCGATGGAGATGACCATGACGATACTTATGAATAAAACGGCATATAAGAAATACCTTAACATTTTATGGTAAACAAATTGTTTGTCTTGTAAAATTTTAAATATAAGAACGTATCCGAATAACATAACGATTGGATACATGCATTTGGCAATAAACTTAACTTCTTCTCCAAGTGCAAATGGATGTTTAACAAGCATATTATTGATAAGTCCAGCTGCCAGTATAATGCCTAATAGGCATATATATATGAGGTGCTTTTTGGTGCTAGGCTCTTTCCAATTGATGAAAAGATAAATCATCGTAAGAAGCATAACGATAAAACGTACTACAACACCTAACGTTGCACTCATATGTAACATATGAATTGACAAGGACGTTACCAAATCTAAGACAGGCTGCAGTGCAATGAATAGTAAAAGGAAATATGCGAAGTAATATTCCTTTTGAATGAACTTGTTAATCATTTGATCCTCCTTCATTACATAGAAGAAATAAATTTATGTTGTTTTTCTATACCAAAAATAAGAATACACTATTTTTGAGTTGAATGACAGGGAGCGAGAAATGTCTTAATTTATCAGTAAGTAGGATTAATCAGCTTTGGCAGGTTGTGTGTTACATTTCCTCTTCTAAAAAGCTTATTTCTTGTCAGAATAGCTATTGATACGAGATATGTTTTTTCTACCCTATATAGAGTATTGTGATTTGGAAAAAAACGAAATTCATGGTAATTTGACGGAAAATTAAGAAAAAAGAAGGTTTTTGAAATCTCTTTCTGTAATTATATAAGTATAACAGATTAGAGAAGGAGAGAGAATGTATGACAGTTTCAAGTAAGGCAGAATCAGTAATTGTACAATATGAAGGACGAGTTGCAACGATTATGTTAAATCGTCCAGAAGTGCTAAATGCATTAGATGAACAGACGTTGAAAGAACTATTACAAAAGTTAAAAGAAGTGGCTGAAAGCTCTGTGCATGTCGTTGTACTATGCGGAAACGGCCGCGGTTTTTCTGCGGGCGGCGATATTAAGTCGATGTTATCGAGCGGAGATGAAAGTGCTTTTGAAGGAATTATGAATACCATTTCGGAAATTGTTGTGACGCTGTATACAATGCCAAAGCTTGTGATTAGCGCGATTCATGGTCCAACGGCAGGCCTTGGGCTTAGTATTGCGTTAACAGCAGATTACGTAATGGCTGATATTTCATCCATTATTGCGATGAATTTTATTGGAATCGCTTTAATTCCAGATGGTGGTGGACATTTCTTCTTACAAAAGCGCCTTGGAGAGCATATGGCAAAAGAAATCATTTGGGAAGGAAAGAAATTATCAGCAACCGAAGCGCTTGAAATCGGCATAATTGATGAAGTGATTGGTGAGAATTTCAAAGATGCTGTAAAACAAAAAATCAATGAATGGCTGCAAAAACCGATTGGCGCAATGATTCAAACGAAGCAAATTTTAGCCGAAGTGAACCGCTCCTCATTAGAACAAACACTTCAGCTTGAAAAACGCGGCCAATATGCAATGAGAAGAACAGCGGATCATAAAGAGGGAATTACAGCATTTTTAGAGAAGCGTCCGCCAGTGTTCAAAGGAGAATAAAGTGAACCCTCCATCAGTGGTGGGGGTTACTGGCCTGCGAATAGTAGAATAAAAATTTTACAGAATATGAGAGAGTGTTAACACATTTTTTTAGTATAATGGTGTTAGCACTTTTTTAATGAATGATAGAAGGAGAATGGAATGAGTTTAATAAAACAGAACCGAATGATCATGGCAATTATCGGTGCATGGTTACTTGTATATGTGTTGTTACATAGTACACCAACTGCAGCGGTTCGAACAGCGATGTTCCTGTCTGGAAATCCGAAAGAAGCGATACATAGTGAGATTGAAAGAGTGGAAGATCGATATAATGGGATCGTCCCAAATCATCTTCGTTCTTTTTACGGTGTACCAGAGAAAGAATATGAAAGTTATCGTTTTCCAGAAATACGCCACTCTTCAGCTGGCATCGATATGTCGACCGCATGTGTACGAAAACATTGGTTTCTATACGATGCAGAGCTAGGTTGTTTTTAAGTAGAAGAAAATGGAGGTGTTACCATGTCAATTTATAATAAAGTCGTACGCGACCGTGTACCAGAAATGATTTTAATGTCTGGTAAAACATATACATCGAAAAAGTTAAGTAAACAAGAATACATACAAGAATTATCGAAAATCGGAATAGAAGAAATGCGTGAATTTGCATCTATTCAAGACCGTGAGCATGCATTAGATTCTTTAGCGGATGCATTAGAGGTTATTAAAGCAATGGCACAGACAGAAGGTGTAACGTTAGAGGATGTTGAGCGCATTCGTAAAGAAAAAGAAGCGGAGCGCGGTGGATTTGAAAAAGGTGTATATTTAGTAGAAGTGAGTGAAGAGTAGAAGGCATCGCAGTATATGCGATGCCTTTTATCTCGCTATTCGCGGGCAGTAAGACCATAATCTCAAGATTGTGAGGAAGGTAGGTGGGGGATAAAAAAATTTATCGATTTATATTCCTTGTCATACCGATGGAAAATTTCTTGAATTCAAGAAATTCATAATAGGATTCCAAACTTTCCGCACACAAAAGTTGAGGAATTACTCGATTTTGCTCACAATGTTCAATCATTCGATTCAGCATTTCTTTGCCGATTCCTTTTGACTGGTAACTCGGTAGTACACCCACTCCACATATAATTCCGGTAATCACACCATCTGAAATAATACGGCCCGTTCCCACCAATTTTTGTTCATCAAAAGTATAAATGACATACCAACTTTGATTGCACATTTGTTCTAAATCATTAACTGTTAATTTAAGTGAATTCCATCCTAAAGATTCATATAAGGTTAGTAATTGCGTAAAATCTTCAGGGGGTTCTAGTGTATAATGTATAGTTCCTTCCATATAAGCACCTCCTGATTTATTGTGTTTTAAAAAAAACTTTTCTGTTATCATGCATACGTTACAAACCTTCTAAACTTTAACATGATATCAAATTCTCTTTAAAAGTTTTATTCAACAATCTGGCGCCTTAACGGAACAACCCTATTATCACTCAACAGTTTCTTAATTAACTATAAAAACGGTTCGACTTTATTTAAAGGATACAACTGCAGCATGATTATTCCGATCTTAAAGTGCGTAATGGTAGTTTAGTAAGCAAATATATTAACGAATTCTAGCCTTACGGAAGCCATCAAATACAGCGATTACTGCAAATAAAATAAAGATGAAAATTCCACCGCCAACTATCCATGTTTTAAATTGATTAGCTGTTATGTTAAATAAATTAGTCATATACGTAATAAAATCTAGGGTTATCACATTCGGATTTGTTACTATAACAATGAATACAATGGTTGCGATAAGCTGGAGTGCAGTATTCCAAATTGCTATTCCTTTTGTCCATTGCCCCTTTAATAATTTATAAAGAGCTACTGCTATTTCGAGACCAATTACAACAAGAACGATTGGCCAATATCCAAGTAAAACTTCCTGATTAAAAGTTGGGGTCACAAATTCAAGTACGTCTCTACTGCGTTCATATACACCTACAAGATGATTTGCATAAAAATAAAAAGTTGACCAAATCGCAGTCCACATTAAACTTACAAATACTTCGCCCTTTGAAATCGCTTTTTTCTTAGGAATATTATGGATATTTTTCAAATCATCAGGTGTCCATTTTTTAAAGCTTGCTGTTAATGGCTCATCATCTCTTCCTTTATCTGCTCTTTCCAAAATAGCAAACACAAGTGTTAGCCAAAAGAATACGTGGATCCCTACTTCAATGATGCTCCCTATTCCTTTGCCCATAAGACTAAAAACAATACTTATAACCGCTTGTTCTTCACTATATCCAATAAAATGTTCGGCAATCACCGAGATTAACGAAATGACAGCAGCAATCGGTAAAATCATTTTTAGTAGCGTCACATATACATCAAAATAGCGTGGACCAATTAAGTGCAATGGCCAGTCTCGATAACCACTAGCCATTGTGACCGGATTCCCCAATTTTTCAAGAACCGCCTTTACATCTTCTTCGCCGTAATCATCAGGCAGCATATCCTCTATGGTTGACCGTAACTCTAGAGCAATATCCTCACGGTTTTTTTCAGGCAGCCTCCGAGTAACTTCTTTTATATAAATCTCAATCAGATTCATCGTCTTCCTCCTTTTTTAATAAGCTTAAGAGTTCTTTCGAATTCTTAAGCCATTCCTTTTTTAACTGCAAAAAGATTTCTAATCCATAGTCACTTAAAACATAAAACTTACGGGGTCTACTCTCAGAAGTATCCCAACTACTCGTCACTAATTCCTGTTTTTCTAATCGGCGGAGCAATGGATATAAGGTACTTTGTTCAATGGTAATGCCTGATTCCTCCAATAATTGAACAAGTGAATATCCATACTGGGGTGTTCGTAATTGACTTAAAACGGCTAATGTCAACGTTCCTCTCCTAAGCTCTGTCATTAATGAATTCAATAAAGTACTCATTCACCCACCTCATTTTTTATATACTATATGTCATACAGTGTATAATTTATGCTATGTATCATACAGTATTGTTGTTACAACATTATTTGAAATGAAATGCCCTTTTAAGAAATAACAAGTAAGAATAAAAACACCGTTTGTATTCAAACGGTGTTTTATATATCATTTCATTATTTTGGTTTACTATATCCCGCTATTCGCGGACAGTAAGACCCTCGCCTCAAAATCCAGAGAAAAGCGAAGAAGATAGGTGGGGGATGAAAGTCTCACTTTATTTCTATTTCGTGATTTTTCTATTATACTGAATATTGGGAAGATAAAAGAGAGGGGAAAAACATATGATACATAACGCAAAAGATACGATGGAGCTTATTAAACAACTCGTTTCAATCCCAAGTCCATCTGGAAATACAAACACAATTATTCGTTTTATTGAGGACTATGTAAAAGAGTGGAATGTCGAGACGAAGCGCAACAATAAGGGCGGTCTTATTATAACGTTAAAAGGGGAAGATGACACAAAACAACGTTTACTTACTGCTCACGTTGATACGTTAGGCGCAATGGTAAAAGAAATTAAAGCAGACGGACGTCTGCGACTATCAATGATTGGCGGTTTTCGCTGGAATGCGGTTGAAGGGGAATATTGCGAAATCGAAACAGCAAGCGGTAAAAAATATACAGGTACGATTTTAATCCATCAAACGTCTGTACACGTATACAAAAATGCTGGAGAAGCAAAACGTGACGAACAAAACATTGAAGTACGTATCGATGAGCGCGTATCTTCACCGGAAGAAGTACGTGAACTAGGCATTGAAGTAGGCGATTTCGTATCATTCGATCCGCGCGTTCAAATGACAGATAGCGGCTACATAAAATCTCGTCATCTAGATGATAAAGCAAGTGTTGCCATCTTACTTCAATTGATTAAAAGATTACGAGACGAAAAAATCACACTACCATATACAACGCATTTCTTAATCTCTAACAATGAAGAAATTGGTTACGGCGGTAACTCCAACATCTCAGAAGAAACAGTAGAATACCTCGCGGTTGACATGGGGGCACTTGGCGATGGTCAAGCATCGGATGAATACACAGTATCGATCTGTGCGAAAGACGGAAGCGGTCCGTATCATTACGCAATGCGTAAACATTTAATCGAGCTAGCAAAAGCAAATAACATTGAATATAAAGTAGACATCTATCCATTCTACGCTTCTGACGCATCTGCCGCAATTCGTGCCGGAGCAGATGTGAAACACGGATTAATTGGTCCTGGTATTGATGCGTCTCATGCTTATGAGCGTACGCATGAGACGTCGATTGTACATACGGAAGCACTTATTTATGCGTATGTGTTGTCGGAGATGGTAGGAGAATAATAGTAAAGTAAGGAAAAAGTGAAAGAGTAAATCTTTCACTTTTTTTGCTGTAAATATAAGAAAATAAAATGTTTTGGCTTCGGAGTCTTAAACCAAAAGAACAAGAGCCTGTGTTATTGAACGAACGGAGCAGGTTAGTGGGAGATGAAAATCCACCTATCTTTTAAACCAATGTACATCAATTTTGGAATTGAAATGGAAAAAGAACCATATAAAATTATGAAAGGGGGAGAGCGGATAATGAACAAATATTTTCGTGCGAGTATGGTTTATATGATGACCAATAATGAAGTAATGAATCAAATCATTGCCTTTTACAGGGACATGAATGGAATGCTCACCTTTATAGGTTCCTACCCAACTTATGGCAGAGGTACTGGTACAAAGGAAGTCTCCACTGCAACTGCAAACGATGGCGTCGATCCCCTTGCGTCACAAGGTTCCCTAACTTTGTCCCGTGATGGCCGTTTCCTACTTGCAGTTAACGCAGGCAGCGGTAGTATCAGTAGTTTCATGATAAACGATAGCGGAGCGCCCGTTCTCGTGGATGTGAAGCCATCAGGAGGTGCTCAGCCCAATAGCGTAGATGTGTTTGGTAATCTTCTCTATGTTTCCAATGTAGGTAATGCCGCTAACAATTTTGCATCTAATATCACTGGTTTTCTCATAGATACTAATGGGCGCCTTACTCCTATCCCCGGATCAACTCATTCTCTCAGTACTTTCAATGCCCAGCCGGCGCAGGTGCTCTTCACTCCAGATGGCAGTAAAATTCTTGTCTCCGAGCTTACATCAAACCATCTTAGTATATTCCGTGTAAATAAAAATGGTACGATTACAGGACCAATCGTTAATGATTCTTATGGTCAAGGACCATTGGGCGCCTATTTTCTATCGTCTGGAATCCTCTTAGTTACAGAAGCAGTTTCAAATGGGCTGTCCTCTTATTCATTGACTAACGATGGTATCCTTCATGTGATCAGCGGCTCTGTACCAAACGGATATAAGACCGCTTGTTGGGTTGTAACAACGAAGGATGAACGTTTTGCATACACTACCAACACCTTAAGTGGCACCATTTCCACCTACCGAATCGATCCCAATGGAGCACTGTCAGTGGTAAGGCATATTACCAGTACACCGTCAGGTACGGCACCAGGTCTGCCGATAGATGCTAGAGTAAGTAAGGATGGACGGCATTTTTACACCCTTAACGGAAATCAGGGCACCGTCTCAGTATTTCATATCCAGGATGATGGTAGTCTTGTCAGATTGCAGGTTGCTGCTTGGACTAACTTGCCTTATTTCGGATCGCAAGGTTTAGCTGTTCTTTGATTCGATTGGGTTCACTATATTTGGTGGAATGGAAATTGAACTACCCCCACCTCAAGATTGAGAGGAAGCGAAGAAGCTAGGTGGGGGATGGAAGTTTCGTTTTATGTAATAATATGAACTTCTAATATTTCATGAAAAACAGGCAGTTGGCCGTTACTAAAATAGAACATTTACATAATATGTAGCGTAGGATAAGCCCTATTTAATTTAAAAACGAAAGGAGTGAAATAAAATGGCGATTATTAAACCTTATTTAGCGAGTAAAAGATTTAATTCAACAATTGGTGCCGGAACAGGAACAGGAGCAACTTTTAACATTTTAGCGACTGCTTTTACCACTGACGCGGGAACGGCTGCTACGGCATTTCCTGCATCATTTGCATATTATAATCTGTACCTGAACGGACAATTACAGCCTGGAGACACTTCAACTGTAACCACAACAGCTATTACAATTCCTGGTGGAGATGCTTTAGATGCTGGTGTTCCGGTTATGATTGAATTTGTTGTAAACTAGTAAAAAAACGGATTCTTTTTAAAGAATCCGTTTTTTATTGGTTGATTAGTATAAACTGAAGTGTAATTGGACTACCCGCTGGTGGCGCTTCATCAGCAAGTATCGTTAATATACCCGCTTGTACGTTATAAGAACTTTGTGGTTGAATAATGCCGTTAATAAATAAATTCAGATAGGATACTTGATTTGGTGCCAAGATTTGAGTCGTTCCGTATTGAGGCAAACCATCCGCGTTTGTGTATACAAGACTCGTGCCATCTGAAATTGTGAAATACATGAGATTAGTGGCAGGAACCAAGCCTTGGAAGGAAGGCCCAGTAGGTCCGGTAGCGCCGGTAGGCCCAGTAAATCCGGTAGCGCCGGTTGTTCCATCTAGTCCAGTAGCCCCAGTCGGTCCAGTGGTCCCAGTTGTTCCAGTAGGTCCAAGTGGCCCAGTAGCTCCGGTCAGTCCAGTTACCCCAGTGGGTCCAGTTGTTCCGGTAGCCCCGGTAGGTCCCGGTTCCGGGAGAGGAAGCGCACAAGGAAATAGGTTCAAAATAGTGCCCCCCTTTTTTTGCAAACAGAGTGCATATATTATAAGTATATGAATATATATAATATTTGTTTGTACATTGGTCATGTTTCTTTATCTCGCTATTTTTAGGCAGTGAGAATTCTACCTCAAGATTGAGGAAAGTGAAGAAAATAGGTGGGGGATAACTGATAGAAGTTTTACTTTCAGAAAATTAATTCATTTACTTTTGATAGATTACTTATATAATAGATTTGAAAGCACTTACATTTTTTATAGGAGGTTTGCGATGAAAAGAGTAAAGAAGGGTAAAATGCGCGCGTTAATGCAAACGATTGCATTATCTACACTTGTTTTAGGGACATCGTTGCTGTACACGCCATCTGCATCATCGGCCTATGCTGCAACGAACGATAATAATGTAGAGTGGAATGGTTTATTTCACGACCAAGGTCCTGTCTATGATAGTGTGCCAGAACCGACAGCTGTTCAAAGCGTGACGCTGAAATTCCGTACATTTAAAGGCGATACTACCGGTGTGAATATCAAGTACTACGATACTGCTGATGGATTGTTCCACGTGATTCCTATGTCATGGATGTCCAACGATGCTACGGGAACATTTGATTATTGGCAAGGGACAATTCCGGCTAGTTCTTCGCAAAAGTATTATCGTTTCCAAATTACCGATGGATCTTCTTCAGTTTGGTATAATGCCGCCGGTCCTTCTGCATCTGAACCATCATCAGGTGATTTTTATATTATCCCAAATTTTAAAACACCGGATTGGATGAAGGATGGTGTCATGTATCAGGTTTTCCCTGACCGCTTTTATAATGGTGATTCCTCGAATGATGTGCAAACGAATGCATACACTTACGATGGCACACCAACTGAGAAAAAAGCTTGGGGAAGCAGTGTTTATGCTGATTCTGGCTATACGAACAACCTAGTGTTCTTCGGCGGTGATTTAGCAGGAGTAGACCAAAAGCTCGGTTATATTAAACAAACGCTAGGAGCTAACATTATTTATTTAAATCCGATTTTTAAATCCCCTTCTAACCATAAGTATGATACACAGGATTATATGACTGTGGATCCTGCATTTGGAACAAACGGAACTTTGCAAACGCTATCATCAGACGTTCATAGCACAGCAAACGGACCAAAGGGATATTTAGTATTAGATGGTGTATTTAATCATACAGGAGATAGTCATGTATGGTTCGATAAGTATAATAATTTCTCCTCTTTAGGAGCTTATGAGTCTCAATCTAGCCAGTGGTATAATTACTATACATTCCAGTCTTGGCCGAATGCATATGCTAGCTTTTTAGGATTTAACAGTTTGCCTAAGCTAGATTATGGAGCTAGTGGTTCACCGGTAAGAAACCAAATCTATAATAATAGCGACTCCGTAGCGAAAACGTATTTGAAAGCTCCATATAACATCGATGGTTGGCGATTAGATGCAGCGCAATATACAGATGCTGGTGGAGGTAATGGCAGTGACGCTGTGAATCACCAAATTTGGGCTGAATTCAGAAGTGCAGTGAAATCTGTAAACGCGAATGCAGCGATACTTGGTGAATATTGGGGAAATGCAAATCCTTGGACAGGTCAAGGGAACCAATGGGACAGTGCTACGAATTTCGATGGATTTACGCAACCGGTTTCTGAATGGATAACAGGGAAAGATTATAGTAACAATGCGGCTTCCATACCAACTTCTCAATTCGACAGCTGGCTAAGAGGAACACGTGCGAATTATCCGACTAACGTTCGGCAAGCGATGAGCAATCATCTATCTAATCACGATATCACTCGTTTTGGTGAACGTGCCGGCGGTGATATTTGGAAGACATATTTAGCACTCATTTTCCAGATGACGTATGTTGGGACGCCAACAATCTATTATGGAGATGAATATGGCATAATGGGCGGTGCGGATCCTGATAACCGACGGACGTTTGATTGGTCCCAAGCGACTACTTCCAATAGCGCTGTATCTTTAACACAAAAGCTCATCAGCATTCGTAACCGATATCCAGCACTAAGAACGGGCTCGTTTATGACGCTGCAAACAGATGATACAAATAAAATATATTCCTATGGTCGTTTTGATACAACAAATAGAATTGCAGTTGTACTCAACAATGATTCTGTCAGTCATAACGTAACTGTTCCTGTGTGGCAGCTAAGCATGCAAAATGGAAGTGTTGTCACAGATAAATTGACTGGTAAAACGTATACCGTACAGAACGGAAACGTTACCCTTACTGTTGACGGACATTATGGTGCGGTTTTAGCGCAGTAAACAGTGTAACTCATATAGTTTTACATAAAGCGCTCTGAAATTAGAGCGCTTTTAATGTTTATTAAACAGAAAAAGGCCATGAATTACTGAGATTAATGGTTATAAGGTATGTAAAATATGATTTTCATTGTACTCGCAACCGTTTTTGTTCTTACTGAGTTAAAATGGGGAGATTGGAGAAATTGGTCAAAAATGGATACATTGAGAAGAGTGAAGGTGCCAATCGGGACGATATGAATAGAACATACTTTCACTCAACCTATGAAGGATTGGATTCTGTGAATTCGGCACTGACCCGTTATCACTTTAGTTTTTAAATATTCCTTGACGGGAATATTCCTGATTGGGTATAATCAATTCAACAGGACGATAATACTAGTGATGATGTATATGGGCTTTAACCGGAGATCATCACTTGACGAGGTGAGCAATATGTCAGGGAAGATTCCGGGCGTGAACATGACGACGCTTAGTGCTTTGTCTGAACCAAATCGTATGAATATCGTCGAACTTTTGCGTGACGGTCCCCTGACTGTTGGGGAAATCGCCGACCAGCTGGGATTGAAGCAGCCCCAAACTTCGAAGCATCTAAAAGTGCTAAGCGACAACGGGATTGTGGAAGTGCAGGCCGAAGCTAACCGCCGCATCTACAAGCTCCGGCCCGAGCCCTTCCAAGCGCTGGATTCTTGGATACAGTCCTTCCAGCGCGTGATGCAAGAAAGATTCGACAATCTAGATGATTATTTGAAGGAATTGCAAAACAAGGAAAAATCGTAAAATCATTTCATGTTCAAGGAGGAATTACGATGGCAAACAACACATTGGTATCGAGAGTAGAGAACGATCGGGTATTGGTACTGGAGCGCGTTTTCGATGCGCCACGCGAACTCGTATTCAGGATGTTTAAAGAGCCGGAGCATCTGAAACGCTGGTGGGGGCCGAGGGGCTGGGAGATTCCGGTCTGCACCGTCGATTTCCGTCCGGGAGGCGTTTGGCACTACTGTATGAAGTGTGTTGATCAGAATCAGGGTCAATTTTTTGGTATGGAATCCTGGGGCAAAGGGGTTTATAAGGAGATTATCGAGCCGGAAAAGGTTGTCTACACCGATTATTTTTCGGATGCCGAAGGCAATTTGAATGACTCCATGCCGTCAACCGAGATCACATTGGAATTCATCGATTTGGGTGGAAAGACAAAGCTGATAAACCGTGCTGAATATGTTTCCGCAGAGGCCCTTAAGACCGTCATGGATATGGGCATGCTGCAGGGCATCACCGAAACTTGGGATCGTTTGAACGAGCTTGTGGAGTCGCTGAAGTAGAGTTACCGTACCAGTGATTTTAGTGTTAGAAAAGTTTAGAATCATTAAGTTTTGTAATTAATTATATAAAGGGGTGCAAATATCAATGATTAGTAATGTAGGTCAAATCATGTTGTATGTTAATAACCAAGATGAGGCAAAGGCGTTTTGGACAGAAAAAGTAGGGTTTAGTGTAATTTCAGAGGAAGACAATGGTCAAGGTATGAGATGGATTGAAATTGCTCCAACTAAAGAAGCTGAAACAAGCATTATTCTCCATAATAAGGAATTTATTGCGAAAATGTCGCCTGAATTAAATCTTGGAACACCTTCTTTAATGTTCTTCTCGAAAAATTTCGATAATTTATATAGTGACCTATCAAACAAAAACGTTACAGTCGGAGAAATTGTAAATATGCCTTCAGGTAGAGTATTTAATTTTGCAGATAGTGAAAATAATTACTTTGCAGTAATGGAAAAAAAGTAAATTTATATTCAATTTACGAGTGCGATGCTTGAATAAAGGCATCGCCTTTTTGTTTGTTTGATTTACGAAACAGATTGTAAAGCAACAAAGGGGGAAGCGAGGAAAATAGGTGGGGGATAACTGCCCGTAAAAGCCCGATTGGTGAGAGCTTTCCATCAGTGGAGGATAAAGAAAACCCCCACTAATCGGGTTTTCACTTTATCGCGTTAATTGAATAAAGCGAATGTGAACAATTTAAAAACATTTCTGTATAGAATTGACAATGAAATTTTACTTCTCTATAATTGGCTGTAATTTAACATATCAAATACGTTGAAAGAGCCCAGTAGCAGTTTGTCACTGTTATCGAGAAAGCTAGGGGTTGATGGAACCTAGCACAAACAAACTTGTGAATTACACTCTGGAGTATCTTAGGTAATGCTAAGCGGAGTAGCAATCGATACTATTGCTAAGAGTGGTACAAATAGTAATACTATTTGTGCAATCTGGGTGGTAACACGGTTAAAAATCGTCCCTATGTCTAGTGTAGACATGGGGACTTTTTTTTTATTCTTACCAAACTAAGGGAAGAATAACTTACAAATTAAAGGAGCTGGGAAGACATGAACATCATTGACGAATTGGAATGGCGCGATGCCATCAATCAACAAACAGATGCAGAAGGGTTACGTAAACTAGTAGAAGAGAAAAAGATTTCCTTGTACTGTGGTGTAGATCCAACTGGTGACAGTATGCATATCGGACATTTAATTCCATTTATGATGATGAAACGTTTCCAATTAGCTGGGCATCATCCAGTTATCTTAATTGGAGGAGCAACGGGAACAATCGGTGATCCAAGTGGACGTCAAACAGAAAGACAACTTCAAACATTAGAACAAGTGCAGCAGAATGTTGATGCGTTAACAGCACAAATGCAAAAGCTATTTGACTTTGGCGGAAATAGCGAAGTGAAAATGGTAAATAACTACGATTGGACGCATGAAGTAAGCATTCTTGAGTTTTTACGCGATTACGGTAAAAATTTCAGTATAAATAATATGCTGGCAAAAGATATTGTAGCAAGCCGTTTAGAGACAGGGATTTCATTTACAGAATTCACATACCAAATTCTACAAGCGATGGACTTCCATCACTTATACAAACACGAAGATGTACAACTGCAAATTGGCGGCAGTGACCAATGGGGCAATATTACAAGCGGTTTAGACTTAATTCGTAAAAAAGAAGGACCAGATGCAAAAGTCTTTGGATTAACAATTCCATTACTATTAAAATCAGACGGTACGAAATTTGGTAAAACAGCAGGAGGAGCGATTTGGTTAGATCCTGAAAAGACAACACCATTTGAATTCTACCAGTTCTGGGTGAATACTGATGATCGCGATGTAATTAAATACTTAAAATTCTTCACATTCTTAACAAAAGATAGAATTGATGAATTAGTAGTGAAAGTTCAAACAGAGCCTCATAAACGTGAAGCACAAAAAGTATTAGCAGAAGAAATGACAAAATTTGTTCATGGTGAAGATGCATTTTTACAAGCAGTAAAAATTACAGAAGCGTTATTTAGCGGGGATATTAAAGCGTTAACTGCGGATGAAATTGAACAAGGCTTTAAAGATATGCCGACTTTCCATGCTGAAAAGGAAACAAAAAATATTGTTGAATGGTTAGTAGATTTAGGAATTGAACCTTCTAGACGTCAGGCGAGAGAAGATATTAATAATGGAGCTATTTTGATGAACGGAGATAAAGTAACAGATGTAAATACAGATGTTACGGTAGAAAATTCATTCGATGGCAGATTTATTATTATCCGTAAAGGTAAAAAGAATTACAGCTTGGTGAAATTAGGAGAATAATACTCTGTAAATATATAAATGCAAATTGAAAAACGACATAAAAACCTTTTTAGGTGGGAGAGAGCGCCTGGTCATGTATAGAAGTGGTCAGGGCTTTTTCCTGCTACATGCAAAGGTTGAAATGCGAGTGCAGGTTATTTTTTACTCTGCTATTCGTGGGTAGTAAGCCCCCAATCTCAAGATTGAGACAGAAGAGAAGAAAATAGGTGGGGATAACTACTGGCATGCGCTCGATTAAGCGGGCTTCTATCAGTAGGGGGTGAAAAAAGCCCCTACTGATAGAGGTTTCACATTATTTTGCATAGCAGAGACTTATATGCTGAAAAATGAAAATGAATTTGTGAAAGCGAGGGGATTAATTATGCTGGCGTCATGGGAACGAACTTTGGAATTAGCATACGTTAATCACCGTGTGATAACAGAAGTTAATAAAAAGCAGCAAGTGAATTGGTTATTGGTAGATTTGGGTTTAGAAAATATAATGGAAGAACAGATTAATCAGACGTTAGATAAGATATTAATTGGGTTTAATCGGCTATTTAAGTATAAATCTGTACAACAAGCAAGTTTAGGTTATTTTAGGATGTTGGATATTTTAAAGAAAGATGATATGTATCATCCGAGAATTCACATTTTACTTCCGGTGATCAAAAGCTATTTTCAGGGGAGATACTATATCAAACATGATAACTGGATCTCTTTGTGGAGCAGAGCATTAGGGATAGAAAATGGTTTGTATGTAAAAATGAAAGTAGTTAACGGAAAAGAAGGAAAACGAGAGATTTTCAAAGAAAAATTGTTAACATTTCGTGAACAGGAAAGTGAAATTCCTCTTCGGAAAAGTAAAATAATTACATCTAGACGTTTGATCGGGTACAGTGAATTGTTAAAAAATGTAATGGAGCAATTGAAAAGTGAAAATAAGTCTCATTTAGACATGGATGAATTATGTATAAACGATCCAATTGCAAATCATGCGTTTGTAAATATGTTAGACTGGCATCCAGGTTTAAGAGAAGATGAACAGAATCCTTTTTTTAAATAATAATCAACCTAGTCTTTTTATGTAGCAGAAGAGTGAAGCGAATTCACTCTTCTTTTTTTGTGATTTTTACCGTGGTATTTTTGTATTAATATTCATTTTTATTTATATTTATTTTATCTGTTTTTATAAATAAAAGATTTAAAGCTTTAATGGATGAAAGCATTAAACCTTTAATGCCCTAAATAATAAGTTTTTTGTTTTTGTTAATAAACACTGTCAAATCAGTGTTTATTAGGTTGTTGACAAAACAAAATTACGGGAGTAAACTGGCGTCATAAGTTCAGCTGTTCAATAATTCACAAACAAAAACTCAAGTTTCACAAATGGGTTTGTAGAAAGAACAGATGATTATTTTATGAATATTATTCATTTCGTTTTATGAAGAAGCAGATGGATGTATTCTACGAAATAACAGCATGATTTGAAGAAAGGAATGATCCTATAGAGTCTACAAATTTTGTATCAGATATTTTGTTTTAATACCCTAGTTTTTAACGTTTGTATTTTTGAAAGTGCAGTTCCTTTGAAAATTAGCGTATTAGTTCAGTGTATGTATTCTCTAAAAATTAAATAAAGGAAAGAAGGATATAGTTATGGCCAAGACAAAAAAATTAACGCTTTTCGGGTTAATTGGTATTACGATGGCATTCTTTGGCACTGTACGTAGTGTACCGACGCTTGCTATTACAGGGTGGACGCAAATTTTCTATATGTTAATTGCTGCAGTTGTATTTGCTCTCCCTATTGCGCTCATGTCAGCCGAACTTTCGACAGGATTTCCTGAAGAAGGTGGCCCACAAGTTTGGGTTAGAAATGCATTAGGTGAAAAATGGGGATTTGTTACCTCATGGTTATTATGGGTTCAAATGTTTTTCGGGATGGTAATGGTTTCATCAACTGTTGGTGTTCTACTCGGTTACGTTATTAATAAACCAGAATTATCTTCAAACAACTACTTTATTTTTGCAGTAATCTTAATTTCATACTGGGGTGTAACTTTATTAAACCTTAAGTTTGATATGGTAAAAATCGCAGGTAACTGGGGCGCTGTGATTGGCGTATATATTCCATTTGTTATTCTCGTAGTTCTAGGTGTTATCTATATGATTAAAAATGGAATTCAGCCAAATAGTTACTTAGGGAATTTTAAACCAAGTGATTTAATACCTAATTTAAAAGACTTAGGCAGCTTGGCGTACCTATCAGGGATTATCTTTATTTTTGCGGGGGTAGAGATTTCATCTGTACATGCAAATAATATTGAAAATCCGAAACGTAACTATCCAGTTGCTGTTATCGCTTCTGTTGTTTTACTAGTAATCTTTAATATTATCGCTGGTTTAACAGTTTCTAACGCAGTGCCACGCGGTCATTTAGAGTTAGCTAACATTACACAACCATACTTGATTTTCTGTAAAGATTTAGGTATTCCACCTATCTTTGTTAACATCATTTCTTTAATGATTTTGATTGGTGTTCTAGTGCAGCTAAGTGCATGGGTACTTGGACCAAGTAAATCTATGATTAAGGTGGCAGACGAAGGGAACCTTCCTAAGTTCTTCCAAAAGAGAACAGAGAAAGATATTCCTATCACTTTTGTAATGATTCAAGCAATTGTTATTTCGTTAGTATCTTTCTTATATGTAGTAGTTCCGGATGTTAATAGTGCATTCTTAATTATTACCATTACAACAACGATCCTATATTGTATCGTATATGCTTTAATTGCTATTTCAGCAATTCGCTTACGTTATAACATGCATAATGCTAAGAGACCATTTAGATTAGGTAGTAAAGGAAATGGATTAATGTGGTTTGTATCTATTGTTTCAATGATCGGTATTGTACTTACGATTATTGTAAGTTTGATCCCACCATCCATTTTAAAACCAAGTCAGTATACTGGTTACGTCATTTATCAAGTGGCCGCTACAGTGGTTATGATTGGGATTGCTCTTATTATTAACAAATGTAAGAAACCAGAATGGAAAAAAGAAAATAACGAAGCAGAATATTTAAAACAAGCTAATTAAAAACAACAAATTCATAAATTTATATAATTCGATTTAAAATTGGAGGAAATGAAAATGAAATACGAAATGCCAGAGATTAATTTAAAAGCATTATTCTTAGGAGATAAAGGGGAAAATGTAGATTTATTTAAAGAACTATTATTAAAAATGGTAGATGAGCATGTTGGTTGGAGACAAAACTATATGCCGCAAGACTTACCTGTTATTACACCTCAAGATAGAAGTTCTAAAAACTTCCAAGAAACTGCAGATCATATGCGCAGTGTGTTCAATGTATTATCTTCTAAATTACGTACGAACTCTTTACCTTGGCATGCTGCTGGCCGTTTCTGGGGACATATGAACTCTGAAACATTAATGCCTTCTATCATTGCTTATACAGCAGCAATGTTATGGAACGGTAATAACGTAGCATATGAATCTTCACCAGGTACTTCTCAAATGGAAGAAGAAGTGGGACATGAATTTGCTGCACTGATGAGCTATAAAAAAGGTGAAAGCTGGGGACATATTTGCGCAGATGGTTCTATTGCTAACCTAGAGGGCTTATGGTATGCACGTAATATGAAGTCCTTACCATTAGCAATTAAAGAAGTGGCTCCTGAATTCGTTGCAGGTAAATCTGAATGGGAATTACTGAATATGTCTACAGAAGAAATTCTAGCTATTTTAGATCAAATTCCTGAACAAATTGATGAAATTAAAGCTCATTCTGCACGCAGTGGTCAAAATTTACAAAAATTAGGTAAATGGTTAATTCCACAAACAAAACATTATTCTTGGTTAAAAGCTGCTGATATTATCGGTGTTGGTCTTGATTGTGTAGAACAAGTAGATGTTGATGACAACTATCGTATGGACATTAATAAATTAGAAGAAAAAATTCGTGAACTAGCAGCAGAGCAAATTCCTGTTCTAGGTGTTGTTGGGGTTATCGGTACAACAGAAGAAGGTCAAGTAGATCGTATTGATAAAATGGTAGAACTTCGTGAAAAATTAGCAGAAGAAGGCATCTATTTCTACATTCACGTAGACGCTGCTTATGGCGGTTATGCTCGTTCTATTTTCTTAGATGAAAATAACGAATTTATCGAATGGGATCAAATCGAAGAAGTATACGCAAAACACAATGTCTTCACTGAAAAATGTGACTGGTTAACAAAAGAAGTTTATCATTCATTTAAAGCAATGAATCAAGCAGAAACAATTACAATTGATCCACACAAAATGGGATATATTCCTTACTCTGCGGGCGGTATTGTTATTAAAGATATTAGAATGCGCGATGTAATTTCTTACTTTGCAACGTATGTATTCGAAAAAGGTGCAGATATTCCAGCATTATTAGGTGCATATATTCTTGAAGGTTCTAAAGCAGGTGCAACTGCAGCAGCAGTTTGGACAGCTCATCAAGTGTTGCCTCTAAATGTAACTGGTTATGGGAAATTAATTGGCGCAAGTATTGAAGGAGCTTATCGTTTCTACGACTTCTTAAGTGATAAAGAATTTAAAGTTGGCGATAAAACAATTCGTGTGTACCCATTAACAAAACCTGACTTTAACATGGTTGACTACGTATTTAATGAAGAAGGTAATACAGACTTAGAAAAAATGAACAAATTAAATCATGATTTCTTCGATCAAGCTTCTTATGTTAAAGGCGGATTATATAATAATGAGTTCATTACATCTCATACTGACTTTGCTATTCCTGACTACGGTAACAGCCCACTTCCATTCGTGAAGAGTCTTGGATTTAGTGAAGGTGAATGGGATCGCAAAGGTAAAGTAACAGTGCTTCGTGCTTGTGCGTTATCTCCATATGCTCACGATAAAGAAGTATTTGAAGAATATGCTGTTAAGTTAGAAAAAGCAATTCAAGCTAAACTTGAAGCAATCTACAATGAAATGAAATAAGTTTAGTAGAAAACCATTTTAATAGAATGAATGCATAACGTTAAAAATCCGTTATGCATTCATCTTTATATATAATTGACCTTATTTATTTGAGTAAGATTAATTGAGGAGTGAAAACGTGATGGTAAAAAAAGTATTAACGATAGCAGGTTCTGATTCAAGTGGAGGAGCAGGATTACAGGCGGATCTGAAAACATTTGAAGAGTATGGTACGTTTGGCCTAACTGCCATTACAACAATCGTCACAATGGATCCTGATAATAACTGGCATCATCATGTTCATCCGATTGATAAGGAACTTGTACAAGCGCAATTAAAAACAATTTTTTCCGGCGGCAAATTAGATGCGATGAAAACAGGAATGCTTGGATCTATAGAGATGATTGAGCTCGTAAGTGATGTAATTGAAACATATGACATGCAAAATGTTGTCATTGACCCGGTTATGGTTTGTAAAGGAGAAAACGAACCACTGCATCCTGAAAATGGACTTGCCATGCGTGATCTTCTTTTACCAAAGGCAACAATTGTAACACCAAACTTATTTGAAGCAGGTCAGTTATCTGGAATGCAAAATGTAAAAACGGTAAACGATATGACAGAAGCCGCAAAGAGAATGATCGATTTTGGTGCGAAAAATGTTGTAATAAAAGGCGGAAAATCGCTCGAAGATCATAAGGCAATTGATTTATTTTATGATGGAACAGAGTTCGTACTTTATGAAGCGGAGAAAATTCATACGAACTGTAACCATGGTGCAGGGTGTACGTTTGCAGCAGCGATTACAGCTGGACTAGCTAAAGGACTTTCAGTAAAAGAAGCCGTTGCAAAGGCGAAGGACTTCACGACAGAGGGAATTAAAAGGGGATTTGATTTTAATACATTTGTTGGCCCAGTTTGGCACGGTGCATACAATAAAGCTGAGTTGCGTTAACTGTTATATATTTTAGGTAAATAAAATGAGGGCATAAAACATCCATTGGCATGATTAGTAAGTGATATATATACTCATCCAAAGCATTGTTTATGTCCTTTTGTGGTTTATCCCGCTATTCGCGGATCCACTGATAGAAGTTTCACTTTATTTCCATTGATTCTTTTTTAATATAGTGTTTAGATATTGAATGTGCAATTGTTCACAAATGTTAATAGTAAATGGATGAGTTGATAGAATCCTACAACAATTTACATGATAAGGAGTTTATTAAGATGAAAAGAGATGTAACACTTAAAGAAAGCATCTTTCTTTTAGTTGTTTTATTAGCAATTATAGGAACTTGTATTATAGGCTTAAGTTTACCTCCTCAAGTGCCTATTTTAATCGCTATAGGAATTGTTATTTTATTTGCAAAAGTAAAAGGTTTTTCTTGGGATACAATTCATAAAGGGATTCAAAATGGAATTATACCAGGTTTAATTCCTATCATTATATTTATGCTAATTGGGATTTTAATTAGTGTTTGGATTGCGGCAGGAACAATTCCGACTATCATGATTTATGGATTTAAAATTTTATCTGCAAAATTCTTTTTGCCTTCTGTTTTTGTCATCTGTGCACTTGTCGGGATAATGGTGGGAAGCTCCTTTACAACCATTTCAACTATAGGGATTGCATTTTTAGGAATGGGACAAATGATGGGCTTGGACCCAGCAATGATTGCAGGTGCCATTATATCAGGTGCTTTTCTAGGCAATAACATTTCTCCGTTATCTGATACGGCGAACTTAGCAGCTGCGATTGCAGAAGTAGATTTATTTGAACATATTCGCAGTATGATGCGGACAATTATTCCAGCTTTTGTTATAACTCTTATCTTTTTCTTATTTGTAGGACATGGAGCATCAGTATCAGCAGGAAATAGCATCGACGAGCTGGTTCAGACACTTCATTCATCTTTTACTATTTCAGCTTTCACATTAATTCCGGTATTCGTACTATTTTTATGTGCAAGAAAAAAAGTACCAGCTATTCCGACATTATTACTTAGTATAACGATTACAATAGTTATCTGTTATATGTATCATCCGCATACTAGCCTGAGTCAAATTGCTGCTTATATGCAAGATGGATTTGTTTCTAAAACAGGTGTAAAGAATGTAGATGCGCTATTGACTCGCGGCGGAATGCAAAGCATGATGTGGTCTGTTTCTCTTATCCTTCTTGCTTTAGCACTAGGCGGATTGTTAGTAGAAGTGAAAATTATTGAAAAGCTAATTTCTAAAATTTCGGGCATGGTAAGTACGAAAGGAAACTTAATGCTCATGACTGCATTAAGCTCTATTGGCATCAATGTTCTGTTAGGGGAGCAGTATTTATCAGTTATTTTACCAGGTGAAGCATTTAAATCACAATATGAGGCAATTCATTTAGATCCGAAAAACCTTTCGGGGATCTTAGCGAATGCCGGAGCAGCTGTTAACCCATTGATTCCATGGGGAGTGAGCGGTGTGTTTATCACTGGTACGCTAGGCGTATCTACGCTGCAGTATTTGCCATTCGCTGTGTTTTGTTTGGTCGTTCCAGTCATTCATGTTGCTTTAGGATTTATTGGAAGTGGAAAACAACCATTAAAAGAACATAAACAAGCTAGTTAACGCATCATTTTCCATCGTAAAAGGAAATGTAATAGTTTTAAAAAAGCTGGTAAATGCCAGCTTTTTTATTTGAAGTATGTGATACATAATTTAGACAAAATTTTGCCACGAATATTTAATATAGAGGCAGGATTCAATATTAAAAAATAGTGATATAATACCTTATACTCTATTAATTATTAATAAGATTAAATAGAGAATTACCTTATTTATATTTTTTTGATATATCTTTAGGGGTGGATTTGACATGAGAGTGTAATCAGACTATTTATATTTGTGATAAATTTCACATTAGATATAGAAGAAAAAACATAGTAGAAGATAAAGCAAATTTTATCATGTAGGAGGACTTTCTTATACTTTGGCATAAGAATGAGGATCTTGTGGCGCAGCGGCTACTCTGATGAAAGTGGAGGCAGGCATATGCTAATAGATAAATTACGTGGAAAAGATTTAGATGAATTTTTTGAAGCAATGTTAACATTGGAAACGGTAGATGAGTACTATAGTTTTTTTGATGATTTATGCACAGTGAATGAAATGAAGACAATCTTTCAAAGATTTAAAGTAGCTAAAATGTTATATAAACACAACACGTATCATGAAATTGAAGAAGAAACAGGAGCTAGTACAGCAACAATTTCTCGTGTGAAGAGATCTTTAAACTATGGAAATGACATGTATGATGTTGTTTTTAAGCGTATGAAAGAAAAATAACTTTCCATCACTGGGGAACCACTGATGGAAGTTTCATTTTATAGTTTCAGAAAATGAAACGTTTTTTGCTTTATAAACCTGATCTTTTGTTAAAAACAATTAAGTAAATTATGTTTTTTGTTAGATATACAGCCAGTAGAAGTAGCGATACTAGAATCAGGATAGCGTATTTGTGAACAGTATGGTCTGAAGTGAGAAGAGTAGACGAACAGGAATATGTATGAAAAGCCAACTTAGTAGAAGAAAGTTGGTTTTTTAGTGTGGTTTACTTCCAGCATAGTACTGTTAATGGTGTTTGTATTACAGGCGTTCATTTAATTAAATACAGTTATTTTAATAAATATTAAATAAATTTTAAAAACATTGTCATGATACATCTGTATATGATAATATTTTAGATGTATTAAAGAATGCTATAAATAATAATAAATATACAACGATAAAGGCAAACTTATCGAAAGATAGAGACGCAAAGTCACAGATCTAACGTTCACATGAACTATGATGGCTGGACCGCCGAATAGTTGATTAAAGGGAGACTATTCAATTTATTGAACGGTCTCTTTTTGTTGTGCAGTTTAATCAGCGTAATGTAAAGGATATTTTAAAAATGATAAGGGAGGTGAGTTTATAGTTTTGTGGAATTGAATTCATATTTATAGTTATAAAATTATAAAATTTGTATAATTAGTAATTAAGATTCATTTTGGCAGATGCTTTAAGGATTAATAATAATTTTAGAAATTTATTTAAAAAGGAGCTTGAAAATGAGACCTAGTTTATCTAAAAATTTGATAGTTGGAACTCTAATCGTTTCTTTAGGGACAGGATTAGGAACAGGAGCAGTAAGTGCTCAAGAGACAGATAACAATATCTCAAAAGCAACATCTCAAAAAGGTAGCATAATAGAGAAACTTCCGCAAAAAATAGAAGTGAAGAAACCAGAAGCGAAGAAACCAGAAGTGAAAAAGCTGGAAGTGAAGAAACCGGAAGTAAAACAACCAGAAGCGAAGAAACCAGAAGTGAAGAAGCCAGAAGTGAAGAAGCCAGAAGCGAAGAAACCAGAAGTGAAGAAGCCAGAAGCGAAGAAACCAGAAGTGAAAAAACCAGAAGTGAAGAAACCGGAAGTAAAACAACCAGAAGCGAAGAAACCAGAAGTGAAAAAACCAGAGGTAAAACAACCGGAAGCAAAGAAACCAGAAGTGAGAAAACCAGAAGTGAAGAAGCCAGAAGCGAAGAAACCAGAGGTAAAACAACCGGAAGCAAAGAAACCAGAAGTGAAAAAACCAGAAGTGAAGAAACCGGAAGTGAAAAAGTCAGAAACGAAGAAACCGGAAGTAAAACAACCGGAAGCGAAGAAACCGGAAGTAAAACAACCAAAGCCAGGAGCAAAGAAACCGGAAGTAAAACAACCAGAAGTGAAAAAGCCAGAAGCGAAGAAACCAGAAGTAAAACAGCCTACTAAACAACAATTAGCTGAAGCAATTTATAATAAATATTATTCTGAGTTTCAAAACATGCAAGTAAATGCAAATAAAGAAGTAGATGGTGTTTTAGCAAAAGCAATTAGTGAGGTGAAATCTGGAGAACCATCGTTATATGTGATGCTTAAATATCAACCAGTACTTGAAAAAATACAGGCTGACCAAGATAAAAAATTCAATGATAAGCTAAATAGTATGCAGAGAGAATTGAGTGCATTACATATAGACACTAACTATGCAGAGAAGATCCAAAAACAATATCAGGCTGAAAAGGATAGAAAAAAGACTGAATTTATTAACTCTTTCCGTAAAGCAATATAAAAATATAGGAACAGTATAAGGATTCTGTAAATATTCCCTTTGTAATTGGAGATGAGCACCTTGACTAAGAAATTAATTATTATCGTTAGCATACTAATTGTAGCTGTAGGTGGAGGTCTTTGGTATGGAAAGTCTCTCTTTGATAAAAAGTTAAGCGAATCTCTTTTGAAAGATGTAGATTCCAAAGCAATAGCGAATCAGTTAAAAGATAAAAAAATTAATAAAGATGTATTAAAAACAATAGATGATTTGAAAACTAAAGATCAATCAGTAAGTAAATCGAATGGAACAGTAGCTGATAATTCACAAATAACTAATAAGACTATAAATGGTATGAATGAAGCTAACAAAAATTCTACACAGAATACGCAACAGGATAACAATCATACTATAGATGTATCTAAGAATGTGCAACCGAGTGACAACTCTACTATAAACACATCTAAGAATACGCAGCATGGTGATAATTCTACAACAAATGAAAAAAAGAATATTCAATCAAACAAAGATCAGCCGATAAAGACGCGTGAAGATGTAACTAAATTGGTAGAAAGTAGATTATCCACATCTGAGATTTTACACCTTACGCAGCTTTATGAGAACAGAAAAAATCTTACTAAAGAACAAAAAGAGACAGCAAAAGCAGAGGTGTTATCGCATTTTACACCTGAAGAAATTAACATGATGTTACAGGTAGCAGGGAAAAATTAATTTTAAAAAATCAATTATTTAATGTTAATAATCATATATTCACTAGGATAAATAGAAGAAACACCTTCACAAATGTGGTGGGTGTAAGACAATCAATCCGAGTTCAAAGAAGAAAGCAGGTTCATTAAACCTGCTTCTTTTTCATACATGTGTATGTGTCTGATCCAGTAAATTTGCCAGGATCATGCTATTCTCTTGATCTGCATCGTACTGCACAATATCGTCGTAATCAAACAGTTCAAAACTCTCACCAAATTCCCGTTCCATGAAGTTGATAAACTCTCCAATGTTTTCTCCTACTTCTTTATTACAGCGAAACTCCATCATAATCGCTCTAAATCGATGAGGAGGAATTTCGCATTTAATATGATAAGATTTGTTGATGCCAAAGGAATCCTTTGAATCGTATAAAGTGTATGTATACAACAGAGACCATCTCCTTTCTTACGTGATATGTATATTGTTCTATAATTGAGCAAAATTCATCCGTGCTTATGAGATGGTTGCTTGTTTATGTCTTCAAAAAATGTTTACACCAGATGTTGGTTTGGAATAAAGTTAGTTCAGAAATGTTTTGCAAATCCTTATTTAGTGAGAACCAAAAAGAATCCATTTTTGAAAAAAGATTAATCAAAATGGAGATAAGCGGCAGGAGTTTTCATAATATTCTTCATTATCTTAGCGAAGAGGTGAATTGATTATGTCTTCTATAAACAAGAAATCTTGTTGTGCTGTAAGCCGTTCTGCAGTAAAGCAAGACACTGTCATTATGGAGGAATCAGCAAATCTGTTTGCTGGAGAGCAATATCATGAAGAAGATATGGTTCGGATTGAAGGTGGAGAATTTCTCATGGGTACGAATGAGAAAGAGGGATTTCCTGCTGATGGAGAAGGACCAATTAGGAAGGTGAAAGTGAAATCATTTTTAATGGATCGCTTTGCTGTAACAAATACTAAGTTTTTGGAATTCGTTACAGCCACTAATTATAAAACAGATGCTGAAAAATACGGTTGGTCCTTTGTTTTCTATAAATTAATATCAAGTGAAACTGCTAAACACGTAAAACACGTACCAACGGGAACATCATGGTGGGGAGTTGTAGAGGGGGCTTATTGGTTCCGTCCAGAAGGTCCTGATTCTAATATGAACGACCGCATGAACCATCCTGTTGTTCACATTTCATGGAATGATGCGATAGCTTATTGTAAGTGGGCAGGTAAAAGGCTTCCTACTGAAGCGGAATGGGAATACGCAGCAAGAGGAGGCCTTGTTCAAAAAAGGTATCCATGGGGGGATGAACTACAACCAGGTGGAGAACACTATTGCAATATCTGGCAAGGGAATTTTCCAGTTGAAAATACAATTTTAGATGGATATTTAGGAACAGCTCCAGTTGACGTTTTTCGACCCAATGGATATGGCTTATACAATATGGTTGGAAATGTGTGGGAGTGGTGTTCGGATTGGTTTAGTCCAAATTTTCATATAAACGGACCAAAGGATAACCCTCAAGGACCGCATAAAGGTAAGGCAAAGTCAATGCGAGGAGGATCTTACCTATGCCATGAATCCTATTGTAATCGATATCGCGTAGCAGCCAGGACCTCCAATACACCTGACAGTTCAACGGGAAATATAGGGTTTCGTTGTGTAAAAGATTTATCTCGCAGTAACGGGAAGTAAGACCCCCACCTCAATATTGAGAGAGAAGCGAAGAGGATAGGTGGGGGATGAAGCAATCCCTCACTGACGAAAGTTTCACTTCATTGCAAAAGCGTCATTACGATGCCGTAAATTGATAACCCAATGAAAGTCGGAATACCAACAATAACAATTTGCTTTACATTTTCATACGCCTTCGGTTCTACAAGAGGCAAGTCTTTTTCCTCCATTTGACGATACTGTTCACGTTCCATATAATCCCACCTTTATGATTGTACGATAATATATTCAAACGAGGCGGTTTATGTTAATTTTGCTGAAATTAAAATAAATGTTGAATATTCAGTCTTTTTGTATTAATATTAGTTTATTAACGGATGACAGTGATTAGCCTCCCTGCAAGCCCGGATATTGTTACGATGAATTGAATAGAAATGAATTGGCTTCTTTCCACTTGAACTTCCTTAGCAGGAAGACGAGCCATAAGGATAGGGACAGTAAAATCCAGTGTAATTCTTTACATTGTTTTTCTGGCTCTTTTTATTTTTTCTATAAATAAGAAAAGGACTTATCAGAAGAACGATTTATAGGACGGGTTTTAGAAAGCGTTATCAATGCCGGGCAATGTTTCAATTTTATGTATGCTAGAAGGATTTGTGAAAATAAATACTTATAGGTTGGTGATCTTTTTGGTTAAAGAAAAAAATGAACTGCAAAAAGACTTGAAAACCAGGCATATAACAATGATCTCAATTGGTGGGGTTATCGGAGCAGGATTATTTGTAGGGAGCGGGACAATTATTCAATCAACAGGTCCAGCAGCAATTTTGTCCTATATTATTGGTGCTTTAATGGTTGTACTCGTGATGCGGATGTTAGGAGAGATGGCTGCGGTAAATCCTGATAGTGGTTCTTTTGCAACATATGCTCATAAGGCAATTGGACCTTGGGCTGGTTACACAATCGGTTGGTTATACTGGTTTAACTGGGTTATTATTATCGCAATTGAATCGGTATTGTTAGGGGCGATGGTTAACAATTGGTTCCCTTCCATACCAGCATGGATAGCTAGTCTTTTCATGATTATTTTGATGACGATTACAAATATCTACTCTGTAAAGCTATATGGAGAGTTTGAATATTGGTTAGCCCTTATTAAAGTTGCAGCAATTCTTGTATTTTTAGGTTTAGGAATTGCTATGATTTTTGGAATTGTCCCTGGTGTGGACAGGCCTAATTTTTCTTCCATCTCTGAAAACGGTGGCTTTTTTCCAAAAGGGATTGTTCCTGTATTGCTGAGTGTCGTATTTATTTCTTTCTCTTTATCAGGGAGTGAAGTTGCTGCAATCGCGGCGGGAGAATCTGAAAATCCAGAAAAGAATGTTATAAAAGCAATTAACAGTGTTGTATGGCGTCTTATGCTGTTCTTCGTAGGATCTGTAACGATTTTGGTCATTTTTATGCCGTGGAATAATGCAGAATTATTGAAGCTTCCTTATGCAAGTTTATTTCGGATGGCAGGAGTCCCTGCTGCTGCGGAAATTATGAACGGAGTTGTGTTCCTGTCCTTGCTATCTGTTTTAAATTCAGGATTATACACGAGTTCTCGCATGTTATTTTCGCTTTCGAAAAAAGGAGATGCTCCTCTTGCTTTTTCAAAATTAAACAGTAAAGGCGCACCAATTTGGGCGATCGTTGCAAGTGTATTATTCGCATTTGTTTGCGCTATGCTGAAGTTTATATCTCCTGATAAACTATTTGCTTTTTTAGCAAATAGCTCAGGCGGCGTTACGATGCTTATGTATATGTTTGTTGCAGTTTCTCATATTCGATTAAGACGAGAAGCGGAAAGAGAAGACCCAGGGAAACTAAAAGTGAAAATGTGGTTATTCCCTTATCTCACATACGCAACGCTTCTTATGATTGTTACGATATTTGTTTCACAAGCATTTATAGCGGATATGCGTATGCAATTTTATTTGACGATTTTAGCTGCTGCTATAGTGATAGCATCCTATTTTCTCAGAGTTAGGAATAAGCCAGCAACTGCTAAGGATGATAAGGCAGGATTTCCAATTTTAAAAGGTTCGGAGATTGGTTTAGAGAAGGACTAAGTCGTGTGTAATGCAAAATAAAGTGAAAAAGGGGTAAGTTCAATGTTAAAAGAAAAGAACAATATTGTAACTACAAGATCTGATATTTTAAACGAAAGAAGAAAGAACGCAGTGCCTGCAGGTCCATATAATATTACTAATTTATATGTTCAATCTGCGAAAGGGGCCATTATTACTGATATAGATGGTAATGAATTAATAGATTTTGCAGGTGGAATTGGGATGCAAAATGTTGGGCATTGTCATCCGAAGGTAGTAAAAGCGATTCAAGAGCAAGTGGAGTCTTCCATTCATAGCTGTTTTCATGTAGCGCCGTATGAAAGCTATATTGCGTTAGCTGAAAGACTGAATGAATTAACGCCAGGAGATTTTAAGAAAAAAACAATGTTTGCGAACAGCGGAGCTGAAGCGGTAGAAAATGCTGTGAAAATTGCTAGAAAAGCAACTGGGCGCAGTGCCATCGTTTCGTTTGAACGCGCGTATCACGGACGTACATTAATGACAATGTCTCTTACAAGTAAAGTAAAACCTTATAAACATGGATTTGGTCCGTTTGCACCGGATGTGTACAAGCTTCCTTATCCGTATTATTACCGTGCAGAAGATGGGATGACGAAAGAAGAAGTAGACGGGCAAATCCTAGCGTATTTTGAACGCTTTATGCTAGAGGAAGTAGCAAGTGATAATATTGCGGCAATTATTTTGGAACCGCTTCAAGGTGAAGGTGGATTTATTGTACCATCTGCTGCGTTTATACAAGGGGTAAGAAACCTTTGTGATAAATATGGAATTATCATGATTGCAGATGAAATTCAAACAGGATTTGCTCGTACAGGAAACTTGTTCGCAATGGATCATTTTGGTGTAGCACCTGATTTAATGACATTTTCAAAATCCATCGCTGCAGGTATGCCGCTTAGCGCAGTGACCGGAAAAGCTGAACTAATGGATGCACCTGGTCCAGGCCAACTTGGAGGCACTTTCTCAGGAAGCCCGGTTGCTTGCGCAGCAGGCCTAGCTGTTTTAGATGTAATTGAAGAAGAAAATTTAGTACAACGCGCTCGGGAAATCGGCGATCGTATGATGGAAGTATTCAATAGCTGGAAGGATAAATATGAATTAATTGGCGATGTGAGAGGCCTTGGTGCTATGACGGCTATGGAACTTGTAAAGGATCGAAATACGAAAGAGCCGGCAACAGAAGAAGTGAAAGCAATTATGCAAGAAACACATAATAAAGGTTTAATCACAATAAGTGCTGGTATTTATAGCAGTGTACTTCGTTTCTTACCGCCACTTGTCATAACAGATGAAGAGCTTGAAGAAGGATTTGCTATTCTTGAAGCAGCAATTGCTAAGGTATCTAAATAAGAAAAAACGGTTATGTTTCCAGCTGGAGGTAGGAGAATGAAATTTTTCAATTATATAAATGGTCAGTGGAAAGAGCCATCTACTCATCAATATTCTAAAAACTATAATCCGCATAATGGAGAAGTATTAGGAGAATTTCCATTAAGTTCAGCAGAAGATACGCAAGCAGCAATTGCATCTGCGAAAGAAGCCTTTCAAAGTTGGCAAGGTTTATCGTTTCAAGAGCGAGCAAGTTACTTATGGAAAGCGGCAGCTATTTTAAAAGAACGTGTGACTGAAATCGGTCAGGATCTGACGAGTGAAGAAGGAAAGATACTTGCTGAAGGGATAGGAGAAACGAAGCGGGCGATTAGTATTCTTGAATATTATGCAGGGGAAGCGAATCAGCCTGTGGGAGAAATTATTCCTTCGGCCAATCCGAAAACGATGCTCTACAGCAAAAGAGTAGCAGTTGGACCAGTAGGATTAATTACGCCGTGGAATTTCCCAATTGCAATCCCAGTATGGAAAATGGCTCCGGCACTGATTTACGGAAATACTGTTGTCATTAAGCCAGCAGAAATTACACCAAAATCAGTATTTCACCTCGTGAATGCTTTTCATGAGGCAGGAATTCCTGCCGGCGTTATCAATTGCGTATTTGGGAAAGGTTCAGTAGTTGGAACGGAATTAACAGAAAACCATGATATAAAAGCGATATCCTTTACCGGTTCTAATGGCGTCGGAAAAACAATTCAGCAAACTGCTGTTGCAAACGGTAAAAAAGTGCAATTAGAAATGGGCGGAAAAAATCCACTCGTTGTATTAAAGGATGCCGATGTGAATAAGGCAGTAGATATCGCGATAAGAGGTGCATTTATGTCAACAGGACAAAAATGTACAGCGACAAGCAGAATTATTATTGAAGAGGGAATTTATGAAGAATTTCGTAATGAACTCGTGCTGCGGACAAAGGCTCTTAAAGTTGGAAATCCATTAGAAAATAATACGTTTATGGGCCCATGTGTATCCGAGAGCCAGCAGCAAACTGTTTTATCGATGATTGAAGCAGGTAAGAAAGAAGCTTCTTTACTTTGCGGGGGAAGCGTACCAACAGAAGATGAGTTAAAACACGGGTTTTATATTTTACCTACTATTTTTGAAGATGTACCCCACGATGCACGAATTGCGAAAGAAGAAATTTTCGGTCCGGTTATTTGTTTGTTTAAGGTGAACAATTATCAAGAAGCAATTTACCTGGCTAACGATACGGAATATGGACTTAGCGCATCTATTTGTACAAATAACTTGAGTCTTGCGCAGCAATTTATTGATGATATGGAAGTTGGAATGGTTCATATAAACTCCGAAACAGCAGGAGCAGAGCCGCAAGTTCCGTTTGGAGGAATGAAAAGTTCCAGTGCTGGGCCCCGCGAACAAGGGAAAACAGCTGCAGAATTTTATACAAGGGTAAAGACAGTGTATGTAGATCAAGTATGAGTTGAACCAATCGGGCATTAACGGGACAAAATAAATGGATCACAATAATGGGGGATGAACATGAGTAAAGGAACTTTTTTCATGGCAGGACATGCGAGACTTCCGAAAGGGATGGCTGTACGCAGCGTCTATGAAACACTAACAATTACAATAGAAGCAGATCACAAATATCATGTAATTATCGAATCTTCATGTACCCTTGCGACAGGACACGGGAGAGATTTTATTTCTCAAATTTTAAGAGGATATAGTTTACGAGATGGCATTGAAGACATCATTCAAGAAATCTCTTACCATTATCAAGGAAAAGCGCAAAATGCGATTATTAGCGCTTTAAAAGATTTGTACCGCCAATATACAAGTTACGTAAACGGTGAAAGACCTGAGGAGGACTATGAGGAAATAGGTCCGCTAAAGTAAAACGAAATGATGAAACTGTCGAGTTTATTGCACTTTACTATTTAAAGAGCGTTCGTAAACGAGAGCCAGTTGTATTCCAGCTTATTTGATGGCGGAATATAACTGGCTTTTTTATATACAATAAGGAGGCAGGAACATGTCAAAATCAAGTGAAGTTCAAGGTGTCAAGGAGCAGGTAAAGCAAAAAAGAGGATGTAAGGAAACTCATGCAGCGAAATCGTGTAAAATGTGTAAAGCATGTAGTCGAAATGAAGCTCAGTACATGAAAATTGAAAATAAATAATATAAATACATTGACATTCAGAAAATTTTGAATTAATATTTAACTATAAAGTGATAGGATCCATACGAGAAATAAGCCTTCTCTACACCCGATCTTCACTATCTGGTTTGCACATAGTTGAATAAAAAAACTGTCTATTATTATTGTACTTTAAGAGATTAAAGAACACTCGTAATTTTAAGCCAGTTGTACGTTTCTACAATTTATAATTGTGGATGCGTATGACTGGCTTTTTAGTTTATTTGAACTAAGGAGGAAGATGTTGATGATCACGGAACAAGAAGTGAAAATGAAATTTGCAAAGAAGTATGAGGGATATGAAATTGTTCCTCATCCAGAACATAAACGCTTGTATCATATTGTGTTAAATCAGCAATTGCTTGGGCAATTCTTCGAAGAGGTAAAAGAACATTCTGAACAATCATTGCAATATATTCCTTATTCTCGCTTTATCCTTGCTGATCAAATGAAAAAGATCTTTGGTGCATCCTTCATGGAGAATGTTCGAGGTATTATTCATGACCGTGAAACGGGCGGATTTACAATTGGTGTACAGGGTGAAACGACAAATCCAGAAGACTATGTGAAATTTGCAACGGCATTAACGCACTTAATTGGTACATCTAACTTTGATGCAATGACAGGAACGTATTATGCTAGATTTAATGTGAAAGATACAGACAGCAGTGATTCTTATCTTCGCCAAGCATATCGCTTATTCACACTTCATACAGACGGAACATTTGTTGATGAACCGACAGATTGGCTTCTGATGATGAAGATTGAAGAAAAGAATGCAGTAGGCGGCGAATCGCGTTTACTTCATTTAGATGATTGGGAAGAGCTTGATAAGTTTCGAAATCATACACTAGCATCTGTCAAAATGACGTATAAAGCACCGCCAAGTAAAAATGCGCAAGAAATCGTATATCGTGAAACATTTTTTGATATGAATAATGCGCCGTGTATTTGTTTTATTGATCAATTCGCTTATCCTGATAATATTGAACAAGCAACATATTTGAAGGAACTCTCACAATCTGTTGAAAACTCTCCAGCAACGCATGCATTAAAATTACCAGTTGGCGATTTAGTTCTTTTAAATAACCTATTTTGGATGCACGGGCGAGCTCCTTTTGAAAAAAATAAAGATTTATATCGAGAGTTAATGCGCCAACGCGGCTGCTTCTCTAAATAATATGTATGGCGGGTCTTGAAACAAGGCCTGCCTTTCATGATATACAGGTATTCGTACATATAACATGTAAGGAGGAAGTTTGATGTATGATTTTATAATTATTGGCGGCGGGATTGTTGGGCTTTCAACGGGGATGGCCTTAAAGAAAAAATTTCCTCATGCCAAAATCGCAGTCATTGAAAAAGAGAACGAACTTGCACATCACCAAACAGGACATAATAGCGGTGTGATTCATTCCGGTATTTACTATAAGCCAGGAAGCTACAAAGCGAAATTTGCAAAAGAAGGAAATGCAGCGATGGTTCAGTTCTGCAAAGAAAACGGAATTGCCTATGATATGTGCGGAAAGGTCATTGTCGCAACAGAAAAAGAAGAGATTCCCCTTTTACAAAACCTATATGAAAGAGGGTTGCAAAACGGCCTAGACATTTCGAAAATTAGTATAGAAGAATTATCGGAAATCGAGCCGCATGTAAAAGGATTAGGAGCGATTCGAGTTCCTTCTTGCGGCATTGCCGATTATAAAGGGGTAAGTTATGCATTTGCACATTTCATCCAAGAAAACGGGGGAGAAGTGCACTTAGGGACAAAAGCAGAACATATTTTTGAGAAAAAAGATTTTGTTACCATTGAGACAAACCAAGGAATCTTTGTAACGCGGTTTCTTATCAATTGTGCTGGATTACATAGTGATCGAATTGCCAAAAAAACCGGATTATTAACGGATATGAAAATTGTACCGTTTCGAGGCGAGTATTATGAGCTCGTTCCAGAAAAGCGTCATCTCGTGAAGCACTTAATTTATCCAGTTCCAAACCCAGATTTTCCGTTCCTAGGTGTTCATTTTACAAGAATGATAAACGGAGACGTACATGCAGGGCCGAATGCGGTATTAAGCTTTAAACGCGAAGGATACACAAAAAAAGATTTCGATCTAAAAGACTTTATGGAAACAATGACCTACGCCGGCTTTTGGAAAATGGCCATGCCGAATATGAAAGAAGGCATGAAAGAAATGATTCGCTCTTTTAGTAAACAATCCTTTCTCAAAAGCTTGCAGCGTTTAATACCAGAGCTTACAGATAAAGACATTGTTCCAACTCATGCTGGTGTAAGAGCGCAGGCGATTCTATCCAATGGAAACATGGTAGATGATTTTTGCATCATCTCAGGCACTAACTCCATGCATATTTGCAATGCCCCGTCTCCGGCTGCAACAGCAAGCCTGAAAATCGGGGAGGCAATTGCGGAGAAAATTCCGGATACAGTTACGGATGTGTTGAGTTCGTCGGGGGCGTTTCAAGTAAAAGCTTAGTTAGGAGAAAGAGAGATTCTATTTAGCTTTTCGACACGTTTAAACTACTAATTTTCTTAAGAACTCTTTTCATATATGGAACTAAACAAGGGTGTCTCTTTCATTGGAATATCCTTGTTTACTTTTGTTCTTAGTAAATCAGTTATGAAACAAAAAAATAAATGGACAATCACTGTCCAATCCTTTGTGATACATTACGGATACGTGGGAGAAGGAGGAGGAAAATGGAAGGGAAAGAGATTTTTGAGTTAGACATAGAGTGGGCTCAATTAATTTCAGAGGCGCTTCATAATGGAATCACAGAAGAAGAAATTAGAGAGTTTTTGGGAAGTGGAAATCCATCATAATTTCAATGACACTTGTTCACAGTTGATGGAAACTGTAATCCTTTGATTATTTTATACTTGTACATTTGTAGAGGGATAATTTTCATTGAAATAATGCCCTATTACTTTAATTCGATTCTTATTCGATCTTTCCACTTATTTATGTTTGCGATGGCATTTTTTTCTTTCCCTAGATATATATCATTGATTGTCATGGACCAAGATTTAAATGTACGCTGTCTATCCTTATTAGGTACAGGATTTGTTATTTTATCTACATTACTAACTAATTCACGGTTTCTCTTTAGAATATAAGCTACTTCCCATTCCTTATCATATGCTTCAGTAAATAATGTAATTAAATATCTATACCCTTCTTCTGTATAATTTGATGGATGTTGTATCATATAACAGGAAACAAGCCAGAAATGTAAGGCATATAATGCTGGATCGTTATGCTCCCAAACAAGCGGAAAACCAAATTGCTCATAACATGAATACCCATCTATCTCTTTGGCCCCACATTCGACACATCGTCCCAATTTCATTTCTGTATCGTTATTAACCATAATTAATTTTCCTTTCCATAACTTCATTTTACATTCACATCCATCAGTGGGAGATGAAGAATCCTCCACTGATGAAAGTTTCACTTTATTCTTTTTTAGCTTCCAATTCATTCTGCATGCGTTGCTTAAACTCCTTTGGAGAGCATTGATTATACCTTTTGAAAAGTTTATAGAACTGAGCCATGTTAGAGATACCAACCTCATAACCTACATTCGTAATACTAAGATCACTTGTCATTAATAAACATTCTGCTTTTTTTATTCGCTTATAATTAACGTAATCAATAAATGAAGTACCGATAATTTTTTTGAAATATTTTATGAAATAATGGTAGCTAAGTCCTAGTAATGAGCAAGCCTCTTCTACGGTAATCTTATCTTCCAAATGTTTGTCTACGTATTCAAGAACTGGCCGCAATCGGTTCAGACCAATTCCCTCTGTATAGTTTAATATGTTGCGTGTATCATTTCTTAAGAGTAATAGCATCATTCGCTTAATCGCCGAACTAATGGCAATTTCATATCCCCTCATTTGTGTTTGTGATTCTTGAAAGATTTCCATAATTAAAGTATATATTTCATCTCTTACAGTTTGTTTTTCTTCAAAAATATAGTTTATTTCATTCAAAGGTTTGGTTTGTTCAGAGAAACAGTATATGTACGGCATGATACTTTCGTCGAAGTGTTTCCCTAAATCGATTTGAAACACCACATATCGTAAATCATCCATTAGAGGTTTATGAGAACGATGTGGTTGGGATGCCCCTAAAACGATGACATCGCCTGGGCCCATTAGAATATACTCGTTTTTACTTTGTATCCCCAAATTTCCTTCAACGACGACAATAAATTCTACTTCTTTATGATAATGCCAAGGGTGTTTCTCTATCGTACTGAAATGATGTTTTTTCATATGAATTTCCCATATTTTTAGAAACAGCAACGGATTTTGATAAATGACTTTTTCATTAATAACTTCTAAATCGTTTTTTATTAAAGTCATACGCAATTTCTCCCCTTTAGAACATGCCACTTTTGTAAATAAAACATATCATAATTCTTCTTATTTTCTCTTTCGATTTTTAATAACCAAAAAAATGATGACACTTTTGAATAAAAAGACAGCTAAATTAAGCATATCCTTCCTTACTTATCTTTTCTATACTAATCACAAATAAATGAAAAAGGGGTGTTGTCACAATGTTAAAAGTAACTGTATGGAATGAAAATCGGCATGAACAAATAAATCCTGCTGTAAGTGAAATATATCCGAATGGGATTCATGGCACAATTGCAGAATTTTTAACGAAAGCAGGGTTTGAAGTAAAAACGGCTACTTTAGATGAACCAGAACATGGATTAACAGATGAAGTATTGCATCAAACAGATGTATTAGTATGGTGGGGACATATGGCACATGAAGAAGTAGCAGATGAAATCGTTGAAAAGGTAAAACAACGTGTATTAGGCGGAATGGGATTAATTGTTTTGCATTCAGGCCATTTCTCGAAGATTTTCAAAACGTTAATGGGTACAAGTTGCGATCTAAAATGGCGTGAAGCGGATGAAAAAGAACGTTTATGGGTTGTAGAGCCAAGTCATCCAATTGTAGAAGGAATTTCAGAATTCATTGAACTTGAACGTGAAGAAATGTACGGTGAACATTTTGATATTCCGGCGCCGGATGAATTGATATTTACAAGCTGGTTTGAAGGCGGGGAAATTTTTAGAAGCGGCTGCACATATAAAAGAGGGAATGGGAAAGTGTTTTATTTTAGACCAGGACATGAAACATACCCAACGTACCATAATAAAGAGATTCAACGCGTGATCATAAATGCAATTCAATGGGCCAAACCAGTAGAAAGAAAACGTCCTGTCTACGGCAATGCCAAGCCGCTTGAACAAATTGCTGTAAAGACGAATAAGTAAACTGAAACAAAGGGGATAAAGGTCATGGAGAAAATAAAAGTAGCGGTTATTGGGTGTGGAAGCATCGCAAAGTATCGTCATTTACCAGAATATCAATTCAATGAAAATGTAGAACTAGTCGCAGTTTGTGATGTAAATGAAGAACGTGCAAATAGTGTGGCAAAGCAATATGGCGCGACAGCGTATACAAAGTACGAAGAGCTCCTAGCTAGCGGCTCTGTGGACGTGGTTAGTGTATGTACACCAAACTATCTGCATGCGTCTATTTCGATTGCAGCTTTAAACAGCGGCGTTCATGTATTATGTGAAAAGCCGATGGCTACGTCAGAAGAAGAAGCAAAAGCAATGATTGAAGCAGCAAAAACAAACGGTAAAAAACTAATGATTGGACACAATCAGCGCTTTGTTGCATCTCATCAAAAGGCTCGCGAGCTAATTCAAAAAGGTGAAATTGGCAAAGTCTATAGCTTCCGCACAGCTTTTGGTCATGGCGGACCAGAAGGATGGAGTGCGGACGGCAAAGAAAGCTGGTTCTTTAAAAAAGAAGAAGCGTTTATTGGTGCAATGGGAGACTTAGGCGTTCACAAAACAGATTTACTTCGTTATCTACTCGGAGAAGAATTTGTAGAAGTTGGCGCATTTGTTGAAAATAATGCAAAAGATTTTGCTGATGTTGATGATAATGCAGTATGTGTATTGAAAACAGAAAGTGGTATTATCGGAACGCTTGCAGCAAGCTGGGCTTATACGAGTAAAGAAGATAACTCAACAATTATTTATGGTGAGAAAGCAATTCTTCGTCTAGAAGAACATCCAGTCTATTCATTAATCGTTCAATATGCGACAGGAGAAGTTGTTAATTATGAACTAGGGAAAATTCAGTCGAATGATGAAGGCGGACAAAATAATTCTCACGTGATTGAACGATTTATACAAGCAATTTTGCATAATGAAGAACCAGCTGTTCCAGGTGAAGAAGGGTTAAAATCTCTTTCTGTCATTTTAGCAGCCTTACAATCAAGCCAAACAAAACAAATTACGCGCGTATAAGAGGTGAATACCGTGAGAATTGGCATAATTGGAGCAGGAGGAATTGCCACCGGACGGCATATTCCAGCGTTTAAACAACTAGGTAATGAATGCGTCATTTGGGGCGTGAGTGATAGTAATCATGAAAGAGCTACAGAGGTAGCGAATGAGTTTGATATCCCGCAAGTATTTGCTAACTATAAAGATATGCTGAAAGAAGTAGATGCCGTATGTATTTGTACGCCGAATAAATTTCATGCTGAATTTGCAATTGAGGCTTTGAAAGCCGGCGTTCATGTATTATGTGAAAAACCAATGGCACTATGTAAGCAGCAGTGCGAAGAGATGCTGAAAGCTTCAAAAAAAGCTGATAGAAAACTAGCAATTGCCTATCATTATCGTTTTATGAAAGAAGCACAAGCAGCAAAAAAAATGATGACAGAAGTAGGGCGTCCTCTCGTAGCGCGCGTAAAAGCGATGCGGCGCCGCAAAGTTCCTGGGTGGGGAGTATTTACGAATAAAGAACTGCAAGGCGGAGGGAGTTTAATAGATTACGGCTGCCATTTACTTGATTTATCTCTTTGGCTAATGGGAAATCCAAAACATACAGCAGTTCTTGGAAGTGCGTACAACGAATTAAGTAAAACACCTGGTCAGTTAAATCAATGGGGAACATTTGATCATGAGACATTTCATGTGGATGATCATGTAACCGCTTATATGAAGTTTGAAAACGGTGCTTCATTGCTGCTCGAAACGTCTTGGTCTGCCAATATTGAAGATGACGAAGAACATGTTAGCATTTCCGGGATAGACGGAGGGATTAACGTTTTTCCACTTGAACTTTACACAACGAAAAACGGCATGTTGATGAACAGTACGGCAGCTTGGATAGAGGGAGAAGAGGATTATAGTTTCATGCAGGCTAAAAACTTCATTGATGCCTGCAAAGGAAAGGCTGAGTTAGTAGTGAAACCGGAAGAAGCGCTGCAAGTATCAGCGATTATCGATGAAATATATGACACTAGTAAAATAGGGGGAAAATAAAATGAAACTAGGCGTATTTACTGTGTTATTTGCAGATCATTCATTTGAGGAGATGTTAGATAAAGTAAAAGCGGCAGGTCTTCATGCGGTTGAAATTGGAACAGGCTGCTATCCTGGAAATCATCATTGCCCACTAGATGAACTGCTTGAAGATAAGGACAAAAGAGAAGCATATTTAAAAAAAGTAACAGACCGAGGACTGATTATTAGTGCATTTAGCTGTCACGGCAATCCAATCTCACCGGAAGAAGGCTTTGCACAAGAGTCTGACGATACGCTTCGTAAAACGATTCAATTAGCATCGCTGCTAAACGTGCCGGTCGTAAACTGTTTTTCTGGAACAGCAGGGGATCACGAGGGAGCGAAATATCCAAACTGGCCTGTTACCCCGTGGCCAAATGAATATGCTGATGTATTAACTTGGCAGTGGGAACATAAGCTGATTCCTTATTGGAAAGAGATCGGGGAATACGCAGAAAAACATAACGTGAAAATTGGTTTAGAATTGCACGGCGGATTTTTAGTGCATACACCGTATACGTTATTAAAACTTCGTGAAAAAACAAGCAAAGCAATTGGCGCCAACTTAGATCCAAGTCATCTATGGTGGCAAGGTATCGCCCCTGTCGGAGCCATTAAAATTTTAGCAAAAGAAAATGCGATTCATCATTTTCATGCAAAGGACACGTACCTGGATCAAGATAATATTAACATGTATGGCCTAACAGATATGCAGCCGTACGGAGAAGTACAAACGCGCGCTTGGACATTTCGATCAGTCGGATGCGGTCATGATATGAAAGAGTGGTCAAATATGATGAGTGCACTTCGTACGTACGGATATGACTACGTAATAAGCATCGAACATGAAGATCCAATCATGTCGACTGAAGAAGGGTTTAAACGTGCCGTTACGAATTTGAAAAGCGTATTAATAGAAGAAACACCTTCGCAAATGTGGTGGGTGTAATACAATCAATCCAAGTTCAAAGAAGAAAGCAGGTTCAGCCTGCTTCTTCTTTTTTATACATGTTCATCTGCCTAATCCAGCAAGTTTGCTAGTATCATGCTATTCTCCTGGTCTCTGCATCGTACTGTACAATACCGTCATACTCAAACAGTTCGAATGTTTCGCCAAATTCCCGTTCCATGAAGTCGATAAATTCTCCAATGTGTTCTCCTATTTCTTTATTACGGCGAAACTCCATCATAATCGCTCTAAATCGGTGAGGAGGAATTTCGCATTTAATATGATAAGATTTGCTGATGTCAAAAGAATCCCTTGCATCGTATAAGGTGTATGTATACAACAGAGAGCCATCTTCTTTCTTATGTGATATGTATATCGGTTCATAGTTGAATAAACTTCATCCGTGCTGGTTGCTTGTATACTTCATTCGCATATATAACCTCGCGTTTTTAGGAGGATGAGAATAAAAAGCTGATTTCAGGAACATCCCGATTTATCTTCTGCTCAAATGGAGGATTGGTTGAAAGAAAGATGTTAGAACCCTTTTGTTTCGATAATGAGCTTTGAAACTGAATTTGAGCAATATTTTTCTCTATATAAAGTTAGATTTGACAAAAACAGGAAAAATTTATACAATTTAATTAATTGAACGTTCAATCAAAAAAATGAATGACCAATCAAAAATAACGAACAGTTTATAAGGTGGTAATTCTTATGGAAGACCGACAATCTTTTATAGCAGAAGCAAGAAGAGAACAAATAATAAAGGCTGCTATTGAAGTTTTAAGAGAAGTTGGGTATGTAAGTACAAGTTTGTCGAAAATAGCAAAAAAAGCAAACATAAGTACAGGATTAATTTCTTATCACTTTTCTGGTAAAGAAGATTTGATGAACAATACTTTAACATATTTAGTTGAACAAGAATGGTTATTTATTCATGCAAGAGTTGGGCAAAAACAAACATCTACAGAAAAATTAAAATCATTTATCGAAGCAAGTTTAGCTTATCAGGTTATAAACCGAACAAATAATATCGCTTTAATTGAAATAGTTTTTAATGCACGTACACCAGATCATATTCCTTATTATTTACTAGAAGACGATGAAGAAGGTTTAGTAAAGGGGTTATTACAAGAAATTCTTCTACAAGGGCAGGAATCAAAAGAATTTGGAGATTTTAATATCCAGGTGATAGCAACTATTATTCAAGGTTCGATATCGGAATCTTTGATAGCTCCTCAAAATAAAATAAGTTTAGAAGATTATAGTGAAGAATTGATAAAAAGCATATTGAAAATAGTTAAATAATGAAAACAAAACAGAAAATCATTTAATTTCAAAATATTGTTTATGACTAATTTAATAGGAAGGATAGGGATTATGATAGAGAGCGAAACATTTCTTGGACATAGTAAGTTCCAAAAAGCAATTATTGTTTTAGTGCCCATGATATTAGGCGGTTCGATTGGTTGGTTTGTTCCCATCATTGCCAACTGGATACTAAAACTTCCAGTAGTTCCAATGGAGAAGTTAGTTTTATTCATTGCATCCTTTAACAGCCTATGGGTTTCAAGTATTGCCGCCATTATTGGAACAATAGCGGGTTTATTATTGGCTCTTGTTATTTTAAATGAGAGTCTCGAAGTCACAATTTCATATAATAATTTGCAATTAAAATTTGGAGAAAGAATAAATATCATTGAGAAAAAGGACATTTTAGCAATATATATAGAAAATAAGCATTTAGTTATCCTTGGACAAACGAGTAATGAATTATATAGAGAAGTTATTGAAATGAAGGTGGATACTGTACGAGAAGCTTTTAATAAGTATCAATATCCATGGAATGAAATTGACCCATTTGGTAGCCAATATCAGCGATGGGCTTTAGGACATCCTGATTTTCCCGAAAAAATTAATGCATTACTTTATGCTAGAGACCATGCGTTGAAAGAAAAGAAAAAGGCAAATGCTAAATATCTACGAGAAGATTTAGCTCAGTTAGGGGTTGTCATTAGAGATGAAAGAAATGGTCAGTACGTGAGACTTGCCCAAAATGCTAATTATGATATTTAACTCACTTTAGGTAAGACTACCTTCTACACTCCTTAGAAAATTGATTAGTAATAACAAAAAAATCGGCTATTCCAGGCATTTTGAGAGTTTGGAAGAGTGATTCGGACGATATTTCTTCTTAGATATATTTCAGATATGAAATTGAGAGAACAAATTACTATGCCCCATTTTTACACGCATCTCGGTTGAACCCCCTATAAACATGAACTCTATACTAGACGAAGTATACTGAATTAATAACATCCTGTTTATATTTTAATATGTATAAAAAGAGGGGATATTCGTCTCTATATTAAACGAACTATCCTCTCTTCATAGTACTCTAATTAACGTATAATATCCGTGTTTTGTCGGCAGGATCCCGTACCCATCAAGCTAAGATAGGTATATATATCCAAAATAATTAAAAAGAAACTTTCATGAAATTAAGTTATTAATAACACCTTTCATACTGAAAGATGTTATTTTCTAATCTTTATGTTATTTTACGACATATGTCGTAGTACGATGTGGTTCGGGAAGTGAAAAATGGACAAAGAGATGATGAAAGGAAGTATTGATATACTTGTGCTCTCTATAATTTCTCACCATGATTCTTACAGTTATGAAATTATCCAAAAACTTAAAGAACAAATCACTGCACTTATTCAAGCTTGCAGGAAAAGAGACTTCGCATGAAAGAGTTATAAATATGAAATTTTTTTAAACTGAGAAGTATGATGATCGCAACGTTTAGCCATAATTACAACTAAAGGTTTTAGTATAAAAAATGAAACAAAATAAAAAATTACAAGGAGACAATTTTATGGAAAATAATAAAAATGCAATACTCGCTTTTGTTGTTTTAGCTTTAGGTTTAGTGTTTTTTGTTGGGGGCATGGTTTATTCAATATGGTGGTCTTGAATACTTACATGCACAAAATCCTTGTTTTAGGGTAATTTCAAGTCTTTAACTTGAGGGGCATGCGTCAAGAGCCCAATAAGATCATTAGATGCTAATTACAAAAAGCTTAACTGATATGAAAGTCTACTCCATATTTATGAAGACCCAATTTTTTAGCTATTGCTTGTGAAGAGAAATTATCCCACGCTGTACTATAAAGAGGGTGTAATCCTTCTTTCTTGATTTCGTTTGCCCAAGCAATAACACTTTTTGTTCCATATCCGTTTCCTTTATAGGCCTCCAAAGTTTCCACACTAGCCTCTGCTGCTTTTGCACTCTTTCTCGCACTACAACATACAGAAACAGCAATACCGTCTTGTATAATAGCGAAACAAGGCTGTCTCCATTCAAACTCCTCAAATAGATTTGGGAAATCCACTTTTAGTAACTCCTTATTTTCATTTGTTATTCTAACTGCGTCTGAAGTCATATGGAAATTTTCAGGAAAAATGTAAGCTGGGCCCATCCATATGCTATTTATCGGTCTTATCTCATTTAAAATAACAATTAAGTTTCTAAGGTCAACGATATGCTCATTGTTGTTAATAACTTGCAACACTTTACCGACCTTTGGATTTGGGAAAATTTCATTGAAACGAATGACATTTCCTTCTCTGGTACGACCAAGGAAAAATAAAGGAGCAACAAGACCTCCAGGCTCATTTATTTCTGTCATTCTGCCCGAACTATCATATTTAAATAATACATCCGCTTGTATTTCCATTAGCTTGTATTCTTGAGCCAAATTACACCTCCACCTTTCATATCTTGAAAATTGAATGTAGATGAAATTAAATATTATTTATGAATTTATGAACAACACATTATCGCCTTGTTAAAGGCATCTTCAGGAATATATACTTTATTATCTTTAATTTTATATGGGATGTTATTTCTTTCAAGTGGATCTGTATGAACAGTTTCTACAGTGTCACTCCATTGTACATATTTGCCGCTGTATCCTTTTTGAGAAAAATAAAATATTAAAAGAATAGAAAAAAATAAACATAGAAATACTATTCGTTTCTTTTTCAAATTTATCATCTCCTCTTTAATAACAAAGTAATATACGATTCCTAAAACTGTTAAAATTATACTATTTTTCGCTTTCCAGCGTCACCATTTGTTCTAACTGGGGTATCGCCACATGCCCATCAAGGTAAGACAAAATCATATTCCAAAAATGAAAAAAACGTTATTCCTTCTGTATAAATTCAAAACGAGAGGATGAAATAGTGTAAAAGAAAATATACATATGTCTAAAAAATTGTTATGCAAAGGGTATAAATTTTTAGAAAAAGTACAAATCCAATTGACTGGTCATTGATAATATTCAGTTCCTAAATTCCGGTACAATATTTGCTAATAAAAATATAGGAAACTTTTAAAATAACAAGCATCTCACATGAGAATACAAATATCGGAGGGACAAGAAATGAATATTAGCAAAATGTACACAACAATCGATGCACATGTAGCGGGAGAACCATTACGTATTATTACAGGCGGATTACCAGTGATAAAAGGAAAAACACAACTAGAAAGACGAGCGTATTGTATGGAGCACTTGGACCATCTTCGCGAAGTTTTGATGTATGAGCCGAGAGGACATCATGGTATGTACGGTTGTATTATTACGCCTCCTGCAAGTCCGCATGCTGATTTTGGAGTATTGTTTATGCATAATGAAGGCTGGAGTACAATGTGCGGCCATGGAATTGTTGCTGTAATCACGGTAGGAATTGAAACTGGCATGTTCGAAGTGACAGGAGAAGAACAAAAATTCATTATTGATAGCCCGGCAGGAGAGGTTATCGCGTATGCAAAATACAGTGGAAACCAAGTGGAATCCGTGACATTTGAAAATGTTCCTTCTTTTGTTTACAAAAAGGACGTTCCTGTAAAAATTGACGGCTATGAATTTCAAGTAGACATTGCTTTTGGAGGAGCTTTCTATGCTGTTGTAGACAGTAAAGAATTTGGCCTAAAAGTAAACTTTAAAGATTTATCTGCTATTCAAACGTGGGGCGGAAAAATTAAACACTACATTGAAAGTCAAATGGAAGTAAAACATCCTCTCGAAGAAGATTTAAAAGGAATATACGGCGTTATCTTTTCAGATGAACCAAATGGAAAAGATGCCACGTTACGAAATGTAACTATTTTTGCGGATGGGCAAGTAGATCGCTCTCCTTGCGGCACGGGTACTTCAGCTAGACTTGCAACGCTTGTTGACAATGGAGTTCTACAAGAAGGCGGAAGTTTCGTTCATGAATGCATTACTGATGGACAATTTGTTGGAGAAGTGTTGTCATCAACAAAAGTAGGCGAATATGAGGCAATCATTCCAAAAGTTACTGGTCAGGCATTTATTACAGGATTCCACCAGTTTGTAATGGACCCAAGAGATCCATTGAAACAGGGCTTCTTATTAGCGTAATGGTGGAGTAGTTGTTTTCTGTTTAGAAAACAAGGGGATTGAAGATGAAATGGTGAAGTAATTGCTATATTGGCGACAAGCATTGGAGAAAGATTCAGGAAGGGACGAGGTAATATGTTAGTCATAAATGCAGCTGAACAAAGAAGTTTAGTAGATATGAATGAAGTGATTGAATACGCGGCAATCGCCTTAAAAGAGTTTTCTGCAGAAAGAACGATCACTCCGATTCGCTACTCTTTACCATTTTCTAATTCGCAAAATACCGCATTAATGATGCCTTCAGTAGCGGAAGACCTTGGTACACTTGGGTTAAAAGTAGTAACGGTAGCCCCGAATAATCCTAAAATAGGAAAGAAAACGATAAATGGAGTTGTCATGCTATCTGATTTTCAAACAGGAGAACCGCTCGCCCTTTTAGAAGGATCGTATTTAACGATGATTCGAACAGGTGCCTTATCAGGTGTAGCGACAAAATACCTAGCTCGCCAAGATGCGAAAAACTTATGCATCATCGGTACAGGAGAACAAGCAAAAGGACTTGCCGAGGCCATGCTTGTTGTGCGAGACATTGAAAACATTATGCTTTATAATCGGACAGAACAAAAAGCGGCCGAATTTGCCGAGTATATAAAAGAGAAATTTAATAAACCTGTCTACATATACGCAGATGCGAATGAAGCAGTACGCGAGGCAGATATTGTTGTTACAACAACGAACTCCTTAACACCCGTTTTTTCAGACACATTAAAACCTGGTGTTCACGTAAATGCTGTCGGTTCATTCAGACCAACGATGCAAGAACTACCATCTCATGTCATTTCCTCAGCTAATAAAGTAGTAGTCGAATCCAAAGAAGCGGCACTAGAAGAAACTGGTGACCTCCAAATCCCAATCCAAGAAGGACTTTTCAAAGAAAGCGACATTCACGCAGAACTCGGACAAATTATAAGCGGCGAACGAACTGGCAGAGAAAGCGACCAAGAGATTACCGTATTTAAATCTGTCGGACTAGCCGTTGTAGATATTGTAGTGGCGAAGTATTTCTATGAGAAGGCTATCAAGAATAAGGTAGGGACTAGGGTGGAGTTGTGAAGTATAGGTAGAAAAATTGTATCATCGTTAACAACGAGGGAAGCATGCTGTGGCGTGAAATTTGAAATGATTAAAACATGATGACTTACCATCTTTGAAATACACCACACCCTAATTAAAATTTTTATGATGTAAGAAATATACGATGTTTGAAAATAAAAATAGAAATTTCTATTATGAAGTAGTTAAGCATTTGTAGTACAGAAAGGATAGATAAGGTATTATGACTTTATCTAAAATAGGCGAGAATACTCCCACCTCAAGGAATGTGAAGGGCGTAGCCCAATGAGTAGGTGGGGGATGAATCGCCTTCGGACAAGGGATGGCTATTT
>NZ_JBHTHG010000120.1:0-8315 GCF_042676365.1 Bacillus sp. CGMCC 1.60114
CCCGTGTCGCCAGTGGCACCAGTAACACCTTGAATACCTTGAGGTCCGGTAGCGCCCGTGTCGCCAGTAGGTCCAGTAGCACCAGTTACACCTTGAATACCTTGAGGTCCGGTAGCGCCAGTAGGTCCGGTAGCACCAGTAACACCTTGAATACCTTGAGGTCCAGTGACGCCAGTAGGTCCGGTAGCGCCAGTGACGCCTTGAGGTCCAGTGGCCCCAGTAGCGCCAGTAGGACCACTATTTCCACCAGGTGGGACTGGCGGCAGAGTAGGACCTAATACAGCAGAAACAATATACTCTATTGAATGAAATTGATTAGCGGGTTTTTTATTTTTCATTGATTCACCTCCAAAAGCTGTTCAATATATATTAAATGCAGCAGGGAATCGAAATGATATAGTTGTTTTAAATATTTTAAAAACATTATATTGTGATTTTATTCATATCTATATTGGTAAATTTTCCTTTCTTTTTTCATATACTACAAGGGGAAGGAGGAAGGGCTTTGGTAAAAGAGAGCATTACAATTAGCTTATGTATGATTGTGAAAGATGAAGAACAGACAATTGCTAGATGTTTAGAATCAGTACGAGAGGTTGTTGATGAAATTATTGTTGTAGATACTGGTTCAACGGATCAAACAAAAGAGATTGTTAGAGAGTATACTCCTTATATTTATGATTTTGAATGGGTAGATGATTTTGCAGCTGCTCGAAATTTTGCGTTTTCGAAAGCAACAAAGGACTATATTTTGTGGTTAGACGCGGATGATATTTTAATGGAAACAGAAAAAGATAAGTTGTTACAATTGAAGGAAAACTTGGATTGTAATGTAGATGCAGTTTCAATGTCGTATTATCTTGCGGTTGATGAAAATGGAAAACCTACTTACAGTTCTGTTCGAAATCGTTTAGTAAAGCGGATGAGAAATTTCCAGTGGATTGGATTTGTCCATGAATATTTAGCTGTTTATGGAAATATACTGAAAAGCGATATAGCCATTATGCATAAAAAAGAAAAAGAACATACGGATCGTAATCTTCGAATTTTCGAGAAGGCACTAAGGCAGGGAAGAACTTTTACACCGAGGGATACCGTTTATTATGCCAATGAATGTGTCGATCATAAAAAATATGAAAAAGCAATTGAATTATATAACCAGTTTTTAGATGGAAAAGAGGGCTGGATAGAAGATTGTATACATGCATGTGGGAAATTATCAGATTGCTATAAGCAACTGCAAAGATCGGAAGAAGCACTGCAAGCATGTTTTCGTTCTTTTCAATACGACATTCCAAGAGGAGAGATTTGTTGTCGCGCCGGTCACATATTTATGGAAAAAGGAGATTATAAGCAAGCAACCTTTTGGTATGAGAGGGCGATTACTGTCCCGTTTCAAGATTCAACTAGATTTATAGATTATGCATCTTATACATGGGTTCCCCATTTACAGCTATGCGTTTGCTATAGCCGGTTAGGGGATAATGAGAAAGCAAATTATCATAATGAACAAGCGGCAGTATATGTACCGGACCATCCTTCGGTGCAATATAACCGAGAATACTTTCGAAATCTTTTCAAAGATCATGCACAAGAATGAGTTGCTTTATAAGAGGGCTTATAATGAGGGATGTATAAACATGTTAAACGTGTGATAAATTAATTCCCTTTTTAAACGAAAAACAAGGCCATCTCACAATATATGAGGCGGCCTTGTTTTTAGGCAATTTGTGTGACTGTTAAAGTAGCAGAGCGAACATCTATAGTGTCCGCTGAGTCTACTATATCTGTAGGGACAATTTGTATTAAGTCATTGTTGTATAAGTTAATCAAAATTACACTACTTGTTACTACAACTAGACCTGTGCCATCGAAAGTTGTACGTATAGCCGTTCCAGAGCCAGGAATAGAATTTGCGAGAGTGGTACCATTTAATGTTAAGAAAAATGTAGCAGATTCACGGCCGCCAGATGGAACAGGAAAATTATCTAAAGAGACTGTTAATGTATAGCTAAGCTGATATATACCAGATCTTTTGACGATAAGTCCATGCCCAGTACTTTCTACATCAAGAAGAACAGGGACGGATACGTTTGGATTTGTATTATTACTTGGTAAAGGAATTGGTTGACCTACAGAAACAGGTGTATCACTTGCCGAAAAAGCAATCCCAAAGGCAGGGAATTCTTTTACTGGCAAAGCAAAGAAATTTTCGCAAGGATCCATATTTTCACTCCTTCGTATATTCTCATTTTATTTAATGAAAAAAATAAGTGAAACGTTATAGACAAGATACTAATTTCACTAAAAATAAGAAGAGCGCCTAATTGTAGCAAAATGCATATAGTTTACATAAATTGTAACAATATTGATTTTGTAAAAATGTTAACTTCTTTAATTAAAAAACAAGTATTTTTACTTGTCTTATATGTAAGGAAATATCGTTTTGGGGGAGGGGCAGGATTTGAAAGTTCTAGTCACAGGTGGGGCGGGTTTTATAGGTTCACATATTGTTGAAATCTTATTAGAGAACAATATAGAGACAGTGGTTGTTGATAATTTAGTTACTGGTCATAAGCATTACATTCCATCAAGAGCTGCTTTCTATTATTTTGATATACGTGATCCCGATATTGATAAAATTTTCATGACAGAAAAACCAGATTTTGTAATACATCAAGCGGCACAGGTATCTGTGCAGGAATCTGTAAAACAGCCACTTTATGATTGTAGTGAAAATATTATGGCTACTATAAATATTCTACAATCTTGTATAAAGTATAACGTAAAAAAATTTATCTATGCATCAACCGCTGCTGTATATGGGAATCCTAAATATTTACCTATTGATGAGAATCATGATCTTACTCCTATATCATTTTATGGTTTATCAAAATTGACCAGTGAAACCTATATTCAATTATTTGCAAAGCTTTCGGGTTTAAAGTATACAATTCTTAGATATGCTAATGTATATGGCGCAAGACAGGATGCAAATGGGGAAGCTGGTGTTATTTCTATTTTTATTGACCGATTATTAAAGAATCATAGTCCAATTATATATGGTGATGGAAAGCAAACAAGAGATTTTATTTTTGTTAAAGATGTAGCATATGCTAACTTTTTAGCTCTTAGGAATGCTGACAATCAAATATGTAATATTAGTTCGAATCAACAAACTTCAGTCAATGAATTGCTGAATATAATCTGTAGTGTAATGAAAATAGAAGATAAGAGAATATACAAAGAGGAAAGACCGGGAGATATTATGTATAGCTCTCTATTAAACAATAAAGCCAGAAAACATTTAAATTGGGAGCCGCAATTTTCATTGCTTCAAGGATTAGGAGAAACTGTTTCTTTCTTTCGGAAAAAATAAATGGAGTGGATGTCTTCTAGAAAAAGTATCACATTCTCTATAAAACTATTACAAATGCTTTTAGGAATGGATTTATTAAAGTAACTCAGGAGTGTTGATTACTAATTGTAGAAATGGCGGCTTTCTATAATTTTACAGATTTATTATTAATCACAGTAGCAAATGAGAGAAAACCATGCACTAGAAGCATATTCTTGTGGAGTACCTGTACTTTCAATAAATATCGGATAAGTAAAAAAGGTTGGTAATTCAGAGTTTCTAATATTAGACATTAACGGTATGATTCCTATCTTACTTTGAAATTGGATCATAAAGTATAATTATTACTTCATTTAGTAGAAATGAACGGATTGAAAAAGGTGTTAATACTCACAATGTAAATAAGCAGGCAAAGAAAAATAAATAAAGAGGAGGCTGCAGTGCTTCCTCTTTATTTACATAACTTTCGTTTTGTTGAATAGGTGTAGCGATGTTATGAAAACTTTACTACAGAAAACCTTTCAACTAAACGATTTCAACTCCGGCACTTGCGAAACCTGTAAGAATAGCAACAGCAGTAAGACCACCAGTACCGATTACGGAAAAGACCATTAATAAACGATCCCCAGCAGTTACTGGTTGACTCACTGTAGTATTGGAACCAGCGAGATTTACAGGAAATACAGTTGTGGAAGTGATACTTGGACTTAAGTTTACAACAGTACTTGTAAGTTGAGTGAAAACGTTAGTGTTATTGTTGGCTACAGTGTTTATATATAAAGATGCTTCAACGATGACGCTACCACCAAGAGGAAGAGTTACATTAAGACCTGTAGCAGTAAAGTTCGCCCATACTGATTCAATGGTGCCGTTGCGAGGCATTGTAAATGCTTCAGTTGCTCCTAGGGGAAGGGTAAGAGTATTAGGAGATGCTCCCGATAAAGTAATACTAGGAATAGAAGACCCAAAGCCAATAGCACTTCCAACAGCAAGAGCTCCGCCCAAAGCAGTAGCTGGTGTAATAGGTGTTGTGCCAGATGCAAATGGAATGATAGTACTAGAGCCAGCAGGTCCAGTGCCACCAGTCGGTCCAGCAGGTCCAGTGCCGCCAGTCGGTCCAGCAGGTCCAGTGCCGCCAGTCGGCCCAGCAGGTCCAGTGCCGCCAGTCGGTCCAGCAGGTCCAGTGCCGCCAGTCGGTCCAGCAGGTCCAGTACCGCCAGTTGGTCCAGCAGGTCCAGTACCGCCAGTCGGTCCAGCAGGTCCAGTTGGCCCAATTGGTCCTCCAGCAGGCCCAGTCGGCCCAGTCGGTCCGGTTGGGCCTATTTCTGGTATAGGAAATGCACAAGGAAATGGCATAAATTTATCTTGATTATTACCCAAATTTTTAACCTCCTTAATCTTTTTATAAAAATAGTGACTTCAATACATTTTATGAATAATGAAGAAAATGGTACTAGGTTGTCTCACAAAATGGGACATTTTCTTTTTAAAATTACACTGTAACTCAAATTATCTTTAAATTGCTTTTTTTCTTGTGAAGGCAGCTTAATTTCATTGTTTCATAAGAATTACACATAAACTTTATACTCAGAGATTTATAATCATTATCTTCTATTAGAACGATTGTTACTGTGCATGAGGGTATAAATGCAGCGTTGGTTTCTGCTCTTAATAAGTTAAAAACAACAGCTGCATTTGGAGCAATTGAAGACTGTAACAATGATATACGATAGCGAAATAGATTTGGTTGGTCTAATTTCTGATATAGGAAATGCACAAGGGAACGATATAAAGTTATTTTTATCCCGCTATTCGCGGGCAGTAAGGCTCCCATCTCAAGATTCATAGAAAAGCAAAGAAGATAGGTGGGGGATGAATCGCTTTTTTGTTTTTTTTAAGTACATAAACAGAAACGTATGTTCCTTTTTAGTATACTTTGTGTATACAAAACAAGAAAGGAGCGTGTCCAATGAAAAAAGCATATTTTTCAATTCGTATCTATAAGAATGCACTGAATCCGAAGTATGTTGAAGCGATTGGACATGCTCTTTTCGTATTTAATCGTGCGAAGCATTTCGCTTTTCAAACGCAAGTGTTAGAAAAACGTTCTGGCACCTCCAGACGTTCTGATAGTATGCAAATGACTGTAAAATCGCGATTTAGTCTGAATGATTATTATGCAAATAGTGCTATGCAGGAAGCCCATGCACTGTTTTCTTCTCAGACAGAATTGAAGAAATTGTCTATCGAAAATAAAAATGAACAGATGAAAGCTGTAAAAAAGAAGATTAAGAAAACCAAATCAGATTTGACAGTGTTGAATAAAATGAAAACATCTTTTATCAAAGGGCAGCCAAAGTTCAATAAAACATCCAAAGAACAACAAATGGGACGATATTTTGTTGTTCAATTTAAAAAGAGAACGGATATTTACTATCATGCTTATCAATTTGAGCATGAATATTTAAATGTGCGTATTCAAACACTTCGTTCTCGTTTGGGTAGCCTTGAATTTCGGCTGGATAGACTACAAAAACTACTTCATAGTTTAAAAAACAAAGTTTCTTCTGGTGTATTTGGAAGTAAAAAATTATTCAAAGCACAACATACTGTAGATACGTATGTTCAAAATCATACACTTTGGGTTCAGGATTTTGAAAAGGCTCGTTACAATCAAATGTTGATTTCAGGTCGAAAAGACGCGAAATCAGGAAACTTTGTATTTACATACAATATAGAATCGCAATCTTTACACTTTACAACCCCAAACGGTGTTGCAGTTGAAATTCCAAACCTTACATTTCCGTATGGACAAGAACAAGTGAATGCAGCTGTTCAAAACCAATGGAATTGCAAAGATAAAAAGAATGCAGGAAAACCAATCAGTTGGGCAATTGAAGATCACGGGGATTACTACATTTTTAAATGTTTAATAGATATTGAAGAAAGCCAAAATAAAAACTTCAGCAAATCCGATGGTGTCATTGGAGTAGACTGTAATTTTGATCACTTTGCTTGGTCAAATATCAATAGACAAGGACAACTCATAAAAACAGGTGTATTATTCTTTGATATTTTAGGTAAAACGTCAGAACAAATTACTAAAATTATGGAAGCAGAAGCCATTGTATTAGTTGATATTGCCGTAAAAGCAAACAAACCGTAGCGGTATTTGAGGTAAATCCAGCGTACACTTCTCAAATTGGTAAAACCAAATATATGAAACGTTTTGGTATCAGCATTCACCAAGCAGCTTCTTATGTCATTGCTAGAAGAGCAATGGGATGTAAAGAAAAACTTCCACCAGTTTTGTATTCACTATTACCGGAGAAGATGGTAGGTCTGCATCATTGGGCGCAATGGAAGTGGCTGTCTGGTATCCTGTCTGATTTGCGTGTTCACACATTCTATCAGATGGAGCTTTCGAACCATAACAAGATTCGTTCTGTGAACGAACTTTTTCCTCCAGTGGCTCTTACAGACTTGGAAGTAAAAGGTTTGTCTAAGTTTGAAAGCAGAAAAACTATACCTTGTTGAATGGGTATGGTCTGCTAAGTATTTTCTTAGTTGTCCCTTTTGGGAATCCCCTTCCTCAAAAATTCGTTAGGATTTTAGGTGGGAGTAGTTCAATGTAAAGGTATTTGGTAATACTTTTGGTAACAATTTTTTCATGTGGAATCCGACCTATTTATTATTTCCTAGTATGTACAAGCCATATAGTGAATAAATTCTTTAGAGAAAAGGGAGGTGTATACATGTCAGAGGGAAGTGGGAAGTATTCAAAGGGATTGAATCCAGATGATTTTTTATCTGCTGAGATGCCTAATACCAATCTTATAGGTCCTACTTTACCACCAATCCCACCCATTACAGTGCCAACCGGAGCAACAGGAGCAACGGGACCAACAGGAGATACTGGTCCAATGGGAGCAACAGGAGCAACGGGAGCAACAGGAGATACTGGTCCAATGGGAGTAACAGGAGTAACCGGAGCAACAGGAGTAACAGGAATTACTGGTCCAACCGGAGCAACCGGAATTACAGGAGTAACGGGAGAGACAGGATCAACAGGATCAACAGGATCAACAGGATCAACTGGAGATACAGGAGCAACCGGAGTAACTGGAGTAACTGGAGCAACGGGAGCAACAGGAGATACTGGTCCAATGGGAGTAACAGGAGTAACAGGAGTAACCGGATCAACAGGATCAACTGGAGATACAGGAGTGACAGGGGCAACGGGAGTAACCGGAGCGACAGGATCAACTGGAGATACAGGAGTGACAGGGGCAACGGGAGTAACCGGAGCGACAGGATCAACTGGAGATACAGGAGTGACAGGGACAACGGGAGTAACCGGAGCGACAGGATCAACAGGAGTAACCGGAGATACAGGAGTAACGGGAATTACAGGAGCAACCGGAATTACAGGAGTAACGGGAGAGACAGGAGTAACAGGGCCAACCGGAATTACAGGAGTAACGGGAGAGACAGGAGTAACAGGGCCAACCGGAATTACAGGAGTAACGGGAGATACAGGAGTAACAGGACCAACAGGAGTAACCGGAGATACAGGAGTAACGGGAATTACAGGATCAACAGGAGCAACAGGATCAACTGGAGATACAGGAGCGACAGGAGTGACGGGAGATACAGGAGATACTGGTCCAATGGGAGTAACAGGAGTAACCGGATCAACAGGATCAACTGGAGATACAGGAGTGACAGGGGCAACGGGAGTAACCGGAGCGACAGGACCAACAGGAGTAACCGGAGATACAGGAGTAACGGGAATTACAGGAGCAACAGGAATTACAGGAGCAACAGGAATTACAGGAGCAACGGGAGATACTGGAGCGACAGGACCAACAGGAGTAACAGGGCCGACCGGAATTACAGGAGTAACGGGAGAGACAGGAGTAACAGGGCCAACCGGAATTACAGGAGTAACGGGAGA
>NZ_JBHTHG010000120.1:8444-55431 GCF_042676365.1 Bacillus sp. CGMCC 1.60114
AGATACAGGAGTAACGGGAATTACAGGAGCAACAGGAATTACAGGAGCAACAGGAGATACTGGTCCAATGGGAGTAACCGGAGCAACAGGATCAACTGGAATTACAGGAGCAACAGGAGATACAGGAGCAACAGGAGATACTGGTCCAATGGGAGTAACAGGAGTAACCGGAGCAACAGGAGCAACTGGAATTACTGGACCAACCGGAGCAACGGGAGCAACCGGAATTACAGGAGTAACGGGAGAGACAGGATCAACCGGAGCAACGGGAGATACTGGAGCGACAGGAGCAACCGGAGTAACAGGGCCAACCGGAATTACAGGAGTAACGGGAGAGACAGGATCAACCGGAGCAACGGGAGCAACAGGAGATACTGGTCCAATGGGAGTAACAGGAGCAACGGGAATTACTGGACCAACCGGAGCAACGGGAGCAACCGGAATTACTGGAGCGACAGGATCAACAGGATCAACAGGAGCAACAGGAGCAACTGGAATTACTGGACCAACCGGATCAACAGGAGAGACGGGAGCAACCGGAATTACTGGTCCAACAGGATCAACGGGAGCAACCGGAATTACTGGTCCAACGGGAGCAACGGGAGCAACGGGAGCAACTGGAATTACTGGACCAACAGGATCAACAGGAGCAACAGGAGCAACAGGAGTAACCGGAGCGACAGGATCAACAGGAGTGACTGGAGTAACAGGAGTAACAGGATCAACCGGAATTACTGGACCAACCGGAGCAACAGGAGCAACGGGAGCAACGGGAGTAACGGGATCAACAGGAGCGACAGGAGTAACAGGAGCAACCGGAATTACTGGACTAACCGGAGCAACAGGAGCAACGGGAGCAACGGGAGTAACAGGATCAACAGGAGCGACAGGATCAACAGGATCAACCGGAATTACTGGACCAACCGGAGCAACAGGAGTAACAGGAGCAACAGGAGAGACGGGAGCAACCGGAGTGACGGGAGCAACGGGATCAACGGGAGCAACTGGAATTACTGGACCAACCGGAGCAACAGGAATTACAGGAGCAACAGGAGTAACCGGAGAGACGGGAGCAACAGGAGAGACGGGAGTAGCCGGAGCAACTGGAATTACTGGACCAACGGGAGCAACGGGAGCAACTGGAATTACTGGACCAACCGGAGCAACAGGAGTAACCGGAGCGACAGGAGCAACCGGAGCAACCGGAGTGACGGGAGCAACTGGAATTACTGGACCAACCGGAGCAACAGGAGCAACGGGAGCAACAGGAGTAACCGGAGCAACCGGAATTACTGGACTAACCGGAGCAACAGGAGCAACGGGAGCAACGGGAGTAACAGGATCAACAGGAGCGACAGGATCAACAGGAGCAACCGGAATTACTGGACCAACCGGAGCAACAGGAGTAACAGGAGCAACAGGAGAGACGGGAGCAACTGGAATTACTGGACCAACCGGAGCAACTGGAATTACAGGAGCAACAGGAATTACAGGAGCAACAGGAGTAACCGGAGCGACAGGAGCAACAGGAGAGACGGGAGTAGCCGGAGCAACTGGAATTACTGGACCAACCGGAGCAACTGGAATTACAGGAGCAACAGGAATTACAGGAGCAACAGGAGCAACTGGAATTACTGGACCAACGGGAGCAACTGGAATTACTGGACCAACCGGAGCAACAGGAGCAACCGGAGCAACAGGAGTAACCGGAGCGACAGGAGCAACCGGAGCAACTGGAATTACTGGACCAACGGGAGCAACTGGAATTACTGGACCAACGGGAGCAACTGGAATTACTGGACCAACGGGAGCAACTGGAATTACTGGACCAACGGGAGCAACCGGAATTACGGGATCAACTGGAGTAACCGGATCAACAGGAGTGACGGGATCAACCGGAATTACGGGATCAACCGGAGTAACCGGATCAACCGGAATTACGGGATCAACTGGAGTAACCGGAGCAACCGGAGCAACTGGTTCTGCTGGATTAGCAGTAACTAACTATCTATATACTTATGATACTACTAATCAATCAGTTGCAGTAGGAAGTGCAATTACCTTCAATGCAAATGGCCCTATAATAGGAACAGCATTGACACACATAGCAGGTACTGCAAATATTGTAATTCATGCAACAGGAACATATGCAGCAGAGTTTAATTTGACATGTATACATGAAAATCAATTTTCTTTTGAACTAAATGGTACACCAATTCCGGGTGGTCGATATGGAACTGCAGTAAGTCACATTCAAAATAGCGGTATTGTTGTCTTTACAGTAACAACTGTTCCATCTACATTAACTTTGGTGAACGATACTTCTACAACTGGAACTGTAACACTTTCGAATGCGGAAGGAGGATCTTTAACAGCCGTATCTGCTAGTGTAAATATCTTTCAGATAGGTTAATCAATCAATTTTTCTTATAAAATCTTAAAATAATATACTAGCTTACAAGTCTATTATATATAAATTCAAGTATTACTTTAGATGTTGTTCAATACTTATTTCTACTTCAATTCATGACAAAGCATAATTAGTATATGCGAAAGAGCCCACACAATGTTGGACTCTTCTTGCGACATTTAAATATTGGAGAACCGGAATATTTTTAATGGATTTATCTTCGGCTTTTTTCTTATAAAAATTTGCTTAGCGTTTTTTTCGAAATGCTGGCGCTGCTTTTTATCCCGCATTAACGGACAGTAAGACCCCCACCTCAAGATGGAGAGAGAAGCAAAGAAGATAGGTGGGGGATAACTGCCCGTAAATGCCCGATTGGTGAGAGCTTTCCATAAGTGGGGGATGAAAAAACCCCCCACTTATGGAAGTTTCACTTTATAAAACAAATGCCTTAATCAATTGGTCCGAAGAATCTAAAAAAGCAACTAGTTTCTTGTATTTTAAGAAGTTGGTTGCTTTTTGACTATATAACTAATCTTAAGATCCATATGGAATTTCCGATAAGGTGTATAGATACTTTAGGATTTGGGGGAATTGTTATATTCAACTGATTTAAAGATTGGTATAAGTCCTTCTGTAGTATTGCGATCATAGACTCTACATCTAAAGATAGTCCTAAATTTTCGTAGCCATATCGTTCTTTAAGGTCTCTTAGTGAGTCTTCATCAGGATTTCTATATCAATTTGCATCTATAACTAACGTAACTTATCACGTAAAGAATGGAGAACAGATATCTCATAGTTTCTCCGATTGACGCGTAATGCTCCTTTTTATATTTACTGGAATTTACTTTACACTTCCTGGCATAGTTACTCCTTCTATCTCTAATTCTACTTAATGAAAAGAATAAGAAGAATGTTATAGACAGACTCCTGATTTTAAAGAAATAGGAAATATACCTTATGTAGATAGATAAATAAAGAATCGATTTTTAACGAAACTTCTCCGCCCTATATGAATATAACTGTAATAACGTACGTTTCAGTAAAAAAGGAGGATTGGGGATGGCGGATAAACAAGTAAAGAAAGAGAAAAATCAACCGTTATTATATATTCAACATTTGGATCTACATAAATTCCAGCACCACGTGCAGCGGACTGTCATTGTGAAACAGACAGAACAAACCGCTGAAACAAAGGAGAACGAAAAAGAGCATGTTGAAAACAGCGAACAGATGGAGCCTATTATAGAAGAGGGAACCGTGGTTGATCAACATAATATGCAAACGGATGTAACAGAAGAGACTGAGCCCGTTATAGAAGAGGGGACCGTGGTTGATCAACATAATATGCAAACGGATGTAACAGAAGAGACTGAGCCCGTTATAGAAGGGGGAACCGTGGTTAATCAATATAATATGCAAACGGATGTAACAGAAGAGACTGAGCCCGTTATAGAAGAGGGAACCGCGGTTGACCAACATAATATGCAAACGGATGTGACGGAAGAGAACCAGCAAAAACAAAATGATGAACAATTTGTAGAATCTTCAAGTAGCACGTGGCAGAATAAATCGTTTAAAGATATGAATAATGAAGAGAAAATTTATTTCTTGTTAAATCGACCACATTATATACCAAAAGTGAAATGTATGGTAAAAACAGAAAAAACTTCTTATGTAGGGGTTATTTCGTCTTATGAAAATGGGATGCTTCAAATGGTGGCACCGAACCAAATTGGGAATTTTAGCTTAGATATGGAAGAGGTCGTATCGATTCGCATAATGGGACTATAATGTCGAAAAGGTGGTAGGAATCCTACCACCTCAATAGTTTTTTGGTTTACACATTATACGCCTGAAACGTGTACGTCACGTAAGCATTGAATTGCACAGTAACAATTTAAATCAACAGTTACAACAGAATTTGTTGCTTGTAGTGTAGCAGTAGGGGTGCTTAAGAAATAAGAAATTGGATTTTGACCATCCGGTACATTTTGTACTTCTAATGCACGTAATACTGCACAGCATTCATCTACGCTTTCTACGCGCAAAATGGAAGAAAAAGTGTCTGCTCCAGTAGTAGCAATATATACCCCGAATGCAGTCCCTTGGCCGTTAAATAAAACAAATGGGCGAGTATTTGCGAGTCTAGAGCCTTGATGTGCACCAAGGAATGGAACATCGCATCCTGTTGGGCATGAGGTTGTTGCGCAGTCTTGTAATTCATTGATGAAGTTTACAACATCACATACGCAATTGATGTTCAAAACCTTTTTGTCATCATTGTTACCCATTCTTTTCACTCCTTATCATAAGTTTTGATTTACACTATTAGAATATTGAATGCGAGGTAAATCGGTTACTGCTCCCAAGTTGTTTTTTTCAAAGGATGAGCCTGTATTTAGATGGTATGAAAAGGGGATGAGGAATTTGCTTTTTGAGAGTTGGCTTGTGTTTTTTATTTTTTCATGTGCAGTATTTCGATTAACGCGCCTTTTGGTCTATGATAAGATTGCCTCTTTTATACGTGCACCTTTTGTTGACGAAATACAGATTACAGAGGAGGATGGTACGGTTTCAACGTATATGAAAATAAAAGAAGCAGGCATACGTAAATTTTTTGGCGAATTGTTAAGCTGCTATTGGTGTACAGGAATATGGGTGAGCGCTATATTACTTTTATGTTATGCATGGATTCCTAAAGTAGCGGAGCCTATTATTTTATTGTCAGCAGTTGCTGGGGTTGCAGCAATTATTGAAACGATTGTGAGTCGATGGCTGAATGATTGAGAAATGAAGGAACGAAATAAAATGGTTGTTCATATAGTAAAAAGAGCGTTAAAAAATAGAGGAGATGTTTGCCATGTCGAAGTATCAGCAACCTAATCCATATAATAATCTTCAATATTGGTATCAAATGCAGCAACAGCAACAAGGACAGCAGCAACAACAAGGACAGCAAGGACAACAGCAACTGGAACAGCAAGGATATGTGAAGAAAAAAGGTTGTAACTGCGGTGGAAATAAAAATAGATATTCTAGATAATGAAACGTGTAAATAATGAGTTCGCTTTTAAACAAAAAGTACCCTGTTTATCCTGTGGGTAAGAAAAAACAGGGTATTTTTTATTTTGAAGGATGACTGTATTTCAGAAAGTTTCATGAAGTGGCTTTTCAAGCAGAAGCCGCTTCATTTGTTATTTTGCTTTTTGTAGGTCAGCTCTCGTCAAAAATAAAAATCTCGAAACATCAAGTTTTTTTCCTCTAAAAAACTGCGGAGAAGAAATGTACAATTCTTCTTTTGCGCGGGTAATAGCAACGTATGCTAAGCGCCGTTCTTCTTCTAATGCTTCTGAGGTATCAGTGACACGATCATTTGCATCTTTTAAGGAAGATGAATGGGGCAGGATACCATCGCTTGCACCGAGTAAGAAAACACATGGAAATTCAAGGCCTTTGGCGTTATGAATAGACATAAGCGAGACAGCATCTTGCTGCGTCCTTGTTTTTAATGTTTCCATTTCTTTTTGATTTTGAATAGCTGTGTTTATAAATTCTAAGTATGCCGGAATATCCGAAAAGCGATTTGCAGATTCAATGAGTTCCTCAAGCATTTCTTCTTGTATTTCTTTTTGCATTGTAAAAGAAGAGCGGTCATTACTTTGCAGATAGTCCAAATATTGCCCTTTTCCTTTAATAATTTCTTTTAATGCTTTTTTCGGTTCGAGCTCTTTAATGAATTTTAGAAAATCAATACGATCATTAATTTTCTTTACTTGGAACGGCTTTAAATTTGGATTAAGTAAAAGAAAATGTAAAAGGGAAGGGAAGCGACCTTCACCGTATTTCCATTGTTCTCGTTCAATAAATGATATACATTCATCGCGCCCAATATACATTGTTGGCAAAATGCTTGCGAGTGACTCTAAGCGAAAAGGTTCAAAGGCTAGCCTCAATTGATCTAATACAGGCTTTATGAGTGAGTGCTCATAAAATGATTGGCTCGCTCCATATTTGATGAACGGAATTTTATGAATTGTAAGCTGATCGAGCAAGGAGCGGCTTACAGAATGTGTCCGATATAGTAAGCAAAAGTCTGAATAATTTCGTTCACCAAGTTCTACTTTCTCTTGAATGAGTTGTAAAATTTGATTTGCTTCATCCAATGTTGTTGCTGGTCTTGAATAAAATGGCTGCACGCCTTCTTCGTGAACGGTATATAATTCTTTGCTAAATCGTTCTTGATTCAGCTTAATGACTTCATTGCCAAGTCCTACAATGTATGGATTGGAGCGATAGTTTGTATTTAAAGTAATAATGGTTGTATCATCAAATTCCTTTGGGAAAGAAAGGATAATTTGATGACTAGCTCCGCGCCAGCCGTAGATCGCTTGGTCATCGTCGCCCGCAATAAACAAGTTGTTTTGCGGTGCTGCTAATAGTTTTATAATTTCATACTGGGCGTATGATGTATCTTGAAATTCATCCACTTCAATATAATGAAAGCGCCCTTGCAGCTGTGTTAATAATGCGGCATTGTTTTCTAGTAAATAGAATGTTTCAAGTAAAATATCATCAAAATCTAAATAACCGTGACTTTGCTTTACGTCTTCATAGCGGCTGTACACTTCTTGAAATTCACGTTCAACAGGTGTTTTTGCTTGTACATCTTTTGGTCTATTTAATTTATTTTTTTCAAGTGAAATCATCGCTAGCATACTTTCCGCATCATAGTCATCTTTTAAACGAAGTTCTTTTAAAATTTTCTTTATGATAATTTGTTTATGTTTTTCGTTTGCTAAAATTTGTTGATTATATCCTTGGCTGCGAAGTAATTTTAAGAAAACAGAGTGAAACGTACCGGCAACAAGATATTGGCTTGCTGCGCGTGTCATACCAGGTAATGTTGCTACGCGGCTTCGGATTTCTTCCGCTGCTTTTTGAGTAAACGTAAGCAATAAAATGTTCCGCGGGTGAACACCTTTTACGTTGACTAAATAGCCAACGCGCGTTGTTAAGACAGATGTTTTCCCACTGCCTGCTCCAGCTAATGTTAGAACGGGTCCCTCTGTTTGACGAACAGCTTCTAATTGCTTTTCATTTAAATATATTCCTTGTTCTTCAAGAGCACGAAAATAGATAGCATCAGCATCATTTTGATTAATTAAATCGGTAGATGTTTTCGGAATATGATAAGTTGCGCGAGGTATATTCGAATGTGTTAATGATTTTTGCGAAAAATTTTCCTTAGTCATAATTTCACCTTCAATAAGTAGCATCAACTTATAACTTTATCGGAAGATAGAGGAAATAGCAATGTAAAAAAGTAGGGCAGTAATGTGGTTCAATTTGAAGTATATAAATACAAATTGAAAAATCTACTTAAAAACCCTTTTCTTTTTAGGAGGGGGAGAGGATCTGGCCAGGCGTAGAAGCTGTCAGGGCCTTTTCTATATAATATCGACTTAGTGATGAGGGCGCGTGCGTAAAGCGCAAGATGTTTGTAGAAATTATAAAAGAAGCGCTAATTAGCGCTTCTTTTATAATTTTTTTATCATTACAACATGTGGAATGTCGGCTTCCATAAATACATCAGAAATCGTTTCGTATCCAAGCTTGTTATAAAAAGGCTCAGCATGTGTTTGAGCATGAAGCTTTAGTTTTGGAAGAGATTCTTCTTTCGCAAGAGCTTCTAATGCATTCATAATGATTTTACCGGCCCCTTTTTCGCGATGAGAGGATAAGACGCAAATGCGTTCCATTTTCCCTAAACCATCGACGATACGGAAACGCCCAGCACCAACTGGAACACCATCATCGTATAAAACAACATGTTTTGCGACATCTTCATATTCATCGTATTCTTCTTCGGCCGAAACATTTTGCTCGTCCACAAAAACCTGTTTACGAACGGAAAATGCATCTTCTAGCTGCTTTTCATTTTGTACGACAATAATTTGCAAATTATTGTTGCTCCTTTCCTAGATGGAATGTTTCATATACTGTCCATGTATCATTTTCTAATTGATATACTAAATGAAAACGATCAATCGGTTGCTCATAATAGAAATCTTTCATTCTTAAGCGACCTAAAATATCAGCATGTTCTGCATCTGATAACTGTTGTCCAATTGTAAGGTGTGGCACAAAAGCATATTCGCGATCTTGTGTGAATATACCTCTATGCATTTCTTCATTTAGAAATGTTAATTCTGGTGTTTTTTCCACTTTAAAGTAAATAACATTATTTACAGGTGCAAACGAGCTCACTTTTCCAACATGTAGTGTAAACGTGTTTGCTTTGCTTGCAATTGTATGCAGCTCTTCTACAATAGCGCTAAGCTGTTCATCCGCTGCTTCAAAAGGTGCCTTTAATGTAATGTGCGGTGGAACTAATGCATAATGTGGATCATAACGCTTACGCAGACCATTTGCTTTATCTTGAATCATTTTTGATGGAAAAATTACAATACCTAGTTTCATCTCTAAATTCCTCCCCTTGTCTGAACGTAAAATGTCTTTATGAAAAAGAACTTCCTTTTATTATATCAGATGATTCTGAAAAATACTGTGTATTATTTCATTGATAACATATGAGAAAATGCATGCGGCAAGTTTTTTTGCCAATATTTCCACGTGTGATTACCATCGAATTCTTCATAATAGGTTGTAAATCCTTTTTCTGTGAGAAGAGCATGTAATTCTCGGTTTGGTGCGACAAAATCAGAAATATTGCCATCAGTTGTTTTTACATTTGTTTCTTCTGTACCGATAATATGGTATAAATCTAACGTTTGCGGCTCCGTAAATGTTTTGGCACGTTCTAACACAGATTCATTAACGAATGGTGATTGCATAATCACTTTACCGAATGTATGCGGATACATTAGAGCTGTCATAAATGAAACTGTACCACCTAAAGAATCCCCAATTAAAACGCGTCCTTTCCCCATTTGATACGTTGGGTACTTCTCATCTATATACGGAACAAGCTCGTGAGCTAAAAAGCGAATGTACATGTCATTTTGCGATCCGTTTGGATGATATTTTTCTTTTCGATCGTGTACATCCTTATATGGAATACCAACAATAATAGTTCGATCAACTTCTTCTGTTTCACGAAGTGTTTCTAAAACGCGATGTGCTTTGCCGAGTTGAAAATAATCTTTTCCATCTTGTGCAATAACAATGGTGTGCTTATGAAGCGGCGTGAAATTTGCTGGTAAATAAACGAGAAGCGAAATTTCCTCTTGCAATGATTTACTGTAAAATGTAAGTTCTTCAATTTTCCCTATTGTTTGTGCCATTTTGTAATCTCCCCTAATTCAAAAGTTACTACAATTTTATTTTAGCATAAGAATGAGAAGAATCTAAAAAATTAGTATTCAGTAATCGAAGAAAGGAGCTATAATGAAATAGGAATTTTGCATAGATAAGGAGATGACATATGAAGCAGCCCAAATCGATTGCCTTGCCGTTAGCGATTTCGATTATTACGATTTCATTTGCGGCTATTTTTGTAAAAATGTCTACAGCACCATCTTCTATTTTAAGTATGTATCGTTTATGGATTGTTGTGCTTATTATGCTTCCTATAGTTTGGAAGAGAAGAGAGGAATTTACGAGGATTCAGAAGAAGGACTGGGGATTTTTAATTGGATCTGGTTTCTTTTTAGCATTGCATTTTCTTCTATGGTTTGCATCGTTAAAATTTACAACCGTTGCAAGTTCTACGATTATTTTAGCACTGCAGCCGCTCGTATCTCTTGTGGGAGGATTTTTCCTATTTAAAGAAAGAACAACACTCGTTGCACTTGTGACAATGGGAATTGCAATTATTGGTGTAGGGTGTATTGGATGGGGAGACTTAGGACTGAGTAGGGAAGCTATCTTAGGTGATATACTATCATTTTTAAGTGTAATTGCAGTGGTTGGATATTTGTTCATTGGGCAAACAACAGTAAAAAAAGTGTCCCACTGGATATATAGTTTTACTGTCTTTACATTTGCAGCTTTATTTTTAAGTGCTTATAACATGATGCTGCAAATTCCATTTACAGGTTATTCATCAGGGGACTGGACTGTATTTTTCTTACTTGCAACTGTACCAACTGTATCTCAAATGATTCATAACTGGCTATTGAATTATGTGAATGCGACGACAATATCTATGAGTATTTTAGGGGAGCCTGTTGGTGCAACAATACTTGCTTTCTTTTTACTAGGTGAAAAACTAAATGTAATGCAAGTGGCAGGAAGTCTTCTTGTATTATGCGGTGTATCTATATTTTTACTGCAACAGCAAAAGAGCGCATATAAAGAGCGAGTAGAAGGTGCAGTATATACGCAAAAGACGTAGTTATTACCATGCAATAAAGTTGAACAGAAATGAAACTCCCGTTATTGGCAGTTTCACTTTATCCCGCATGAACGGACTCAAGATTCAGAGAAAAGTGAAGAAGGTAGGTGGGGGATGAAAAAAACTCCCACTGATGGGAGTTTCACTTTATTTTGGTTGTGTCATATACGGCTGAACGTGGACGGTACATAGGTCACGGAATTTTCCTTCTGCAGTTGTGACAATAATAACAGCTCGTCCAGCTTGTTTTCCTGTTATGATTGCTTTATGTTGTGCAGTGCTAATTTCTACAATATGAGGACTAGTACTCGTCCAAATAACGTCTTGGTTACTTGCCTCGGAAGGAAAGACAGTTGCTGTAAGTTCTGCACATTGTCCAGTTTTTAGCTTTAATTTAGCTTTGTGCAGTTGTACGCCGATGACCGGCACAACAGAAGGAACAATTTTAATATGAGGTGTAGCTGTTTGTGTTTTAGCATATGAAGAAGTTGTAAAGTGTTTTTGTAGGCGAAATGATGATAACATGTGTGTGGTCTCCCTTCTGTATAATGTTCTTAGTTATACTATACATAAAAAATGTTAGGATTAATTTAAGATAACATAAAGAATTTGTTAATTTCCAGAAAATTCAGTATGTAAGCGAGAAAAAATAATCCCTGCTTCTATATAATAGAGGCGGGGATTATTTTTTTCTGAGATTAAGAAGCTATTTTTTCGAATTCTTCAAAGTCTTTTTGAACGTTTTCTGCTGGTTTTGTTAATAAGCTTACAATGATAATAGCAAGTAAGCTAGCAGCGAAACCAGGAATCATTTCATATAACATATCTTTTAAAAATTGAAATTGTGTCCACGTAATAACGGTTGTTGCCCCGGCAATCATACCAGCAAGAGCGCCCCATTTCGTCATTCGCTTCCAGTATAGGCTTAATAAAACAACTGGTCCAAATGAAGAACCAAAACCTGCCCAAGCATAACCAACAAGTGCTAAAATTGTGCCATTTTGTTTAAAGGCAAGTCCACTTGCAATTAAAGCAATTGCTAGAACAGCCATACGTCCTACAAAAACAAGTTCGCGGTCCTTTGCTGAACGGCGGAAAAATGTACGGTATAAATCTTCTGTTACAGCACTTGATGTAACAAGAAGCTGTGAAGAAATTGTACTCATAATGGCTGCTAAAATAGCAGCTAGTAAGAAACCAGTAATAAGTGGATGGAATAAAATATTTCCAAGTTCAATGAAAATCGTTTCTGGATCTGCTAATTTTTTGCCCATGTCAGCATAATATGCAATCCCGATTAGTCCAGTAAGCATAGCGCCGACGATAGAGAAAATCATCCAGCTCATTCCGATGCGGCGAGCACTTTTTAATTCGTTTACAGATGAAATAGCCATAAAGCGAACGATAATATGAGGTTGTCCAACATAACCAAGACCCCAAGCGAATAAGGAAATAATGCCGAGTACAGAAGTACCTTTAAAAATATTTAATAAGTTTGGATCAATAGATTGAATTGTATGAAATGCTGGTCCAAGCCCATTTACATGCATAATTGTTACAATTGGAACTAAGACGAGTGCGACAACCATAATAATCCCTTGCACGAAGTCTGTCCAACTTACAGCTAAGAAACCGCCAAATAACGTATAAGCTACAACAACAGCGGCAACGATGAAAAGTCCTGTGTGATAGTCCATTCCAAATGTATTACGAAATAGAACAGCACCTGAAACTAATCCCGAAGCTACATAAAATGTAAAGAAAATCATAATAACAAGTCCGGAAACAAGGCGTAGCATATGAGATTTATCATGAAAGCGATGTTCTAAAAACTCTGGAATTGTAATTGAGTTGTTTGCAAGTTCAGAGTAGGTACGTAAGCGAGGAGCGACGTATAACCAGTTGGCGTAAGCACCGAGTGTTAAACCAATCGCAATCCAGCTGCTGCTTACACCTGTTGCAAACATAGCACCGGGTAACCCCATTAATAGCCAGCCGCTCATATCAGCAGCGCCTGCACTTAGTGCTGTTACTGCAGGGCCTAATGTACGCCCGCCAAGCATATAGTCTGTTAAGTTTGATGTTCGTTTGTAGGCAATGTAGCCGATTACTAACATCCCGATCATATAGATCGAAATTGAAATTAAAATTTGTGTATTCATGTAAGTCCCCTTTCCTAAGTAGTATCTTTTGATGTAGTGCATAATTATAATTTAACATGATTATATGTAAAATTCCATATACAAATAAGAATTTTCAGAAATGTAAGTGTTTTCTGAGGGTATTTTATTTTTTTGATATAAAATTTTCTGATGATAAACAGCTATTTTTATAGAGTATTTATTATTTTCACATAAAGATAACACGTTTTATCAATATAATATTTAACGTATAGATAAAAAATTTTTTCGGAAAGTATTGACTTCTAAAAAAAGAAAAGCATATAATGAGTTCAAATTTAAAAACGTAAGCGTTGATGAAGAAGAGTACATATTATGGACATGGCAGAGAGCTGATGGTTGGTGCGAATCAGTATGAAAGTAATATGGAATGGGCTTCGGAGCTTCCAAACCGAAACGAAAGAAGTAGGCTTTGGCGAAAAGATCTCATCGTTACAAGAGACACGTATTGTATTTCGATACGGAAAAGTGCGTTACTTTTGTAACGAATTAAGGTGGCACCACGGGAGTACCCGTCCTTTTTATAGGATGAGTACTCCCTTTTTGTATAGAAAAAAAAGAATATGATAAATCGATGAGTAAGAAGAGTACGTACATTGGAGACGTTCCAGAGAGCCGGGGGTAGTTGAGAGCCCGGTGCGGTGCCAAGTACGGAATGGGCTTACGAGAGGTATGCTGAACGATAAGTAGGCAACCCGGGTTCCGCCGTTACAAGGATTGGGTATAATATTGTACCTGAAAAAGCGGGATGCTTTGCATCCAACAAGAGGTGGTACCGCGGTAATTTTATCGTCCTCTGCATATATCCATATGCAGGGGACTTTTTTATTTTAGGCAGAGAGGTGACAGTCATGATAACGAAAGAACAATTTATGATGCGAAAACAACAAGGGAAACCTTTTCTTGTTATTCAGGAGGAAGAAGGCGATAGTTTGACACCGATTGCTTTATATCGCCGTATGAAAGGGGAGAAAAATTTTTTACTCGAAAGCTCGCAGCTTCATCAAGATAAAGGGCGTTATTCCTATTTAGGGTCCAATCCTTACGGTGAAATCAAAAGTATTGGCAAGGAAGTACAGATTACGATAAATGATGTGACGGAAAAGGTAAACGGAAACATATTAAAGGAACTGGAAAGAGTACTTGCACCTAATCAAGTTGAGAGCCCATTTCCGTTTTGCGGAGGAGCAGTTGGCTATATTGGCTATGATGTCATTCGGCAATACGAAGATATTGGAGAAATGTTGTCTGACCCATTAAACATTCCAGAAGTACATGTGCTGCTTTATCGTATGTTTGTTGTATATGATCATCTGCGACAAAAACTATCGTTTGTATATGTGTACCAAGCCGATGATACGGACTCGTATGAAGGAGTTTATGAGCGGCTGCAAGTGTATAAACAGGCATTGTTACATGAATCAGAAGAACATGTGAAAGAGCTGTGTACTTCCTTATCATTTACATCTTCTGTAACAGAAGAAAAGTTTTACGAAATGGTTAAAAAGGCAAAGGAATACATTCATGCTGGTGACATTTTTCAAGTTGTGTTATCACAGCGTTTGCAAAGTGATTTTGCAGGGAATCCATTTGCGTTATATCGCAGGCTTCGCACCGCGAATCCATCTCCTTATATGTTTTATATTGATTTTCAAGATTACGTCGTACTGGGCTCTTCACCGGAAAGCTTGCTTTCTGTACGAGATGAAAAGGTCATGACGAATCCAATCGCAGGAACAAGGCCGCGCGGAAAAACGAAAGAAGAGGATGAAAAGATAGCGAAGGAACTGCTTGCAAACGAGAAGGAGCAAGCGGAACATATGATGCTTGTAGATTTAGGACGTAATGATATTGGACGGGTGAGTGAGATCGGTTCAGTTCAATTAGATAAATATATGAAAATTGAAAAGTATTCGCATGTAATGCATATTGTATCTGAAGTTTCCGGAACATTGCGAAAAAATATGAACTGCTTTGATGCGTTAGCGCATTGCTTACCGGCAGGAACTGTGTCAGGAGCTCCAAAAATTAGGGCAATGGAAATTATAAATGAATTAGAAACAGAAAAACGAAATGTATATGCCGGAGCAGTTGGCTATATTTCCTTCTCGGGGAATATGGACATGGCACTTGCGATACGAACAATGGTTGTAAAAGATGAAAAAGCATATGTACAGGCTGGGGCTGGTATTGTATATGATTCAAATCCTGCATCTGAATATGAAGAAACATTAAATAAAGCAAAAGCGCTCTTGGAGGTAATGAAATGATTGTCCTTATTGATAATTATGATTCATTCACATATAACTTGTATCAATTGTTAGGTGCTTACGCAGAGAACATCGTTGTAATACGTAATGATAAAGTGACGATCAAGGAATTGGAGGGAATGAAGCCGCAAGCAATAATTCTTTCTCCAGGACCAGGAAGACCAGAAGATGCGGGGATTTGTATTGAAGTAATTCAACACTTTTATAAAAGTATTCCGATTCTGGGGATTTGCCTTGGTCATCAAGCTATCGTTACTGCTTTTGGCGGAGAAATTGTGCAAGCAGAACAGATTAAACATGGGAAAACATCACTTGTGAAACATAGCGGTAAATCGATCTTTTCATACGTAAAACAGCCGCTGACAGTGATGCGTTACCATTCACTCGTAGCAAAGTCGCATACGCTTCCTAATTGTTTTGATGTATTAGCTACGGCGATGGATGACGGAGAAATCATGGCAGTTCGTCATAATTATTATCCGCTTTTCGGATTACAGTTTCATCCGGAATCAATTGCAACTGAAGAAGGCGGGAAATTAATACAGGCATTTTTATCTAATGTGAAAGAGGTGGAGAGAGTATGAATCGCTATCTTCGAAAATTAGTAGAGAGGCAAAATTTAACGGAACATGAAATGTATGAAGCGGGTATTGCACTATTAAGCGAGGATATTTTAGAGAGTGAAATTGCTGCTTTTTTAGCAGTGTTAAAAGCAAAGGGAGAAACGGCAGATGAAATATACGGCCTTGTTCGCGCTCTTCGTGAAAAAGCATTGCCATTTTCTAATCATATTGTAGGTGCGATGGACAATTGCGGAACGGGCGGTGATGGGGCGCAAACATTTAATGTGAGTACAACATCAGCCTTCGTCCTTGCTGGTGCCGGCGTAAAGGTTGCGAAACATGGTAACCGTGCCGTTTCTAGTAAAACGGGAAGTGCAGATTTATTAGAGGAGCTCGGTGTGAACATTGCATGTTCGCCGAAGCAAATTGATTATTTGTTAGAGAAAGTCGGGATTGCTTTTCTATTTGCACCGGCGATGCATCCAGCACTGCGCCGCATTATGAAGGTAAGAAAAGAATTAAATGTTCCAACAATCTTTAATTTGATTGGACCACTTACAAATCCAATTCACTTAGAAACACAGTTCGTCGGTATTTACAAACGAGAGATGTTACTTCCAGTAGCAAAGGTACTGCAAAAGCTTGGCAGAAAACAAGCGATTGTTGTAAATGGGAGTGGATTTTTAGATGAAGCATCTTTGCAAGGAGAAAATCACGCCGCAATTTTAAAAGATAACAAAATTATCGAAGTGAGTATTTCCCCAGAAGAGTATGGATTTTCTCGTGTGAAAAATGAAGCGATTAGAGGCGGAAATGCAAAGGAAAATGCCAATATTACATTAAACGTCTTGCGCGGAGAAGAGAGCGTATACCGTGATACAGTGTTATTCAATGCAGGGCTTGCTCTTTTTGCAAACGGAAAAGCAGAAACAATTAAAGATGGTATTCGCTTAGCGGCTCATAGTATCGATTCTGGAAAGGCGTTAGAAAAATTAAATTTATTAGTTGCTGAAAGTAACAAAAAACTAGAGAGGGTGAAGTAAATGGAAACGATTTTAACGAAAATTATCGAGCAAAAAAAGAAAGAAGTAGCCGTGTTATATGAAACGTATATACCAGTAAAGAAAAACTGTAAATCATATTCCCTTGTAGAAGCGCTGCAGCAATTTACTGTGATCGCAGAAATAAAACGTGCTTCACCGTCTAAAGGAGATATCAATTTACATGTTGATGTTGCTAAACAAGCTCAGCTCTATGAAACAAATGGTGCAGGAGCAATTTCCGTTTTAACAGATGGTCAATTTTTTAAAGGCTCTTTTTATGATTTAGAAACGGCAAGAGCACATGTGAATGTACCACTTTTATGTAAAGATTTTATTATTGATAGAATCCAAATTGACCGGGCATATGATGCGGGAGCAAATCTCATTTTACTTATTGTTGCTGCATTAACAAAGGAAAAATTATTCGAACTGTATGAGTATGTAAAGAAGCTCGGCTTAGAGGCGATTGTAGAGATTCACAATGAAGAAGAATTGGAAATAGCACTAGAGCTAAATCCTGACGTCATTGGAGTAAACAACCGAAATTTGAAAACATTTGAAGTTGATTTACGTACAACGGAAAAGCTTGGGAAACGGTTAAATGAACAAAATGTACTTTGGATTAGCGAGAGCGGTATTCATACAAAAGAAGATATTATACGTGTCAAGGAAGCAGGCGCAAAAGGAATTCTTGTCGGAGAAGCATTCATGACAGCACCGTCTGTCGGAGACTTTTTTCAATCGATAAAGGTGACGATATGAAAGTAAAGGTCTGCGGTATTACCGATGTAGAAACAGCAAAAATCGCCTGTGAATACGGTGTTGATGCCATCGGATTTGTATTTGCGAAAAGTAAACGGAAAATCACTCCCGAACAAGCAAAACAAATTATTGGAGAGCTTCCGGAGAATGTAATGAAAGTAGGCGTTTTCGTAAATGAATCAATCGACGTGATCCAGAAAATTGCAACATATTGTGGTTTAACACATGTACAACTGCATGGGGATGAACAAAATCATCATATTGAAAGATTGAATATTCCGTCTATAAAAGCGGTTGGTGTAAGTTCGAGTGAAGATATAAAACGAGCACAAGAATATGAAACTGATTTTATATTATTTGATAGTCCGAAAGACAAGTTTCATGGTGGAAATGGCAAAACTTTTTCATGGGAGTTATTACGGTCAAATACGATTGAAAAAAAATGTATATTAGCTGGTGGATTACACCTTGAAAACATTACAGAAGCGATTGAAATCGTTCAGCCATATATGGTTGACGTGAGCAGCGGTGTAGAAACAGATGGTAAAAAAGATACCGAGAAAATAAAAAAATTTATAACAAAAGCGAAGGAGTGTTACAGATGAAATATGCATATCCAGATGAAAAAGGTCATTACGGGATTTATGGAGGACGTTACGTTCCAGAAACGTTAATGCAGTCTGTTTTAGAGTTAGAAGAAGCATATAAAGAAGCAATGCAAGATGAAGCGTTTAGGAAAGAGTTAGAGCATTATTTACAAACATATGTCGGGAGAGAAACACCTCTTTATTTTGCGGAAAATCTTACGAAGTATTGCGGCGGAGCAAGAATTTATTTAAAGCGAGAAGATTTAAATCATACAGGAGCTCATAAAATTAACAACACAATTGGGCAGGCGCTTCTTGCAGTGCGAATGGGTAAGAAAAAAGTTGTGGCGGAAACTGGGGCTGGTCAGCACGGGGTAGCGACAGCAACTGTATGTGCCTTGCTCGGTTTAGAGTGCGTTATTTTCATGGGAGAAGAGGATGTGAAACGCCAAAAGCTAAATGTTTTTCGGATGGAATTATTAGGTGCGAAAGTTGAAAGCGTCGCAGCAGGAAGCGGGACGTTAAAAGATGCAGTAAATGAGGCACTTCGCTACTGGGTTGCACATGTACATGATACGCACTATGTAATGGGATCTGTCCTTGGGCCGCATCCGTTTCCGCAAATCGTACGTGATTTCCAAAGTGTTATCGGTAAGGAAACGAAGAAGCAATATGCAGCGCTGGAGGGGAAATTACCAGAAGCAGTTGTAGCCTGCATTGGCGGCGGCAGTAATGCGATGGGAATGTTTTATCCATTTGTACAAGATGAAGAAGTTGCTCTTTACGGCGTAGAAGCAGCCGGTAAGGGAATTCATACAGAGAAACATGCTGCAACATTAACGAAAGGAAGCGTTGGCGTTTTGCACGGATCTATGATGTATCTTCTGCAAAACGAAGAAGGACAAATTCAAGAGGCGCATTCGATTTCGGCAGGATTGGATTACCCGGGGGTTGGTCCAGAGCATAGTTTATTAAAAGATATTGGCCGTGTATCTTATCATTCAATAACAGATGAGGAAGCGCTGCATGCTTTTCAGCTATTAACGAAAAAAGAAGGGATTATCCCAGCATTAGAAAGCTCACATGCTGTGGCGTATGCACTTAAATTAGCGCAGGCCATGAAAAGTGATGAGGGACTTGTCATTTGTTTATCAGGACGCGGAGATAAAGATGTTGAAAGTATAAAACGTTATATGGAAGAGGTGTAAATGATGGGAGTAGAAAGAATTACTGCAGCATTTCAAAATGGGAAAAAAGCATTCATTCCGTACGTAATGGGTGGAGATGGCGATTTACAAGAACAAATTCGTTTTTTAGATGAAGCCGGGGCAAGCATTATTGAAATTGGAATTCCTTTTTCTGATCCAGTTGCAGATGGACCAACGATTCAAAGAGCTGGAAAACGAGCGTTAGAAAACGGAACAACGCTTGAAGGCATTTTCCAAGCACTTGCGGAAGTGAGAAGAGAAGTGCAAATTCCATTTGTACTCATGACATATGTAAACCCTATTTTAGCATTTGGAAAAGAACGTTTTGTTGGAAGATGTATTGAGGCAGGTGTCGACGGGATTATTGTTCCGGATCTTCCGTATGAAGAACAAGATATAATTGCACCATTACTACGTGAGGCACATATTGCTCTTATTCCACTTGTAACAGTAACAAGTCCGATTGAGCGCATTCAAAAGATTACAAGCGAATCACAAGGATTTGTATATGCTGTTACAGTAGCTGGTGTAACTGGAGTGCGACGTGATTTCGAGCAAGAATTGCATACTTACTTAGAAAAGGTGAAAGCGAATGTTCAGCTTCCAGTTGTTGCAGGTTTTGGCATATCAACAACGGAGCAAATAGAAGAAATGATTAAAGTATGTGATGGAGTTGTGGTCGGAAGTAAAGTGATTGAGCTGTTAGAAAATGAAAAGCAAGATGAAATTCGTGAGCTTATTGCTGCGGTGGAGTAGAAGGGGGAGGCTGCTTGTTAAGGTGGCCTCTCCTTTCTATTTGAGTCGAGAAATAGATAATTAAAACAACTTCTTAATTGATTGAAAATTCTTTCTTCTATTATATAATAAATACAAATTGTATCTTCAAAGAAATGAGATGATTGTATGGCAGTATTGCTGGCTCTTATTCCAATTATGATGATTTTTATTTGTTTATTTGTATTCAAGCAAACATCACTTAAAGCCTCATTAATTTCTTATGTTGTATGTATTGGAATCGTTTTATTAACACCGGCGTTTCGATTGCAAATTGGTGAGGTTGTCCATGCAACAATTAAAGGCGGTTTAATTTGTTTTATCGTCGGATATGTTTTATTCTTCGGCATTTTTTTATTTCACCTTATGAATAAAATGGGGTATATCGATCAAGTTGCTCGTTTTATGGAACATGTTACACATGATCGTTTATTGCAAATGATGCTTATGTGTTTTGGAATTTGTCCTCTTATTGAATCGGTAAGCGGATTTGGAATTGGCTTTATGGTGGCGGCTCCTATTTTTCTTTCGCTTGGTTATAAGCCGTTTCAAGCAGTTTTACTTTCATTTATTGGTTTATTGGCAAGCTCATGGGGAGCGATGGCAACGGGAACAATTATTGGATCAGGGCTTATTGGTATGCCTTTAGTACAACTTGGATCTGGTACAGCGTTATTAAGTGTCCCGATATTTGCGTATTTTATCATGCTTTCTTTATATATAGTTGGCGGCTGGTCAGCGGTGGTACAAAAATGGAAAGAAGCAACGGGATTTTTTCTGTTATTCTCGTTATCTATTTATTTGTCCAATGCATATGTGAGCGTTGAATTAGCTGGGATTTTAAGTGCAATTGTAACGATAACATTTGGATTTATCATCATTAAAATGACGGCAAGGCAACAGAAGGAAGTGTACTCAGAACATGCAGCTGCCGAGCAGCAAGAAGTTTCTATTGTAAAGATTATTAGCCCGTATTTATTTTTGACAGTCTGTATATTGTTCTCTCGTTTGATTCCATCGTTTCATAGTGCTCTGCAATCACATGTGGTTATGAACCTACCATCTTATTCTTACAAACTTGAATTATTGTATTCACCAGGGTTTTGGCTTGGGATTACGTGTTTATTTACCATTATTTTCTTCCGAGTTCCTTCTATTATAATAAAGCAGTCATTGCAGCAAACAGTGAAACAATGGATCCCATTTGCGATTACAACGACCATGTTTATTGCCATTTCGGAACTAATGGGTGCATCAGGTATGCATATGTTATTAGCAGAAGCAGCCGGTCATACATTTGGAATGATGTTTGTTTTTGTTGCACCATTTATCGGTGGTATTGGCGGTTTTTTAACGGGAAGTAATGCCGGGTCAAACGCGATGTTTATTAAATTACAAATGCAGACAGCGCAAAATGTGGGACTTCCGTGGCAATTTGTCACAACGGTGCAAAATACAAGTTCTTCTTTTGCTACAATTGCTTGTCCATCACGAATTACGCTTGGCGCTTATTTATGTAACATTCCATTTCGTGAAAATGAGTTGTTAAAGAAGACGACGCTTATGATTTTTGGTGCTGTTTTGATTGTGGTAGGGGAGGTTTTGGTGTGGTATTTGATTATGTAAAGAAACGCTTCTCTTATAGGAGAAGTGTTTTTGTTTGTAGAAATATATAATTTTGTAGACTAAAGAAGAGAGAGTGAGCATGGAATGAGTATAAGCTTGCGAGATATTACAAATGAGAATTGGCTAGAGTGTATATTCTTAACTACGAATAAAGAAGATAAACATTTCGTTTGTGAAGAGTTTGTTGCTTCAAATGCACTATCCCGCATTAACGGGCAGTAAGATCCCAAACTCAAGAGGCAGAGGAGAGCGAAGAAGATAGATTGGGGACAACTGCCCGTAAAAGCCCGATTGGTTCAACTAATCCTCAACGAGAGAACCGTTCGTTGAGGAAAGTTTCACTTTATCACTAGCCCAGTCGAAAATTCAAAAAGGGTGGATAACGAAGGCGATATACAACGATGAAACGATGGTTGGATTTACGATGTATGGCTATTGTGAACAACATCATTTTTTTGAAATATGCAGACTCATGATCGATCATAAATATCAAGGAAATGGGTATGGCAAAATGGCGTTATTACAAGTAATCGAAGAGATGAGAACAGGTGCTGATTGTCATAAAATTTTTCTATCTTTTGAATCGAAAAATTTAGTTGCAAAACAACTGTATGAAAGTATTGGATTTGAAGATGCCGGAAGAATGATTGAAGGTGAATGTTTGTATAAACTGCTGTTAAAAAAGGGCTCACAATGTTAATGAAGAATATAAAAAAATGACTGATAAATGAAAAATATGGGAAATGTAAACGATAGATGATGATAAGGAGTGGTATCGTGAAATACGTTATTATAGGTGGAGATGCAGCCGGAATGAGTGCAGCAATGCAAATTGTTCGTAATGACCAAGAAGCAAGTGTAATAACTTTAGAAAAAGGCGACATATATTCGTATGCGCAGTGCGGTCTTCCTTATGCGATTAGCGGAGTGATTGAGTCTACTGAAAAACTAATTGCCAGGGACGTTGATATATTTCGGAACAAGTATCACATTGATGCCAAAGTGTATCATGAAGTTACGCGTATAGATCCAGCAAGTAAAAAAGTGTGCGGCATACATACGCAAACATCACAACCATTCGAATATGAATACGACCGTTTATTAATTGCGACGGGAGTGCATCCGATTATGCCGGACTGGAGGGGGAGTAAGTTACAAGGGGTTCATGTATTAAAAACGATTCCGGATGCAAAGCGAATTATGGAGACACTTCATAATCAGAAAGTTGAACATGTTACGATAATTGGCGGCGGGCCAATCGGTCTCGAAATGGCAGAGACATTTGTTGAACTCGGTAAAAAAGTGCGTATGATTGAACGGAATCAACATGTGGGTACCGTGTTCGATGAGGATATGGCAGCATACATTCATGAAGAAGCGAAAAAGCATAACATTGAGATACTGACAGATGAAAATGTAAAATCGTTTCAAGGAAAAGAACATGTTGAATCTGTGGAAACAGATAAAGGAATGTACAAAACAGATCTTGTTTTAGTATCAGTTGGAGTCAAACCAAATACTGATTTTCTAGAAGGGACAGGAATAATTAAAAATCAAAAAGGTGCTATCCAAGTTAACGCTTATATGCAAACAAATATAGAGGACATTTATGCAGCAGGAGACTGTGCTACGCAGTACCACATTATAAAAGAAAAACATGACCATATCCCGCTTGGAACAACGGCAAACAAACAAGGGCGAATTGCAGGACTGAACATGGTTGATAAACGAAGAGCGTTTAAAGGGATTGTCGGGACAGCGATTATGAAATTTATGGATATAACATTAGGCCGAACAGGTTTGAATGAAAAAGAAGCGAAACAATTACAAATACCATATGAAATTGTAAAAATTGATGCGACAAACATAGCGGGGTATTATCCGAGTAAGAAACCACTGCATGTGAAATTATTGTATCGAACAGACACACAGCAATTGTTAGGCGGACAGTTTATAGGAGAGCAGGGCGTGGATAAAAGAGTAGATGTACTTGCGATGGCACTGTTCCATAAAATGTCGATTCACGATTTAGAAGACGTAGATTTAAGTTACTCTCCTCCTTACAACAGTGTGTGGGATCCGTTGCAGCAAGCAGCAAGAAGGGCAGAATAAAGCATCTCTTGAAAGAAGAGATGCTTTATTTTTGATGATTATAAATAAGATTTTATCCGTTTCATATCTGCAATTAAATACGGATTATCTTTCTTCATATTTTTAACAAAAACCTCTGCTTGTGTGAAGTCCTCTTTCAGTACTTCTAATTTTTGTTGTGAGGAATTATGAATTCTTGACTTGATGAGCATGAGATAATGGGAAATATTTCTATGAAATGAATGAAGAGAATAAAATATAAAGTCTTCGTGGTAGTTCAAAAAGGTAATCTGTACAATTTGATTGACCTACGGCGGGAACTAAGAGACGAACTTTTGGGTAAAGAAGAGTGTTACCAGTGGACTTAACATAAAGATGCGGTGAAATGTATCGACACTATAGTACGAAATTAGGAATGTTATCTTTTCATAGATTCCTAATTTATCGAAAAATTGGCAAGAAAACTCCATCTTCAAAACGTGCAGGGCATAGCCTAGTTTAAGGTGGAGATGAATTGCCATCGCATTTGTAAAAATATTTTCGTGGTATTACGAATGTATGTTCTTTTTGGCTGTTTTGTAGTATCATGAAGAAAAGTAGGAGGTGAACATGATGACAAAAGAAAAAGAATATGCAACCTATCAAATTTGGATTAAGAAAGGTCACAAATTATACTCTTACTTCCTAGAAATGTGTGAAAACGCAAAAAATCTCTACAATATAACAAACTTCTATATTCGCCAAGTATATACTGCCTTACATTCCGGTAAACCATTACAACCACTTCAACAAGAAGTCCTCCATACATTACAAACACATATTGAAACCATGAATGAAAATCAACTTCGTGCGTATCAAAAACGCTTGCAAAAACAAAAAGAAAAACCTGTTAAAGAACAAAAAGAAATGAAATGTAACTTCTTTACATTCCCAACAAAAGAGAAATCGTTTCTATCTTATAACTTTCTAGATTGCTTGTTTAAAACAATGAAACAACAAGATTATATAAACTTGCCAGCGCAAACGAATCAAGCGGTCATGAAAAAACTCTATCAAAACTGGAAATCATTCTTCGCTTCCATCAAGGCATACCAAAAACATCCTTCCACTTTTACTGGTAGACCTCGCATTCCCAAATATATTAGATCATCTATGAGAGAAATTGTATTCACAAATCAAGTATGTAAACTTCAAGATAAATACATTCGTTTTCCAAAAACAAGCATAAAATTAAATGTTGGTAAATTGTTTGGGCGGATTGGCAATCTCAAAGAGGTACGTGTTTCTCCTACTTACGGGAAGTTTAAAGTTGAAATTGTGACAGAACAGTCCGAACCAGCACCTGAGGGTGTTGAAAACAACCGTTATATGAGTATTGACTTAGGAATCAATAACATTGCAACTATCATAACGAATACAGGGGCTACTCCTGTGTTAGTAAAGGGCAATGTAATTAAAAGTATGAATCAATACTACAACAAGAAAAAGGCTTATTTAACGGGTATTCTTCGTCATGGAAAAGAACCAAAAGAAGGACCACACACATCAAAGCGTTTGGAGAGGCTTCATGAGAAACGATTTCTCAAAATAAAAGATTTCTTTCACAAAATCAGTTATCAAATTGTTCATTTCGCAGTTCAACATGAGATTTCTATGATTGTGATTGGGAAAAATATATCATGGAAACAAAATAGTGATATGGGAAACCGACAGAATCAATTCTTTTGCCATATCCCACATAATCTACTCATTGAAATGATCACCTATAAGGCAAAACGGAAAGGTATTCTTGTACAAGTCGTGGAAGAATCGTATACAAGCAAGGCATCTTTTCTAGATAATGATGATATCCCCACTTACGGTGAGAAAGACATTCCTAAATTCAGTGGAAAACGGATCACGCGTGGCTTGTATCGTACGAAAAAGAACAAATTACTAAACGCAGATGTGAATGGTTCCTATAACATCTTAAAAAAAGCAGTTCCAAAGGCGTTTGCCGATGGAATAGAGGGGTTGTGCCATCAGGCAGCTGTGTCAACTCCACTCGTGTTAAGAATCTCTTGAAGGTGATACACGAGAAACCCCCACTTCAAGATCCGAAGGAGATAAGTGGCGGGAGTTTTCATATCTTATTACAAAGGTGGTTGGAATCATGCGGAATGAAGCGATATTAGTGGTTGATGACGAGGAAGGCATTTTAACTATGCTTGAGAATCTTCTTCGAAAAGAAGGGTATATCCATGTTACTAAAGCCAGTTCCGCTGCTGATGCGCTCAAGGCTGTTCGAACAACACGCTTCGATATAATTGTGCTTGATGTCATGCTTCCTGATATGGACGGATTTTCCTTGTGTATGGAGTTACGTAAAACTATAAGAACCCCTATTCTATTTCTTAGCGCCCGTTCTAGTGATTTGGATAAGTTGCAGGGACTGTATTTAGGCGGGGACGATTATGTAACCAAACCGTTCAATCCGATGGAAGTTATTGCACGAATTCAGGCACATTTGAGACGGAGCACTCTCTATGCGTCTGATGTTGTAAGCGCTGAGGATTTGTATCAGTATAATACTTTTTCGGTTAGCCGTACGACCGGTCAACTTATCGTTAACAATGTAGATACTCCTTGTCCGGCTAAAGAACTTGAACTACTTCTCTATTTTTGTAAACATCCCAATCAGGTATTTACCGCCCAACAACTATATGAACAAGTGTGGGGTACGATGGTGCAAGGGGATGAGAAAACAGTCGTTATCCACATCTCCAGACTCAGAAAGAAGCTTGAGGTTGATCCGTCTAATCCTAAGTTGATTGTTACGTTGAGAGGAATCGGATATAAATTTGTTCCACCCGCAGGAGGTTAGAACAATGAACGTTATGCTTCGTATCGCATTACAACTGCTAATGGCTTTCTTTTTTCTGTTTGTTTGTATTCAAATAATTGTCATTGGGACGGCTTGGCTTTTTTGGCCACAAACACTCACGGATGGAAACAATTCAGACATCTTTACGCTTTATGTATTGGTGGTGTGCGCCCTACTTTTTCTCCTGACCTTGCTTCTGATTGGATGGTATCTTGGGAAGCCGATTTATTTCATTATTGTTTGGATTAGACGTTTGGCAAATGGTCAATATGATTTTCCTATGCGTTGGGATGAGATTCATTCTCGTAAAAGAGGAACGTTGAAATTTCTATATGCAGTCTATAAGGAAGTGTTCGAGCATTTACGGATGCTTGGGAGCACACTCCAAAAAAACGAAAAAGAGTTGCGGGAGTCGGAACAAACGAAACAAGAATGGATTCGAGGGATATCGCATGATTTAAAAACACCATTAACCTACATATCCGGCTATTCCACCATGTTGATAAATACGGAGTATCAATGGAGTGAAACGGAACAGAGGGAGTTCTTGGCTATCATTCAACAGAAAGCGGCTCATCTGAAAGAAATGGTGCAGGATCTTAATGAAACGATTCAGGGCCAAATCCCTCTAAAGGTCGAGGAATTGGATATAGTTGAACTCGTACGCAGAGCGATGGCGGATGTCAGTAGTGCACCTTGGGCGACCGGTCATCTGTTCATGATGGATTCGGAGTCAGAACAAATTTTGGTAACTTGCGATCCAAAGCTGTTGACACGTGCTATCCGTAATTTACTTGTCAATGCCGTCGTCCATAATCCAGAAGGAACTAAGATTGCGATTTGCATTTCGCGGCTTTATGACCGAATGGTGGAAATTCAGATTAAAGATAACGGGATTGGATTTAGCGAGTCGTTTGTTAAAAGTGATGCAGTAATAATGCCCTCCGAACGCTCGGGATTGGGATTGTCCATTGCAAAGCAACTAATTGAAGCCCATGGTGGAAAATTAATCGTTATCAGTAAGCCGAACGAAGGGACTTCTCTGTCGATTAGATTGTTATTGGCGCAAAGTTAAGGTGAAATTCATCTTCCGTTTACCTCCTGTTTACTAGCGCACCATATACTAAAAGAAATAGCATATAAGGAGTTGTGATCTTCATGAATCCTGTAAATTTGAATACTGCATCTCATCCCAAGATGACTGGAGCGAAACATGCATTGTTTCGCTGGTGGAGGCGTTGGCCAGAATGGATTCGATATGCAGCAATCATTTGGACGCTCATTTATGGTATGTTGGGGGTGTATTGGTCGCTTGGAGGCTTAGGTTTTCCATTAGGTTTGACGAACGATCCGAATGCGTTACATTCAGTTTTTAGACATGTTACAGTTACTGATGCAGGGCCAGTCATTGCTATTCTTTGTTTTTTGGGTGTGGTAGTGCTTTTTATGTTCAAGTTCAAAGTGCGTGGTTTTATCCGAACGATTCTCATTTTTTATGCTTGGAGCGTCGCGATGATTCTTTGCTTTACAATCCCGGATACCCGCGCAATTATGTTAGTAGCTTATGCTCCTATTTGCTTGATTGGGACTTTTTTCGGGCTATCGTTACATTATTTCGATCACATCACATGGCCGGTGGTAAATCAATTTATTTGTCTTGTAGGAGGAGTGCTATGGGCAGCGACGGTCTTGTCCTTTCAACGTCAATCCAGAGATGCTTGCAGATATTGTGGACATAAAAACGGCACGAAGCGTTCGATGGCTTCCAATTCTACGGCGCGCTGGGGAAGATTAGCAACCTATGTTGCGATCCTTGCTCCTGCTTATTACGATATTACCCGCATTGCATGGCTGTTGGGAATACCTCTAGGAATTACAAAGGAATTATTTCAAAGTCTTCAAGATTCAGGGGCTGTATGGGCTGGAGCAGGCCTAGCTTTGGTATCGATTAGTGGAGCCATTCTTACCCGGGGACTTATAAAGCCGTGGGGAGAAATCTTTCCTCGTTGGATTCCGTTTTTGGCTGGGAAGCGCGTACCTCCTGCTCTGGCCATCGTTCCTGCTGGATTTGTCTCCATAATGTTAATCGCTGCTGGTATTCAGATCGCCCTTGATTTCTCTTTTAGCAGCAATTTTCAGAATTGGGGAGCATCAACGCCTCTCTTGTTATTTCCAATTTGGGGAATCGCGTTGGGAGTGGCTACAATTTTCTATTATTACAAAAGGAAGGGGCGCTGCAATTATTGCAGTGTATAGGAGGGAACTTCATTAAAATGAACTATAAATGCTAACATGTCAAGCATTGCACCTTTAACTTTGTAAGTCCGCAAAATCCTCATACTACTCCAATAACTAACTTTATTGTTAGAAAAGATTAGCTAAAGTATAAAAATACCCGTTCGATTGCTTTTTCTCAACATGATAACCATCATTTATATGATAATATAAAAATTATAGTTCCCTTAATCACCCTTCCTATAAGATCAATATGTAGAAGAACAAATCCTCATTTAGAGGGTTTGTTTTATAAAACATATAAAAATTTCACGTACTATAGTTGTTGTATACATTTCATTTTGACAAATATATTTATGAGTGCCATAGTTTGCTCAATTCATAAAAACACTATCCTTACTGGGGCAATTAAAAAACAGTCGGAGTACATTCAGATAGATGCAGAGAAGTTTCTGAACAAAGCTGATGAAACAAAAGTCTATCATACCTTTCGAGAGGACTCTCACCTCTAAACAAGCTTTGCTAAGTGGGGGAGTATTCATAACCAAAATTATCGTGTCATCACACGTCATATTTGAGCGGACTATAAAGATATAGCATAAGATCATAAACGGACAAAGGCAGGAAACCGATTATATAAAGTACGCTGCTTAACAATTGAGTGGAGCCTTGCGGATGTTAAAGAGCTACATGGCTATCAATAATCTCGGTTTCGAGGGGCAGGGGCAGGTATATCTCACTGCTGCTTATCAAAACATGAAAAAAAATGCCCTTCATCTAATCTAAAAGGGTCAGATGAAGGGCAATTCCTTTTATTTTTTAGTGTGTGAATATCTAGATGCATTTACGTTTTATCCCGCTATTCGCGGGCAGTAAGACCCTCACTTCAAGATTCAAAGAGAAACGAGGAAGATAAGTGGGGGATGAAGAAAACCCCCACTGATGGAAGTTTCACTTTATCTTGTAAAGAATATAGCTGATGGCAAGAGTAATGCATGAAAATAAAATAGCGATGCTAGAAAAAGCAAGGAAGTAAGCATTATATTTCGCTATATTTGCGATAATTGCATGACTATCAAAATGAAGAATGCCTCCTATAACGTTGAAGAGAAATAGGAACAAGAAGATTGTAATAAGCCCATCTAATGCACCTTGTATGTCAGGCTTACTTAAGGCAATATGCGTAGAGATGCAAATTGCCAGGATTAGAAAGATCCAAAAATAAAGATTTAATAGATTACTAATAGTAAAAATGCTTTTTAATAATAGGATAGAAGATAAAACAGTGTGTTTTATCATGTCACTCATGACGCCGCTGGGCTGAATATTTGTTTCAATCCCATTCATGAATACCGAGTATGAGTGAGGGATAAGAAAATACATTAAGCCAACTAGTGCTGCAATTCCAGAAAAAATAGGAGCAATACCGATAAAGAAATTACCTATTTTTTGATATATACTTTTAGGATTATATTCGTGCTGCACATATCCTAAATACCCGTTACTCGTATTCGTTGGAAACCACTGAATATCTACGATTTTATGCCCAAATAAGATGCACATAAATGCATGCCCAAATTCATGAATGGGTGTTCCAATCCATGAGGTTAAGAGGAAGCCTTTTCTTCCGAAAGCTCTTGTCCAATATGTTCGTGAACGATTTTCTAAATATCCTAATAAAAATCCAACTAGAATAATGAATCCTACTAAAGAGGCTAATTGTAGAAAAGTTGTAATAAGCATAGTAAAAAAGAAGTTTCCTAATTCCATTTTGTCACCTTATCTATATGTTAGTTTATAGATAGTAGATTACGATAATTTCTTGGCATTAGTCTACAATTATTTTTTATTATGGAAGTAGAAATGAAGAAAACCCCCTTGCATTTGCAAGGGGGCTCTGTGATCTATAAAATGATCAACCTTCTAATAATAATGATTTTGGATCTTCAAGCATATCTTTAACTGCAACAAGGAAGCTAACAGCCTCTTTTCCGTCTACGATGCGGTGATCGTAAGAAAGGGCGATGTACATCATTGGACGGTTTTCCATACGCTCTGCATCGATAGCGATAGGGCGTACTTGGATTTTATGCATACCAAGAATACCTACTTGTGGTCCATTCAGGATTGGCGTTGACATTAGTGAACCGAATACGCCTCCGTTTGTAATTGTGAATGTTCCGCCTTGTAGTTCTTTTAAAGTAAGTTTGTTGTCACGAGCTTTTTTACCAAGTTCACTGATTTCTCTTTCGATTTCAGCAAAATTCATTTTATTTGCATCGCGTACAACAGGAACAACTAAGCCTTCTGGAGCTGAAACAGCGATACCGATGTCATAGAATTTCTTGAGGATAAGCTCATCACCTTGAATTTCAGCATTTAATAATGGGAATTGTTTTAATGCTGCTACAACTGCTTTTGTGAAGAATGACATGAAGCCAAGACGAACATCATGTTTCTTTTCAAATGCATCTTTACGTTCTTTACGTAATTCCATGATAGCTGTCATATCAACTTCGTTAAATGTTGTTAACATTGCAGCCGTTTGCTGAACTTCTACAAGACGATTTGCAATTGTTTGACGGCGGCGGGACATTTTTACGCGCTCAACTGGTTTTTCAAACTCAGTAGTTGCAGCTGGTTTTGGACTTTGTTTTTCTTGTTTTGGTTGTTCTTTTGGCGCAGCAGCATGTGCTTGTACATCATGCGGTCTTACACGGCCAAGTGGATCAGTGCTGCGTACTTCATTTAAGTCGATTCCTAATTCACGAGCCATTTTTCTAGCAGCAGGTGATGCGATAGGGCGGTCCGTATTTGGAAGGCCTTGTAAAGCTGTTTTATTTGGCGCTGCACTTGGAGCCTCAGCTTTCGGTGCTTCAGTAACTTCTTGTTTTGGCTCTGCTGGAGCAGGTGTACTTACTGCAGTGCCGTTTGCATCTAAAACTGCAATAATATCACCAATTTCAACTGTATCTCCAGGTTCTCCTAGTAGTTGTGATACAATACCTGAATCTTCTGCAATGATTTCTACATTGACTTTATCTGTTTCAAGCTCAACAACGCTTGCGCCTTTCTCAACTTTGTCACCTACATTGATAAGCCATTGTGAAATAGTTCCTTCTGTAATAGATTCTGCAAGCTCAGGTACTTTAATTTCGATCATTTTAAATGTCCTCCCCTATTTGCCTAACAATTGATTTGATATGTTTTGTGATAATCTTCTCTAAACATGAATGGGGGATGCTCTCCCCATTCATGAGAATACTTTATTACTTATTGTGAACGAAGTCTTTTTCTTCTTGTAACTTGAAATTAATATTAAGTGTTTGATTAATAATTAATTCTTGCTCTTTTCTATGAACATGTGGATCGCCGCCTGATGGACTTGAACGATCTGGACGTCCAATATAGTTTACTTTCACATTGCCAGAGGCAAGTTCGAATAAAATTGGTGCGATATAATGCCAAGCGCCCATATTTCTTGGCTCTTCTTGTACCCATACGATTTCTTCCAAGTTTTCATAACGCTCAGCGATTGCTTGGATTTTCTCTTTAGGGAATGGGTATAGTTGTTCAACGCGAACGATATGCACTTCATCTAACGTATGCTCTTGTTTGTTAGATTCAACATCTACCGCTAAGTCGATTGCCATTTTGCCTGTAGTTAATACAAGACGCTTCACTTTGCTTGTTTCTGTTCCAAGGTTTGGTTGCTCTACAACCGTTTGGAAGCTGCCTTCACTTAGCTCAGAAGCAGGTGAAGATGTAAGTGGATGACGTAACAAGCTCTTTGGCGTCATAATAACTAATGGTCTTACAAAGTCCGTTCCAAGACTTGCTGCTTGGCGGCGCAGAATATGGAAATATTGCGCTGCACTTGTTAAGTTTGCAACTGTCCAGTTATTCTCTGCAGCAAGCTGTAAGAAACGTTCTGGACGAGCGCTGGAATGCTCAGGACCTTGACCCTCATAACCGTGAGGAAGGAGTAGGACAAGTCCGGATTTTTGTCCCCATTTTGCTCTTCCTGCTGAAACAAATTGGTCGAACAATGCTTGTGCTGTGTTAGAGAAATCTCCGTATTGTGCTTCCCACATTGTAAGTGTTTCAGGAGAAAATACGTTATAGCCATATTCAAATCCTACAACAGCAGCTTCTGAAAGCGGACTATTATGAACCGCGAAGGAAGCACGAGCTTGTGGTAGACGGTGCATTGGTGAATATGTTTCATTCGTTTCTGTATCATGTAGTACAATGTGACGCTGTGCGAATGTACCGCGCTCTGAATCCTGTCCTGTTAGACGAATTGGCGTACCGTCCTGTAAAATCGAAGCAAACGCTAACGCCTCGGCATTTGCCCATTCTAGCTTACCGCCATCTTTAAATGCACTATCACGGCGTTCAAGAATTTTTTTCAATTTTGGATATACGTTAAAACCTTCCGGCCATTGCAGAAGACTAGTATTTAATTCTCGAAGTGTTTCTAATGAAACACCTGTCATCATTTGTGGAATTCCATTTGCAACTACTTCAGGAACTGGAATATTAGCACTTACTTCTTTTTTATCTGAAGAAACTTGAGCATATTCAGCTTTCAAATGCTCTTGTACAAATTGCGTAATTGTTTCTACTTCGTCAGCATTTAGAATGCTTTTCGCCTGTAACTCTTCAGCATATAAAGCTCTTACAGTAGGATGCTTGCTTACCTTTTTATATACTTTCGGTTGTGTAACTGCAGGATCATCCATTTCGTTATGACCAAAGCGGCGATATCCGATTAAGTCAATTAGGAAATCCTTTTTGAACAGCGTACGGTATTGGAAAGCAAGAGTAGCTGCAATAAGACAAGCTTCAGGGTCATCAGCATTTACGTGTACAATCGGAATATCAAAGCCTTTCGCAAGGTCACTAGAATATCTTGTAGAACGAGAATCATAACTATCAGTTGTGAATCCTACTGCGTTATTGGCGATAATGTGAATTGTACCGCCTGTTTGATAACCTTTCAGTCTGCTTAAGTTCAGCGTCTCAGGTACAATACCTTGACCAGGGAACGCAGCATCACCGTGTACTAAAATTGCAAAAGCTTTAGAAATATCTTGTTCTGGATAACCTGCTTGTTGGCGATTTTCTTGAGCAGCACGTGCAAAACCTTCAACAACTGGGTCTACAAATTCTAAGTGACTTGGGTTATTAGCTAATGTAACGCGAGTAAGAGAACCCTCAGAGTCAATTAATTGTTCTTTACCTAAATGATACTTAACATCTCCCGTCCAGCCGACATTGTTTTTGTCCTTGTCTTGCATCGGTGCTGAATGCTTAAATTCAGTAAACATGTGACTGTAAGGTTTTTCTAATGTATGTGCAAGTACGCTCAGACGTCCGCGGTGAGCCATACCAATCATAATATCTTTCACGCCGCCCTTAGCGCCTTCAGAAATAATTTCATCAAGCATAGGGACAAGCATGTCAACGCCTTCTATAGAAAAGCGTTTTTGACCAACAAATGTTTTATGCAAAAATTGCTCGAAACCTTCGACTGCTGTTAAACGTTTTAAGACTGCAATTCGTTTTTCGTTTGATAATGGATGATACAGAGAAGTTGATTCCACCATTTCTTGCAGCCATGCGCGTTCTTCGCTATCGTGCACATGAGCGAACTCATAAGCTAAAGATTTTGAATAAACATCTTTTAATCTATTAACCGCATCAAATGCTGTTTGAACATCCGCAGGTGCGTTTGCCCAAACCATTTTAGCTGAAATCGCTTTCAAATCATTTTCGCCTAGGCCCTCTAAAGAAAACTGCCCATCCATTTTTTCCTCCAGTGGATTAATGTGCGCAGATAGGTGACCGTATGAACGAATATTTTCTAAAACCTTTGCAGCTTTTAGAACTTTTTCTATATCTGTATTGTTTTGAGAAGAAAAATTAGAGACATTGCTGTTTACATTTGTAAAATCTGCATGAAAAGGAGGAGCGCCCCATCTTGCAAAAAGCTCTTCTAACTCCGGATCAACAGAACCTGCCTGAGCTACATAACGATCGTACTGTTCAATGACATAGCCAAGGTTAGGACCATGGAACTTAGCCCACGGGTTGTTTGTATTTGTATTCTTACTCGTCATTTGACAAAACCTCCTACTCGTTAGGCTGTTTCTTTCAAGATGAATGAAATAGTAACGAGTGCAATTCATTTTATATATCTTATGTTATTACGATAATTTACATAATACAAAACGTTATTACTTATCTGTTTTGTAAAAAAACATTCACAATTACTTATCACCCAGAGAATTATTCCTATTATCTAGTAAATGGGTATGAAAAAATCGCTACATAATATAGATATGAATGATTTTTAGGGATAATATGGAAGTGAATCACCTGCTAGTGAATAGTCTGAAATATATGAATGTTCAAATAAAAACGTTTTAAATTATGTATATTAAAATAATAAACGCTTTCAAAAATATTATACAACAATATAACAAAGTATAATAGAAAAAAAGATAAAATTTAGAATTGATTGTTAATTTTTTATTGATTGAGAGATAAAGTGAAACTTCCACTAGTGGGGGCATTCTCGACTGATAGTTAGTTGAACTTTACTTTTGTAACAAAGCACCCAATCTTTTTATAGAAAGAATCGTATGTTTAAGATGTAATATTTTATGATAGTTTGAACAAATAGTTGTGTAAATTAATAGAAGATAGTAAAAGAAGAAATATTATAGAGGACGATGAATAGAAAAATTTTTTAAAGAAAATTATCAATACAATTTTATAGAAAGATTTATGATTATTATTCAATATCGAAATGAGTGTTTCAGTAATATTTTAGTTAATGGACATGTAGGAGTGGTTTTTGGAATATTCATAAAATTATTATTAACAAACCGGCGATTGGTTTTAAGACTTTTATGGTTCTTTCTTAAGGAATACGCGTTCAGCAAATACTTCATCAGCATTTACAAAAAAAGCTTGCATGACTTTTTTATTCGCATATTACGTATGTTATTTTAAGGGGGGGAATGCGAATTGAATACGTTTCAAAAAGGGTTAAGTAGTTTAAATAAAGAAGTGGAAATCGGAAGAGCAGAGGTTCCTCATCATATTCCATTTGGTTTTCATGGGATCTATACAGAGGAGGGGATGTAACATGGAACGAAAACAAATTGTGCGTGGAATTATCCTTTCTTTACTTATTAATGTGGCATTGCCCATTTTAGTTTACGAGCTGTTATTAGGCCATGTGTCGAACATCACAGCGCTCATAATTGCTACAATGATTCCTTTAGTAGAAACTATAATCTATTTTCTGAAGTATAGAAAATGGGATGCATTTGCAGTGTTTATGTTAGTCGGATTTATTCTTGGAATTATCGCTGCTCTCATTGGCGGAGACGAAAGACTTATTTTGGTTCGGGAATCATTTGTCACAGGAGTTATGGGATTAATTTTCCTTGGCTCTCTTATGACTCGAAGACCGCTAATTTATTATTTCGCCTTACGATTTACTGTCGGAAAAACGCAAAAAGAACAGGCAGCTTTTGCTGATAAGTGGAACAATGCCTACTTTCGTAAAGTATTGCGAATCATGACAGCGGGGTGGGGGATTGTTTTATTAGGGGAAGGATTGCTGAAAGTGGTGCTGGTCTATAGCCTTTCAGTATCTACGTTTTTAGCAATCTCTAGTTTAGTCACGTATGGATTCATTGGACTTGCAATCATTTGGACCGTTATGTATCGCAGAAAATCACGTCAAAAAATAGATCCAACAAAAAAAGTGTAGAATGATAAGCGTCTTATGAAGATGATTTAGGGTCTTCCAGTTATGGATGCGTTTATTTTAACGCTTTACCCGAAAGAATTCTCCTTCCTTAAGCGTGTGCAGGGCGATAACTCAACGGTAGGTGGGAGATGAATTTCGGTTTGGTGTTAGCCAAAAAGTACTTGCTATTATTTTTATTTTCACTCTGATATAATCAGTCTTATAAAGTATAAAGGTTGGTATATCAATGAAGTTAGATAGTAACAATCATTCAGTATTCTTGCTTTATTATCATCTTATATTAGTTGTGAAATATAGAAGAAACGTATTTGATGATGATATGTCTAACTATGCAAAAGATATGTTTATAAGGCTTTCAGAAAGCTATAACATAACTTTAGTTGAGTGGAATCATGACAATGACCATGTTCATATTTTATTCAAAGCACATCCAAATACAGAAATAACAAAGTTCATCAATGCGTATAAAAGTGCCAGTTCTCGACTAATCAAGAGAGACTTTCCACAAGTGAAAAAGAAACTTTGGAAAGAGATGTTCTGGTCAAGAAGTTTTTGCTTACTCACTACCAGTGGTTCACCAATAGAAGTAGTAAAAAAGTATATCGAAAATCAAGGTGAAAAGTGAGGTGAAATGATATGACAATACATAATAAAGCGTACAAATTTCGTTTGTATCCAACAGAACAACAAGCACATCTTATACGTAAAACTTTTGGGTGTGTGCGATTTGTATACAATAAGATGTTATCTGAACGAAAAGATGTGTATGAGAAGCATAAAGGGAATAAAGAAGAACTAAAGAAACAAAAATTTTCTACTCCTGCAAAGTACAAGGCGGAGTTTGAATGGTTGAAAGAAGTGGATTCATTAGCATTAGCGAATGCTCAATTAAACTTGCAAACTGCTTATAAAAATTTCTTTAGTGGTCAAAATGGCTTCCCAACATTCAAAAGCAAAAAGGATAGAAAATCTTATACAACGAATATGGTCAACGGAAATATTATGTTGCTGAATGGTCATATCAAATTACCGAAATTGAAGCTTGTAAAGATCAAACAACATAGAGAAATACCTCAGGACCATGTGATTAAGTCATGCACGATTTCCATGACCCCCACTGGGAAATACTATGTGTCTATCTTGACTGAGTATGAAAAAGAAATCGTGCAGAAAGAAGTGGAAACTGTTGTTGGATTAGACTTTTCTATGTCTGAATTATATGTTAGTAGTGAGAATGAGAAAGCCAATTATCCTCGCTTCTACCGTCAAGTATTAAAAAGATTAGCAAAGGCCCAACGAGTATTATCAAGACGTACAAAAGGCTCAGAGCGTTGGAATCGGCAACGTATTCTTGTAGCTAAATTGCATGAAAAAGTAGCAAATCAACGTAAGAACTTCCTTCATCATAAGTCAAAAGAATTAGTTAACAACTTTGATGTTGTAGCAATTGAAGACTTGAACATGAAAGGAATGTCACGAGCACTTAGCTTTGGAAAAAGTGTTACGGATAATGGGTGGGGGATGTTCACGGCTTTTTTAGCCTATAAGTTACAAGAACAAGGCAAACAACTTGTGAAAATTGACAAATGGTTTCCTTCTACAAAGACATGTAGTAGTTGTGGAAGCGTAAAGGATTTAGCACTATCTGAACGAGTGTATGCTTGTGATTGTGGTACGTCAATAGATAGAGATTATAATTCTGCAATCAACATCAAAAATGAAGCGATACGCTTGTTAGCATTATCATAAATCGTATCAAAGAACCTATGGAACATGGGAGATAGCTCGCGGTCTTAGGACTAATTCGTTAGCTCATAAAAGTAACGACTAACCGAGAAGCCCCCACTTCAAACTGCTCGTAAGAGCGTTAAGTGGCGGGTAGTTCACGTTTTTCTATTCAAATGATGTGAGGATAAACAAAAAAACTTCCGTTTATAACGAAAAGAGCGCCCGAAGATGGACGCTCTTTATCATTCATATAATTCGTGTTACCAGAAGAGAATGTAGGTTAGGAGAATTAGAATGATATAAATGAATATTTGTAACATGTATATATTTCTATGTGCCCGATTGGACGGGCTTTCCATCAGGGGGGGATGGAGAACCCCCACTGATGGAAGTTTCACTTTATTCCATATTTTTCTTATAACTTAACTTTAATAAACTTTTAAAATCTAGTTCAGCAATTAATACACTTAATAATATGAGTGTTGCACCTAAGTAACCTTTCAATGTGAGAGTTTCACCCGTGAAAAAGAAAGCGAAACCTGCAGAAAAAACAGGTTCTAATGAGAAAATAAGACCTGTATGTGTAGGGCTGGTGTGTTGCTGTGCAATAACCTGAACAATGAAAGCTATTGCTGTACAAAATATGCTTAAGGCTAAGATTGAAGACCATGATTCAACAGTGTCAGGAAGTTTTGGGGTTTCCATAAACATTGAGAAAATGAGACTAAATAGACCGACAAAACCTAGTTGTACTACCCCAAGAGTAATTGAATTAACGTGCTTAGTCATTGTTCCAGTAACGATGACATGAACTGCATAAAATAAAGCGCATAAGATACATAATATATCACCAGAAGCTATCTTGAATTCGTTATTTAACGTTAATAATCCTATTCCTACTATGGTTAAAATAATTCCCAATACAACTTTTCTTTCAGGTCTTTGCTTTAAAAATATAGATGATAGTATTGGAATAAAGATGACTGTGAGACTCATTAAGAAACCGGCATTAGAAACACTTGTATACTTTGTACCAAAAGTCGCAAAAACATAAACGATAAACAAAATAGAAGCTAATATAAACGCATATTTTACAGTTTTAAAATCAATTTTGATTAAGTGCTTGTAAAATACTATAGCTGATAAAAGAAAAGCAATAATAAAACGTAATGCGATTAAATTATATTCTTCTATGTAATTGAGGCCAACCTTTGTAAGTAAGATAGATGCACCCCAAAAAAATGTAACCATTAGTAGCATTAAATCAGCTTTTAATTGTACTTTCATCTCTATCTCCTCGTTATTTATTATTTGTAATTTCCATAATCCCTCTCCTGTTATTTATTTTAATGTTAATTCTAAATATTTGAAATAAAAAAAATTTCCCTACGCAAAGTTAACATAACCTATTATTGGGGGTATTGTTTCACACATTCATTGATGAGTCACATATGTGGCTCCAGTCGGATTTTCTTTTAAAACTATGAGTATCGCTTCCTTTAGCAAAACATACCTAAATAAATATTGCTTAAAACCATTGACAGAATATTAATGCAGCCTCTATAATACAAAACATACTTACTGAAGAACGTAATTACGTCATATAAATTGAAATATAATTGGGCAATGAAGGGAATATAAGTAGTGCTTATCTCACTGTTTTAGAGAGCTGATGGAAGGTGAAAATCAGTACAAAGATAAGGATGAATTTCGATCCTGGAGCTTTTTTTTTCGAAGTAAAGGTGACCTTTATGGAGGGAAAAACGGTCAAAAATGATCGTTAACAAAGTCGAGAGGCAGACTTAGTCTGCAACTAGGGTGGTACCGCGATATATTCGTCCCTACTGATACAATCAGTAGGGACTTTTTTATTATATAGAAAACTTAATATAGGAAATGCAATGAAAGGAATATAGTAATGCTTATTTCCCTGTTTCAGAGAGCTGATGGAAGGTGCGAATCAGTACATAAATAAGTGTGAATTTCAATCCCGGAGCATCTTTTTCGAAATAAGGGGCGACCTTTATAGAGGGAAAGACGGTCAAAAGATCGTTAACAAAATCAAGAGGCAGACTTAAGTTTGCAATTAGGGTGGTACCGCGGTTTCAATCGTCCCTGTCATTTAGGACAGGGGCGATTTTTTATTGGAAGAAAAACTACACTTGATTCTATAGAATCTTTTGTTAAATAAAAAATCTTTATATTAAAAATTAGGAGGATAATTATGGAATTACAAAAAAGATTATTGCCACGGCATATTCGTTTGATGGCACTCGGAGGAGCAATCGGTACAGGTATATTTAAAGGGACTTCTGAAACAGTATCCATAGCGGGACCAGCAGTTATTTTTTCTTATCTGTTTGCCGGATTATTGCTTCTTGTTGTAATGAGTGCAATTGCGGAGATGGCCATCGCTTATCCTGGGGTGAATATGAAAGGATTTATTCATAAAGCATTTGGAACGAAAGTGTCATTTGTAATTGGATGGCTGTACTGTTTTATGTGGTTAGTTGTATGTGTCATTGAAGTAATAGCTGCGGGAAGCTTTCTGCAATATTGGTTTCCTTCTATGTCTTTATGGTCTTTAAGTCTTATTAGTGCTATTTTCATTGTGGTTATTAATTTTATGAATGTGAAGAATTACGGAGAGTTTGAATTTTGGTTTGCCGGAATTAAAATTACGATGATTGTTCTATTTCTTGTTTTAGGTGCAGGTATTTTATTCGGCATTATCCCGAGCAATGAAACTCACTATATGCAAAACTATGTACAGCACCAGGGATTCTTCCCGCACGGCTGGTCAGGAGTATTTTCTGCATTGTTAGTAGTAATTTTTTCTTACGGTGGTTCTGAACTTATCGGATTGACTTTAACAGAAACGAAGGATGCAGAGAAGGTATTGCCTAAAGTGATTAAAGGAGTAATTTGGAGAATCGTATTATTCTATACGCTCCCAATCCTTGTCATTTGCGGATTAATTCCATGGAATGAAATCGGCAACCAAGCAAGCCCGTTTGTGCAAGTGTTATCTGCAGTCGGATTTAAAGGAGCGGCTCATATTATGAACTTCGTCCTTATTACAGCTGTTTTGTCCGCTGCAAACTCCGGTGTTTATGGCTGTACACGTATGCTGCATTCCTTAGCTACAGAAGGGGAAGCACCGAAGCTGTTTTCACATGTTTCCAAGAATGGTGTTCCATTATATAGCGTTATCTTAAGCTCTATCGTTCTTATTGGGGGGACATTTGTTGCGTACTTTTCCCCTGACCGTGTTTTTGGGTATTTGATGGCAATTCCGGGATTTACGGTATCAGTGGTGTGGATCAGCATATGTTTAGCACAACTGAAGCTTCGCAAAACATATACAAAGTTACCGCATTTTAAAGTATGGGGATTTCCATATGTGACCTCATTCACTGCGATAGCGTTAACGATTAGCTGTGTGGCATTTGCATTCAGCGATCAGAACCGAGCAAGTATTTTTCTTTGTTTAGGCATTTTAATAATCTTAATTCTATGTTCTGTTTTTGTAAGTAAAAAGCAAAAAGCAGACTAATACTACATTTTTAAGATGAATGAAAAGGCAGACTGCTAATTGTTTTTATTAAGTAACAGAAAAAACAGGGTATTCTTGATTAAGACTACATCTCTTATATATTATTATAGTCTTTATAAGAGAGGCAATGAGGAGAATAGATACAAGCAGAGATTATGTGCTTGATCTATTCTTTTTTTGTACAACATATGACCTCATTTACTACAACATAGAAGAACCGCCGTTACAGTAAGACTCTTAATAAGCTGTGTACAAAAAAATGAAGACCGCGCGGTCTTCATTTTAGTTGACATAGTTCCCGTTATTGGAAGTGAAATGAGCTTACACATCCAAGCTGTTGATGATAGCTAATATTTGATGATCTGTCCATTTGCCATTAATCTTTATATTTTCTTTAGCTATACCTTCTTTTTTAAACCCTACTTTTTCTAATACACGAATAGATGCTATATTGTCAGGCATAGCTCCTGCTTCAATTCTATGTAGTTTTAATTCTCTAAAAGCAAAGTCTACAACAAGTTGAAGAGCTTCTGTTGTATAGCCCTTTGCATTATGCTCCTTATCTAAAGTAAATCCCGTATAACAGCTTTGTACGTCTCCCCTAGCAATTTGAGTTAATGAAATGTCTCCGATAAGTTTATCAGTTGCTTTTAAAAAGATTCCAAAAGGATATAATTGTCCTTCATCTGTCTTTTTTAATGCCTGTTTAAGGCGTATTTTTTGATGTTCTTCTGTAAAAAAGGCTTCTGGGAATAATGGGCAAAATCGTTGGGAAAATTCGCGATTTCTAGTAAGTAATTTAGCTAACTCGCTGGCGTCAGAAATCTTGTAAAGTCGAAGATATATTTGTTGTCCTACTAGTTTCATAGAACCCCTCCGATATCCTTTTCATACAATTTTATCATGGTTAATGAAAGAAAAAATTGATAAATATCATATTCATGTGAAGTTAACATAACGTATCATTATCAGCGGTAATCAAATCCCAGAAACCCATTCATACCAGGAGTTTTCCAGCCTTCTGTTCCCTTCACTGTATGCAGGATTTCATACAGCCATGTCACAATAGCATTGGCAGTTTAAACCGTTTTCGTAGCCTGCATGAAATCCTGCATATCCTTAACATATAAAATCCTCGTTTTACCGTCAGTACCTTATGCTCATCAAGATAAGATTTTGACATATCCCCAAAACGAAAAATTTATATCTCGACAGTTATTTATGAGAGTTCAACTCATTTTTTTCGTTTTAGGGGCAACCCATTTCTAAAGTTGATGGGCATGTGACGAGAGCTCAAAATGTATTCATTCATATTCACAGATGATATCCTTTTAGTTGGATTCTTACGCTGAAGCAGCAAGAAATTGTTGTTCTTTGCGCATTAATTTGATTTTTTATGGAAAGATATACTATAGTAAGTATACGATTTGAACGTTCTATTTTTTAGAGTATAACAGGAGGAGAATGAATATGTCTGAAATTGAAGTAGGCGAAATTTTTACCCTTAGCGATGAGAGTAATGAGGAGCAGGAAGTTGAAGTGCTCGGAACGATGAATGTCGAAGGAGCAGAATACATTGCTGTTGGCTTTGTAGAAGACATTCAAACGGAAACAGAGGAAGACATTGATATCTTCTTTTTAAAAGTAGAAGAAGATAGTGAATTCTCATACATTGAGAGTGACGAGGAATTTGAAAAAGTATCTGCTGCGTTTGAGAAAATTATGGACGAGCAAGAATAATATTGGTTGGACACAAGGGGCGGATGCATATCTGCCCTCTGTTTTTGTATATAAGGGTACCGTCCCATCGCTATCAAGCTAACAAGACAAAATACCCCTTAAAATGAAAAAGACGTTATTCTTTCTGAGGAATCATTGGAAAGGATAATGTCTTTTTATCAATGTGACGGTACCCCTATTACGAAAATTAAACATTGTTCGTCTACATATGTAACATAATTAACAAATAAAAAGACTATCATATTCTCGTTTTTCAGTTACTTAATAAAATAATTGGATGGTCTGCCTTTTTATTTTAAGCAAGTATTTACGAACGGCTATAAACCAGTAATCATCTTTACAGACATTTTTGTCTGAATAAGGTACACTTTATTAGAAAAAAATGAAGCTTAAATTGAAATATAATAAAAACTAAGGAGCCTGTTATGTCAATTATCGATAAATTAAAACTAAATAAATTCACAAATATGGCTGTAATCAATCAACCAAGCGACTATGATGTCTTTACTGAACAAACGACTATCCTTTCGAAAGATCATGATGCTATTTTCATTTTTGTAGAAACAATTGATGAAATGGTTACACATACACAATTTATTATGAATAATGAACAGCTTTTACTTGAGAAGGGCTATGTATTTTTCGCATATCCGAAAAAAGGGAATACTCGTTATAAAACCTTTATTCATAGAGATGAAATGTTTCCAGCAATGAACGTTGGAGAGGATGGTTATGTAGGGAATAGCGATATTAAGTTTGCGCGTATGGTAAGCATGGATGATGTTTTCACTGTTGTTGGTTTAAAACGTGAAAAAAAGAAAGAAAAGAAAACATCGACTGCCAGCCAATGCGTTGCGGATTATGAGGACAATGTGAAGGATGTTGAAGCATTATTAGCGGATCATCCAAATGAACTTAAGTTTTACCAAAGCTTAACACCTGGATATCAAAAAGACTGGGCGCGTCACATATTCTCAGCGAAGCAACAACAAACACGTGATAAGCGTCACCAACAAATGGTTGATATCCTTTCACAAGGGTACAAAACACTTGATTTATTCCGTCGGAAGAAGAAATAAAGTGAGCATTCCATCAGTGGGGATTTTCATTCCCGCTGATGGAATGCTCGCTTTCAAATCTAAAAACCAACTTTTGGTAATGGGGTCATCAAGCCCTTATTATTTAAGATATCTAGGATTGTACATTTGTATTACTTATAGAAGAAAAACAAGATGTTGCTCGTTATTCAAAAATATTTATTCTACTCCAGCTTTCTTAAGAGCTCTAGCAATCTCTTTTGCAAACTCTACCGGATTTTGAATTGATTCAAGATGCATATAAATGAGTCTTGGCTTTTCAAACAACCAGTGGTTGTGTATAGCTGAGACTTTAATTTCATCGCTCTTTTTGATAGCTTCTAAAAAAGGATTTACTTCGTCTTGTAAAAAAACAAGTTCAGCTAGATTTAAAGTTTCATTTCTGTTAGAAGTAGGTTCGAAACCAAAATCTTCATATCTTTTAGAAATAGGTTCGAAACTAAACTCCAAAGAAATTACCATTTCCGAATGTGTAGGATGTCCAAGAATTGTTACGTCTAAATCCTTTCTCTCCCTTGTTACCATGCATACATCGTTTTTTTGTTCAGCTTCACCTTTGAGGATTTTTGCTAGTTCTTTACATAATGTTTTAGCCATAAAATTAACCTCCTGAAAAATTAGATATACTTCAGATTATGGGAGAATGCGTGTTGGTGAACTAACCAAAAGTCTACTATTACAAAATAGATTTAAAATTGGTGCTTATGTTTTGCCATAAAGGCATAAGTAATTCTATCAGTAGTTGAATAAGTAGGTTTGCTAGTTTTTGATATGTATTTATGGATTAAAATAGCGTTCTATCTATTGATAGAACGCTATTTTAATCCCAACTGCTGCACAAATAAACCTTACTAGTTAAGCTTCTCGATAGTTAATGATGCAGCATTAACTTTGTGTCCGTTTAGAATTGGGAGTAACATATCTGTAGTTGATCCTATATTTCTAAGTTGTAGTGTTGAACGTTTAGGAATATGGATAATAGCTTGTCCAGTAAGCATCAGACTCGCTCCATCCACTAGTCTTTGTATACCGTAATTAGTAAGTCGTCCACCGACTAAAGAATTATTTAAAATTAAACCATATACTGAAGTAGAAGCAGGACCATCGATTAATAATATAAATTCGATTTTATAGTCTCCTGGTTCAGGAATTATTAGCGTGTCACTAGGTGGATCAAACACGATATGATTTAATGGACCGTTTCTATTAAATTTTACGTTTTCGCCTGATTCGACTTCTATAGGTTTGCGACCCACAAGTGTAACATAACCATAGGCTGGCTTCGGCATTATTACGCACCTCCTCATTTACTATTCTTATTATTGTATGTGATCAAGTTAAAAATGAGTGTATGCTCGTCCAATAAAAATTAATTATGTATATCCGAAGATAAAATAATATGCCTCCTATTTCGTTAGTGAAAAGAAGACAAGAGACGTATAACTACTAGCCTAAGCCGGCGCATCTGCACAGTAGGCGGGTATGGAGTGCTCTTATTGCTTGCGAATAGCGGGCTAAAGAAGCGTCAATGTGAAGGAACCGGACGAAATACGGCATTATGAAAGGGGGACACGAACAGTATATTTTCTAGTACAAAAACTTCAGAGCGATTGCAAGTAATCTCTAAATCTTTGACATACCGATATTGTTATTCTGAAAATTTGTATATAGGTTACTTAGAATGGCATAAAATACAGCACATAAGATACATAATATAGCATCATAACTTATCTTTAACGGTAGTTAGTCCGCCTAATTTTAAAGGAGAATAAGCTCCTTTATTTTTTTTAAGCATAGCATGGAAAAGACTATGAAATATTTATAAAAAGTAGGTGGAAACATGCTATTAGGCTCTCAACGTATTCTAGGTTTCCCAGGCATAGGCGGCTTACTAGGCAGCTTACTAGGCATGGGGAAGGGCGGTTTCCCAGGCATGGGTAAGAGTGGCTTCCCAGGCATGGGCATGGGCGGTTTCACAGGCATGGGCATGGGCGGTTTCCCAGGCATGGGCATGGGCGGTTTTCCAGGCATGGGCATGGGCGGTTTTCCAGGCATGGGCATGGGCGGTTTTCCAGGCATGGGCATGGGCGGTTTTCCAGGCAT